>LJCW01000174.1 GCA_001298555.1 Actinobacteria bacterium OV450
TTCTGCTCGATGCAGACGGCGTATCTCGGCCCAGTCCTCCACCTTTAGCACCCTCCATGATCGACAAGGGGGGTCAACTTTCGGAAGTCTCCCGGGGGTCAGTCTTCAAGAACCTGCGACAGTACGCGGCCGATGGCGTCATCGGTAGTGACGGGGCGTGTCCGGCGGCTGGCGTCGTTTGGATCGGGCGCACTGCAGCCGGGGCTTGCCCCGGCGCCTGCTCACAAGGTCACTTTCTGGATGTCCCCTATCAGGGCTTGTCGCTCGCGGCCGGAGGCAAGCCGTACCCATACATATGCCTGGTCGGCATCGATTCCGTCCCACCCGGATCCCACCTGAACCACGCGCCCGGTGATCGGCTCCGGCGTCTCGCGCCCGCGGTTCTGCGGGGCCACATACGAGGTGCCGGTGACCAGATCGCCGACCCGGTACGGCGCGGTGCGACGCGCTGCAGCCATTATGGTCACCGCCCCTGCTGTGGCCTGTCGGCCGCATCGGGCCGGATGTCGTCGTGCGTCGGCACGCTGGCCAGGAAGCGAGCCATGCCTTCCCGGGCGCGGGCCTGAAGTTCCTCACTGGGCCCGGCCGGCGGGGGCGGGAGCGGGGGGTGTCCGGTGTCATGCACGCGGCTCACCCGGTCACCTCCCTGCCAAGGCTTTCGGGGGTGGGGGTGAGACTGGCACGGTGGGCGGTCCAGTCAGGGCCGCCGCCTTCGGGCCTCAGGTGGTAGACACGGGTGCCGGTGTCCTCGGGGAGGGACACCACCACGCCGGTGCGGCCGAGGATGGTGTCGGTGGCGAGGTCGCCGCGCTGGGGCCGCCAGTCGCCCGCCGCATGTAAGGAGCGGCGAGGTGCGGCCTGGTCGATGGTCGGTCGCTCAGGCATGAGCAGAACGTAAGAGCCCGTAAACGGGCCGATATGAATCCGACGTATATCTACAGGTCATCCAGCGAAAATCGCTCCGACATGCCCCGCAGCTTCTGCCGAGTCAGCTGCCGCTCTGCGTATACGAGCTGCCGGAGGGTGGCACGGGCGATGGGGTGGTTGCGCACCAGTTGGGGGGCCAGGGCTTCCGCCGTCTCCAGTTCCGTCAGTGCCTTGGAACGGTTGCCGTCCCACAGCCACGCGCGGGCGAGGTCCATGTGGTGGTGGCCCTGCCTGGACTTCGGCAGAGCGGCGATGTGGCCCGGATCGGCGTCGCGGTTCAGGCGCAGGGCCTCGCGCTGGTTGGACATCTCCAATGCCACGTTGATCTCGTGGATCTGCACGTTGCCCATGGAAAACGTGAGCGAGTGCCGGTCAAAGGGGATGGGACCCACGTGGGCATCGACCCGGTCGGCGGCTTCGACGGCGTGCCGCATTCGTGCCCTGGTCTCCCTGGCGTTCCCGTCCCGTGCGGCGGACACCGCCGACCGCAGCTGCAGCGAACCCCATACCCGCAGGGCTAGCGGGTCACCGCCGTCGTAGAGCTCCTGGACGCCTGCCAGTGCCTTGTCTGCCAGAGCAAGGGCGTCGCCGTAGTCGGCGGTGGCCCACATGTCCCACACCCGCATCCAGTCGGCCACGGCTGGCAGGAGCGGGTCCCCGGAGCGTTGCGCGGCCCATACGGTCCGCTCGCAGGCCAAGGCCACCAACTCGGGCTGGCCAAGGGCGTGCGCGGCGGTGTGAGTGAACTTGCAGGCGACCGCGTACACCGCGAACGCTTCCTCGCGCTCCCGGCCGACGGTGATCTCTGCCAGCGCTCGGGACTCGCGTAGCAGGTCGGGGACCTCTCGCAGGATCGCGGAGTTCGCGGCTGCATCGCGCAGACGATGCAGGCGGCGCATCTCCTGCCACAGGGTGGCTGAGGGACGCGGGGCTCCGTCGAAGACCGGGGCAAGGTCGTAGCGGCGCAGCTCCCGCATGATGGACGCGGCGGCCGCGTGCCAGCCCACGTTAGGCTCGGTCCCCGGTGCACTGCTGTACGGGCGCTGTATGAGCGTGTTCGGGTGGCAGTGCAGCGCGGCTGCCAGGGCGTTGATCAAGGTGGCTCGGTCGAGCTCGATTTGCCCTTTCTCGACCCGGGAAACCCAGGCCTGGGTCTTGCCGACCGCGGCCGCCAGATCTGCCTGCGTCTGGCCCACGCTCAAGCGCTGCCGGCGGATCCGCTGCCCGATGGCCTCTTGCTCCTCAAGCATCTGGAACTCCCTTCTCGGGTCGACACCTTGGACGGTACCCACGGTTTCGGTAGCGGTGTAGGTACTTGGGGAAGGCGGCTTGGAAGCGTTCGGCAGGCCTGCCTCTCCTCGGGGCTGGTCCTTCGCTGCCTTCGAGGTGCTTGCCAGCGACGCCATGGGACAGGCAGTCGAACGCCCCCGAGCACCACGCCTTCGCCGCAGTCGGCCCCGAAGACATCGGCGAGCCGACCGGTGAGTGTGGCGGTGAACTCCCTCCGGCCCAGCCGAAAGAGCCGGTGAGATTCCCGCGTTCAGAGCTGTGACCTGCGGTGGGGAGGTTTGCCGTGACTGTGGTGAGTCACCGGTGAGCTCACCGCTCGAAGCGTTGCCGTCCCGTGACGGCGCAGGGCTGGTGACGGTGAGCCGGGCGGTGAGGACGTCGTCGTTTCGTGGAGTGCAAGCACAACCAGCACCCCACGGAAGGCACACCGATGCACCCTGTCCCCCGCCGCCGCGTTCAACCGGCCTCCCGCCCGGCGGCTCCGCAGCCGCTGCGCCGCTCGCGTCCCGAGACTGTCCCGGTCCGCCTCGCCGTCTCGCGCGGCCCGCGTCTGGCCCGGATCGGGGTGTGGGCGGCACTGGCTGCCGGCCCTCTCGCCCTGGCCGCCGCCTTTGTTGTTCCCCGCGGCACCGCCGCCCAGGCCGCACCCGTCACCCAGGCCACCAGCGCGCCACATCCGGTGGCCGATGCGGCCGGTACGGCAGCGGTGTTCGTGGACCTGTGGCTGCGCGCCGACGCCGCCGCACCCGACAGCCCCGCGGCCGCCGCGGTGCACGCCTTGGCCCCCGCCGCGGACCTGCCCAGGCGGGCCCGCACTGAGTCGGCAGCACCCGGTTCGGTGCGTGTCGTGCCGGTGCGGACCATGTCTACGCCGGGCGGGTGGACGGTCGTGGTGGCAGCCCTCGGTGACATCGCCCGCACCGCCTCACCATCCACCGGCCAGGCGCCCGAGCGCGCGTCGGACACCGACGCGGTGGCGCGGTACTTCGCGGTGTCAGGGACGGGCGGGCAGAACGGTGGCCCGGTCGCCATCAGCGGATCCCCGGCTGAAGTCGCCGCGCCCGGCACGGCTCCGGCTCCCGCCTCCCCTTACACGCGCCCCGTCTCCGCTGGCGACGCGCTGGGCACGACGCTGGGCGAGTTTCTGCGGGCCTACCTCGACGGCGGACAGGCCACCGCCCTGGAGCGTTACCTCTCCCCGGGTGTGCGGCTGTCGGCCCCAGCTGCTGCGTCGTATGCGCGGGTGGATGTCGAGGAGGTCACCGCCGACACCGACCAGGCAGCCGCCAAGGCGGTCCCCGGCGACGGGGCTCGTGCGCGGGTGCGTGTCCGAGTGTCCGGCGAGGACCGGTGGGGAAGCCGGTGGCCGCTGGTCTACCGGCTTGAGATGACCACGCGAGCCGGGCGCTGGGAAGTCAGCTCCCTGGACGCCGGCACCGCGTCTTCGACTCCGCTGGCTTCTGCCCACGGGGGTATGCAGTGAAGTCGCTGACGCTTGCCGGAAAGCTCGATGAACTGGGTGACTCGCTCATCAAGACCGTGACCGACTGGGGCGGTGCCGGGCTGGTAGCCATGCTGATCGTGCTCGTGCTCGTCACGATCGGCCGCCAGATGTCGATGAAGGCCGCCATCGGTGCACTCCTGGCGATGGTCCTCGCCCTCGGCATCTACAAGGCCCGCAACACCCTGTCGGACATGGTGTCGGATGAGGTCAACCACCCGGCCAGCAGCTCCGGCGCCGTGGTCGTCGTCATCGACCCGCCCCGGTCCGGCGACAGGGCCGTACTGTGAACGGGCAGGGGATCGTCCGCTCGTACACCGGTGCGCGGCGCCACCCGTGGGTGCTGGGCAAGCTGGGCGACTGGGTCATGCCCTTCGGCCCGTACACACCCGTGCAGCTGGTCGTCCTCGGGGGCGGCGCGCTGCTGCTGATCGAGACGTTTGCCTGGTGGTCGTGGGCGGGGCCGGTGCCGGTCGTGGTGTGGCTGGCGTCGGTGTGGGCGGTGCGCGGTGCGCAGATCGCCGGGCAGAACCCGTTCACGGCGCTGCTGGGCGCTGTGGCCGTGATGACGCGGCATCCGGCGGGACGGATCGGTGGCCGGGTGGCCCGTGACCGGCGCCCGTCCCCCTGGGGTGGTCGGTTCGTCATCGAGCCCGCCCCGGTGCCGGCCCCCGTCCTCGCGTCCGTGCCTGCCGGCGCGGGCCAGGAGGTTGTGGTGGCGGGTGTGCGGGCAGCCGGCTCCGGCCTTGACCGGCTCCTCGCCGGGGCGGGGAGGGCGGCGCCATGATGCGGACGCCTTTCCGGCACGTTGCCGGCCACCTTGTGTGGGCGCCGTCCGGGGCGGTGTGGGCGGTATGGAGGGTGGAACCTCTCGCGGGCGGATACCTCCCTGCCCAGGTCCGCCAGGAGCTGCTGGGCCGGGTCACCTCACTGGTGCGGTTGGCTTCGTTCATGTGAAGTAGCAGCGATTGGTCAGCGGTTTGGGCAGCAGTTAGCGATCTTGGGTGCTGCGGATGTTCACCAGAAATGACGTCACCTGACGGTGGTGAAGATCCGGATCTGCGTGAATTGTTGATCTTGCTGGTGCTGGCGGCAGGTGGGGCATCCTGG
>LJCW01000186.1 GCA_001298555.1 Actinobacteria bacterium OV450
CTAGTGACCTGAGTCGGAGGTTTGACGTTAGTTCGGTATGAGTCGTCCCGGACCGAAGATTCCGCCGTTGTCACTGACTGATGCCCAGCGGGCTGTGCTGGAGGGGTGGGTGCGTCGTCGCACGACCGCGCAGGCGCTGGCCCAGCGGTCGCGGATCGTGCTGGAGTGCGCGGACGGTCACTCCATCATGGAGGTGTCCCGGCGGCTGCGGATCGCTCCGGACACGGTCCGCACCTGGCGGCGGCGCTTCCTGGAGAACGGGCTGGACGGCCTGTGTGACGAGCCCAGGCCGGGTGTTCCGCGGAAGATCACCGACGCGGATGTGGAGCGGGTGATCGTCAGGACACTCGAGGAGAGGCCGAAGAACGCGACGCACTGGTCGACACGGTCGATGGCTGCTGCCACGGGCATGTCGCAGTCGACGGTCTCGAGGATCTGGCGGGCGTTCGCCCTGGCCCCGCACCGCTCGCAGACCTTCAAGCTGTCCACGGACCCCTTGTTCATCGACAAGGTCCGCGATGTCGTCGGCCTCTACCTCGACCCGCCGGAGAAGGCTCTGGTCCTCTGTGTGGACGAGAAGTCGCAAATCCAGGCTCTGGACCGGTCCCAGCCGGTCCTGCCGATGATGCCCGGCGTCCCCGAACGCCGCAGCCACGACTACGTCCGCGCCGGCACCACCACCCTCTTCGCCGCCCTGGAAGTGGCGACCGGCAAGGTCATCGGCTCCCTTCACCGCCGTCACCGGGCCATCGAGTTCAAGAAGTTCCTCACCAAGCTCGACAAGGAGGTCCCTGCCGGCCTGCAGGTGCATCTGATCCTCGACAACTACGCCACCCACAAGACACCGGACATCAAGAAGTGGCTGCTGGCCCACCCGCGCTTTCACCTGCACTTCACACCCACCAGTGCGTCCTGGCTCAACCTGGTCGAGCGGTGGTTCGCCGAGCTCACACAGAAGAAGCTCAAGCGCGGAGTCCACCGCTCCGTCCAGGCCCTCGAACGCGACATCCGAGCATGGCTCGCCGACTGGAACGACCAACCCCGCCCCTTCGTCTGGACCAAGACCGCCGACGAGATCCTCGACAAAGTCGCTGCCTACTGCCACCGAATCTCTGACTCAGGTCACTAGGCTGCCGTGACCAGTTCCCGGCTGCGCGGGGACGGCACGAACGTGATGCCGTTGCGGCTCACGCTCAGGCGGAGGTTGCCCACCCGGGACAGGATCAGCGCGATCGCCGCGGCGGCCGCCAGCGAGACGAGGCCGCCCGCGGCCATGCCGATCCGGGCTCCGTAGGTGTCCGTCACCCATCCGACGACCGGTGCGCCGATCGGGGTGCCGCCGGTGAACACCATCATGTAGAGGGCCATCACCCGTCCCCGCATCTCGGGGTCGGTGGCCATCTGGACGCTCGCGTTGGCCGTGACGTTGACCGTCAGCCCGAACATCCCGATCGGCACGAGCAGCGCCGCGAACAGCCAGAACCCGGGCGCGAAGGCCGTCACGACCTCCAGGGCGGAGAACAGGAGCGCCGCCGCGACCAGCAGCCGCAGCCGTGAGTGCCCGCGGCGGGCGGCGAGGAGCGCACCCGCCAGGGAGCCCGCGGCGATCAGCGTGTTGAAGAGCCCGTAGGTGCCCGCGTCGCCGTGGAAGACGTCGCTGACGAACGCCGACAGCCAGATCGGGAAGTTGAACCCGAAGGTGCCGATGAAGCCGACCAGCACGATGGGCCAGATCAGCTCCGGTCGGCCGGCGACATAGCGCAGCCCCTCGCGCAGCTGGCCCTTGGCGCGCGGCTGCGTCTCGACAGGCCGCAGTTCGCGGGTCCGCATCAGCAGCAGGCCGGCGACGGGCGCGGCGAAGGACAGCCCGTTCAGCAGGAAGGCCCAGCCGGAGCCGACGGCGGTGATCAGCACACCGGCGACCGCCGGACCGACCAGCCGCGCGGACTGGAAGTTCGCCGAGTTCAGGCTGACGGCGTTGGCGAGCTGGCCCTTGCCGACCATCTCGGAGACGAACGTCTGCCGGGCGGGGTTGTCCACGACGGTGACGAGGCCCAGCAGGAAGGCCGCGGCGTACACGTGCCAGACCTGGACGTGTCCGGCCAGGGTGAGCGCCGCCAAGGCGACGCCGGTCAGGCCCATCAGGGTCTGCGTGACGAGCAGCAGCGGCCGCTTGGGCAGCCGGTCCGCGAGGACGCCTCCGTAGAGGCCGAACACCATCATCGGCAGGAACTGCAGCGCGATCGTGATCCCGACGGCGGAGGCCGAGCCGGTGAGGGACAGGACCAGCCAGTCCTGGGCGATGCGCTGCATCCAGGTGCCGGTGTTGGACACCGCCTGTCCCATGAAGAAGAGCCGGTAGTTCCGGATCTTCAGCGAGCTGAACATCGAGTTGTTCTTGCCCGTGGAGCGTGTGGGGCGCGTCGGGCGCCCGGTGCTAGTGGTGGGTGTATGGCCGGGTGCGGAGTCTGCTCCGTTTCCCGTACTCAAAAGCGTTCGCCTCCTGGCGTCGTCTCCTACAAGTGCGCGAGCTTCTCCAGGACGGGCGCGGCCTCGCGCAGCTTGGCCCATTCGTCCTCGGTCAGCTCGGCAGCGAGCCCGGCCAGGAAGGCGTTGCGCTTGCGACGGCTCTCTTCGAGCATCGCTTCGGCTTCCTCGGTCTGGGTGACCACCTTCTGGCGGCGGTCGTCCGGGTGCGGCTGCAGCCTGACCAGACCCTTGGCCTCCAGCAGCGCCACGATGCGGGTCATCGACGGAGGCTGGACGTGCTCGCGACGGGCCAGCTCACCGGGGGTGGCCTGGCCGCAGCGGGCGAGGGTGCCGAGGACCGACATCTCGGTCGGGCTCAGCGATTCGTCGACGCGCTGGTGCTTCAGGCGCCGGCCCAGCCGCATGACGGCGGAGCGGAGGTCGTTCACGGCGGCAGCGTCGTCGCCATGGGTAAGGTCGAGCATCTCTTTAGACTACCTCATTACTCTCGCTAAAGAACGCCATTTAACCGTGTCACTCGTACGGGTGAGTCGGCGGCGGAAAGTGACACGCGTCGGCGGCCTGTGCCACGACCCTTTCGGCATGGGGACACACGTGCTGAGCATGCGCATAGACGGGGAGCTGCTCGACCGCCTCCGGACTCATGCCGCGAAACGCGGAATGAGCGTCCAGGACTATGTCGTCCGGACGCTCATTCGCGATGACTTCGACGAGCGCTTCAAGGCGGCCGTCGACGAGACGGAGAAGTTCTACGGTCTTACGTGAGGCCGAGGGCCGGCATCGCGTAGTAGAAGACGAACACCGCCGACACGACGTACAGAGCCGCGGGTACCTCGCGGCCCCGGCCGGTCGCCAGGCGCAGTACGCAGAAGCTGATGAAGCCGAAGCCGATGCCGTTGGTGATCGAGTACGTGAAGGGCATCATCACCATGGCCAGGAAGGCCGGGACGGCGATGGTGAAGTCGCTCCAGTCGATGTCCTTGACCGAGCCCGCCAGGATCAGGAAGCCGACCGCCACGAGCGCGGGGGTGGCCGCCTGCGACGGGACCATGGTGGCGAGCGGGGTCAGGAACAGCGCCACGGTGAAGAGGCCGCCGGTGACGACGTTCGCCAGACCGGTGCGGGCGCCTTCGCCGACGCCGGCCGTGGACTCCACGAAGCAGGTGGTGGCCGAGGACGAGGTGGCGCCGCCGGAGGCGACGGCCAGGCCGTCGATGAGCAGCACCTTGTTGATGCCGGGGAAGTTGCCGTCCTCGTCGATCAGCTTGGCCTCGTCGCCGACGCCGAGGATCGTGCCCATCGCGTCGAAGAAGCAGGACAGCAGCACGGTGAAGACGAAGAGGACGCCGGTCAGCAGGCCGACCTTGCCGAACCCGCCGAACAGGCTGACCTGGCCGACGAGCCCGAAGTCGGGCGCGGCCACCGGGTTGCCCGGCCACTCGGGCACGGTCAGGCCCCAGCCGGAGTCGGGCAGGCCGGCGATCAGCTGGACGGCCACGGCGATGACGGTCATGACCACGATGGAGATCAGGATCGCGCCGGGCGTCTTGCGGATCAGCAGGGCGAGGGTCAGCAGGACGCCGACGATGAAGATCAGGACCGGCCAGCCGTGCAGGTGGCCCCCGGTGCCGAGCTGGAGCGGCACGGTGGTGTGCGCGGCGTCGGGGATGCGGGTGACGAAACCCGAGTCGACGAGGCCGATCAGCATGATGAACAGGCCGATGCCGATCGCGATGCCCTTGCGCAGGCCGAGCGGGACGGCGTTCATGACCCGCTCGCGCAGGCCGGTCGCCACCAGCAGCATCACGACGAAACCGGCCAGGACGACCATGCCCATGGCGTCGGGCCAGCTCATGCGCGGGGCCAGCTGGAGGGCGACCACGGTGTTCACGCCGAGGCCGGCGGCGAGCGCGATCGGGACGTTGCCGATGACGCCCATGAGGAGCGTGGTGAACGCCGCCGTCAGGACGGTGGCGGTGACGAGCTGGCCGCTGTCGAGCTGGTGCCCGTACATGTCCTTCGCGCTGCCCAGGATGATCGGGTTCAGCACGATGATGTAGGCCATCGCGAAGAAGGTGGCGAAACCGCCGCGGACCTCACGGGCGACGGTGGAGCCGCGCTCGGAGATCTTGAAATGGCGGTCCAGGGCGGACGCGCCCCCGGGGGCGGGGTCCGGGAGGGTGGCGGGCGCGGATGCGGGGGCCGACGTGCTCATACGGTCCTCTGAGGTCCTCATTGCGGGGCATTGGGGGTTTCATACGAAGAAAATGGGCCAAGCCCACACCGTTTCAGTATGAACACATGAACGAAAGCCCGTCCATCTCCGCGCGTAGACCCCGTTTCGGCGCACCTAGACTTGGGGGCATGGCGAAATGGACTGCGAAGCACGAGGCGCCCGAGCCCCTGGAGGGCCCGGTCGTCGCGACCGTGACCGGCGGCACGATCATCTGGTTCGCCATGTTCCTGGTCCAGCTCCCCTTCTACGGCTGGTTCGCCGACCGGGACCTGCTGTGGTGGGTCTGGTGCTGCGCGGCCGGTGGCGTCCTCGGGCTCATCGGCCTCTGGTACGTCCGGGGCCGCGACGCCGCCCTCAAGCGCCACGCCGACGCGCTGGCCGCGCAGGGGGCGGCGCCCGGACCCGGTCCGGCGGCCCCGCACGCCTAGCAGGAGCCCGCGCCGGGCCGGAGCGGGCCGCGCCCGGGGCGACCGCAGGACGATTCCCCTCATCCCGAAGTCGGATCTTCGGACTCCTCGGCGGGTGAAGCGGTAAAACCCCCTTTACCGTCGATTGCATGACGCAGCGGGCACAGACCGACCCCAATGGCTCCGAGCCGGCCGGCACCGGAACCGCCATCGACGCGGGCGCCGAGCTGGACCCCGTACACCCCGTCCGGCCGCCCGCGCCGCGCTTCAGGCCCGCCGGCCTCACCACCGCCGAAGTCGCCGAACGCGTCACCCGCGGAGCCGTCAACGACGTGCCCGTCCGCAGCAGCCGCTCCACCGCCGACATCGTCCGCGCCAACGTCTTCACCCGGTTCAACGCCATCATCGGCGTGCTCTGGGTGATCATGCTCATCGTCGCGCCGTTCCAGGACAGCCTCTTCGGCTACGTGATCATCGCGAACACCGGCATCGGCATCATCCAGGAGATGCGGGCGAAGAAGACCCTGGACGGCCTCGCCGTCATCGGCGAGGCCAAACCCAGCGTCCGCCGCGACGGCCGGACCGCCGAGATCTCCACCTCCGAGATCGTCCTCGACGACGTCATCGAGCTCGGGCCCGGCGACAAGGTCGTCGTCGACGGGTCCGTCGGCGAGGCCGACGGCCTGGAGATCGACGAGTCCCTGCTCACCGGCGAGGCCGACCCCGTCCTGAAGAAGCCCGGCGACCCCGTCATGTCCGGGTCCTTCGTCGTCGCCGGCGGCGGCGCGTTCACCGCCACCAAGGTCGGCCGCGAGGCCTACGCCGCCCAGCTGGCCGAAGAGGCCACCCGCTTCACGCTCGTCCACTCCGAGCTGCGCTCCGGCATCTCCACCATCCTCAAGTACGTCACCTGGATGATGATCCCGACCTCGATCGGCCTGATCATCAGCCAGCTCGTCGTCAAGGACGACAACCTCAAGGACGCCATCGCCCGGACCGTCGGCGGCATCGTCCCGATGATCCCCGAGGGCCTGGTCCTGCTGACCTCCGTCGCCTTCGCGATCGGTGTCATCCGGCTCGGCCGCAAACAGTGCCTGGTGCAGGAACTGCCGGCCATCGAAGGCCTCGCCCGCGTCGACGTCGTCTGCCTCGACAAGACCGGCACCCTCACCGAGGGCGGCATGGACGTCACCGAGCTCCGCCCGCTCGGCGGCGCGCAGGACACGTACGTCAAGAAGGTGCTCGGCGCGCTCGGCGAGTCCGATCCGCGGCCCAACGCCAGCCTCCAGGCCATCATCGACGCCTACCCCGTCAGCGCGGAGTGGCGCTGCACCGAGTCCCTGCCCTTCTCCTCCGCCCGCAAGTACAGCGGCGCCAGCTTCAGCGAGGGCGACGGGGAGAACAACACCTGGCTGCTCGGCGCCCCCGACGTCCTCCTCCCGGCCGGCGACCCGGCCCTCGACGAGATCAACGAGCTCAACGAACAGGGCCTGCGCGTGCTGCTGCTCGCCCGCGCCACGCGCGAGCTCGACGACCCGGCCGTCGCGACCGGAGCCCGGCCCACCGCCCTGATCGTCCTGGAACAGCGGCTGCGCCCCGACGCCGCCGACACCCTGCGCTACTTCGCGGACCAGGAGGTCCACGCGAAGGTCATCTCCGGCGACAACGCGGTCTCCGTCGGCGCGGTCGCCGGCAAGCTCGGCCTGCCCGGCGCCGAGAACACCGTCGACGCGCGCAGGCTGCCGGCCGAACGGGCCGACATGGCCAAGGCCCTCGACGAGAACGCCGTCTTCGGGCGGGTCACCCCGCAGCAGAAGCGCGACATGGTCGGCGCGCTCCAGTCAAACGGCCACACGGTCGCCATGACGGGCGACGGCGTCAACGACGTGCTCGCGCTCAAGGACGCGGACATCGGCGTCAGCATGGGATCGGGCTCGGAGGCGACCCGCGCGGTGGCCCAGATCGTCCTCCTCGACAACAGCTTCGCGACCCTTCCGTCGGTGGTCGCCGAGGGCCGCCGGGTCATCGGCAACATCACCCGGGTCGCCACGCTCTTCCTGACGAAGACGGTCTACTCGGTGCTGCTGGCCGTCCTCGTGGTCTGCTCGCAGGTGGAGTACCCCTTCCTGCCGCGCCACCTGACGCTGCTGTCCACCCTCACCATCGGCATCCCGGCCTTCTTCCTGGCCCTCGCCCCGAACAAGGAGCGCGCGAAGCCGAACTTCGTGAAACGGGTGATGCGGTACGCCATCCCCGGTGGCGGGATCGCGGCCGTGGCCACCTTCGTGACGTACCTGCTCGCCCGCCACCACTACTCCGGCCCCGACGCCCTGAACGCCGAGACCAGCGCGGCGACGCTGACGCTGTTCCTCACCTCGATGTGGGTCCTGGCCATCATCGCCCGCCCCTACACGTGGTGGCGGGTGGTCCTGGTCGGCGCGATGGGCGGGGCGTTCCTGCTCGTCCTCGTCGTCCCGTGGCTCCAGGACTTCTTCCAGCTGAAGCTCGTGGGCACACAGCTCCCGTGGACGGCCGCGGCCATCGCGGCGGCCGCCTCGGCCCTGATCGAGTTCACCTTCCGCTGGGTCAACCGCAGGTTCCCGGCGTAGCGCGCGGGACCGCCCCGCCCGGCCCGGAGGTGGGGCGGGGCAGCGCCGTCAGGCCCGGTCCTACGCCCGGCCCCACGTACCGGAGGCCCACAGGGCCCGGGTGCCCGACCGGTCGTAGATGACGACGTTCCCGTCGTTCTGCACGGACAGGTAGGCGCCCTGGCTGCCGGAGACCCCGGCGTCCCAGGCGGCGTGGCCGCCGCCGTCCTTGCCCGTGTAGTAGATGGTCAGGCTGCCGGTCCAGCTGCTCATCGAGCCGTTGGCGCGGTAGAGCCCGTACGTGTTCGTCGCCCACAGCGGGGCGTTGTCGCTCTTGCGGTACAGGACGAGGTTGCCGTCGGACTGCATCAGCAGCCAGGTCGTGAGGGAGGCGCGCCACTGGCCGGCCTTGAGGGAGAAGCCGCCCTCCCAGAGGCTCTCGTTGCCGTTGAAGGAGCCCTGGAGCGTCCCGGTCTCGGTGTGCCAGAGGTATCCGTAGTGATCGGGGGCGGCCCGGTTCACCTGGAAGTCGCCGTGGCCGTCGACCACTGCGCAGGCCTGGCCGCCGCCCCAGGTGCCGGTGGACCACACGGCGCGTCCGTCCGGGCGGTAGACCACGAGGTTGCCGTCCTCCTGGAGGATCGCGTGCGCCCCCGGGTTGCCCCAGGTTCCGCTGGACCAGACGACGGGACCCGGACGCCCGGCCCACACCAGGCTCAGCACCAGATTGCCGTCGGGCTGCATCACCAGGACCGCGTTGTTCGACTGCAAGCGCTGGCCGGCGGAGAGCTGTTCGCCGGGCCGCAGGGCAGCCGAGGAGCCGGGGTCCTCCCGGTCACCGGGCGAACAGGGCCGCGGCGCCGTCGGCATGCCGACGGCGGCCGCCGAGGTCGCCGTCGCCGTCGTGGCACCGGCTGCGAGGACCAGGGCGCCGGTCAGTGCGACGACGCAACGTCTGAACGGGCCGTGCTTCCCTCTGATGTTCATGATCCCCCTTCCGCGAGCCGCCCGGTGCGGCGTCGCGCAGAGGTCATTGAAGCGCACGGCCCGGGTGCGGGTACGGCGGCCCCGCACCCGGGGCGGTGACGGGGGTCGGGCCGGGCCCGCGACCTCAGTCGAACCAGCGGTCGCGGGCCAGTTCCGCCGTGCGGGAGGGGTCCTCCAGCAGGGCCGCGACCTCGAAGCGGCGCGGCCACTGGCCCGCCGACCAGGCCAGGCCCGCCGCCACGCCCTCCAGGGTGGAGGCGTGCAGGGTGCCGTCCGGTGTGCGGCGCCAGTCCAGCTCCACGCCGCCCGCGACCAGCTCCTCGTGCTCCAGATAGGTCGCCGGGGTCGAGGGGCCCAGGAGGATGCGGACCGGCTCGGGGACGTCGTGCTCCTCGCCCGGAGTCGTGACCTCCGCCGGGACCGTCTCCGACAGGCGCCGGACCTGGAGGAGGTCCGCCAGGTCGGCCGCGCGGGCCGGGGCCACCGGGAGCAGCGGGAGCCCCTCGGCCAGGGGCAGCAGGTCGGGGGCGTCCGCGATGACGGCGTCCGCCGCGTCGACCACCACGATCTCGCCGTCCACCACCGCGCGCAGCTCGTCCGGGAGCGTGACCTGCTCGGGGTCCAGGTCGGCCAGGGCCCCGTACAGGGCGTGCAGCTGGCGGTCCGACACCTCGCGGTCCGGGTCGGCGAGCCGGCCCAGGAGCTCGGCGGCGCCGCCGGGCTCCTCCAGCAGGGCCGCAACGGACGTACGGACCCCCAGCGCCCGCAGGACCTGCTCGTCCTCGAAGCCCGTCGCGTCCGCGGGGGTGTACAGGCCCGCCAGCAGCGGGTCCCCGCCCGCCGCGCGCAGGCCCGCCGGGCGGCGCCCGTCGAGCACCGGGTGGTCGCGCAGCCACCACGCGGTGTACGGGCGCACCGACTGCGTGGTGCCGTCCGGCAGCAGGACCCGTACGGGCTGGGTCAGCGCGTCGCGCAGCGGGGGCTGAGCCAGCATGGCCAGGGCCTGCGGCCAGCAGTCGTCGTCGACCAGGTCGAGGTCGCGCACGGCCACCAGCTCGGTCGCCACCGGCGGCAGCGGGGTGTCCGGGAGCTGGTCCAGTACGTCCTCGCACCACACGTCGACCGCGTCCAGCAGGCCCGCGTCGTCCGGCTCGGCGAAGTCCCCCTCGCGGGGCTCCAGTTCGTCCGGGTCGAGGACCACGTCGGTGGCGCGGACCAGCTGGAAGGCGGCGAGCACCCCGCAGGCGGTCAGCGGCTGCGCACCCCACCGCTCGGCCAGCTCGCCGTCCACGTAGGGGAGTTCGTCCTCGCGGATCACCGAGGCCAGGGGGGAGCCGGGCAGCAGGAGCTCGCCCGCGGGCGTCAGTTCCCCGTCCTCGTCCGGGAGGGCCAGCGCGCCCAGCCACGGCTCGTCGCCCGGCGCCAGGTCGGCGTCCCGGACCAGACCCAGGACCACCTCGGCCAGCTCGTCGGCGTCGAGGGCGTCCTCGTCCCAGATCTCCCCGGCGTCGAGGGAGGCGGCCACCGCCGCCCGCACCTGCGGGGTCGTCAGGACCGCGCGGGGCGTGGCCGGGAGGGCGCCCAGGCGTTCCAGCAGCGGGTGCGCCGCGTCCGGGTGGGCCACCTTAAGGCCCATCCGGGCCAGGTCCTTCGGGGTGTCCGAGCCGGGCAGCAGCACGTGCCGCGGGCCGATGGTGGTCCGCCCGTCGGCCAGCGGCACCGGCAGGCCCGACAGCCGGTCCGGATCCACCCCGGCGAGGGTGTCGTACAGCCGGTGCCACCAGTCCGGGGTGCGCTCGATGCCCGCGATCCGCTCGATGGCGTCGCCCAGCGGCAGCCGGCCCACGCCGAGCGTGCGCAGCTCGGGCCGGCGCTCCAGCCCGGCCGGCAGCAGCGTCGGCAGGACCTCGGCGAGGACCCTTACGGTGTCGGCGCCCGCGCCCTCCACCACCTCGGCCTCGAAGGGGCGCAGCGCGGACCGCTCCTCGGCGTGCTCGGCGGGCGCCGCCGGGGCGAGGAACGCCGTCCGCGGCAGTCGCTGCAGCACGGCCGCGCGCAGCGCCCCGTCCAGCACGCCCTTGCCGAGCGGCCCGGGTACGAGGTCCACGAGCCCGGTGCTCACCGGGTCCCAGCCGCCGAGCAGTTCGGCGTACGCGTCGGCCGCCCGCTCCACCAGGAAGTCGGTCAGCGGGCCCGGCGCGGGGTGCCGGCGGGAGGTGTCCAGCGGCAGCGTCGCGATGAGCAGGGCGGGGATGCCCAGCGGTTCGTCGGTCGGGGTCGGCGCGTGCACGACGGGCGCGGTGGCCGGGCGTACGGGGGCGCCGTCGGTGTCGACGGGCACGGCCCAGGACACCGTCCAGGTGGGCCGCAGCCGTTCCTCGACCGGCCGGTCCGCGAGGAGGGCGGGCTCGATGGGGCCGCTGTGGCGGACGGTGCGCCAACGCCGGGTCTCCCCGGTGCCGGCCCCGTCGGCTTCGGCCCAGTCGGCGGCCCCGGTGCCTCCGGTGGCCCCGGCCGCCCCGGCCGAGTCCTGGACGACCGTGTACGGGCCCTCGGTACGCCGGTGGAGCACGCGGTGCCCGGCGGCGGGGGTCTCCACGACGATCTCCCGCAGCCCGGGCAGGGTGAGCAGCAGTGCGTCGTCGATGCCGGCCAGCAGCCGCTGCACCAGGTCCTCGGCGGCGGCGTCGCGCAGCGGGAGGACGACCACCGTGTCGTAGCCCTCGGGGGCGGTGCCCTCGGCGGGCAACGGCAGCCGCAGCAGCGGGACGTGCCCGTCGCGGCGGCGCAGTTCGTCGCCGAGGCCGGGGCTGCCCTGCGCCGCGTCCCGGGCCAGCTCGCGGGCCTCGGCCAGGGACCAGCGGACACCGCCGTGGCGGCCCAGCACGGCGGGTTCGTCGGAGACCGCGAGAACGGCCGCGAAGCCGACGCCGAAGCGGCCGACGGTGTCCGAGGAGCCCGTCGACCCCGCGGGCTCCCGCTTCGCGGAGGCCCGCAGGGTGCTCAGCGACTCCACGCCCGTCGCGTCCAGCGGGGCACCGGTGTTGGCGACGGCCAGCACGCCGGGCCGGCCGCCCGCGCCGGAGTGCAGGGTCAGCCGCAGCCGGCCGGGCACCTCGGCCCGGGCCGCGGCGTCGGCCGCGTTCTGCGCCAGCTCGACGACGAGCCGGTCGCGGTAGCCGCCGAGGGCCAGGTCCTCCTCGGCGTTCGCGTCCTCACGGAAGCGGGCCGGGCCCGCGCCCCAGGCGTCGAGCACCCCGCGTCGCAGCCGGGCCGTGCCGAAGGGGTCCGCGCCACCCTGGGCCGCCGTCACTCGCACGCTCACGCCGCTGCCTCCAAGCTGTACTGCATTCACCGAATGCCGACGCCCTGAAGGTATCGCGTGTGCGGCTGCGCCTCGCCCGTGAGGTGGGCGAACACGACGACGCGACGTGGCGGACGGGGCCGGGGTCCCGGGGTGGGCGTGGTGCTGTGCAACGACGGAGCCCCCGGCGGCACGAGGTCACCGGGGGCTCCGTACGAGCGGGACGCGGGGTGCGGTCAGAGCTTGTCGATCACGTAGTCGATGCACGCGGTCAGCGCCTGCACGTCCGCCGGGTCGATCGCCGGGAACATCGCGATGCGCAGCTGGTTGCGGCCGAGCTTGCGGTACGGCTCGGTGTCCACGATGCCGTTGGCGCGCAGCACCTTGGCGACGGCGGCCGCGTCGATGTCGTCCGAGAAGTCGATCGTGCCGATGACGGAGGAGCGCTTGCCGGCGTCCGCGACGAACGGGGTCGCGTACTTCGACGCCTCCGCCCAGCCGTACAGGTTGCGCGCGCTGGCCGCGGTACGGCCGGTCGTGAACTCCAGACCGCCCTGGCTGTTCATCCACTCCAGCTGCTGGTCCAGCAGGAAGAGGGTGGCGAGCGCGGGGGTGTTGTACGTCTGGTTCTTCAGCGAGTTGTCGATCGCCGTCGGCAGCGAGAAGAACTCCGGGATGTGCCGGCCCGACGCGTGGACGCGCGCCGCGCGCTCCAGGGCCGCCGGTGAGAACGCCGCCAGCCACAGGCCGCCGTCGGAGGCGAAGGACTTCTGCGGGGCGAAGTAGTAGACGTCGCTCTCGGTGATGTCCACCGGCAGGCCGCCGGCGCCCGAGGTCGCGTCCACCAGGACGAGGGACCCGGCGTCGGCGCCCGCGACGCGCTTGACCGGCGCGGCGACGCCCGTCGAGGTCTCGTTGTGCGTGTACGCGTACACGTCGACGCCCGCCTCGGCCACCGGCTCCGGGTGCGTGCCCGGCTCGGAGGAGATCACGGTCGGCTCGTCCAGCCACGGCGCGAGCTTCGCGGCCTTGGCGAACTTGGACGAGAACTCGCCGAAGGTGAGGTGCTGGGACTTGCGCTCGATGAGCCCGGCCGTCGCGATGTCCCAGAAGGCGGTGGAGCCGCCGTTGCCCAGGATCACCTCGTAGCCCTCGGGCAGCGAGAACAGGTCCCGGACGCCCTGGCGGACGGAGCCGACCAGGTTCTTGACCGGGGCCTGGCGGTGCGAGGTTCCGAGCAGGGAGGTACCGGTGGCGGCGAGGGCGTCCAGCGCCTCGGTCCGCACCTTGGAGGGGCCCGCGCCGAAGCGTCCGTCGGCGGGCTTGATGTCAGCGGGAATCTGGATCTCGGCCACGAGCGGAGCGTATCGGGTCCTGGTCCACGCCTTGGAGAAGCGTCCACCCGATGAGACGAACGTCCCGGGTCCGGGTGGCGGGGGGAGGGTGGGCGCGGTAAGGCGGTACGCGGCGACCTGGCCCTTACATACCCCTTAGTCTGGATTAATGCCCGCATCCTCCCCCGCACCCCCCCCCGCCGCCCCCGTGGCGGCCACCGCCCCCGCGACCCCGGCGCTCCCGGCCCCCGCCGGGCCGTCCCGCCTAGGGCCCGTCGCGCTGGTGATCGCGGCCGGGATCTCGGTCCAGTTCGGCGCCGCGCTCGCGGTCATGATCATGCCGGGGGCGGGCGCCGCGGGCGTGGTCACGCTGCGGCTCGCGGCCGCCGCGCTGGTGCTGCTGCTCCTGTGCCGCCCGAAGGTGCGCGGCTACGCGCGCGCCGACTGGGGCACCGTCGTCGCCTTCGGCGTCGCGATGGCCGGCATGAACGGGCTCTTCTACCAGTCCATCGACCGCATCCCGCTCGGCCCGGCCGTCACCCTGGAGGTCCTCGGCCCGCTCGTCCTGTCGGTCGTCGTCTCCCGTCGTGCGGCGAGCCTGCTGTGGGCCGGGCTGGCCCTGGCCGGTGTCGCCCTGCTGGCCGGCCACGGGGGCGGGGGCGGCTTCGGCGGCCTCGACCCGGCGGGCTGCGCCTTCGCGCTCGGAGCGGGCGCGATGTGGGCGGCGTACATCGTGTTCAGCGCCCGTACGGGCCGCCGCTTCCCGCAGGCGGACGGGCTGGCGCTGGCCATGGCGGTGGCGGCGGTGCTGTCGCTCCCGCTGGGCATCGCCCAGGCCGGCTCCGCGCTCCTCGTGCCGAGCACGCTGGCGCTGGGCGCCGGCGTCGCGGTCCTGTCCTCCGTCCTGCCGTACACCCTGGAGCTGCTGGCGCTGCGCCGCCTGCCCGCACCGACCTTCGCCGTCCTGATGAGCCTGGAGCCGGCGATCGCGGCCACGGCCGGCTTCCTGGTCCTGAACCAGGCGATGTCGGCCCTGGACGCGCTCGCGATCGCCCTGGTCATCGCGGCGAGCATGGGCGCGGTCCGCTCCCAGGGCGGCAGGACCTCGGCCTGACGCGGGCGTCCGGGCGCCCGCCCCGCCGGCCGCGGGGGAGTTCGGCGAGGCGGGGCGGGCGCGGTCCTGTGCGGGCCGTCAGCCCAGCGGCAGGTCCAGGTACGACGGCGTGGCCTCCGGGGAGGTGAAGGCCAGCGTCGCGCGGGGCAGGTTGGCGTCCCCGTAGAACGGGTCACGGGCGTCGACCACCAGCATGAGCCGGTGCCCGCGCGGAACGTCGTACGCCGTCGCCTGCAGTTCGAGGTCGGCGGCGACCAGGCTGTCGGGCGGCGAGTCGAGGTCGCTGAACGGGGCGTGCGTGACGATGTGCGCCGTCCCGTCGGGGGCAGCGGCGAGCAGGTACGCGACGAACGAGGACCCGGCGTTCGCGGCCCGGTACGTGACGCGCAGCCGCGGGGTGCCGCGCAGCCGCAGCGTCTCCGCCTCCGGCTCGGCGGTCCACACCGCGGCGACGGTGCGGTCGATGTCGCCGGTCCGGTAGGCCTTCGGGCGGCCCGCGATCTCGTCGTACCCGGAGAGCACGATCGCGTCGGCGACGGTCGCCGGGGTGTCCACCCCGCACAGGACGCCCGCGCTCCATCCGGCCTCGGGCCGCTCGGCGAGCTCCCCGCCGCCCGCCAGGTGCAGCCGGCGTACGTGCTCGGTCACGGAATGCCAGGTGGGGCGGGGTTCCAGGGTCTGGCCCCACATGACCTCGCTGAGCACCTGGCCCTCGGCGGCGATGCCGTTGTCGATCCCCCTGAGGTGGTGGTCGAACCAGCGGTGGGCGTTGGTCCAGATCCGGTTCGGCAGGCCGGTCATGCCCGTCATCTCGGGCCCGGAGTGGTCGCCGATGGAGAGGTCGAGCCGCTTGGGGCCGACGAGCTCGTTGAACATCTTCAGGGTCTGGTTGCCCGGGAAGAGGGTCTCGTGCCAGGCGTGCGAGAGGTAGACGGGGACCTGGCGGCGGTTGAGCTCCTTGACGTGGCTGAACGGCGAGCGCTGCTCGGCCCAGCGCAGGGTGCCCTGGATGTCGCGGTCGGCGAGGACGTTCTCGAACACGCTCTGCGTCTGCGGGCTCAGCCTGGCCTTCGCGGCCGCCCTGAGCAGCGCCTCCACGGCGGCCACGTGCCGGGTCCGGTTCTCGTAGAAGGCCTCCCCGAGGTCTCCCCAGGTGCTGAGCGCGACCACCGCGTCGACGCGGGTGTCGTGGGCGGCGACGAGCTGGCTGATGCCCGACCCGTACGAGTCCCCGAGGAAGCCGATCCTGGTGACCGGGCCGGCGGTGCGCTCGATCAGGTGGTCCAGGGCGCGGCTGCCGTCGGCGACGTCGAGCGGTCCGGCCACGTCGACCTGGCCCTCGGATCCGCCGAAGCCCCGGGTGCTGTACGCGAGGACGTTGTAGCCGCGCGCCGCGAAGACGGTGGCCTGGACGGCGTAGGGGAGCCAGCCGTGGTTCGTCCACGGCGAGGGCATCACGATGACCGGCCGCGCCTGGCCCCCGTGGTGCCGCCACAGCGCGGCGTCGAGCAGGTCCCCGTCGGCTCCGGCGACCTTGACGCGGCTGAAGACGGCGACGGACCGGACGTCGGCGACCTCCGCGGCGCGGGCGGGGCCCAGGCCCGTGACGTCGCCGGTCTCCAGGGCGGTGACGAAGGCGGTGAGGGTGGCCGCGTCGAGTTCGGGATAGAGGGAGTAGGCGGCTGGGATCACGTCGGTTCATCCTCTGTGTCGAGTGGACGGAACGTGGGTGCGCGCGCTCGGGGCCCGGAGCGGGGAACGAAGCGTTCAGTATCGATGCGGCATCCGGTGAGGTTTCGGCGGTTTGCGACGTCCGGCCGAAATCGCCCCGTGCACGGTCGGCGTGGACGGCGCCCCCGGACCTGCCCGGGGCGGTGCCGGGCGCCAAATCGGCTTCGGGTCAAGCCAGTTGGTGCGGCTGGCGCGAAGGAAGTGCCCGATGGCGAAATCATGCAAGCATGCTTGATTGTTTTCTCGGCGGCTGCCAGTCTTCCCCTCACGCCGAAAGGGGAGCCCGCCGTGCCCGATCCGTCAGCCGTCGCCGTCTTCGCAGATCTGCGCGAGGAAGGCCTCGAACTCGAAACCCTGGTGAGGGACCTGCCCGACGCCGGATGGGCCGCGCCCACCCCCGCAAGCGGCTGGACCGTCGCCCACCAGATCGCCCACCTGCACTGGACCGACCAGGCCTCGCTGATCTCCCTCACCGACGCCGACGGCTTCGCCGCCCTGGTCGAGGAGGCGGTCAAGGCCCCCGACTCCTTCGTGGACGAGGGCGCCGCACGAGGCGCCGCCCTGCCGCCCGCCGAACTGCTGGCCCGCTGGAGGGCCGGGCGCACCGCCCTCGACGAGGCGCTCGCCGCGGCCTCGCCCGACGCCAGGTTCCCCTGGTACGGGCCGCCGATGAAGGCCGCCTCCATGGCGAGCGCCCGCCTGATGGAGACCTGGGCGCACGGGCAGGACGTCGCCGACGCCCTCGGGGAGCGCCGCACCGCCACCGCCCGGCTGAGGCACGTCGCCCGGATCGGCGTCCGGGCCCGCGACTACGCGTTCGCCGTACGGGGACTGCCCGCGCCCCCCGCCCGGTTCCGGGTGGAACTCGTACCCCCGGACGGCGGCGAACCCTGGACGTACGGGCCCGAGGACGCGGCGGACCGGGTCACCGGCCCGGCCCTCGACTTCTGCCTCCTCGTGACCCAGCGGGCCCACCGCGCCGACCTCGCCCTGACCACGACCGGCCCCGACGCCGACCGCTGGCTGGACATCGCCCAGGCCTTCGCGGGCCCGGCGGGCCCCGGCCGCGCCCCGGGGACCACCCGGTGACCGGCCGCCGGCCGCTGCGCATCGGCAACGCCTCCGGGTTCTACGGCGACCGCTCCAGCGCCTTCGAGGAGATGCTGACCGGCGGCCCGCTCGACGTGCTGACCGGCGACTACCTCGCCGAGCTGACCATGCTGATCCTCGGCCGTGACCGGCTGAAGAACCCGGGCCTCGGCTACGCCAAGACCTTCCGGCGCCAGCTGGAGGACGGCCTCGGCCTCGCGCACGAGCGGGGCGTGCGCATCGTCGCCAACGCGGGCGGCCTGAACCCGGCGGGACTGGCCGAAGCGATCCGCACCCTCGCCGCCAGGACCGGGATCCCGGTATCGGTCGCCCACGTCGAGGGCGACGACCTGATGCCGTTCGCGGAGGGCGCGCTGACCGCGAACGCCTACCTCGGCGGCGCCGGCATCACCGCCTGCCTGCGGGCCGGCGCGGACGTGGTCGTCACCGGCCGGGTCACCGACGCGGCCCTGGTCAGCGGACCGGCGGCCTGGTGGTTCGACTGGGCACCCGACGACTACGACCGGCTGGCCGCAGCCGTGGTGGCGGGCCACGTCCTGGAGTGCGGAACCCAGGCCACCGGCGGCAACTACGCCTTCTTCACGGCGCACGACGTCCGCCGCCCCGGGTTCCCGCTGGCGGAGATCTCCGAGGACGGCTCCTCGGTGATCACCAAGCACCCGGGCACGGGCGGCGTCGTCTCCGCGGGCACCGTCACGGCCCAACTCCTCTACGAAACCCAGGGCCCCCGCTACCTCGGCCCCGACGTCACCGCCCGGCTGGACACGGTCCGGCTGACGGACGCCGGCCCCGACCGGGTGGCCGTCACCGGGGTCGTGGGCGAACCCCCGCCCGCCACCCTCAAAGTGGGCGTCACCCGGATCGGCGGCTGGCGCAACGAGGTGGTCTTCGTCCTGACCGGCCTGGACATCGAGGCCAAAGCCGCCCTGGTACGGGCACAGCTGGCCGACGCCCTGTCCCAGGTGGCCACCGCGGACTGGACCCTGGCCCGCACGGACCACGAGGACGCCCCGACGGAGGAGACCGCGAGCGCGCTGCTGCGCCTGGTGGTGCGGGACCCCTCCCCGGACCGGGTCGGCCGCGCGCTGACCTCCGAGGCCATCGAGCTCGCCCTGGCCAGCTATCCGGGCTTCCACGTCACCGCCCCGCCGGGCGCGGCCCAGCCGTACGGGGTCTTCACGTCCTCGGCGGTCCCGGCGGCCTCGGTCCCGCACGTGGCGGTCCTCCCGGACGGCACCCGCCTCGCGATGCCACCGGTCCGGGACGCCTGGGCCCGCCAGGCGTCCGAGGACCCGGGGGCGCAGCCCGCGCCCTCGGGCGCCGCGCCGGCACAGGCGCCGGCGTCGGCACAGGCACCCGCACAGGCACCGCCACAGGCACCGGCCGGGCCCACCCGCCGCGTACCCCTCGGCGCGCTGGTCGGCGCCCGCAGCGGCGACAAGGGAGGCGACGCCAACATCGGCGTCTGGGTCGAACGCGACGACGCCTGGGACTGGCTCCACACCACTCTCACGGTGGACACCCTCAAGGCCCTGCTCCCCGAGACCGCAGGTCTCCCCGTCACCCGCCACGCCCTCCCCAACCTCCGCGCCCTGAACTTCACCGTCCCCGGCATCCTCGGCGCCGGTGTGGCCTCCGCCCACCGCTTCGACCCCCAGGCCAAGGCCCTCGGCGAATGGCTGCGCGCCCGGCACATCGACGTTCCCGCCCACCTCCTGCTCACCCCGGAGGGGACCCGCTCATGACCCGCCTCACCACCACCGTCGACCCCCACGCCCCCGACCACCTGGCCCACCGCGCCGCGGCCACCGCCCGCCTCGCCGAGCTGGACGCCGAGCACGCCAAGGCCCTCCTCGGCGGCGGCGAGAAGTACACGGCCCGCCACAAGGACCGCGGCAAGCTCCTCGCCCGCGAGCGCATCGAGCTGCTCCTCGACCCGGACACCCCGTTCCTGGAACTGTCCCCGCTCGCCGGCTGGGGCAGCGACTACCCCGTCGGCGCGTCCATGGTCACCGGAATCGGCACGGTCGAGGGCGTCGAGTGCCTGGTCACCGCCAACGACCCCACCGTCCGCGGCGGAGCCTCCAATCCCTGGACGCTCAAGAAGGCCCTGCGGGCCAACGAGATCGCCCGGCAGAACCACCTGCCCTGCATCAGCCTCGTCGAGTCCGGCGGCGCCGATCTCCCCTCCCAGAAGGAGATCTTCATCCCGGGCGGCGCGATCTTCCGCGACCTGACCCGGCTCTCCGCCGCCGGCATCCCCACCGTCGCCGTCGTCTTCGGCAACTCCACTGCCGGAGGTGCGTACATCCCCGGGATGTCCGACCACACCATCATGATCAAGGACCGTTCCAAGGTGTTCCTCGGCGGTCCGCCGCTCGTCAAGATGGCCACCGGCGAGGAGAGCGACGACGAGTCCCTCGGCGGAGCCGACATGCACGCCCGCACCTCCGGACTCGCCGACTACTACGCCCTCGACGAGCACGACGCGATCCGCCAGGCCCGCCGGGTCGTGGCCCGCCTCAACCACCGCCGGGCCCACCCGGCACCGCCCCGGGCCGAGGAACCGGCGTACGACCCGGAGGAACTCCTCGGCATCGTCCCCGCCGACCTCAAGACCCCCTTCGACCCCCGCGAGGTCATCGCCCGCATCGTCGACGGCTCCGACTTCGACGAGTTCAAGCCCCTCTACGGCACCAGCCTGGTCACCGGCTGGGCCACCCTGCACGGATACCCGGTCGGCATCCTCGCCAACGCCCAGGGCGTGCTGTTCAGCGCCGAATCGCAGAAGGCCGCCCAGTTCATCCAGCTGGCCAACCAGCGCGACATCCCGCTGCTCTTCCTCCACAACACCACCGGCTACATGGTCGGCAAGGAGTACGAGCAGGGCGGCATCATCAAGCACGGCTCGATGATGATCAACGCGGTCTCCAACTCCCGCGTCCCCCACCTGTCCGTCCTCATCGGCGCCAGCTACGGGGCCGGCCACTACGGCATGTGCGGCCGCGCATACGAGCCCCGGTTCCTCTTCGCCTGGCCCAGCGCCAAGTCCGCCGTCATGGGCCCCCAGCAGCTCGCCGGGGTCCTGTCCATCGTGGCCCGCCAGTCCGCCGCCGCGAAGGGACAGCCGTACGACGACGAGGCCGACGCCGGGATGCGCGCCTTCGTCGAGGCGCAGATCGAGTCCGAGTCCCTGCCGATGTTCCTGTCCGGGCGGCTGTACGACGACGGGGTCATCGACCCGCGCGACACCCGTACCGTCCTCGGCCTGTGCCTGTCGGCCGTCCACAACGCCCCCGTCGAGGGCGCCCGCGGCGGCTTCGGCGTCTTCCGGATGTGAGCCCGCACATGACGAACCTGACCTCCCTCCTGGTCGCCAACCGCGGCGAGATCGCGGTCCGCGTCTTCCGTACCGCCCGCGCCCTGGGCCTGGCCACCGTCGCCGTCCACTCCGACCCCGACGCCGATGCCCTGCACGTACGCGAGGCCGACGCGGCCGTGCGCCTCCCCGGCGCCGCCCCCGCCGACACCTACCTGCGCGGCGACCTCGTCATCGCGGCCGCCCTCGCCGCCGGCGCGGACGCCGTCCACCCCGGCTACGGATTCCTCTCCGAGAACGCCGGCTTCGCCCGCGACGTCGCCGCCGCCGGACTCACCTGGATCGGCCCGCCGCCCGAGGCCATCGAGGCCATGGCCTCCAAGACCCGGGCCAAGGAACTGATGCGCGCCGCCGGGGTCCCGCTCCTCGACCCCGTCGACCCGGCCTCCGCCACCGCCGCCGACCTGCCCCTCCTCCTCAAGGCCGCCGCGGGCGGGGGCGGGCGGGGCATGCGCGTCGTACGGGACCTCGACGCCCTCAAGGAGTCCCTCGACGCCGCCTCCGCCGAAGCCGCCTCCGCCTTCGGCGACGGCGAGGTCTTCGCCGAGCCCTACGTCGAGCGCGGCCGGCACGTCGAGGTCCAGATCCTCGCCGACTCCCACGGCACGGTCTGGGCACTCGGCACCCGCGACTGCTCCCTCCAGCGCCGCCACCAGAAGGTCATCGAGGAGGCCCCGGCGCCGGCCCTCCCCGAGACCCTGCGCACCGCCCTCCACGAGGCCGCCGTGGCCGCCGCCCGCGCGGTCTCCTACCAGGGCGCGGGCACCGTCGAGTTCCTCGTCGCCGCCGACGGACGCCCGTACTTCCTGGAGATGAACACCCGACTCCAGGTGGAACACCCCGTCACCGAGGCCGTCTTCGGGCTCGACCTCGTCGCCCTGCAACTGCGCATCGCCGAGGGCGCGGCGCTGCCGCTGACGCCCCCCGAGCCCGCCGGCCACGCCGTCGAGGCCCGTCTGTACGCCGAGGACCCCGCCCAGGACTGGCGTCCGCAGACCGGAGTCCTGCACACCCTCGCCGTCCCCGGCGAGGTCCGCGTGGACACCGGCTTCGCCGACGGGGACACGGTCGGCGTCCACTACGACCCGATGCTCGCCAAGGTCGTGGCCCACGCCCCCACCCGGGCCGAGGCCGTCCGCGCCCTCGCCCACGCCCTGGCCGGAGCCCGCATCCACGGCCTGGCCACCAACCGCGAACTCCTCGTACGCTCCCTGCGGCACCCGGAGTTCGCCGAGGCGCGGCTCGACACGGGGTTCTACGAACGCCACCTCGGGTCCCTCACCGAAGGCGGCCCGGACGCCACCCTGGCCGCGGCCGCCGCCGTCGCCGCGGACGCCGCACCGGCCCCCGGCGCCCCGCTCGCCACCCGCCTCGGCGGCTGGCGCAACCTCCGTTCCCAGCCGCAGACCCGCCGCTACAGCGCGGCCGGCACCGAGTACGAGGTCCGCTACCGGCCCGCCCGCAGCGGCCCCCCGGAGCTCGTGGACCACCCCGGCGTGCGAGTCCTGGCCGCGGAACCCGAGCGCGTCACCCTCGAAGTCGAGGGCGTCCGCCGGATGTTCCACGTGAAACGCAAATCGAACACCGAGGGTGGGCCGGCCGAGACGTACGTCGACTCCCCGCTCGGCGCGCACACCCTCACCCCCGTCCCCCGGTTCGCCGATCCCCAGGACCGCACCGAACCCGGCTCTCTGCTCGCCCCCATGCCCGGCACCGTCGTCCGCGTCGCCGAGGGCCTGGCCCCCGGCGACGCCGTCACCGCCGGGCAGCCCCTGCTCTGGCTGGAGGCCATGAAGATGGAGCACCGCATCGTCTCGCCCGCCTCCGGCACGCTCACCGCGCTCCACGCCACCCTCGGCCACCAGGTCGAGTTCGGCGCCCTGCTCGCCGTAGTCCAGGAGGAAACGCCCGCATGAGCTCCGTCGTCGAAACCGAAGAGCACAAGGCCCTGCGCGCCGCCGTCGCCGCCCTCGGGCAGCGCTACGGGCGCGACTACCTCGCCCGCGTCGCCCGGGAGGGCGGCCACCCCGACGAGCTGTGGGCCGATGCCGCCAAGCTCGGCTACCTCGGGGTCAACCTCCCCGAGGAGTACGGCGGCGGAGGCGGCGGCATCGCCGAACTCTCCATCGTCCTCGAAGAACTGGGCGCCGCCGGCTGCCCCCTGCTGATGATGGTCGTCTCGCCCGCCATCTGCGGCACGGTCATCTCCCGCTTCGGCACCGAGGCCCAGAAGCGGGCCTGGCTCCCCGGACTCGCGGACGGCAGCCGCACCATGGCCTTCGGCATCACCGAACCCGATGCCGGCTCCAACTCCCACCGCATCACCACCACCGCCCGCCGCGACGGGGACGACTGGGTCCTGACCGGGCGCAAGGTCTTCATCTCCGGCGTGGACATCGCCGACGCCACCCTCATCGTCGGCCGCACCGAAGACGCGCGCACCGGCAGCCTCAAGCCCTGCCTGTTCATCGTGCCGCGCGACACCCCGGGCTTCTCCCGCTCCGCCATAGAGATGGAACTCCAGGCGGCGGAGAAGCAGTTCGAACTCGCCCTGGACGAGGTCCGCCTGCCCGCGGACGCGCTCGTAGGCGACGAGGACGCCGGCCTCCTCCAGCTGTTCGCCGGCCTCAACCCCGAGCGCATCATGACCGCCGCCTTCGCCATCGGCATGGGCCGCTACGCCCTCGCCAAGGCCGTCGACTACGCGAAGACCCGCCAGGTCTGGAAGCAGGCGATCGGGGCCCACCAGGCCATCGCCCACCCCCTCGCCGCAGCCCACATCGACCTCGAACTCGCCCGCCTGATGATGCAGAAGGCCGCCCACCTGTACGACGCGGGCGACGACATGGGCGCCGGTGAGGCCGCGAACATGGCCAAGTACGCCGCCGCGGAGGCCTGCGTGAAGGCGGTGGACCAATCCGTCCACACCCTCGGAGGCAACGGCCTCACCCGCGAATACGGCCTGGCCGCACTGATCACGGCCTCCCGGGTCTCCCGCATCGCCCCCGTCAGCCGGGAGATGATCCTCAACTTCATCTCCCACCAAACCCTGGGCCTCCCCAAGTCCTACTGACCGCTCCCCACCCAAGGCCGGGGACCGAGCCCCGGCCCGCAGGGGGGCGGCACCCCGACGAGGCGGCCCCACCCGGCCCCGGCGCCCGAGTTCCCGGCCCAGGGCTCGCCGGAGCCCGGCGCCCGAGCCCCCGGCACGCAGGGGGCGCGGGACTTCGACGAGGCCGGCCCACCCGGCCCCGGCGTCCGAGCCCCCCGGCTCAGGGCCCACCCGGCCCCGGCGCCCCAGCCCCCGGCCCAGGGCTCGCCGGGGACGGGGGGCGGTGGTCCGGTGCAGCGGGCGGAACCGGCCGCCGCCCCGGCAACCGGGCATCCGGCCGGACGGGCGGCGCACGGGCGCCGCGCCCCGGACAATGGGTCGGGCCCTGCCCCCGCCGGCGCCGGCCGGACGATCCGCAGCACCCGCACAACCTCCGGAGGACACCGCATGACCCGCCCCGTCGGCGCCGCGCGAGCGCCCGGCATCACCACCCTCACGCTCGACTCCCCGGCCAACCGCAACGCCCTCTCCGCGGACCTCGTCCGCGACCTGCGCACGGCCCTCGCCGCGGCGGCGGCGGACCCGGAGGCCCGGGCCATCGTCCTCACCCACTCCGGCACCACGTTCTGCGCCGGCGCCGACCTGAAGTCCCCCTGCGACCCCGCGGACTTCCTCGCCCTGCTCCGCGAGATCGCCGAACTGCCCAAGCCGGTCGTGGCGCGCGTCACCGGCCACGTCCGGGCGGGCGGCCTCGGCCTCCTCGGCGTCTGCGACATCGCCGCCGCCGGCCCGCAGTCCACGTACGCCTTCACCGAGACCCACCTCGGCGTGGTCCCCGCCGTGATCTCCGCCCCGCTGCTCCCACGCCTGGACCCGCGCGCCGCAGCCCGGTACTTCCTCACCGCCGAGGCCTTCGACGCCGCCGAAGCCGCCCGCATCGGCCTGCTCACCCTCCACGGCGACGACGTGGACCAGGTCCTCGCGCCCGTGCTCGCAGGGCTGCGCAAGGCGGGGCCGCAAGCCCTCGCCGCCACCAAGGACCTGCTCACCGCCCCCGTCCGGGCCGTCCTGGCAGCCGACGGCGCCGCGCTCACGGAGCTGTCCGCACACCACTTCGGCTCCGCCGAGGCCCGCGAGGGCATCACCGCCCGCTTCGAACGCCGGGACCCGGCATGGGCCCTGTGACCGACGCCCGGCCCGCGCACGACGCCGGGCGCCCGCACGACGCCCCGCCCGGGCCCAAGCAGGCCCGCAGCCGCGTCACGCGCCGCCACCTCCTGGAGGCGGCTGTCGCCTGCCTCGCCGAACAGGGCTGGGCCGGCTCCACCGTCGCCGTCGTCGCCGAACGCGCGGGA
This sequence comes from Actinobacteria bacterium OV450, assembly GCA_001298555.1. Lineage (GTDB taxonomy): Bacteria > Actinomycetota > Actinomycetes > Streptomycetales > Streptomycetaceae > Streptomyces. Next base: position 25,088 of record LJCW01000186.1, read on the forward strand.
GTCTCCCGCGGCGCCGCCCAGTACCACTTCCCGACGCGCGAGGACCTGTTCACCGCCGCCGTCGCCTACGTCTCCGAGGAACGCTCCGCGGCCCTGCGCGACCTCTTCCACGCCGGACCCGCCGCCCGCCCCGCCGTCGTCGAAGCCCTCGTCGACCTCTACACCGGGGCCCTCTTCCGCGCCGCCCTCCAGCTGTGGGTCGCCGCCTCCAACGAGGAGCAGTTGCGCCCCCAGGTCACCGAACTGGAGGCCCGCGTGGGCCGCGAGACCCACCGCATCGCCGTGGAACTCCTCGGCGCGGACGAGTCCGTCCCGGGCGTACGGGAAACCGTGCAGGGCCTCCTGGACATGGCCCGCGGCCTCGGTCTGGCCAACGTCCTCACCGACGACACGGCCCGCCGCGCCCGCGTGGTCGCCCAGTGGTCCCGGATCCTGGACGCCACGCTCGGCTGAACCCGAACACGCCGAGGGCGCCGCACCCGTACGCACGCGACGGGATGCGGCGCCCTGAGGCGGATGCGACGGACGGTCAGGCCGTGTCGGCGATGTCGGCGTACCCCTCGATCTCCTGCGGGTTGCGCCGGCCCGGGCCGATGTAGCGGGCCGACGGACGCACCAGGCGTCCCGTGCGCTTCTGCTCCAGGATGTGCGCCGACCAGCCGGCCGTCCGGGCACAGGTGAACATCGAGGTGAACATGTGCGCCGGGACCTCCGCGAAGTCCAGCATGATCGCGGCCCAGAACTCCACGTTCGTCGCGAGCACCCGGTCGGGGCGGCGCGCGTGCAGCTCCTCCAGCGCGGCCTTCTCCAGCGCGGCGGCCACCTCGTAGCGCGGCGCGTCCAGCTCCTTGGCGGTGCGCCGCAGCACGCGGGCGCGCGGGTCCTCGGCCCGGTACACGCGGTGCCCGAAGCCCATCAGCCGCTCGCCCTTGTCGAGGGCCTTCTTCACGTACGCCACCGCGTCCCCGGTGCGCTCGATCTCCTCGATCATGCCGAGGACGCGGGACGGCGCGCCGCCGTGCAGCGGCCCGGACATGGCGCCGACGGCACCGGACAGCGCCGCGGCCACGTCCGCACCGGTCGAGGCGATCACGCGCGCGGTGAACGTCGAGGCGTTCATCCCGTGTTCGGCGGCCGACGTCCAGTACGCGTCGACGGCCTTGACGTGCTTGGGGTCCGGCTCGCCCCGCCAGCGGATCATGAACCGCTCGACCACGGACTCGGCCTTGTCGATCTCGCTCTGCGGCACCATCGGCCGGCCCTGTCCGCGCGCGGACTGGGCGACGTACGACAGCGCCATCACGGCGGCGCGCGCGAGGTTGTCGCGGGCGGTCCGCTCGTCGATGTCGAGCAGCGGTTTCAGACCCCACACGGGGGCGAGCATCGCGAGGGCGGACTGCACGTCGACCCGGATGTCACCGGAGTGGACCGGGATCGGGAACGGCTCGGCGGCGGGCAGACCCGGGTTGAACGCCCCGTCGACCAGCAGGCCCCAGACGTTTCCGAACGAGACGTGCCCGACGAGATCCTCGATGTCGACCCCGCGGTAGCGGAGCGATCCGCCTTCCTTATCCGGTTCGGCGATCTCGGTCTCGAACGCGACGACCCCTTCGAGCCCGGGTACGAAGTCGGACATCAGGCGGCTCCTCAGATAGTGCGAACACGCGCGGCTCCCGGCGTGACTCGCGGTCCGGCGCGGTCATCCCCGTTGATGCCCGGCACGGCCGTCGGTCACCCGTGTGGGGACCTCCGGACCGGCCCCAAGATTTTGGCGGCTGCGGATGCCAGGCGGAAGCGTGACATACGGCACACTGCCGCAAGCACTCCTGCGGCAGGATGACCGTGTGACCGACCAGGACATTGACCCCGCCACGATGCGCAAGCAGTACCGCTCGGAGATCGTCCTCGAGGCGAGCCTCGCCGAGGACCCCATGCGGCAGTTCGCCGAGTGGTTCCAGCAGGCCGCCGACTCGCACCTCTTCGAACCGAACGCGATGGTCGTCTCGACGGCGACTCCCGACGGCCGCCCCAGTTCCCGCACCGTGCTGCTGAAGCAGTTCGACGAGCGGGGCTTCGTCTTCTACACGAACTACGGCTCCCGCAAGGGCCACGAGATCGACGCGAACCCGCACGTCGCCCTGCTCTTCCCCTGGCATCCCATCGCCCGCCAGGTCATCGTCACCGGCACCGCCGCCCGGATCGGCCGCGACGAGACGGCGGCGTACTTCCGCTCGCGCCCGCACGGCTCCCAGCTGGGTGCCTGGGCGAGCGAGCAGTCCCGTGTGATCGCCTCCCGCGAGGAACTCGACCGCCGCTACGCGGAACTCGCGGAGCGCTACCCCGAGGGCGAGCAGGTCCCGGTCCCGCCCGAGTGGGGCGGCATCCGGATCGTTCCCGACGGCATGGAGTTCTGGCAGGGGCACGAAAACCGCCTCCACGACCGCCTGCGGTACGTCCTGGAGGGCGGAAAGTGGCGCCTGGAGCGCCTCTGCCCGTAGCGGAGAACGCAGACGACCCGCGAGCTCGGGTTTCTCTCCTGCAGTGAGAGAAGCCGGCCGGACGTACCGGCGAGCTCGCGGGTCGGGTGACTGCTTGGGATTGGCCGACACTGAGTCGGCTACGCACTGCTGCGTGGACGACGGGCGTCAGCCCGCAGCCACCTCACGCGTCCGGAGTTCATACATTTCCGGGATCACCTCCTTTCAGTGTGCTGCCACTGTAAGCAGCTCCGTGATGCCCGCTCAACCGAATTTCCGGGGTAAATCCGTAGGCGTATCCGTCGGCCCTCTGTAGCAGCCGCAGGTTCCTGTGGGAGACATCAAAGCGGCTGGTCAGTGTCGTGATCCGATGCTGACCGCTGCTCCGGACAGCGATACGCCCCACCCACCTCCCGGCCCGGGGACCACGAAGAACATCCGCTGCCACCAGGTCTCCGGTCGCGTACCCGTGGTGCATCTTGGCGCGAGGTCTGATCAGACGTGGGAACCCGAAGCGGTCCGGCGTGGTTCTTGCGTAGGAACCACGCCCCGCCGAAGTGACCACCAGGACCTGCGCGGGGATGCGGACCAGAGTGTCCCCCCGTGCGTGATTGATCGTTCCGGTGACCAGCGCATCGAGGGTGTGGCTTTTCGGCAGTCCCATCACCTCGCGGTTCCAGTGGGTCAGGCCACTGGACCAGGTGTGCATCGGCACGCCGGTCGCCGCGAGGGCCTCCGTGAGTCGGAGCCTGGTCGAGTTCATGGCGGCCGCATCATGCAAAGGGCGCCTGAGCTGGGTGATCACGCTCTGCAGACGAGCGGGGCGGTCGGCGAGGAATTCCTCGACGGGCGACGTCCCCTTCGCCTGGTTGCAGGTGACGCAGGCGAGAACGAGATTCGACCGCCGATCAGATCCTCCGCCGCTGCGAGGGCGGACGTGTTCGATGTTGAACGGCACCCCTTCGGCACCGCAGTACGCGCAAGATCTGTTCCATTTGGCCACGAGAAACTGCCTGAGCTCGGATCCGGCGTACGTCGTCTCCAGGCTCTCCGGGCCGTCGGGCGGCATGAATCCTTGAACTGCAGCCGTGTCAAATGAGGCGTGCTCTACATGGATCGACGATGGGCGCATACCGGCACAAGCGATTGACGAGGGACGTGGTTGAGTCGACGCGGTGGCGCAGGGAAGGGGCGAGCCAGCCGTTCGGCCGACGGCGGTTGTCGTGCCGCGGCGCCCGGTACCGAAGATTCGCCGACCGGCGTCGGCGACGGTAGCCCGCGCGCCGCAGCATGCCGCGGTGAATCCGCCGTCCACGATGCCGGAGCTCGATCGTGACCAGCCCCCGGCGGGCCAGACCGGCCCACCCGGTCGGACCGACCTGGTGGCGTTCGTCCGTGATGGCGATGCCGGTCGCCCTGGAGCCGGGGTCGAGGCGCAACTGCACGCCGTCGATGGTGGAGTCCACCTTGGTGCGGTGCTTCAGCCGAATGGTGAACGGAGTGTGCCGTGCGACGACGGCGCGCCCGCGGTCGAGCAGTCCGCGGGCACGGGCCGGATGGCAGGGCATGAGCGGTTCGCCTCCCCGCGCCAGAACGAACACCCGACCTGCTGCCGGGCGGGGAGCGTCACCGCTCCTGGTTTCTGCCTCGGCCGCCGCGGAAGCAGCGGATCCGGCGTGTCGCCGACGCGTCCAGGTGCGGACCGCGCCGGTCTCCCCTCGCCCATGTCCAGTGCCGGTGTCCGGCCGCGCGGCCGGGAGTCCGTGAGCCGTTTCGTCCCTGCTCTCGGGGGTGTCTGCGCTCAGGGATTCCAGAGCAGGCTGCTGAGGAAGCACAGCCTGGTGGGTCTGCTCACCTGCAGAGAACGTAGTCATCGATGCACCTTGTCTGATCCGCGGATCGTGATGACTGGGGCTGGTCACTCCGGATGAGAGCGAGTGACCTCCCTTCTCGTGATGTGCAAGACGCTAGGCGCCTCGTCTCCTGCCGTACCGCCGGATCCACGGCCCTCACTCGAACGTGTGAACGTTCCGGTCGCCGCGGCCCGGCGTACACATGAGTAACGAATTCGGGGAATGCGGTGTGGGCTGCGTCACGTTCCAGTTGAATGATCTGACGTGCCGCACACGCGAACACCTGCAGGGGGTGCCAGGTGAGTGCTTCCGGACGTGGTGAGACCACCGACGATCTGCTCGCAGCGCTGCTGGACGGGATGGACGCCGCTTTGTGCGCGTTCGACGCCGACGGCGTGATCACGCACTGGAACCGCGAGGCCGAGCGGATCCTGGGCTGGAGCGCCGCCGAGGCGGTCGGGCGCAAGGGGTTCGCCGGGTGGGCCGTGCGGGCCGCCGACGCGCAAGACGTGGAGGAGCGGCTCATGGCCGTCCAGGACGTGCCCGGGCGGCAGGTGCACGAGTTCGCTCTGGTCACCAAGGAGGGCGGGCGGGTGCTGGTGCGGACCCAGTCCGCCGGGGTGCCCGGGGCGGACGGGAAGCCCGCCGGGGTGTACTGCGCCTTCAGCGAGGTGCACGCCCAGATAGACCTGGAGCGGTCCATCGCGCTGAGCGAGGCGCTGATGGACGACGCCTCGTGGGGCGTGGTCCTCGTCGACGTGGACCTGCGGCCGGCCGTGGTCAACGCGCACGCCGCCCGCGCGTTCGGATCGGCGCGCACCGCGCTGCTCGGCCGGCCCCTGGGGGAGCTGCTGGACCAGGGCGTCGAGGAGCTGGAGGGGGCCCTCAGCCACGTGCTCGCGGAAGGGTCGCCCCCGGCGCCGGCGGAGCTGTGGGTGTCCGTCCGCACGCCGGAGGGGGTGCGGCGGAGGTGCTGGCGGTCCGGGTTCCTGCGGCTGGGCTCGCCGCTGGCGGAGGAGCCGGTGCCGCTCGGGGTCGGCTGGCTGTTCCAGGACGTCACCGAGTCCCGGCAGGCCGCGCTGGACACGGCGCAGCTGCGGTTCCGGGCCGGTCAGCTGCACCGGTCGGGCCGGGCCGCCGCCGAGTGCGGCGACCCGGCCGAGGCCGCCGCCGTACGGCTGGACTTCGCCCTGGCCGGCTTCGCGGAGCACGCGCTGCTCGACGTACTGGAGCAGTCGTCCGATCCGGACCGGCGGCGGCTCGTACGGGTCGCGGCGTCGCCGCCGGTGCTGCCGGACCCGGGGGCCGGGGTGAGCGCCGCCCGGTACGCGCCGGGGCACCCGGCGATGCAGGCGCTGGACCGGATCGGGTCGGTGCGCACCAGCGCCCCGCGCGACGAGGCGGGCGGGAGCTGGGCGCGGGAGCGGCAGTGGCCGCAGGACGCTGCGCACGTCCTGTGCACGGTGCTGCGCAGCCGGGGGCGGACCCTGGGAGTGCTGACCTTCGTACGGGGTGCTTCGCGGGCCGCGTTCGAGCAGGCGGACGCGGCGTACGCGGAGGAGGTCGCTGCCCGGGTCGCGGCCGATCTGGACCTCGGCGCCTGGCCCCGGCACGATCCGAAGGACCTGGCCTGAGGGCTGTCCCGTGATCTCCTGGTGCCGCGCCGCTCAGTGGCGGAAGAAGATCCGGTCGCCGTACTCCTGGAGAACCCGGCCGTTCCATTCGTGGCCCCCGTCGACGTTGCCCGAGCGGAGCAGCGGGGGCTCGATGCCGCGGGCGACGAGCTCGCCCGCGGCCGCCGCCATCACGGCCTGCATGATCGCGCTCGTCACGACGGTGGAGGCGGGCGCGAACGGGGCCTCGATGCCGTCATGGCTGAGTTCGGCGTCGCCGACCGCGATCTTGCTGTCGAGGACGATGTCGCAGTGGTCCTTGAGGAAGGTGCCGGAGACGTGCCGCGACCGGGTCTCCGTCGCGTACGCCACGGACGTCAGGCCGATCACCTTCATGCCGATGGCGCGGGCGTTCATGGCCATCTCGACCGGCAGGCCGTTGCGGCCGGAGAGGGAGATGATCACGAGGACGTCGCCGTCGGCGGCCGGACTGCTGTCGAGGACGGCGCCGGCGAGCCCGTCGACCCGCTCCAGGGCGCTGCCGAGGGTGGCCGGCATGACGTCGACGCCGACGGTGCCGGGGACGGCGAGGAAGTTGACGAGGGCGAGTCCGCCGGCCCGGTAGACCACGTCCTGGGCGGGGAGCGAGGAGTGCCCGGCCCCGAAGACGAAGATCCGGTTCCCGGCGGCCACGGCCTCCGCGACGGCGGCGCCGGCCTCGGCGATGCGTGCCGCCTCTTCGCTGCGGACCCGCTCCAGGAGGCCGATCGCGGCGTCGAGGAACTGACCGGCCAGCTTGCTCTCGCTCATACGCCGATGGCCCTTCCAGAGGTGGAGTTCGTCCGTGTCCGCCGCTCACCGTGCGGTCTGGACCAAGGGCGTGTCAATACGAACGTCAATCCCGCGCCGAACGCGCCGGGGGATGTCCTGGGCGGGGCTTGACGTCAGGCACGGGACGGTTGTCCGTGCGATGCGTCAGAATTGGGGGCAGGGCCAGCGCACGATATCCGAGGGGCACGAATGTCCGGACTGATCGATACCACGGAGATGTATCTCCGCACCATCCTCGAGCTGGAAGAGGAAGGCGTGGTCCCCATGCGCGCCCGCATCGCCGAGCGGCTGGACCAGAGCGGGCCGACGGTGAGCCAGACGGTGGCGCGCATGGAGCGGGACGGCCTGGTGGCCGTGGCGAGCGACCGGCACCTGGAGCTGACGGAGGAGGGCCGCCGGCTGGCGACGCGCGTGATGCGCAAGCACCGGCTCGCGGAATGCCTGCTCGTCGACGTCATCGGCCTGGAGTGGGAGCAGGTGCACGCCGAGGCCTGCCGCTGGGAGCACGTGATGAGCGAGGCGGTGGAGCGGCGGGTGCTGGAGCTGCTGCGCCACCCGACGGAGTCGCCGTACGGGAACCCGATCCCGGGGCTGGAGGAGCTGGGCGAGAAGGCGGAGGCGGATCCGTTCCTGGAGGACGGCATGGTCAGCCTGTCGGAGCTGGACCCGGGCTCGGACGGGAAGACCGTGGTCGTGCGCCGGATCGGGGAGCCGATCCAGACGGACGCCCAGTTGATGTACACGCTGCGGCGGGCGGGCGTGCAGCCCGGCTCGGTGGTCAGCGTGACCGAGTCGCCGGGCGGGGTGCTGGTCGGCAGCGGCGGCGAGGCCGCGGAACTGGATGCGGAGATCGCTTCGCACGTGTTCGTGGCCAAGCGCTGAGCCGAAGCTGAGCCGAGGGCCGAGCAGAGCGCCGAACAGGGCGCCGACCCGGGTGTGAACCGAGCGCCGACCGTCGGCCCGTAGGCGGTGGAGGGGGTCACGGGTGGTGGACGTGGATGGTCCCGGCGCCTTGCGGCGCCGGGACCGGTCCTCCCCTTGCTGACCTGGAGCCCCGAGCTCTCAAGGTCATCCCCTTCGGACCGTCTTCCCCGAGCGGCCCGCCTCCCTGTTGAAAGGATCTCCATCGGCAGCGGCGGCCAATCCTTGAGCAAGGTCACTCGAAAGAGCGGTGTTAACGGCGAGAACCCCGTTTTCGAATGCGGGTTCGATAGTCTGGCCGCGAGCGAAGGGGGTGCATCTGCCGTGGTACAGCGCATCGATGTGACAGGGGCCGACGGCGTGCGCCTGGCCGCCTGGGAGTTCCGGGAATCCGCCACCGCCGAGCCCCCCGACCCCGACGCGCCCCGGGTGCTGTTACTCCACGGTCTGATGGGCCGAGCCTTCCACTGGGCGGGCACCGCCCGCTGGCTCGCCCGGAACCGCCGCGTCGTGGCCCTCGACCAGCGCGGCCACGGCCAGAGCGACCGCCCCGCCGCCGGCCCGGGCACCTCGACCCGGCTGGGGCGCGACGCGTTCGTGGCCGACGCCGAGGCCGTCATCGAGCAGCTCGGCCTGGGCCCCGTGACCCTCATCGGGCACTCCATGGGGGCCCTCACCGGCTGGCAGCTCGCCGCCCGCCGCCCCGACCTCGTCGAGGCACTGGTGATCTGCGACATGCGCGCCTCCGCCCTCGGCGAGGCCTCCCAGCAGGAATGGGAGGAGTGGTTCCGCCGCTGGCCCCTCCCCTTCCCCACCCAGGACGCCGCCCGCCGCTGGTTCGGCGAGGACGACCCCCGGGTGGAGCGCCCCGATCCAGGACGCGGCGCCTTCTTCGCCGAAGTGATGCACCAGGCGCCGGACGGCTGGCGCCCCCTGTTCTCCCGCCGCCAGATGCTGACCGCCCGCGAGACCTGGGTCCACGACGCGCACTGGGAGGAACTGGCCCAGGTCCGCTGCCCGACCCTGGTCGTCCGCGGCCTGGACGGGGAACTGGGCCGTGCGGAGGCCCAGGAGATGGTCCGCGTCCTCCCCGCGGGCCGGTACGCCGAGATCCCCGACGCCGGCCACTACCTCCACTACGACCAGCCCACGGCCTGGCGCGCCGTCCTTGAGCCCTTCCTGGAGGGGGTCAGGGCCCAGGCCTGACACCGGCGCCGCCGACACGGCAGGGGCCCCGGGCGCCGACCCGCCCGCGCCGGCCCCTGTGCGCCCGCACCCGCGCGCCGGCCCCGACGCCGTGAGCGCGGGTGCGGGGTGCGGGTGCGGCGCGGGTTCGGGTACGGGTAGGGCAACGGTGCGCGGGCGCCGGCGCGCGGGCTACTCCGTGCCGGGGAGCCAGCCGCGCTGGACCGCTCGGACTCCGAACTCGAAGCGGCTCGCGGCGCCCAGCCGGGCCATCAGCCCGTTCGCCAGTCGGCGGGCCGTGCGCGGGGAGACCGCGAGACGCTTGGCTATCGCCTCGTCGGTCAGGCCCTGCGCCAGCAGCTGGACCACCGTGCTCTCCTGCGGGTTGAGCCCGCCCGTGTCCTTCTCCTCGACGGCGCCGAGCGGCCGGGCCCCCGACCAGATGTTCTCGAAGAGCGCGCACAGCGCCGTCAGCGTGCCCTCCCCGGTCAGGACCACCGCCCCCGCGGCACTGTCCGCGCTGCTGACCGGGATCACGGCGGTGGTCCGGTCGAAGACCATCATGCGCGTCGGCAGGTCCGGGGCGGTGCGCACCTCTCCGCCGTTCTCGGTCAGCCACGTGGCGTATGTCACCGTGGTCTGGCTGTTGCGCACGCTGTCCTGGAACAGCGAGCGCATCCGCACCCCGCGGCCCAGCAGCGCCCCGTCGTCCGCCTTCGAGGCCTCCAGCGTCTCCGGCCGGTGGCCCCCGCCCGGGGCGAAGGTCATCAGTTCGCCCTGCACGCGGTGCGCCAGACCGGCGATCCGGGACCGGATGGCGTCGAGCCCGGTGAGCTGCTCGACCCCGGGGCCGGAAGCGGCCGGGCTCAGGTCGGCGAACTCCGCGATGAGCTGTGCGGCGGCCGCCCGGGACGCCTCGATCTTCAGCTGCTGGGCGGCCAGCTCCGCCTGCTGGCGGGCCATGAGGAGTTCCATGCCGACGTCGGGCGAGACCGCGCGGAGCTCCCCGGCATGCTCGTACGAGGGCCGGATGAGGGCCAGCTCGCTGAGCAGGTCGAGGCTCCGCCGGATTTCTGATTCGGGCAGCCCGAGATGGGCTGCGAGTGCGCTCACACCGTCGCGCGGGCGCGCGAGCATGGCGCGGTAGACGGCCTCGGCGGTCGTGTCGAGGCCCAGAGTTGACAGCACAGCGGTTCCCCCCGTGTACACCTTGTCCCTCAAGGCAACCGGATCATCGCACGCCCGTGCGGGCCGCGGCCAGCCGGGAACCCTTCGTGGACGGTTCCGGTCAGGGACCCAAAAGGCCAGGTCACGAACCTGTGATACATCCGGATCCTCGGGAAGGGTCGGATGCATGTATCTCGTACACGCCGGCCTCCGGGCCCCCGCGGCGGGTGGCCTGCTGCCCCCGCGCATCGGTGAACTCCTCCTCTCCCTGGCCGGAAGCCGCGACGCGGTGGAGCACGTGACCCCGCACCCGTACGCGCAGCCCGATCCGGTGCTCGGCGTCTTCGTGCTCGCAGAGAACCTGGACGAGGCGGAGCAGCGGACGGAGTCCCTCTGCCGGCGTGCCCTCGACACGCTCCCCGAACTCGGCGGCTGGAGCCTGACCCGTGTCGGCGTCCCCCTGATCGCCCCCTACTTCGAGCGCGCCCTGCTGTCCCCTTCCGGCCTCGCTGGCCGGAACGGTCCAGGGCCGATTCCGTCCAGCTGAAAGCCCTTCCACCCGCTCTGACCTGCGACGAAAGTAGTGATTGCCGGAAGGGAACACCGCCCCGAAGGCACACCGGACGAAGCGTCACCGCGGGACGCGAGGCCGGATCAGTCACTCATCCCAGCTTTCGCAAAGGACCACTCCCATGCTGCGCACCCACCTCGTCAAGGCCGCCGCGGTCGCCTCCCTCGCCTTCTCCGTCGCCGCCATCACCCCGGCCTTCGCCGGTCACGGCGACAGCGCCGCCACCCGGGTCACCGCCACGACCGCATGGGAGACCGCCCCGGTCACCCTGAAGACCACCGCCTGGGAGTAGCCGGCCCGCCGCCCCGCCGCGGCCGCCGCATCCCACCGCTTCACGCCCCACCGCTTCACCGCCCCACCTGCGTCACTGCTTCACCGCGCCACCACGCGCCCCGCCTCACCGCGCACCGCGTCCGCCGGCCTGACAGCTGCTCCTGCAGGGCAGCCGTCCACCCGCCCGGTGCGCCCACAGACTTCCGGCCCTCGACGGGCCTGCCTGCGGAACCCGCAGCGCCACCCCACACGTCACTTCACGCCATACGGAGCTTCGCCATGTCCCGCAGCACCCTGAAGACCACCGCCATCCGCCTCACCTCCGCCTCGGCCCTGGCCGTGTCCGTGCTCACCGCGGTCGTCGCCTCCCCGGCCAGCGCCTCGACGCTGACGGACGGCATCTCGGCCACCGCCAAGGCCGAGAACGGCAACGGCGCCTGTGCCCACGGCGGTTACGTCGGTGGCCCCAACCAGTCCAGCAGCTGCTACGGCGGCACCACCACGGCCCACGCCTGGTGTGCGGACTTCGCCGGCTGGGTCTGGGCCCGCAACGGGGTCACGGGCCTGGCCAGCCTGGACGACCGGGCCGCCAGCTTCATGGACTACGGCAAGAAGTACGGGACGATCTCCAGCACGCCGCACGTCGGTGACGCCGTCGTCTACAACTACAACGGCAGCGACTACGCCGACCACGTGGCCCTGGTGACCGGGGTCTCCGGGGGCACGGTCACGATCACCGGCGGCAACCAGGGGGGCCGCCCCGGCCACGTCAGCACCAACTCCACTTCCTCGTACAGCGTCGGTTCGTCTCCCTGGGGCCAGCGGATCAGCGGCTACGTCTCGCCCGCCGGCAGCAACACCCCCACGCTCCCCAACCCGGCCGGCCTGCCCGCCGGAACGCTCGTGAAGTCGCCCAACGGCCCTGACGTGAAGGTGATGATCAGCGGTGCGGGCATTCCGGTCGCCGCCTCCGACGTCACCCCGGACAAGTACGACCTGAGCAAGATCGTCACGGTGGACGACACGGCCTTCCGGTCCCTGCCGAGCGCCCCGCCCGCCGGCACCGTGGTCCACGACCAGGCCGGCGGAGCCGAGCGCTACGTGATCGTCGACGGTACGGCGCTGCTGATCGGCGCCCAGGACTGGACCGCCGCCGGGTACAACGTCCGTGCCGACATGGGCGTTCCGACGGCCTGGCTGCAGAACGCCGCCCAGCGCAACCTGACGACCGGCATCGTCGTGATGGACCAGACCGGCACCGACCCCGGCCGCTACGTCATCGTCAACGGTGCGGCGCTGCACATCTCGGCCTCCGAGTGGACCGCCGACGACTACAACACCCAGACCCTGATGGGTGTCCCGGGCCAGTGGCTGAAGTCCGCCGTCGCCAAGTCCGTGCCGACCGGCACCGTGATGATGGACCAGTCGGGCACCGACCCGAACCGCTACGTCATGATCGCCGGTGCCGCGGTGCACATCTCGGCCTCCGAGTGGACCGGCAACGGGTACGACAAGCAGAGCCTGATGGGTGTCCCGGGTGAGTGGCTGGCCTCCACCGTCTCCAAGCAGGTGGCCAACGGCTCGATCGTCAAGGACGCCTCGGGTGCCAACTCCACGGTGTACGTGATGGCGGGCGGCGTCGCGGTGCCGCTGACCTACGCCGACTTCACCGGCTTCGGCTACGACAAGCGTTCGCTGCTCGGCACCCCGGGTGAGTACCTGGCCTCGGCCGCCGCGAAGGCCGCCCCGGCCGACGGCACGATGCTGCTCTCGCCCGACAGCAACACCGTCTGGCAGATCCAGGGCGGCAAGAAGAAGGCCATGACCGCCGACCAGTTCGGCGAGGGCAAGCTCAGCTTCGACGACGTGATCAGCGTCCCGACCGCCTTCACGGCGAAGTTCCCGACCGTCTGATCATCGCCCCGCCCGAGCCGCCCGGTCCACACCGGCCGGGCGGCTCGGGCCGGCCCGGGCCCCGCCCCGCGGCTTCCGCGCCGGGCTCGCCGCCCCCACGCCCGCCGCCCCCGCACTCGCCGCCCCCGCAGCCGCCGACCTCCAGGCCTGCGCCCTGAACTCCCCGAGGAACACTCCGTGCTGTCTGCCGCCCGCAAGAAGTCCGCGCTCGCCGTCACCGCCACCGCTCTCGTCGCACTCGCCGCCCCGCTGCTCACGACCACCACCGCCTCGGCCGCCTCCGTCTCGACCTGGGACAAGGTCGCCCAGTGCGAGGCCAGCGGCAACTGGAGCATCAACACCGGCAACGGCTACTACGGCGGCCTCCAGATCTCGATGTCGACGTGGCGCGCCTTCGGCGGCACGCAGTACGCCTCCCGCCCCGACCAGGCGACCAAGCAGCAGCAGATCCTGACGGGCGAGAAGATCCTCGCGGGTCAGGGCCAGGGCGCCTGGCCGTCCTGCGGTCCCGCCGCCGGTCTGGGCGCCGACCACGCCAACCCGTACCCGAGCGCCCCGTCCTACCCGGACCCCTCCTCCCTGGGCGCCGGCACGCTGGTCAAGTCGCCGAACGGCCCGGCCGTGAAGGTCATGGTCGAGGGCGCGGGCGTCCCGGTGGCGGGCTCCGACGTCACCCCCGACCACTACGACCTGAGCAAGATCGTCCTCGTGGACGACGCCGCCTTCAACGGCCTGCCGAGCGCCCCGCCGGCCGGTACCGTCGTGCACGACCAGGCCGGCGGTGCCAACCGGTACGTGGTGATCGACGGCGCCGCCCTGCCGATCAGCGCCTCGGACTGGACCGCCGACGGCTACAACGTCCGTCGCGACATGGGCGTTCCGACCTCCTGGCTGCAGGCCGCGGTCCAGCGCAGCGTCTCGAACGGCCGCGTGGTGATGGACCAGACCGGCACCGACCCGGCCCGCTACGTCATGGTCAACGGCTCGGCGCTGCACATCTCGGCCGCCGAGTGGACGGCCAACGGCTACGACGGCCGCTCCCTGATGGGCGTCCCGACCAGCTGGCTGGCCTCCACCGCGGCCAAGCAGCTGGCCAACGGCACCATCGTCAAGGACGCGTCGGGCGCCAACCCCACGGTCTACGTGATGGCGGGCGGCGTCGCGGTCCCGCTGACGTACGCCGACTTCACCGGCCTCGGCTACGACAAGCGTCCGCTGGAGGCCGCTCCCGGCGAGTGGCTGGGCTCGGCCGCCGCGAAGGCCGCCCCCGCCGACGGCACGATGCTGCTCTCCCCGGGCAGCAACACCGTCTGGCAGGTCCAGGGCGGCAAGAAGCGAGCGATGTCCGCCGACGAGTTCGGTGCGGGCAAGCTCAGCTTCGATGACGTGATCAGCGTCCCGGCCGCCTTCACGGCGAAGTTCCCGACCGTCTGATCACCGCGGCCCGCACCGCACAACGGGGTCGGCCCCCGCTCCCTCACCGGGAGCGGGGGCCGACCCCTGTGTGCCGGGCCTCAGCCCTTGCTGACCGCCAGCAGGATCTCCGGCAGCTTCCGCGCCACCGTCGGCGCCGCCAGCCGAAGCCCCGCCCAGGCGGCCAGGGTGCCCCAGACCGCGCCCAGCGGGAGCAGGATCCAGGTGAGGGACGCGTGGTCCGCCACCTTCAGGTAGACCGCCAGGACGATCACCGGGGAGCAGATCACCGCCGAGGTGAGCATGCCGCCGAAGATGCCCGCCCAGGCGAGCCCGGCCTGCCCCGGGGCCACGTTCTTGAACGCGCCGTCCGTCGGGATCGAGTACGGGAAGCGGGCCGAGGCCAGCGCGCCCGTGCACAGCATCGAGCCGAGCAGGGCCAGGCCCACCCCGAGTCCGGCCGGGAGGCGGCTCCAGTCGTGCAGCAGCGCCGTCGTGACCGCCGTGACCAGGACCGTGTACGGGACGGTGACCAGGGCCAGGGCGTACGCGCGGGCCCGCAGCTCCTCGAAGGCCTCCCGCGTCGTCGAGATGGTCTGCGCGACCATCCAGAACGCCGAGGTGTCCTGGCCGAACTGGTTGTACATCTGGATGCCGAGCATGCCCGTGCCGAAGCAGGCCAGGTACACCGAGCCCGTGCCCTGGAGGGCGTTGAAGACCGGGATGATCAGGCCCACCGCCAGGCCCGTGACCCACGCCGACTTCGTCTTCGGGTCGCGGACCACGTACCGCAGCGTGCGCTGCATGACCGCGCCCGTCCGCCCTGCGGGCAGGAACGCCCAGGCGCCGGTGCCGCCCGCGGACTCCCGCTTCGACGGCTTCGCCGCCGCGATCGTCGAGCCGTCGGGAGTGACCATCAGGCGGGTCAGGCTGCGCTCCCAGAACCACAGGAGCAGCCCCAGCGCGAGGACCGTGACCGCCAGCTGGCCCGCCGCCACGCCGTACGAGCCCTTGCTCGCCGAGTCCACCATGCCGATGGCCGACGCCGGCGGCAGCCACCGCACCACCGCCTCGGCCGGCTCCAGCGTGGCCAGGCCGCCCGACTGCGACAGGCGCTGGCCGGCGAAGTTCGCCACCTGCGCGCCGAGCGCGATCAGCAGGCCGCTGAGCACCGCGAGGTCGCGGCCCTTGCGGCTGGTCAGCAGCCGGACGTTCGCCGTGGCCACTGCGCGGGCCAGGGTGACGCAGCCCAGCAGCAGGAGCGGCACGGCCGGTACGGCGGCCACGATGCCCGCCGCGCCCCGCGCGACGGCCACCACGGAGCCCACCGCCAGGCAGACGGTGAACATCGGGCCGATGCCGACCAGCGAGGAGGCCAGCAGGGCCCGGACGAGCGGACGCGGCCGCAGCGGCAGCATGACCAGCCGGCTCGGGTCGAGCGTCTCGTCCCCGGTGGGGAAGAACAGCGGCATGAACGTCCAGCCGAGCGCGATGATCGCGGCGAGCAGGACGACGACCGTGCCCGCGTGCGCGTTCCCGTGCAGCACGGCCAGGCCGAGCATCGCGAAGAACGCCACCACCAGGGAGAACGCCAGCGAACCGAAGTAGGCGGCCTTGCGCTTCGAGGAGCCCTTGAGCCCGTTGCGGATCAGCGAGAGCTTGAGGCGGACGAAGACGGCGGTCAGGTTGACCCCGGGGGCCGCGGCCGAGGTGGCGGCCGGGGCGGCCGCCGGGGCGGAGGCGGATGCGGTGCTCATCGGGCGGCCTGCCCGCCGAGCCAGTCCAGGGAGTCGCCCGCGTCGCGCCCGCCCGCGCCGACCAATTCCAGGAACGCGGCCTGCAGCGAGGGCGCGTCGCCCCGTACGTCCGCCAGCGGGCCCGCGGCGCGGATCCGGCCGGCGGCCATGACGGCGACCCAGTCGCACAGCGACTCGACGAGCTCCATGACGTGGGAGGAGAAGACGACCGTGGCGCCGGAGGAGGTGTACCGCTCCAGCACCCCGCGGATGGTCTGCGCCGACACCGGGTCGACGCCCTCGAACGGCTCGTCCAGGAACAGCACTTCGGGGTTGTGCAGCAGGGCGGCGGCCAGGCCGATCTTCTTCCGCATGCCCGTCGAGTAGTCCACGACCAGCTTGTGCTGCGAGCCCGCGAGGTCCAGGACGTCCAGGAGCTGCGTCGCCCGCTTGTCGGTCTCCTCGCCGGACAGGCCGCGCAGCCGGCCCATGTAGCCGAGCAGTTCGCGTCCCGACAGCCGCTCGAACAGCCGCAGGCCCTCGGGCAGTACGCCGATCCGCCGCTTCACCTCGACCGGGTCGCTCCACACGTCGTGTCCGGCGACGACGACGCGCCCCATGTCGGGGCGGAGCAGACCAGTGATCATGGACAGTGTCGTCGTCTTGCCCGCGCCGTTCGGGCCGACCAGGCCGATGAACTGGCCCGCGGGCAGCTCCAGGTCGATCCCCGCGACCGCGACCTGCTCGCCGAAGCGCTTCCACAGGCCCTCGACCCGCACTGCCGCCCGTCCGGTGGACGGTGCGGGTCGCGCACCGCCCGGTCCGTCCGTCCCACCCGTCGCAACTGCCTGGTCCGGCATGCGCCTGCCTCTCGTTCCGTTCCCCGTGGTCCTGCCTTCTTCACGATAGGAGGACGGGGAGAGGCCGGGCAGTTACTTATGTCATGAGTTTTCGTACAGGAATTCCCTGTTCCGCACCGGGCTGACCTGCGATCTTGCGGGGCGGGTCAGGCGCCGCGCCGGTCCCGGTCCGCCGCGGCCTCACGCCCGCAGGCGTACGCCAGCGCCGCGATCAGTTCCTCCGTGTCCGGCAGCCACCGGTTGGCCGGAGTGGGCCGGCGCGCCCACTGGACGGAGCCCCGGCCGCCGAAGCGGGTGGGCGGGGCGGCCACGTACTCGCCCTCGCCCCGCGCGGCGAGGTCGATCGACGCCGGCGACCAGCCGAGCCCCCGCACCAGGTCCGGCACCTTCGCCCCGGCGCCCGGCAGGACGAAGAACAGCATCCGGTGGTCGGGGGTGAGAGCGACCGGTCCGAGCGTGCGCTCCATCCGCTCCAGCCGCGCCAGCGCCAGGAACCCGGCCGAGTCCGGGACGTCCAGCGCGTCGAACGTCCGGCCCGTCGGCAGCAGGATCGAGGCCTCGGGGTGCTTCGCCCAGATCCGCCGCACCTGGACCGCGCTGCCCGTCGCCAGCGACGCCCAGTCCTTCACCGTGGGGTGTGCGCCCGGCGCCGGGCAGTCCTGCGCCCCGCACGAGCACAGCTCCCGCCCGTCCGCGGACTCCAGCCAGGTGCCGGCGAAGACGTCCCAGTGCCGTTCTTCCGTGTACCGCACGGCATGGTCCAGCAACTGCTCGCCGCGCTGCTTGGGGATGGGTGCGGTCTCCGTGACTGCGATGGTCTCTTCCACGCCCATCACAACTCCCCGGGTCACTCGGGGTTACGGGCGTAAACCGGCCGGTGGGCGGAGCATCGATCCTGCATACGGGGCGCACTGATGCACGCACGGGGGCGCGTAGGAGGTCGGGGCGCCGGAGTTGGGTAGCGACACGACGCAGAGCGGATGATTCTCCGCACATCAGGCGGGAAGTGATCATTCCAACGATCACCCGCGGCTACTGGGGGTTTTCATGGCAGCCAGGCCTCTCGTCGCGCGCCAGCCGAATGAACGGCTACAGGCGCTCATCCAGGAAGCCGGGTGCTCGAACGCCGGGCTCGCCCGGCGCGTCAACATGTGCGGGGCCGAACACGGCCTCGATCTCCGCTACGACAAGACCTCCGTGGCCCGGTGGTTGCGCGGCCAGCAGCCGCGCGGCCGGGCGCCCGGCATCATCGCCGAGGCGCTGGGGCGAAAACTCGGCCGGACCGTCACCATCGACGAGATCGGCATGGCCAACGGAAAGAACCTCGCGTCCGGCATCGGCCTCCAGTTCTCCCCGACCGTCATCGGGGCCATCGAGCAGGTCAGCGAGCTGTGGCGGAGCGACGTCGGCCGCCGCGACTTCCTGTCCGGGTCGAGCGTGGCCGCCTCGGCGCTCGTCGAACCGAGCCGCGACTGGCTGATCACCGGAGCCGACGCGCAGGTCGCGCGCAGCGGCGGCTCGCGCGTGGGCATGCCGGACGTGGAGGCGGTGCGGGCGACCACGGACGCCCTCAAGGACCTCGACCACCGCTTCGGCAGCGGGCACGTGCGGCCCGTCGTCGTGCACTACCTCAACTCCGTGGTGTCCGGGCTGATCGGCGGCTCGTACCGGGAGCCGGTGGGCCGCGCGCTGTTCGCGGCGGTGGCCCGGCTGACGGAGCTGGCCGGCTACATGGCGGTCGACACGGGGCAGCCGGGCTTGGCGCAGCGGTACTACATCCAGGCGCTGCGGCTGGCACAGGCGGCGGGGGACCGGGCGTACGGGGGCTACGTCCTCGCGGCGTCCATGAGCCACCTGGCGGCGGAACTGGGCAATCCGCGGGAGATCGCGCAGCTCGCGCGGGCCGCGCAGGAGGGGACCCGCGGGCAGGTCACCCCGCGGGTCGAGGCGATGTTCTACGCCGCCGAGGCGCGCGGGCACGCCCTGCTGGGCGACACCCGGGCCACGGCGGTGCTGTCCTCGCGGGCGGTGACCGCGCTGGAGCGGGCGGAACCGGAGTCCGGCGACGACCCGGTGTGGATCCGCCACTTCGACGCGGCGTACCTCGCGGACGAGCTGGCGCACTGCCACCGGGACCTGGGCCAGGCGGACGCGGCGGCCCGGCAGGCGGAGGAGGCCCTGCGCGGCCTCCCGCCGGGCAAGGAGCGGCGCCGGGCGATCGGCCTGCTGCTGCTGGCGGCCGCGCAGGTCCAGCAGCGGGAGGTGGAGCAGGCCTGCCAGAGCGCCGCGAAGGCGGCGGACCTGCTGTCGGGGCTCCGCTCGACCCGTGGCGCGGAGTACCTGCAGGACTTCCGCACCCGCCTCGCCCCGTACCGCGACGAGCCGGCGGCCCGGGAATTCACCGCCCGCCTGGAGGTGGTGGCGTAGGAAGCCCGGGGCGGCCGCGGGGCGGGTGGGCCTGACGGGGGCGGGGTGACCGGGTAGCGTGAGCCGACGGTTCCGTAGTTCGGAGTATCGGAAAAGTCGGTGAAGGAGTCCCGGTGACGGAGAGCGGACAGGGGAGCGGCCGGCACGCCGCCCCGCAGGCCGGTGCGCCGTGGGGCCCGGACCCGGCGTACCCGCAGCCCCCGCAGCAGCCGCCCGCCCCGGCTCAGCCGGCGCCCGGCCATGTCGTGGGCCCCGGCTACGAGGGGCCGGGGCAACCGCACGGGTACGGCTACCCGCCGCTGCCCGAGGCGGTGACCCAGTACATCCCGCCCGTCCCGGCAGCGCCCGGGCCGGGCGAGGGGGCGACGCAGTACATCCCGCCCGTTCCCGCGGGGCCGGGGCCGGGCGAGGGGGCGACGCAGTACATTCCGCCGGTGCCGGCTCCGGCGCAGCATGAGGCGGCGACGCAGTACATCCCGCCCGTTCCCGCGGGGCCGGGGCCGGGCGAGGGGGCGACCCAGTACATCCCGCCGGTGCCGGCGGCTCCCGCGCACCATGAGGCGGCCACCCAGCACATCCCGCCCGTCCCCGGCACCGACGCGTTCGACGCGCTGTTCCGCAGCGAGGGGGCCGACGACGGGCAGACGCGCCAGCTGCCGCCCGTCCAGGAGCCGGTGCTGCGGCAGCCGCCGCCGCGGGGCTATCCGCCGCGCGGGCAGCGCCCCGTACCGCCCCCGGCCGGGCCGCAGCAGCACCCGCAGCACCCGCAGCACCCGCAGTACGCGCCGCCCGCGCCCCCGCCGGAGACGTCCCGGCGCGTGCCGGCCGGCGTGATCGCCGCCGTCGTGATCGGCCTGGTCGTCGTCGGGCTCGGCGTCGGCGCACTGCTCAGTGACGGCAAGAAGCACAACAACGACCCCGCGTCGGCGGCCGCGACGCCCAGCGCCGGGAGCTCGGTGCCGGCGGCCGACGAGGGGCCAGTGGATCCGGCGCGGTCCCAGGCCGTCCAGCTGGACAAGCTCCTCGCCGACAGCAACGACAGCCGCGCCGCCGTGATCCGCGCGGTCGACGACATCAAGGGCTGCCGCAACCTCGGCCAGGCGGCGAACGACCTGCGCGACGCCGCGCGCCAGCGCGACGAGCTCGTCACCCGGCTCCAGGACACCAAGATGGACAAGCTCCCCGACAACGCGAAGCTGGCCGCGGCGCTCACCAAGGCCTGGCAGTCCTCCGCGTCCGCCGAC
The DNA here is from genome assembly GCA_001298555.1 of Actinobacteria bacterium OV450. Classification (GTDB taxonomy): domain Bacteria; phylum Actinomycetota; class Actinomycetes; order Streptomycetales; family Streptomycetaceae; genus Streptomyces. The sequence continues at coordinate 45,573 of LJCW01000186.1, forward strand.
AACAACTACGCGGCCTGGGCGGACGAGACCGCCGGCGACAAGAAGGGCTGCAAGGACGGGCAGGCCAAGAACACCGGCAATGCCGCCAACGGCAACAAGGCGAGCGGCGAGGCGACCCGGGCGAAGGAGTCCGCCGCGGGCCTGTGGAACGCGATCGCGGCCAAGTACGGCCTCACCAAGCGGGACAAGTCCCAGCTGTAGTCACCGCCGGAGCCCGGAGCCCGGAGCCCGGAGCCCCGGGCCCCGGGCCCCGAGCGGTGCGCCCCCGCCTACGCCGCGGCGGGCGCCTGCTCCAGGGTCTGGGTCATGTCCATGGACTGCTCGCCCTGCTGGGCGACGAGCCGGCCCGTCTGGACGACCTGGAAGGTGACCCGCCCGTTCACCATGCGCGGGAAGCCGGCGACGGCGCGCATGTCCTTGTAGCGCCAGCTCAGGTCCGGGGTCAGGCCGCCCGTCTTGACGGGCTCCTCCTGGTTCAGCCTGCGCGCCACCGTGCGCGCCGTGACGTCCTCGCCGGACTTGAACCGCTTCAGGGTCTCGCTGAGGACCGTGTACGCGATCCAGGTGGTCTGCGTCCCGCTGTCGTCCGGGTCGACGGCGTCGTTGCCGAAGGCGTAGTCGGAGATCACCTTCCGCATCGGGTCCCACAGCGGGTCGGTCGACACCGGGTACCAGCTGGTGACGTACGCGCCCTCGAAGGGGCTCTCCTTGCCTCCGGTGCGGTCGACGACGGCCTGGCTCACGCTGCCGAGGACCGAGGAGATCTGCGGGTTCCTGTGCTTGCCGTCCTCGCGGCGGAAGGCGTCGAAGAAGGTCTCCGTGCGCTGGCCGAGCACGGCCGTGACGCAGCCGCGGTCCTTGGTGCCGGAGGAGTCCGCCAGTGCCTCGCGGGCCTGCGGTATGTAGTCGGCGGAGTCCTCGGCGGCGCGGATGTCGCTGGCGTCGCCCATCCTGTTGGCCTTCAGGCCGGCGTTGAGCAGGATCGGCATGGAGTCGCCCGCGAGGGTGTCCGGGCGGACGATGGCGACCTGGCTGCAGGCCCGGCCGAGCTGGTGGCCGGCCCCGGCGAGGAGTACGGGCTGGCCGCCGTTGACGGGGTAGGACAGGGTGCTCTGGAACTCCTCGGAGGAGACTCCGTACCCGCCGATGAAGGGGATGCCCTCGGCTTCCAGCGGGGCCATGAAGGCGCGTCCGTGCTGGCTGTACGAGCCGACGACCGCGACGGCCTTCTCGTTGATGGCCTTGCGGGCGCAGTCGGCGGCGCCGTTGGCAGTGTTCTTCTCGTTGCAGGTCAGTACGCGCAGTCTGTGGCCGTTGATACCGCCCTTGGAATTGACCCAGGCCTCATAAGCCTTGGCCATACCGGGCATGCCGGGCATATTGGTTGCGCTGGTGTCCTGCGGCGCGAAGGTCATGACCGTGATGGTGCCCCCGGAGCCCCCCGAGCTCCCGGGGAGCACCCCGCATCCGGCGACGAGACAGGCGCCCATCGTCGTTGCCGCCAGGGTGCGCGAGAAGGAAGCCGTGCGTCGCCATTCGGTCATGTCCACGCACACTTCCGCCCCGCGGGTAACTGGAGAGTGAGAGGGGCACAACAAAGAGTGACGTGAAGGTGAATTACCGGGGGGCGGCTGCACACAGGTGCTTCAAGATCGCCCAATCCGTGAACGTACGATCGCAAGCGTGACATTCGCCCAAGGTTCGAAGAACTCTTCCCGTCGCGGCGGCCGCTCCTCCACCATGGGCGGCATGCCCCTGAACGACATGCCGTGGTGGCGCTGGCGCAGCAACGTGCGCTCCGCGCTTCACATGCTCTCCGACCCGGTCTTCCACGAGGAGACCTGGCTCGCCGGCGTCGAGGGGTACGGGGACGTCACCGACGCCGTGTACCGCCTCGTCGAGGACACCTGGCTCGACAGCTGGTCCGCGGACAAGTATGTCGGCACGATCTTCCGCGACGCGCAGGAAGCCGCGCTCGTGGACCTCGCCGTGCTGCGGGTGCTGCGGATCCTGCACCAGGTCGGGCCCGACGCCCCCGTCTCCGCCTATCTGGAACACCACGCCTGGCCCGAGGCGGTGCGCGCCGCACGCGAGGCGCACGTACGACTGGCCACCGCGGACGGGGACGAACCGGACGCTGCGCCTTCGTCGCTGGAAGTGCTGAGGATCCTCACCCGCGCGGTGTGAAAGGCTGTGGGGTCATGAGCGACGACCCGCAGGCCCAGGCCCCCCAGCAGTACGTACTGACCCTGTCATGCCCGGACAAGCAGGGCATCGTGCACGCCGTGTCCAGTTACCTGTTCATGACCGGGTGCAACATCGAGGACAGCCGGCAGTTCGGCGACCACGACACCGGCCTGTTCTTCATGCGGGTCCACTTCTCGGCCGACGCTCCGGTGACGCTGGACAAGCTGCGGGCCAGCTTCGCCGCGATCGGCGACTCGTTCCGGATGGACTGGCAGCTGCACCGCTCCGACGACCGGATGCGGATCGTCCTGATGGTGTCGAAGTTCGGCCACTGCCTGAACGACCTGCTGTTCCGTACGAGCATCGGCGCGCTGCCGGTCGACATCGCGGCCGTGGTCTCGAACCACACCGACTTCGCCGAGCTGGTCCGCTCGTACGGCGTCCCCTTCCACCACATCCCGGTGACGAAGGAGACGAAGGCGGATGTGGAGGCGCAGCTCCTGGCGCTGGTGCGGGAGGAGAACGTGGAGCTCGTGGTCCTGGCCCGGTACATGCAGGTGCTGTCGGACACCCTGTGCAAGGAGCTGAGCGGGCGGATCATCAACATCCACCACTCCTTCCTCCCCAGCTTCAAGGGCGCGAAGCCCTACCACCAGGCGCACGCGCGCGGTGTGAAGCTGATCGGCGCCACCGCGCACTACGTGACGGCCGACCTGGACGAGGGCCCGATCATCGAGCAGGAGGTCGAGCGCGTCGGCCACGAGGTGACGCCCGACCAGCTGGTGGCGATCGGACGCGACGTGGAGTGCCAGGCGCTGGCGCGGGCGGTGAAGTGGCACAGCGAGCACCGCGTGCTCCTGAACGGCACCCGCACGGTCGTCTTCGCGTAACCCGGGGCGCCTCCCCGGCCCCCGCGGTGTCCGGGCCGCGGCGGGTCCGGGCCGGGTCCGGGCCCGGGCCCGGACCCCGCCGGCCAGACAGGACTTCGACGACGCGACCTAGAGCCGGCTCAGCGAAGCCGCCGCGAAGAGGACGTCGCGGATGGCCTCGCGGTCGCCGTGCTGTCCCACCGCGGCCTCCTCCGGGGAGATGTGGCCCGCCGCCAGCTGGCAGAACTCGGCGCCGTCCAGCGCGATCCGGGCCACCGTGTGCTCCGCGGACGGCTTCGCCGCCGGGGAGTCCAGGGCGATGTCCCAGCTGCCGCCGCCCGCGCCCTCGATCTCCAGGTGCAGGGTCCGGCCGGGAGCGCCCGCGGCGACGAGGCCGCGTGGCGGAGCGGCGAGTCCGGCCCGCCGCCGGTGCGCGAGGGCGCTCGGCAGGAGCCGTGCCGCCAGGTCGATCATCCGGTTCAGGTGGGGTCCGGACGGCGGGTCGTACGGGTAGTCCACCGCCTCCGCGATGTCCCAGGCGTGCACCCAGCACTCGAAGGCCCGCTCCAGGAACGCGTCCCCGAGCGGGAGGGCGAAGGCTCCGTAGTCCACCGCCAGTTCGCCGACGCCGCGTCCCGCGAACGACACCGTCCGCACCAGCGTGTGCCCCTGCTCACGCCACGGCTCGCGGATCTGCCGGGTGAGGGGCTGCGCGGCGGAGCTCCAGTAGTGCTCGGTACGGGCCGTCGCGCCGGGCGGTGCCTCCGGGCCCAGCGGGTCGTCCAGGCCCAGGGCCGTCGCGATCAGGCCGTCCACCGTGAGCAGGTGCCCGATCACCCCGGCCACCGTCGCCCGGCGCGTCCGCCGTCGCTCCTCCTCGAACCACTTCAGCCGGACCGGGGTCTGCCACTCCGAGTCCCCGAAGTCCCGGAGCAGCGCGTCGAGCCGAGCGGTCTCCGTGTCGTACGGGGTCGCCCACGCCGGGACCGGGATGCGGGCCGGCCGTTTGCCGAGGCAGTCCTCCAGCACGCGCGACCGCAGCAGCGGCTTGAGGTCCAGGCTCTCCTCGGGGTGCAGCAGCCCCACCGCGTCACGCAGCCGCAGCGCCTCCTCGGCGCAGGGCGCGCACTCGGTGAGGTGGTCCTCCACCGCCTGGGTCTCCTCGGCGGAGCACGCCGCGAGCGCCCACGCGCCGAGCAGGGACTTGAGCACGGCATGGGTCCGGGGCGGCTGCGGCTCGGACGGCGCCTGGGGCAGCGTCCGGGGCGCCCCGGACGGCGGCTGCGGCGAGGGCTCGGGCAGCGGATCCGGGGCGTGCCGTGGATCGAGGTCGTCTGCGGCCCCGCGCGGACCCGGTATGCGCGGCGGACCCTCGGGGCGCTGCTCCTCGAATCCGTCGTCGGTCGGGTCGGCGGGGCCGTTCATCGGGGTGTTCCATATCCGGGCGGAGCGGCGCCCTCCTGCGGGAGGACGTTGGCGGTCGACAGCAGCTGGAGGCCCAGGCGCAGCCGGCGCCGGGCCTCGTCCTCGCTGATCTGGAGGTCTGCGGCGGCCTGCCGGTAGTCGCGGCGCTTGAAGTACGCGAGTTCCAGGGCGGCGCGCAGCGGCGCGGGCATGGAGGTGACGATGTAGTCGGCGCGGGCGGCGGCGCTGGCGCTGCGCACCTTCTGTTCGAGCTCCTCGCGCGAGCCGCGGCCCCGTTCGGCCTGGCGCAGCCGGGCCACGGCCTGGCTCTGGGCGATCCGGGCGACCCAGGAGCGCAGGGAGCCCTGCTTGGGGTCGTAGGCGTCGGGGTTCTCCCAGATGTAGCCGAACACTTCGCGGGTGATCCGGTCCGCCGCCTTCTCGTCGCCGAGGACCCGGTGCGCCAGGCCGTGCACGAGCGAGGCGAAGCGGTCGTACAGCTCTCCGAGCGCGGCTGCCTCGCCGCGGGCGAGACGCTGCTGCATGCGGCGGTCCCAGCGCGGTGGTACGTCCTTCGGCATAACTGCCCCCAGCCGTGTGTCGACGCATTGAATGTAATGGGCACGGGCAGGTTCGCGCCCGTTTTGCGGGAACCCACCCCTGGGAGAGTGCCCTGCGTGATAGGTGCGATGCGTGCGGTGAACCGTGGGACGGGAAGCGGCACATGGGCACAGGTGTACGCGCCCCGCCGCGCTCCCCGTGCGCGGGTTCGATGCGGCCACCTCCTTGACGACTTCGCTTAACGGGCAGGCCACGTAGGCCTTACGCTCCTGCCTTGTCTTGAACAGCACCCCACCGCACATGTGAAGGCGGAACACCGAATATGGACAGCGCAGAATACGAGCGCAAGATCGCCGCCCGATTCGCCGCCTTCGACCAGGACGGGAACGGGTACATCGATCGCGAGGACTTCAGCGCGGCCGCGAAGGCGGTGCTGGCGGAATTCGGCACCACCGCGCGGTCCGACAAGGGCCAGGCCGTCTTCGCGGGCGCGGAGGCGTTCTGGCAGGGGATGGCCGGGATCGCGGACGTCGACGGGGACCAGCGGGTGACCCGCGAGGAGTACATCACCGGCGCCGCGAAGCGGCTGCGGGACAACCCGGAGCGGTTCGCGGAGATCGCGCGGCCGTTCCTGCGCGCGGTGATCGCGGTGGCCGACGAGGACGGCGGCGGCGCGACCCCGGCGGCGGCGACCCGCGTCCTGCGCGTCCTGGGCACCCCGGCCGAACTGGCCGGCCGGGTGGCGACGGCCCTGGACGAGGACGGCGACGGCCGCATCTCGGAGAACGAGATCCTGACGGCGTTCGCGGCCTACTGCGGCGTCGAGGCCCCGGACGCGTAGCCGCCTGTCCCCGGACCGCCGTGCGGCAGACCGCCCCCGCCGCCCGGCGGGTCCGCCGCGCCGGCCGGTCGGACCACGTGGGTGATCACCTGGGAGACCCTTCAGCCGGTCACCGTTCGACGGGAGACCGTTCGACCTCACCCGCACGACGCCCCCGCGGCCTACGCGAAGCGTTCGCGCAGTTTGTACTTCAGCACCTTGCGGAGGGCGTCGTTGCGGGGGAGGGCGTCGACCAGCTCCAGTTGTTCGGGGAGTTTGTGGGGGGACAGGCCCTCCGAGCGCAGGTACGAGGTCACCTCGGCCAGGGCCAGCGGGGCCGCGCCCGGGGGCTGTTCGACGACCGCGCAGACGCGTTCGCCGCGTTCCGGGTCGGGGAGGCCGATGACGGCCACGTCGGCTACCGCGGGGAGCCGGTGGAGCAGGTCCTCGATCTCCTTCGCGGAGATGTTCTCGCCCTTGCGGATGATGACGTCCTTGCTGCGGCCCGTCAGGACCAGGTACCCGTCCTTCGTGAGGTGTCCGAGGTCGCCCGTGATCAGGTAGCCGTCGGCGTCGAACACGTCCGAGGGGCCGGTGTGCCGGTCCCGGCCGAGGTAGCCCTGGCAGACCGCCTCGCCGCGCAGCCGGACCTCCCCGTCCGTGTCCGGGGGCAGGGGCGTGCCGTCCGGTGCCGTGATGCGGATCGACATGCCCGCCGGGGGGCGGCCCTCCGTCGTCGCCAGGTTCTCGGCCGTGTCGTCCGGGGCGCCCATCGTGATCATCGGGACCTCGGTCATGCCGTAGCCGTGGGTGAGCTGGCAGCCCAGCTCGCGGACGACGGCGTGGTAGATCTCCGGCGGCTTCGGGGCGCCGCCGCCCGCCAGGAGGCGGAGGCTCGGGATCAGCCTGGTGGACGGGTCCTTGCGCTGCTCCGTGAGGAACATCGAGTAGAACGCCGTGGAGCCGCCCGCGACCGTCACCCCGTGGCGCCGGTACCCGTCCAGGGCGTCGGGCATCGCGAACTTCTCGAACAGCACCGCCGGGAACCCGTAGAGCAGCAGCATCACGGTGTAGTCGGGGCCGGCGATGTGCGCGAAGGGGAAGGCCATCGAGCCGACGTCGGCCGGGCTCAGCTGCAGGGCGTGGGCCAGGCAGGCGCCGCCCGCGATCAGTGAGCGGTCGGTGTGCAGGACGCCCTTGGGGTCCGAGGTGGTGCCGGAGGTCCAGTAGATCCACCGTACGGACACCCCGTCGCGCGGCGGCGGGGGGAGCACGGCCGGATCCCCGTCCGGGAGGCTGCCCGCCTCGTGGACGCGGAAGACGCCGCGCGCGCCGAGCCGCTCGGCCATGGCCGTGTGGTCGAAGCCCCGCCAGACGCCCGGGACGGCGAAGAACTCCGCCTTCGACTCGCGCAGCGCGAAGCCCACCTCGCGGTCGCGGTAGAAGGGGATCACCGGGGTCTGGACGGCTCCGATCCGCGCCAGGGCGACCGAGAGCAGGACCGTCTCGATGCGGGTGGGCAGTTGCCAGGCGACGACCGTGCCGGGGCGCACGCCCATGCCGTGCAGGCCCGCGGCGACGCGTTCGGAGCGGTCGCGGAGCTCGGCGAAGGTGAGGGTGCGGTCGTCGGCGGGGTCGTCGGCCGCCTGGATCAGCACCGGGGCGCCGGGGGTCAGTGCGGCCCGCCGGACGATCAGCTCCCACAGGGTGGGGGAGCGGCCCAGCCGCTCCGCTACGGCCCTGTCGGCCGAGGTGCCGGGGGTGCCCGGGGTGCCCGGGGTGCCCGGGGCGTCCGTGCTTCCCGCCGGTCGCCCGCCGTCCGCTCCGTCCGTGCTGCTGCCCGACATCCCAGGACCTCCCCTTTGCTGACGGCACGTCAGATCAAGCGGAGAGCGTAGGGCTCCGGCGCTTGTCGGTCCAGGGGTGGCGGAGCTAGCTTGTTTCTGACGATCCATCAGATTCGTTAGCCTTGCGGCGAGGGGACACCATGGAACTGCCTCGGATCATCAGCGTCGACGACCACGTCATCGAACCCGCGCACCTCTTCGACGTCTGGCTGCCGGCCAAGTACCGGGACCGCGGGCCCAAGCCCCTCACCGCGGGCATCGGCGAGCTCGAATACACCGGCGGCAGGTACGTGATCTCCATGGACCCCGACGGCCCGCCCACCGACTGGTGGATCTACGAGGACCTGAAGTTCCCGTACAAGCGCAACATCGCCGCCGTCGGCTTCGACCGTGACGACATGACCCTCGAAGGCATCACCCGCGAGGAGATGCGCCGCGGCTGCTGGGACCCCGCGGCGCGCCTCGCCGACATGGACCTCAACCACGTCGAGGCCTCGCTCTGCTTCCCGACCTTCCCCCGGTTCTGCGGTCAGACCTTCGCGGAGGCGCACGACAAGGAGGTCGCCCTCGCCTGTGTCCGCGCCTACAACGACTGGATGGTCGAGGAGTGGTGCGGCGACAGCGGGGGCCGGCTCATCCCGCTCTGCATCATTCCGCTGTGGGACATCGACCTCGCCGTCGCCGAGATCCGGCGCAACGCCGCCCGCGGGGTCCGCGCGGTGACCTTCTCCGAGATCCCCACCCACCTCGGACTCCCCTCCATCCACTCCGGCTACTGGGACCCCTTCTTCGCCGTCTGCCAGGAGACCGGGACCGTCGTCAACATGCACATCGGGTCCAGCTCCCAGATGCCCGCCGCCTCCCCCGACGCGCCGCCCGCCGTCCAGGCCTCGCTCAGCTTCAACAACGCCATGGCCTCGATGATGGACTTCCTGTTCAGCGGCGTGCTGGTCAGGTTCCCCACGCTGAAGCTGGCCTACAGCGAGGGCCAGATGGGCTGGATCCCGTACGCCCTCGAACGCGCCGACGACGTCTGGCGGGAACACCGGGCCTGGGGCGGGGTCCGCGGACTGATCCCCGAACCGCCGTCCGCGTACTACTACCGGCAGGTGTTCTGCTGCTTCTTCCGCGACAAGCACGGCATCGCCTCGCTCGACGTCGTCGGCCGCGACAACGCCACCTTCGAGACCGACTACCCGCACGTGGACTCGACGTTCCCGCACACCCGGGAGGTCGCCCTCGACCACGTGAAGGGCCTCGACGAGGAGACGGTCTACAAGCTGATGCGCGGCAACGCCATCCGCATGCTCGGCCTGTCCTTCGACCAGGACCGCAGGAGCCGCTGATGGACCTGGCCTACACCGAGGAGGAGCGGGAGTTCCGGGCCCGGCTGCGCGCATGGCTCGGCAAGACCCTGCCCGAGCTGCCCGCCCGGCCGTCCCCCGACGACTGGCCGGGCCGGCGTGCGTACGACGCCGGGTGGCAGCGCAGGCTGTACGACGCCGGGTACGCCGGGCTGCACTGGCCCGTGGACGCGGGCGGACGCGGAGCCACCCCCACCCAGCACCTGATCTTCCTGGAGGAGACCGAGCGGGCCGGCGCCCCGTACGTCGGCGCCAACTTCGTCGGACTGCTGCACGCCGGCCCGACCATCGCCGCCGAGGGCACCGCGGCCCAGCGGGCGCGCTGGCTGCCACCCGTCCTGCGCGGCGACGAGGTGTGGTGCCAGGGGTTCAGCGAGCCCGACGCGGGCTCCGACCTGGCCGCCCTGCGCACGCGCGCCGTGCGCGACGGGGACGACTACGTGATCACCGGCTCGAAGATCTGGACCTCGCACGCGGAGGTCGCCGACTGGTGCGAGCTCCTCGTGCGCACGGACCCCGTCAGCGAGACCGTGCCCAAGCACCGTGGGATCTCGTGGCTGGCCATGCCGATGGACGCGCCCGGGGTGACCGTACGGCCGCTGCGCACGCTCGCGGGCTCGACCGAGTTCGCGGAGGTCTTCCTCGACGAGGTCAGGGTGCCCGTCGCGAACCGGGTCGGGGACGAGAACGACGGCTGGCGCGTCACGATGGTCACCCTCTCCTTCGAGCGGGGGACGGCCTTCGTCGGCGAGGTCGTGGCCTGCCGCCGCACCCTGGGCGCGCTCGCGCGCACCGCGCGGGCGAACGGCCGCTGGGACGATCCGGTGCTCCGGCGCCGCCTCGGGCGGCTGTACGGGGAGTTCGGCGCCCTGTGGCGGCTCACCCAGTGGAACGTCAGCGAGGCCGAGGCCTGCGGCGGGGTCCCCGGCGTCGGCGGCTCCGTCTTCAAGCTCGCCTACTCGCACGCCCGGCAGGAGCTGTACGACGCCGCCGCCGAGGTGCTGGGCGCGGACTGCCTGGCGCTGGAGGGGGAATGGGTGGCGGACCGGCTCTCGTCCCTCTCGTACACCATCGCGGCGGGCACCTCGCAGATCCAGCGCAACATCGTCGCCGAGCGGATCCTCGGCCTCCCGAAGGGCCGGTGAGAGCCGTGGACTTCCGGTTGACGGAGGGGCAGCGCGACCTGCGGGCCGGCGTACGGGACCTGCTGGCGGGCCGGTACGGGCGCGAGGCGCTGCGTGCCTCGGTGGAGTCCGGCGGGGCGCTGGACCGGGAGCTGTGGCGCCGGCTCGGCGAGGCCGGGTTCTTCGCGCTGCGGCTCCCGGAGGAGGACGGCGGGGCCGGGCTCGGGCCGGCGGAGGCGGTCCTCGTCTTCGAGGAGGCCGGGCGGGCGCTGCTGCCGGGGCCGCTGGTCGCCACCCACCTGGCGGCCGGGACGGTCCCGGGGGCGGCGGAGGGCACGGCGGTGGTCACCGCGTTCGACCTGGGCGGACCGCTGGTGGCCCATCTCGGGGACGCGGACGCGGTGCTCGGCGTGCCGGCGCTCCCCGCGGGCGAGCCGGTGCGTTCCGCGGACCCGCTGACCCCGCTGCACCGGGTGACCTCCGCACCGGCCGGCGCGGAGGCGTACCGCGACGAGGGAGCGCTGCTGACGGCCGCCCTCCAGGTCGGGAGCGCGTCGCGGACGGTGGAGATGGCGGTGCGCCACGGGCGCGAGCGCGAGCAGTTCGGGCAGCAGATCGGGGCGTTCCAGGCGGTCAAGCACCTGTGTGCGCAGATGCTCGTGCGGGCCGAGGTGGCCCGTACGGCGCTCTACGCGGCGGCGGTGACCGCGGACCCGGCGGAGGTGGCCGGGGCCAAGCTGCTGGCCGACGAGGCCGCCGTCCGCAATGCCCGGGACTGCCTGCAGGTGCACGGCGGCATGGGGTTCACCTGGGAGGCCGACGTCCATCTGCACCTCAAACGGGCCTGGGTCCGCGCCGAGCAGTGGCGGACGGCGCGGGAGGCCGAGGAACTGCTCGCGGCGGAGCTCTTGGTGCAGGCGGTGACCGCCGCGGGGTAGCTCAGGGTCACGGAACGGGGCACGGCCGGGACGACGCGGGACGCATGTCCGATTACAGAGAGTTGATATCGGTTTGTGTCCTTGGCCCGCCCCCTTGAGGCCCGGAGACGGGGGACTGCTCCGGTACGCTCCCGGGAATGCGAGCGGTTGAGCGGCGCGGGCGACGCGCAGTATGCACCATGCCTACTCCTTCGCGCTGGAATATGCCCGAAGCGCTTGTTGTGGTGACTGTATGTCAACCATGCTTCTCCACAAGGGGATCACGCTCGGTGATCCCGTCCTGTCGCGAGGCGAAGTGTCCGCCGGTTCGGATGGTGTGAGCGGTGCAGGTGCTTCAGGTACAGCTGGAGGTAGGGCCGGACCCCGCCGAGGTCGGCCGGGCCCGCCGCTGGGCGCGGTCCCGGCTGGCGGGGTCGGGCATAGGGGAGGACGAACCGCTCGCCGAGACGCTGATCCTGCTGATCTCCGAGCTGGTCACCAACGCGGTCGTGCACACCGGCTGTCCGGCCGTCCTGCGCATGCTCTTCGGGGAACCGGGCGTACGGGTCGAGGTCGCCGACGCCAGCGCCCGCGGCCCGGCCCGGCGGCAGGCCGCCGGGGACGACACGGGCGGGCGCGGGCTGGAGCTGGTGGACGGACTGGCCGACCGCTGGGGCTGGCAGCGCGAGGGCGCCGGCAAGCGGATCTGGTGCGAGGTCGACCGCGCCGACCACCCAGCGGACTGCGCAACCGAACGGGGTGAAGGTTCGAACAGGACATGTGGGTCGACACGGGAACCGCGCGTGTACCTCTAACGAGGTGTTGACGGTTCGTCAACTGTTGATCACCCTTGTACTGAGCGATTCGTCGCGAGGGGACGCCAAGGGCAGACCTTGACGAGTGCGGGTCGTGGGGTGGCGGCTGCCGTGCCGCGCTCGGGGCGCGCACGACAGTACGCCGCCACCCGCTGGACCGCGCCGCCTTCACCGGGGCGGCGTGACCAGCCCCATCTCGTACGCCTTGATCACCAGTTGCACCCGGTCCCGGGCGTCCAGCTTCGTCAGCAGCCGCGCCACGTGCGACTTCGTCGTCGCCACCGTGATGAACAGCTCCTGCGCGATCTCGCTGTTCGACCTGCCCCGCCCCACCAGCGTCAGCACCTCCTGCTCCCGGCCGGTGATCGCGGGGACCCGCTCGGGACCGGGGCCGGGCGCCTTTCCCGCGACGAAGTCCGCTATCAGGCGGCGCGTGACGCCCGGCGCGATGAGGGCGTCGCCCGCCGCGACCACCCGCACCGCCGCGAGGAGGTCGTCCAGCGCCATGTCCTTCACGGCGAAACCGCTCGCACCGGCGCGCAGCGCCCCGTACACGTGCTCGTCCTCGTCGAAGGTGGTCAGGATCAGCACCCGGGCGGCGCCCGGGCCGGCCGTGAGCCGACGGGTGGCCTCGATGCCGTCCATCTCCGGCATCCGGATGTCCATCACCACCACGTCGGGGGCCAGCTCGGCGGTCAGCCGGACCGCCTCGGCGCCGTTCGCGGCCTCGCCCACGACCTCCAGGTCCGGGGTGTCGGCCATCAGGACGCGCAGACCCGACCGCACCAGCGGCTGGTCGTCGGCGAGCAGGACGCGGATGCCGCTCATCGCCCCTCCTCCCGTTCCAGGGGAAGGACCGCCGCCACCCGGAAGCCGCCCGCGGGCCGCGGGCCGGCCTCGAACCGGCCGTTCAGCAGGGTGGCGCGCTCGCGCATCCCCGTGATGCCGAAACCGGCGCCGGCCGGGGAGCCCTCCGGGACGCCCCGCCCGTCGTCGCTGATCTCCAGGGTCAGTTCGTCCGGCCCGTACGCGATTCCCACCCGGCACGCCCCGGCCCGAGCGTGCCGGACCACGTTGGTCAGCGCCTCCTGCACGATGCGGAACGCGGCCAGTTCGACGTCGGACGGCAGCGGCCGCCGCCGCCCCGACCACACCACGTCCACGCGGACGCCCGTGTCGCCCGCGGCGGCCGTGGCGAGCCGGTCGATGCCGTCCAGGCCCGGTGCCGGCGCCAGCGACGCGGGCTCGCTGCGGCGCAGGGCGACCAGTGTGCGGCGCAGCCCGGCGAGGGTCTCGCGGCTGGTGGTCTCGATGGCCCGCAGGGCCTGGCGGGCCTGTGCGGGCTGGCTGTCGATGACCCGGCTGCCCACCCCGGCCTGGATGGCGATGACGCCGATGCTGTGGGCGACCATGTCGTGCAGCTCGCGGGCGATGCGCAGCCGCTCGTCGGTGAGGGCCTGTTCGGTGGCGCGGGCGTGGGCCTGCGCGGCGGACTCGCGGCCGCGCCGTACCGAGTCCCCGATCACCCACGCCAGGACCACGAGCGGCAGCTGGCTCTGGGTGAGGACGCGGGCGGAGCCGGTCACGGGCTGGGCGAACTGGGCCGTGAGCAGCAGCAGGACGGTCAGGGCCACGGCCGGCCACGTCACCCGGCGCGACCGGGTGGCCGCGACCACGCCGAGCGCCACCGCGGCGGGCAGCACCAGGGCGGTCGTGAGCCCGGGCATGCGGCCGAGGAAGATCACGAGATATGCGTCGAAGATCATCAGGAACAGGGTGGTGAGCGGTGCGCGCCGCAGCAGCAGGGCGGCGGTCACCAGCCCGGTGATCGCGAGGAGCGGCCCGACGTCGAAGAGGCGGCCCCCGACGCCGAGGGGCACCCGGAGCGCGACGTTCGACAGTGCGAGGGTGCCCAGTGCGGCGCCCGCCCAGAGGGCCGCGGTCTGCCACCGGAGTGCCGGCCGTCCCCCGCCCGTCTTGCCTGATGAGGTGTCCATGCCGCGACAGTAACGGCCGTCCCGGGCACCGGCGTCGGCCCGCGGGATGCATCCCGCGGGCTCATGCCGGGGCCGGTGGTAACGGACGATTCCGCTTCGAGAACAATTGGGGACGCACTCGACGTTACTCAGCAGTAGGAGCAAGCGCGTTGAACCAGGACAGGCGTCTTCAGGCCGAGGAATTCCTGCAGCCCGAAGAGCGGTTGATCGCCGTATGTGCCTGCGAACCGGCCCCGGGGGTGCCGAGTCCGCCGGAGGACCTGCTCGCGCCGCCGGAGCCGGCGGCGCTCGGCCGGCGGATCGAGGACAAGCTCCCGCGCTCCCTCCAGCAGCTCCTCAAGGCCCGTGGGCACGACCCGCGCCGGGATTCCGGCGAACGGGCCCCCGACCCGGCGGACGGCCAGGGCATGGAGGGGGGCTGGCAGAGCGCGGCCGGACGGTTCCTGATCGACCGGGCCGGCGCGCGCGGTTCGGCGACGGACGTCCTGGTGGTGACGGACCGGCGCTGGTTCGCCCTGACGGACGTCTCGCCGCTGTGGCAGTCGACGCCCGCGATGAAGCAGTACTGGGAGGTCCCGCGGTCGGCGGTCACCGTCGTGCGGGCGAATGCCGCGGGGGTGTTCCACAAGGGCCGCATGGACATCGAGTTCGCCGACCTCTCCTGGGTCTCCGTCGCCGCCCTGACCCCCGCCGAGGCTCCCGCCTTCGCGTCCGCGGCGGCCCGTTACCGCTGAGGGCGCCGACCGCGGACCGGCCGCCACGGGCATGGCCGGCCGGTCCGCCGGACCGGCCGCCACGCGGGCCGCCCGGCGGTTCGGCAGCGCGTGCGGGGTGACTCAGAGGACGGCCACCGGGGCGACCGGGGTGCCCACGCCGCCGACGAACGGCTCGGGCATGGCCGAGAGCAGGAAGCCGTACCGGTTTTCTTCTGCACAGGCTGTGGACAACTTTTCGAGGTTCCAGTTCTGGCCCTGGTGCATCCCCATCTCGACCAGGTCCAGGGCGTGCACCGGCAGCCACAGGTCGTCGATCTCCGGCGGGAAGATCTCGAAGGTCAGGGTGTCATTGGCGACGGCCGCCACGTCCCGCGCGTGGAACCACTCGGGCGTGCGGACGGACAGCCCGGGCGAGGGGAAGCCGTAGCCGTGCTTGTCGCCCGCCAGGTAGACCTGGATCTGCCCGGTGCGGACCAGGACGACGTCCCCGGCGCGCACGGCCACCCCGCCGAACTCCTCCGCCTCCGAGAGGTCCTCGGGAGTCACCGCGTGGCCGCCGGGCAGCCGGTCCACGCCCTTCGCGCGGGCCACGTCCAGCAGGACGCCCCGCGAGACGATGTGCCCGGCCTTGTCGATGCCGCTGAACTCGGCGCGCCCGTGCGCCGTGACGGTGCCGGCCGGGCGCCCGTTGTAGATCTTCCCCGAATGCGAGACGTGCGTGAGGGCGTCCCAGTGCGTCCCGGCCTGGAGGCCCATGGTCACGGCGTCGTCGCTGCACGCCACCGTGCCAGGCCCGAAGAGCTCCTGGTTGATCTGCACCATCGTGTGCAGCGGGTTGATGCGGCCGGGGATCAGGCCGGCCTGGACCCCGTCCTCCTTGAGCGGGAGCGCGAGCGGGATCCGGCGCCCCGAGCGGACCTCGGCGGCGGCGGCCCGGACGACCTCGTCGGTGATCAGGTTCAGCGTGCCGATCTCGTCTGCGGCGCCCCAGCGGCCCCAGTTGTTGACGCGCTTGGCGATGTCGTGGAACGCGGGGGGCATGCCCATGGCCTCATCGGCTCCTTGTCGCGGGGAGATGTGAACGGGGGCTTGTGCAGCCGTGTCCGCCTGCCCATAGAATCTAACGGTCCGTCAGAAAACGCGGGAAGGGGTCGGGCGTGGGGAACTTCTTGGCAGGCAAGGTCGTCGCCGTCACCGGCGCGGGCCGGGGTATCGGACGGGCCGTGGCACTCGCCGCCGCCGCCGAGGGGGCCAGGGTCGTCGTCAACGACTACGGGGTCGGAATCGAGGGCGGCGAGCCCACCAGCGAGATCGCCCGATCCGTGGTCAAAGAGATCACCGCGGCCGGCGGCGAGGCCGTGGCCGTCGCCGACGACATCTCGACCATGGCGGGCGGCCAGCGCATCGTCGACACCGCCCTCGCGCAGTACGGCCGCATCGACGGCGTCGTGTGCGTCGCCGGCATCCTGCGCGAGCGGATGCTGTTCAACATGTCCGAGGAGGAGTGGGACCCGGTCGTCGCCACGCACCTCAAGGGCACCTTCACCGTCTTCCGTGCCGCCTCCGCCGTCATGCGCCGCCAGGGCACCGGCACCCTCATCGGCTTCACCAGCGGCAACCACCAGGGCTCCGTCGCCCAGGCCAACTACAGCGCGGCCAAGGGCGGGATCATCTCCCTCGTCCGCTCCGCCGCCCTCGGCCTGGCCAAGTACGGGGTCACCGCCAACGCCGTCGCACCCGTCGCCCGCACCCGCATGTCGGCCAACGTCCCCATGGAGCTCAAGGAGATCGGCGAGCCCGAGGACGTCGCAGCCCTGGTCACCTACCTGCTGTCCGACAGGGCCGTCGCCGTCGGCGGCGAAAGGATCACCGGGCAGGTCTACACGATCGCCGGCCCGAAGATCGCCGTCTGGGCACAGCCTCGCGAGCTGCGGGCCGGCTACGCCGAAGGCTCCTGGACGCCCGAGAGGATCGCCGACTTCCTGCCCGCAACGGTCGGCACCGATCCGATGCCGATGCTGGCGCAGCTGGAGGCCATGGCCAAGGCGGCGGCCGCCAAGGACCGCCCCAACGCGTAGGGGAGCCCCGACGACCATGGACTTCAGCTTCGGGGCCGAGGACGAGGAACTGCGCGCCCGCGCCCGCGCCTGGCTCACCGAGCACCTCGTGGGCCCGTACGCGCAGGTCCTCGGCCGCGGCGGACCCGGCAGCGAACACGAGGGCATCGACACCCGGCGCGCCTGGGAACGCGAACTCGGCCGCGGCGGCTGGATCGGCCAGGGCTGGGACACGGGTCCGGACGAGGACTACGGCAACCGGCGGCTCTCCCTCACCGGCCAGGTCGTCTGGGCCGAGGAGTACGCGGCGCTGCGCGCCCCCGGCCGGGTCGGCCACATCGGCGAGAACCTCCTCGCGCCGACCCTGATCGCGTACGGGTCCCCGGAGCAGCGCCGCCGCTTCCTGCCCGCCATCGCGCGCGGCGAGGAGCTGTGGTGCCAGGGGTACAGCGAGCCGGGCGCCGGATCCGACCTCGCGGGCATCCGTACGCGCGCGGTACGGGACGCGGGCCGCGGGTCCCTCCGCGTCACCGGCCAGAAGATCTGGACCTCCCTGGCCCGGGACGCCGACTGGTGCTTCGTCCTGGCCCGCACCGAACCCGGCTCCCGGCGCCACCGGGGGGTGTCGTTCCTGCTCGTACGGATGGACCAGCCCGGCCGGGTCGAGGTCCGGCCGATCCGCCAGATGTCGGGGACCTCGGAGTTCAACGAGGTGTTCTTCGACGGAGCGGTGGCGGCGGAGGTCGTGGGCGGGGAGGGCAACGGCTGGACCGTGGCGATGGGACTGCTCGCCCTGGAGCGCGGGGTCTCCACACTGGTCCAGCAGATCGGGTTCGCGGCGGAGCTGGAGCGGGTGGTGGGGTCCCACCTGTCCTCGGGCGCCGGGGACCCCGTACTGCGCGAACGCCTGGTACGGCAGTGGGCAGAGCTGCGCACCATGCGCTGGAACGCCCTGCGGACCCTGGGCACCACCGGCGATCCGGGTGCGCCGAGCGTGGCCAAGCTGCTGTGGGGCGGCTGGCACCGGCGGCTCGGCGAGCTGGCGGTGGAGGTCCGCGGGGCCGCGGCCTGCGCCGGGCCCGCGGACTGGGCGCCGGGCCTGCCGTACGAACGCGGACTCGACGAGGAGCAGCGCCTGTTCCTGTTCACCCGCGCCGACACCATCTACGGCGGCTCGGACGAGATCCAGCGGAACATCATCGCCGAGCGCGTGCTCGGCCTGCCTAAGGAGCCCAGGTGAGAGGCGTCGTGTTCGACGGCAAGCAGGTCCAGGTGGTCGAGGATCTGGAGATCCGCGACCCGGGGCCGGGGGAGGTGCTGGTTGCGATCGCGGCGGCCGGGCTGTGCCACAGCGACCTGTCGGTGATCGACGGGACGATACCGTTCCCGCCGCCGGTGGTCCTGGGGCACGAGGGCGCGGGGGTGGTGGAGGCGGTCGGGACCGGGGTCACGCACGTGGCGCCGGGCGATCACGTCTCCCTGTCGACCCTGGCCAACTGCGGGGCCTGCGCCGACTGCGACCGCGGCCGGCCCACCATGTGCCGCAAGGCCATCGGGATGCCGGGGCAGCCGTTCTCCCGGGGCGGCAAGCCGCTGTTCCAGTTCGCCTCCAACTCGGCGTTCGCGGAACGGACGATCGTCAAGGCCGTCCAGGCCGTGAAGATCCCGGCCGACATCCCGCTGACCTCGGCGGCGCTCATCGGCTGCGGCGTCCTGACCGGTGTGGGGGCCGTGCTGAACCGGGCCCGCGTCGACCACGGCGAGTCGGTGGTCGTCATCGGCACCGGCGGCATCGGGCTCAACGTGATCCAGGGCGCCCGGATCGCGGGCGCGGGCAGCATCGTGGCGGTGGACGCGAACCCGGCCAAGGAGGCGGTGGCCCGCCGGTTCGGGGCCACGCACTTCATCGACGCCTCCGCCGTGGCGGACTCCTCGGCGGCGGTCCGCGAGATCCTGCCGACGGGCACCGACCACGCCTTCGAGTGCGTCGGCAGCGTGAAGCTGATCCGCCAGGCCGTCGACCTCCTCGACCGGCACGGACAGGCGGTCCTGCTAGGCGTGCCCGGCTTCAAGGAGGAGGCCTCGTTCCAGGTCTCGTCCATGTACCTCGACAAGACCATCATGGGCTGCCGGTACGGCTCCTCCCGCCCGCAGCGCGACATCGCCCTGTACGCCGAGCTCTACCGGCAGGGAAGGCTGCTGCTCGACGAACTCGTCACCGAGGTCTACCCGGTCGAGGACTTCGCCAAGGCCGTCGACGACGCCCACCACGGCCGCGTGGCCCGCGGGGTGCTCACGTTCTGACGCGGGGCGACCGCCTCACCGTCGACGGCAGGGCCGGCCCCGGCGTGCAGGGCCGGCCCGGTCCCTCGGCGGCCGGCCCGGGCACGCCGGCGCGGGCGTGCGGCAGGTGGGGCGGGTGCGGGGCCCGTGCAGCACGGCGCATCCGCCTCGTGACGAGGGTGTCCGCGGCGCGGTCGGTCAGGAACTGAAGCGGCCGAAGCGGCCCTTGTGGAAGAGCAGCGGTTCGCCCTCCCCGTCCGCGCCCATGGCCTCGACCCGGCCGACCACGATCAGGTGGTCCCCGCCGGTGTGCACGGCGTGGATCCGGCAGTCGATCCAGGCGGGCACCGCGGCCAGCCGGGGCGACCCGGTCACGGGGGCCGGGGCGTGGGCGACCCCGGCGAACTTGTCGGCGCCGCTCATCGCGAAGGCCCGGCACAGCTCGCCCTGACCGGCACCCAGGATGTTGACGCAGAACACCCCGGCGCGGGCGATCCGCGGCCAGGTGGTCGACGTACGGGCCACCATGAACGTGACCAGGGGCGGGTCCAGGGACAGCGACGCGAAGGACTGGCAGGCGAAGCCGGCGGGACCGTCCTCGCCCTCGGCGGGCGGGGCGGTGATGACGGTGACCCCGCTGGCGAAGTTCCCGAGCACGGAGCGGAACTCGGCGGGGCTGACGGGCGCGCGCTCGTCGTCGCCGACGGCCCGCAGATCGGGGCGCGGCAGCGTGTCGACGTGGCCGGGGTCCGGGTCCCGCTCCGTCGGGGCGGAGGTGGGGGAGCCGACTGACCTGAGGTATCGGACGACGGTGGCCGCCATCCCTGCGTGTCCCATCACCTTCCCGATTGAAGCTGACGATCCGTCAGATGGGAAGGGTCATGAGTCGGCGACCCGGAAAGGTGTATCGTCCCGAGTGGTTGAACGTGTTCAATCGGTGGGGTGGGGGCCATGGGCACACCAGAGGCGTACGGGCCGCAGCCGGTTCCGCAGCCGGTTCCGCAGCCGGGGCCGGATCCGGTTCCGCAACCGGCTCCGGCCGTGCGCGCCGGACGGTGGTCACACCTGGCGACCGGGGCCGACCTGGCCTTCATGGCGCAGCTCGTCGTGGCGGGGGCGGTCTTCCTCGCCACCGCCGGCATGCGCGACGACCACGGCACTGGCTTCGCGGGAGGCGCCCTCTCCTACGCTCCCCGGGTGCTCCTCCTGGTCGTGCTCGCCGCGTACCTGCACTGGCTGCTGTTCACCCTCCCCGCGATGGCGCTGGCACGGCTCCTGGGCACCACGCGGTGGGCGGCGGCCCGGGCGGCGGTGGGCGCCGCCGCGGTGTCCGCGGTCTACGCGTGGGGGGCCGCGGCCCTGTGGGACGTCCCGTTCGGCTGGTCGGCGGCCTGGGTCGCGGGCACCGGGCTGCTCCCGGTGACGGCGGCCTGGTACGCGCGCCACCGGTTCCTGGGGTGGGTCGCGATGGCGGCCCGGATCGGCGCCGTCACCGGGATCGCCCTGCTCCTCGCCGCCTTCGGCGGCTTCCTCCTGGAGCGGACCCGCTGGCACGCGTACGAGGCGCCCCGGCTGGACCGGAGCCGCTACGTCGGGGAGTGGACCGGCGCCGGCGGGGCGTACCGCCTGCGGCTGGGCGAGGACGGCGCGGCGGAGGCCGGCAACCTGCCGCTGGCCGAGGGGCACGTCGGAGTGTGGGACAGCTGCTCGGGGACCGGGACGTGGAGGTTCGAGCCGCAGCGGGACTCCGGCGGCCCCTTCCACCGCGGGCCGCGGGACCGCGTCACGCTCACGATCGAGGGCTGCCGCTTCGGCGACTGGGAGGTGGCCGGAACGGCCGCCCGGCCCGAGCTGTTCTACGTCGACCGTGATCCGGGCGGCCCGGGCGGCCCGGACGTCACCATCCTGTACCGCCTGTAGCGCGGGGCCCGCTGTTCGCCCGTACGGGTGAACCACCGCCCCCGCAGGACCCGTACGCCGGACAGCCCCGGGAGACGTCGGCATCGTGGCCCCCGGCCCCGATCCACGGTCCCACCCGTCACCCAGGAGGATGCGCATGCTCGGCACCGACTTCCGCACCGGATCGCCCGTCTGGCTCGACCTCGGCAGCCCCGACACCGACGGCGCCGCCGCCTTCTACACCGCGGTCTTCGGCTGGTCCTTCACCGCGCTGGGCCCCGAGGCCGGCGGTTACGGGTTCTTCCAGATCGACGGCAAGACCGTCGCCGCGCTCGGGCCGCTCACCGAGGACGGGGCGAACACCGCCTGGATGGTGCACTTCATGAGCCCGGACGTGGAGGCCACCGTCACGGCCGTCCGGTCCGGCGGCGGGGAGATCCGGATGGAGCCCGTGGACGTCATGGGCGAGGGCTGGCTCGCGCAGGCCACCGACCCGCAGGGAGCGGAGTTCGCCGTCTGGCAGCCCGGCAAGACCGCCGGGCTGGGGCGCGTCTCCGAGGAGAACTCCCTGGTGTGGGCGGAACTGCACGTACCCGACCCCGCCGCCGCCATCGAGTTCTACCGCGGCGTCTTCGGCTGGCGCAGCCAGGAGATGCAGACGCCCGGTATGACCTACCGCGTGCTGAGCCTGGCGGACGGCGACCAGCAGCAGACCTCGTTCGGCGGCGTCGCACCGATGGGAGAGGGCGCGGGCGGCGGAGTCGAGAAGCCGCGCTGGGTGCCGTACTTCCACGTCGCGGACGTCGACGCCACCGTCAGCGCGGTCAAGGAGAACCGCGGATCGGTGCTCATGCCCGCGGCCGACGTGCCCGGCGTCGGACGCATCTCGTGGGTGGCGGACCCGTCCGGCGCCGTGTTCGCCCTCCTGAAGCCCGACCCCCGGATGTGAGCGGAGCCGCTGCTACCGCCCGAGGTACTTGGGCGGGCGGCGCTCCACGAAGCTCGCCACCCCCTCGTTCGCGTCGGCGGTGGTCATGTTGATCTCCTGAGCGGTGGCCTCGGCGGCCAGCGCGGCCGCCCGGCCACTGTCCAGGGAGGCGTTGACCAGCTGCTTCGTCAGTGCGAGGGCGCGGGTCGGGCCCTGCGCGAGGCGCTCCGCCCACGCGCGGGCGGTGGCCTCCAGCTCCTCGCCCCGAACCACCCGGTTGACCAGGCCGAGCCGTGCGGCCTCGGCCGCCGGGACGGCGTCGCCGAAGAACATCAGCTCCTTGGCCTTCTGCGGGCCGATCAGGCGCGGCAGCAGGTACGCGCCCCCTCCGTCGGGGACCAGGCCGCGGCGGACGAACACCTCGATGAACCGGGCCGATTCGGCGGCGATGACGAGGTCGCAGGCGAGCGCCAGGTGCGCGCCGATGCCGGCGGCCGTGCCGTTGACGGCGGCGATGACGGGCTTCTCGCAGTCGAGCACGGCGGTGATCAGGCGCTGGGCGCCGAGCCGGATCATGCGGGCCACGTCGCCCGCGATCCGCTCGCCCGGTGCGGCGGGGGCGGCGCGCAGGTCGGCGCCCGCACAGAAGCCCTTGCCGGTGGCGGTGACGACGACGGCCCGCACGGCGGGGTCGGCGCTGGCCTCGCCGAGCAGGGCGATGACGCGCTCGCGCTGGTCCCAGGTCACGGCGTTCATGGCCTCGGGACGGTTGAGGGTGATCCACGAGACACCGTCCTCGATCCGGTGCAGCACTTCGCCGGCGGGGCCGTGGGGGGCGCTGGTCATGGACTGGACTCCCGTTCGGAGTGGTGGTGGTTTCCGCGGTGGCGCGCGGGTGGGGCCCAGCGCGGTCGGGGCCCAGCGCGGGAGGGGCCCCGTGCGGGTGGGTCAGCGGCAGACGGCGAGCGCGTCCAGTGCCACCGCCCCCTGCCCGCGCGGAAGCACCATCAGCGGGTTGACGTCCAGTTCCGCCAGGGAGCCGCCCAGCTCCAGCGCCATCCGCTGCACCCGCAGCACGACTTCGACCAGCGCGTCGACGTCCGCCGGCGGCGCCCCCCGGACCCCCTCCAGCAGGGCGCGGCCGCGCAGTTCGCTCAGCATCGCGCGCGCCTGGTCCTCGCCGAACGGCGGGACGCGTACCGCCGCGTCGTGGAGCACCTCCACCAGGACCCCGCCCAGGCCCACGGTGACGGTCGGCCCGAAGAGGTCGTCCTGGGTGACCCCGACGACCATCTCGACCCCGCGCTCCACCATCTGGCACACGAGGATTCCGTCGAGCGGGACGTTCTCGTAGCGGGCGATGTCCGTCAGCTCCCGGTAGGCGTCCCGGATCTGGCTCGCCGAGGTGAGGCCGATCTTCACCAGGCCCAGCTCCGTCTTGTGCGCCAGCTGCGGTCCCGAGGCCTTCATCACCACCGGGTAGCCGACCAGGCCGGCCGCCCGGACCGCCGCCGCCGCGCTGGTCACGAGCTGCTCGCGGGGGACCCGTATCCCGTAGGCCCGCAACAGCTGTTTCGCCGCGTGCTCGCTGAGCTGCTGGCCCGGGCGCATCAGCGCCTGCGCCTTGCGGTACGAGGGGGACGGGGTCCGCGGTGCGTCCTCGAAGGGGGAGCGGTAGGCGGCGGTGAAGCGGTGGTGGCCGAGGTAGGCGCGGACGGCGGTGATGCAGTTGCCGAAGGTGCGGAAGGTGGCCACCCGGGAGGAGCCGAGCAGGGTGGTGCGGTAGGCCTCCTCGGTGCCGACCGGGGAGCCCCAGACCACGCAGACCAGCTTGTCGCTCTGCTCGGCCGCGTCCACCAGGTCCTGCGCGAGCTTGTCGCTCATGGGCGGGAAGGGCCCGGTGATGGGACAGATCAGCACGCCCACGGAGGGGTCGGCGAGGATCGCGTCGATGATCTTCCGGCCCCGCCAGTCGCCGACGGGGTGGCCGCCGTTGTCCACCGGGTTGGCGACGTTCAGGTACTGCGGTATCCACTGGTGGAGCTCGTCCTGCTTGGCCGGGGAGAGGGTGGGGAGGCTGAGTCCCGCCTCGGTCGCCAGGTCGGAGAAGTGCGCTCCGGTGCCGCCGGAGATGGAGTACACGACGACCCCGTCGGCCTGCGGTGTGCGGGCCCGGGCGAGCAGCGCTGCGGTGTCCTGGAGCTCGTCCAGTCCGTCGACGCGGATGACGCCGAACTGCCGCATCGCGGCGTCCACGACGGTGTCGGCGCCGGTCAGCTTCCCGGTGTGGGAGGCGGCCGTCCGGGCCCCGGTCTCGGTGCGGCCGACCTTGACGGCCACGACGGGGACGCCGTTGCGGGCGGCCCGGTCGGCGGCCAGCAGGAAGGAACGGCCGTCCTTGAGGCCCTCCACGTAGCAGGCGATGGCGCCGACCTCGGGCTGCTCGGCGAAGTAGGAGATGAAGTCGGAGGTTTCGAGGTCGGCCTCGTTGCCCGTGGGAGCCCAGTGGGAGAGCCGGATGCCCAGCTCCTGGAGGGTGTAGACGGGACGGCCCTGGTGGCCGGACTGGGTGATCAGGGCGATCGCCGGGCCGTCGAGGTCGTCGCGGAACTCCTCGAAGGCGTTGAGGTTGGTGTTGGGTCCGAGGAGGCGAAGGCCCGACCGCCGCACGGCTGCGGCGAGCCGGTCCTGGGCGGCGGCGCCCGCGTCCCCGGTCTCGGCGAAGCCGGAGGCGAAGGCGACGGCGAACTTGACCTTGGCCTCGGCCAGTTCCTCGATCACGGGCAGCGGATCGCCGACGAGGAGGACGGCGAGGTCGACCTGCTCGGGCAGGTCGGCCACGGACGCGTGGCAGGCCAGTCCGAAGACGGTGGGGCGGGTGGGGTGCACGGGGTGGATCCGGGCGCCGACGCGCTCCGCCCAGGCGATGAGCTGGCGCGTGATGCCGGTGTTCGGTCTGCCCTCGGCGTCGGAGGCTCCGATGACGGCCACGGACTCGGGCCGGAAGAGCCGGTCCAGGTCGGGGACATCGGCGTGCAGGGGCCGTCCGCTGACGTCCACCGCGACCGTGTCCGAGGCGGACGGCGCCGCCGTGGAGTGGACCGCCGTCCTGGGGGTCTCCCCGCAGGCCTCGACACGTGCGCGGAAGTCGGTGGTGAGGGTGCCGTGAGTAGATCCAAGCATCGTTCCGCCCGCTCCTGCTCGATGAAGCTCAATAACTGACGCGTAGTCAGATTACTGAACTGACGCGCCGTCAGGAACAGTGCTGCGCAGGAAAGTGGTGGAGGTGGTGTGGGGAACGGTGACAGATCCCTCCGGGGCGGGTCCAGGGCGCGATTCGGCCGCTTCCGTGGCCGGCTACGCGAGCGGGTCGACCGGACGCAGGCCGGTGTCCGGCAGCTCCTCGAACGGCTGTCGCGCGACCTGGGGGCCGAGCCGGCGGGACAGGGCCCGGGCGATCTTCTCGGCGTCCAGGGCCATCTCGCGGAACATCCCGCTGATGGGGTTCGTGAAGCCGGTGAAGTACAGGCCGGGGGCCTGTGCGGGGGTGCGGGTGCCGTGCGTGCGCGGGCGCCCGCGCCCGTCGAGCACGTCCAGGTGCCCGACCAGGCCCTCCAGGCCGCGACGGTATCCGGTGGCCGCGATGACGGCGTCCGGGGAGATCCGCGTGCCGTCCGCGAGCACCACCTCGCCGCCGTCGAAGGACGCGACGGCGGCGACCGGCTCGACCTCGCCCGCGCGCACGGCGTCGATCAGGCCGACGTCCTGGACCGGGACCGCACCCTCCTTGACCCTGCTGTACAGGCCGGTGTCGGGGCGCGGGAGCCCGTACGCGGCCAGGTCGGGGACGGACGCCTTGGCGACGAGCGTGCCGATCCGGTCCACGAGCCGCACCGGCAGCCGCCGCACCAGGATCCCCGTGCGCTGGGCGGCCCAGCCCGCGGTGGAGCGGCGCACGATGTGCGGGGCGGTGCGCACGGCGAGCCGCACCCGCGCCGCCCCGCCCTCGGCGAGGTCGACGGCTATCTCGGCGCCGGTGTTGCCGACGCCGACGACGAGCACGTCCCGGCCCTCGTACGGGACGGCGTTGCGGTAGTCGCGGGCGTGCAGCAGCTGCCCGGCGTACGTGTCGCGGCCCGGCCAGTCCGGCAGCGCGGGCGTGTGGTTGAACCCGGTGGCGACGACCACGGCCCGGGCGTCGAGGACCCGGCCGCCGGTGGCGTGCAGGAGCCAGCCGTCCCCGCCGGGGGCGGGGTCGATCCGGGTCACCTCGACGCCGGTGACGATCTCCAGCGCGTGGAACTCGGCGTACTTCTCCAGGTACCGCACCACGTCGTCCCGCGAGACCCACCGGCCGAACCGGCGCGGCATGGCCAGCCCCGGGAGCCCGGAGAGCCGTCGGGTGGTGTGCAGGTGCAGCCGGTCGTAGTGCCCCCGCCAGGAGGTGCCGACGGCATCGGACTTCTCGACGACCACCGCGCGCACCCCGCGGGCGCGCAGTGCCGCGGCCGCGGCGAGGCCGCCGGGGCCGGCGCCGATCACGTAGACCGGGCGCGGCTGGGTGGACATCTCGGGGGCTGTGGGGACTGCGGGCATGAGGAGTGATCGTATCGACACACAGCGTTGATGGGTCTCGGACAAGGAGGGAATCGATTGCGGATCGATCACGGCAGGGCCGGGGCGGCCGCCCCGGATCCGTCGGGACAGGGCGGGCGTGCGCGAGGCCCGGACGGTTCCCGGCGGGGGCCTTGCGGGATCGGCGGGGATCCGCTGAACTGACGTACCGTCAGATCAGTGGAAGGGGAGGGCCGATGCAGAGCGTCTGGCTCAGTGGGGCCGAGTGGCTCGCCGTGCTCCGGACGGGGCTCGGCCTGTGGTGGCTGGAGAGCTGGCGGCACAAGGACAAGAAGGGCTGGTTCGAGCGCGGCACCGGCATCGCCTGGGCCGCCGACGTCGCGGGCAAGCACCGCTGGCCGTTCGTGAAGGGCGGCTTCGAGAAGGTCGTCCGGCCACGCCCGCGGCTGATGGCGTACGTCGTCGTCTACGCGGAACTCGCCCTCGGTCTGGGGCTGGTGCTCGGTTTCCTGACCCCGGTCGCACTGGTCGGCGGGCTGCTGCTGAACCTGCTGTATCTGGTGCTGATGATCCACGACTGGGCCGAGCAGGGGCAGAACGCGATGATGGCGCTCATCTCGCTCGTCGCGCTCTTCTCCATGGCCTGGCAGACCTGGTCCCTCGACGCGGCGATCGGACTGTTCCTGTGAGCGCCCGCCACGACCTCCCCGAGACCGACGACTTCACCCGGCCCTACTGGGACGCGGCGGCCGAGGGCCGGCTCCTGCTGCGCCGCTGCGCGGACTGCGGGCGGGCCCACCACTACCCGCGCGAGTTCTGCCCGCACTGCTGGGCCGGTGAGGAGCGGGTGTCCTGGGAGCCCGCGAGCGGCCGCGCCACCCTCTACACGTGGTCGGTGATCCACCGCAACGACCTCCCGCCGTTCGGGACGCGCGTCCCGTACACGGCGGCCGTGGTCGACCTGGCCGAGGGCCCGCGCATGATGACGGAGGTCGTCGACTGCGACCCGGCGGACCTGCGGATCGGCCTGCCGCTGCGGGTGACCTTCCGCCAGGCGGCGGAGGGCGTCAGCATCGCGGTCTTCCGGCCGGACCTCCGATAGGGCGCCGGTGCGGTGCCGGTGCGGTGCCGGTGCGGTCCCGGTCAGGCCGGGCGGGAGAGCTGTTCACGGACCCACGCGGGATCGGGGTTGGTGTGCGGCCGACCCGCCACGACGACGGTCGGCACGGTCTCGTTGCCGTCGTTGGCCGCCCGCACCACAGCAGCTCCGGCCGGGTCGCGCCAGATGTCGACCCAGTGCACCCGGCGGGCGCCGCGGCCCAGCCGGATGCGCAGCCGCAGGCAGTACGTGCAGCCCGGGCGCCAGTAGACGACCGGCCGGCCGTCGACCGCGCTGCGGCGCCGTGCCTCCAGCGCACCGGTCGACTTCGGGAAGACCAGGGGCGACTGCACGCCCGCGAGCAGCACGAACAGCAGCAGGAGCGCCGCCGCTGCGGCGGGGTCGCCGTCGGCGACCTGTCCGGCCGCAACGGCCGAGCCGCAGAGCAACAGCAGCACCGGCAGGATCCAAGCGCGTGTCATGGGGCGAAGGCTACCGAGGGACCGGCGATGCCCGCCCGGGCGACGGCTCAGGGCCAGAGGAGTTCGCGGGTCCAGGCAGCGCCGTCGCCGGTGCGGCGGTAGCGCAGCCGTACGTGCCGGCGGGAGGCGTCGCCCTGGAAGAACTCGACCTCGGCCGGGTCCAGGACGTACCGGGTCCAGGTCGGCGCCGGGGCGTCGGGTTCCGTGCCGGCCCGCTCCCAGGCGGCCTCGGAGACGCGCCGCAGCTCGTCCACGCTGCCGAGCACCTCGCTCTGCCGGCCGGTCAGCGCCGCCGCGAGCGCTCCCCGCGAGCGGACCGCCAGGTCCGCCCGGCTCTCCTGCGGCCCGCAGGCGGTGACCCGGCCGCGGATCCGGACCTGCCGGGCCACGGACGGCCAGTAGAAGCCGAGCGCGGCGTCCGGGTGCCCGGCGAGCTGGCGGCCCTTGGCGCTGGTGGCGTGCGAGGCGAAGTGCCAGCCGTGCCCGTCGGCGTCGTGCAGCATCAGGATCCGCACGTCGGGCCGCCCGTCGGCATCCACCGTCGCCAGGCTCATCGTGTGCGGCTCGGGCTGCCCGGCCGCGGCGGCGTGCAGGAACCACTCGCGGAACAGCGCCAGCGGCTCGGCCGGCGCAGCCTCCGGATCGAAGGAGGGCAGCGGGCCGTCCCACACCCGCAGGGAATGCAGGGTGGCGTGGAACGCCTCGATCCCGGCCGTCTCGTCGCTCGTGATCTCGCGGGTCATGGGGTCCATCGAACACCATCGGAGCAGCTTCGGCGTTCGCCGGATTCCGAGCCTCCGCTGTTCCTATGATGTGCAGCCTTCAACGACTTGAGGTGGGGGCCCATCATGCGCGACGGCGGCGGCAGAGCGAACCTGATACGCGGCGGGGCGCTCCGGCGCGCGGCGGTGGCCTTCCTGGTCGCCTGCGCGGCGGTGGCCTGCGGCCCGGCGGAGGGCGGCGGCCCGGCCGTGTCGCCGCCGCCGAGCCTGTCGGCGTCCGCGGCCCCGACGGCCACGCCGACCCCGGCCCCGACCCCGACTCCGACGGACACGCCCGCACCGGCGCCCACGCCGTCCGCCGTCCCCACGGCCACCCCGACGCCCGCGGCAGCGCCCGCCCCGCCGGTCGCGCGGACGCCCGACGCGAAGTCCGCTCCCACCGGCGGGAGCGGCGGCGCGCCGCACCCGGCCGCCACCGAGGCGCCGACGAAGGCACCCGCCGAGCCCGCGAGCGGCGGCTGCGAGATCGTCTCCAACGCCGGGAACTGCTACAAGGCGGGACAGTTCTGCCGCAAGGCCGACCTGGGGAGCACCACCCATGCCGAGAACGGCCGCCTGATCCACTGCCGCCTGGACGGCGCCCAGCCGCGCTGGAACTACTGACCGCCACCCGGTCCGCGGGGGCAGGACTCCCGCGGGCCGGGTGACGGCGGCGTGTCGGGTGAGGGCGTGGCGGGAAGGGCGTAGCGGGAGGCGGCGTGGCGGGTGACGGCGTGGCGGGAGCGGGCGGGCGGGCACGCCCCTCTCAGCCCCGGCCCAGGATCACCGTTCCGGACGAGCAGAACCAGCCTCCCGTGCCCGAGGCCAGGGCGACCTCCGGGCGGCGGCCGCCCCGCTTCGTGACCTGCCGGTCCGGGCCCGCCTCGCCGCGGAGCTGGCGGACCGCCTCGACCAGCAGGAACAGGCCGCGCATGCCCGGGTGGCAGGCCGAGAGGCCACCGCCGTCGGTGTTGACCGGGAGCTCCCCGTCCCGCAGCAGACGGCCCTTCTCCACGAAGGCCCCGCCCTCGCCCTTCGCGCAGAAGCCCAGGTCCTCCAGGGTCACCAGGGTCATGTACGTGAAGGCGTCGTAGATCTGGGCGAGGTCCACGTCCGCCGGGGTGAGTCCGGCCCGCGCGAACGCCGTGCGGCCCGAGACCGCGGCCGGGGAGACCGTGAAGTCCCCCCATTCCGACATCGTCGTGTGGGAGACCGACGTGCCCGCGCCCAGGATCCAGACCGGCTCCTTCGCCGTGTCCGGTACGTAGTCCTCCGCCGCCAGCAGCACCGCGCAGCCGCCGTCCGAGCGGATGCAGCAGTGCAGCTTCGTGAAGGGGTCCGCGATCGTCTCGCCGGACAGCACGTCCTCCACCGTGATCGGATCGCGGAACATCGCGTCCGGGTTGGTCGCCGCGTTCGCCCGGGCCTGGACCGCCACCGAGGCGAGCTGCTCCAGCGTCGTCCCGTACTCGTGCATGTGGCGGCGCGCGGCCATCGCGTACTTCGAGACCAGCGTGTGCCCGTACGGGACCTCGAACTGCAGCGGTCCCCGCGCCCCGAACGAGAGGTTCGAAGTGCGCCGCCGCGCCTTGATGTCCGCGCGGGCGGTGGAGCCGTAGACGAGCAGGACGGCGTTCGCGTGCCCGGCGGCGATCGCGTCGGCCGCGTGCGCCGCCATGACCTCCCAGGTGGAGCCGCCCACCGAGGTGGAATCGACCCAGGTGGGCCGCAGCCCCAGATACTCGGCCACCTCGGCCGGCGCGAGGATGCCGAGGCCGGCCGAGGCGAAGCCGTCGATGACGGAGCGGTCCAGGCCGGAGTCGGCCAGGGCGCGCCGGGCGGCCTGCGCGTGCAGGGCGTACGGGGTGGGGCCGTCCACCCGTCCGCAGTCCGAGAGGGCGACGCCGACGACGGCGACCCTGCGGCGTCCGTCACGGGGTGCAGGTGTGGGTCCAGGCATGGTGAGACGGTACATCTGACGCTCTGTCAGTTTCTAGTCCGCGTCCGGGGATCCCCTCCGCTCCCGAGGGCCCCGACCCCTGTGCATCTGCCGTCCCCCGGCCTAACATGACGGCCCGTCAGATGCCCCCGGCCACCGCCGGGAGGTGCCCCCCGGGAGGAGCCAGACGATGGACGCCGCCTTCACCGCGGAGCAGGACGAGATGCGCCGCACCCTGCGCGAGATCCTGGGCAAACGCTGTGGGCCGGACGAGGTCAAGGCCGCCGTCCGCACCGCCGCCGGACACGACGGCGAGCTGTGGCGGCAGCTCGCGCAGCAGCTCGGCCTGCCCGGCATCGCCGTCGCCGAGGAGTACGGGGGCGTCGGCTGCACCCCCGCCGACCTGGTTCTGGCGTGCGAGGAGACCGGGCGGGTGCTGCTGCCCTCGCCGCTGCTGGCCACCGCGGCGCTCGCCGTACCGCTGATCACCGCCCTCGGCACGGACGCCCAGCGCTCCGCCCTGCTCCCGCCGCTCGCGGCCGGCGGGCTCACCGCGACCCTCGCCGTCCCCGGCCCGGCGCTGTCCACGGCCCTCGCCCTGACCGGCGACAACGCCCCCGGCGACTGGGCCGGCGGGGGCCGGGCCGGCGGGGTGCAGGCCCGCGCGGGCGCGGACGGCGACGGCGGCTGGCGGCTGTACGGGGAGGTCGCCCAGGTGCTCGACGGGCACAGCGCTCCGCTCCTGCTGGTCGCCGCGCACACCGGCGGGTTCGCCCGCAGCCGGACCCTGCTGTTCCTCGTGCGGGAAGACGCCCCCGGGCTGGTCCGGTCGCGGCAGACCACCCTGGACGAGACCCGCCCCCAGGCGCGTATCCAGCTCCGCGACACCCCTGCCGAGTTGCTGGGCGCCGACACCGGAGCCGACGCCGGAGCCGGTGCCGACACCCCCGGAGCCGGAGCCGGCGTGGGCGTCCTCGCCGCCCTGGCCGCCACCGGCCGCACCGCCGCCGCGGTCCTCGCCGCCGAGGCGGCCGGCGCGGCCGGGCAGGCACTGGCCCGCACGGTGGAGTACGTGCGCGGGCGCGAGCAGTTCGGCCGGCCCGTCGGCTCGTTCCAGGCGGTCAAACACCGGCTCGCCGACCTCTACGTACAGGTGCAGGCGGCCCGCTCGGCGGCCTACTACGCCGCCTGGGACCCCCGGCAGGGCGGCCTCGCCCTCGCCCAGGCCCTGGAGGCCCTGCGGATCACGGCGGGCGAGGCGATCCAGCTGCACGGCGGCATCGGCTTCACCTGGGAGCACGACGCACACCTGTACTTCAAGCGGGCGGCGGCCGACGAGCTGCTGTTCGGCCCCGTCCACCGGCTCCGGGCGCACGCCGCCCACCATGCGGGCCTGTTCACCACACCCCAGGAGAAGGCGGTCGTCTGATGGCTCCCGGCGTCAAGCTGATGCAGAAGGTCTCCTCGACCGTGCTGTTCGCCAA
This sequence comes from Actinobacteria bacterium OV450, assembly GCA_001298555.1. Classification (GTDB taxonomy): domain Bacteria; phylum Actinomycetota; class Actinomycetes; order Streptomycetales; family Streptomycetaceae; genus Streptomyces. The sequence continues at coordinate 77,701 of LJCW01000186.1, forward strand.
GATCGCGCCACACTTCATCCCCGCCATGGACAAGGCGGTGCACAAGCTGACCCGCGGCAAGGTCATGCTCAGCGCCCGGATGCTCCCCGGCGTGATCCTCACCGCAAAGGGCGCCAGGACGGGCGAACCGCGCACCACGCCGCTCGCGTGCATGCCGGAGGAGGGAGGCGTCAGCTGGATCCTGATCGGCTCCAACTTCGGCCGCCCGGGGCACCCGGCATGGACCGGGAACCTGCTCAAGCACCCTGATGCGGAGGTGAGTTGGAAGGGCCGTGACATCGCCGTACGGGCCCGGCTGCTGGAGGGCGAGGAACGCGCGGCGGCGTGGCGGGCCGTGCTGGGGTTCTGGCCGCCGTACGCGACGTACCAGGCACGCATCGAGCGTGAGATCCGGCTGTTCCGCCTGGAGCGTCGCTGATCGCGGCGGACGGCCGAGGGGCCGGCGACGGGGGAGGGCGGCGGACCCGGGGAGGGTCCGCCGTTACTTGGTCGGCTTCTTGCCGGTGACGCCCAGGTGGACGAGCAGCGCCAGGTTCGGCTTGAGCTCGGCCTGCTTGACGCCCCAGGTCTGGAAGCCCTTCTGGTGCGAGGCGACCGCGGCCAGCATCGCCACCAGCGAACCCGCCATCGCCGCCGGGCTGAGGTCCTTGTCGACCTTGCCCTTGGCCTGGAGCTCCTTCATCGACTCCGTGAGGGAGTTGGTGACGGAGTTCAGGATCTTCATGCGGATCTTGTAGAAGCGTTTGTCGCCCTCGGCCGCGCCGAGGTCGACGACCCGCAGGATCGCGTCGTTGCGCCGCCAGAAGTCCAGGAAGCCCTCGACGAGTTCCTCGGCGGCCTGCCAGCCGGCCTTGCCGACCCAGGTGCGGCCCTCGACGAGCGCGGTCAACTGTGCGCCCTCCGTGGCCATTTGCTCGGCGATCTCCAGGACGGCGCCCTCGACGTCCGGGAAGTACTGGTAGAAGGTCGCGGGGGAGGTGCCGGCCTTGCGGGCGACGTCGATCACCTTGACGTCGCGGTACGGCGAGGAGCTGAGCATCTCGCTGAGGCAGTCGAGCAGCTTCTGCCGCGTCGCCTGACCGCGCCGGCCGGCCACGCGGCCGTCGACGGTGCGTACTTGTCCTGTCATGCCGTCAGCTTACCGAGGGGTGATCTGCGCGCGATTCGGCCGCCTGCAAATGGGGTTACCCGACACCTGGCCTGGGCGAAGACCGCGCCCCGCACCGCCGCGGGCGGCCGGTTCCGGACGGCTCCCGTGCGGCCGGAGCGCCCGGGGGCCGCCATGGAGGTGCCGATTCCGGGTACGCGCCGGGCGGGACCGGGGCGGATCGCGGGCGGATCCCGTGCGAAATCCAGCGGCCGCCGACCCCGGCCACCCCGCCCGCTTCCTCTCGAAATCCCCCGATTAGTCTTGTCAACAGGCTGTGGACAAGTTTTCGGGCAGATCATGGCCGAGGGGCACAACGGAAGGAAACGGGCCATGGCCGCATTCGCGGAGGGCACACCCTGCTGGGTGGACGCCTCGCTTCCGGACGTCGAGGCGGGCAAGCGCTTCTACGGCGAGCTCTTCGGGTGGACCTTCGGCGCCGGCGCCGGACCCGAGTACGGCGGCTACACCCAGGCCTACAGCCGCGGCCGCAACGTCGCCGCCCTCGCGCCCAAACCCGACGGCCGCATGCCCACCGTCTGGGGGATCTACCTCTACACCTCCGACGTCTACGCGTGCGCCGCCCGCATCCGCGCCTCCGGCGGCCAGATGGTCATGGACCCCCAGCCGGTGGGCCCGTACGGCGGCGCCGCGCTGGCGGCCGACCCCGGCGGCGCCGTCTTCGGCCTGTGGCAGCCAGGCACCCACCACGGCTTCGAGGCCCAGCAGGAGCCGTACACGTACTGCTGGAGCGAGCTCTACACACGGGCCCGCGACGCCGTCGACGTCTTCTACGCCAACGTCTTCGGCTACGTCCCCGAGGACCAGGACGACGCGGGATCGGGCGTCGAATACCGGCTGTGGTCCCCGCCCGGCAGCAGGCCGGGGGCGGAGACCGCCGTCCTGGGGCGCAGCCTGATCACCGACGCGTTCCCCGAGATCATGCCGGCGCACTTCCTCGTGTACTTCGCCGTCCCGGACTGCGACGAGTCCGTCGCGACGGTGAAGCGGCTCGGCGGCCGCGTCACCGCCGACCCCTTCGACACGCCGTACGGGCGCATCGCGGTCGTCGCCGACAACCAGGGCGCGGTGTTCGCGCTGCTCTCCGAGGCGCGTACGGGGCCGACGCCGTAGGCGCCGCCGGGCCGCCCCGGCGGGTCCGCCCGTCCCGCCCCCGCGGACTGTGGCGACACGGCCCCGGCGCGGGCCTGACAGAATCGGGGTTGCGCGACCCCGGGCGGCGCCCGGGGTGAGACGCTGCACGGGGCCGACCGCCGTGCAGCGGCGCGTGCAGGTGGAACGGGCCAGGCAAGGGCCCGTACGGGGAGGTGTGGAGGCGAGTGGTGGAGCAGCTGACGCAGCACGACCCGAGACGGATCGGCCCCTTCGAGGTGCTGGGACGGCTCGGCGCCGGCGGCATGGGGCTGGTCTATCTCGCACGGTCGGCATCGGGACGCCGGGTGGCGATCAAGACGGTGCGCACCGAGCTCGCCGAGGACCAGCTGTTCCGGGTGCGCTTCACCCGTGAGGTGGAGGCGGCGCGCGCCGTGTCCGGGTTCTACACCGCGGCCGTGGTCGACGCCGACCCGCGGGCCGCCGTGCCGTGGCTGGCGACCGCGTACGTCCCGGCGCCCTCCCTGGAGGAGATCGTCAACGAGTGCGGGCCGATGCCCGCCCAGGCCGTACGGTGGCTCGCCGCCGGCATCGCGGAGGCCCTCCAGTCCATCCACGGCGCCGGCCTGGTCCACCGCGACCTGAAGCCGTCCAACGTGCTCGTCGTCGAGGACGGCCCGCGCGTGATCGACTTCGGCATCGCGAGCGGCGTCTCCAACACGCGCCTGACCATGACGAACGTCGCCGTCGGCACGCCCGCGTACATGTCACCCGAGCAGGCGAAGGACTCGCGCAGCGTCAAGGGCGCCAGCGACGTCTTCTCCCTCGGCTCGACGCTGGTCTTCGCCGCGACCGGGCATCCGCCGTACCACGGGGCCAACCCGGTGGAGACGGTGTTCATGCTGCTGCGCGACGAGCCCAACCTGGAGGGGCTCCCGGACGAGCTGCGGCCCCTGATCGACTCCTGCATGCAGATGGACGCCACCCAGCGCCCGACCCCCGCCGACCTCCAGGCGCAGCTCGCCCCGCACCTCTTCGACGGCGGCGACGACAGCGGCACCGCCTCGGCGTGGCTGCCGGGCCGGGCCGTCGCGATGATCGAGCCCCGCCGGGCGGGCCAGCGCCCGCCCGCCGCCCCGGTCCCCGCCCCCGGCCGTTCCGCGGGGCGCGGCGCCGAGGCCGCCACGCACCGCCGGGAGCCGCGCGGCGGCGCCGACCCCTGGGTCGACCCGCGGACCGGCCAGGCCCTGCCCCAGCGCCCGCGG
>LJCW01000176.1 GCA_001298555.1 Actinobacteria bacterium OV450
CATGCAGCGAAGCAACGTTGACCTGCATAGACGGCGACTTGGTCGCATGTCCGGCTCAACGAGACGAGTCGGCTCGCCACGACTTTGAATCAGCCCTGGACCAGCGACGCAGCCTGATCAACACGACTATGAATTAGCCCTGCGTCAGCAACCCAGACAACCCAACAGTTCCGCCTCAATAGTTCCGCCGCAAGAATAGGCTGCCTGGGTGATCTGTGAACTTCCAGCTTCTAGTCACTGACAGCGCAGGCCATACTAGTGGTAAAGGCTCCAGTGACAACGTTCCAAATAGAGAAGGAGGCGTCATGAAACCTTTTCGATGGCTTCTGCGCACGATGGCAGCAATCGGCGTTCTGGTGGCCAGTCTATGCATGGCCGGGCCCGCTACCGCCGCGGGAGGATTTCTCTTATACAATGTTCCGGGAACCTACACGTGGACTGCACCGACGGGTGTCACCTCTGTAGATATCTATGTCCGTGGCGGAGGCGGCGGCGGAGGGGCGGCAAGCCTCCTTCTAGGCGGCGGCGGAGGAGGGGGAGGAGGGGCAGCAATGACCTCCATTGCTGTTACGCCCGGGACAACGTACACGCTCGTCGTAGGAGCTGGCGGATCCGGAGGAAGCTCGAATGGTCAGTCCGGTGCGGACACGACGATGATCGATTCAAGTTCCACGGTACTGATCACCGGAGATGGGGGATCCGGAGGGCAAGCAGCCTGGAATTCTGGCGGTGGCGGTACTGGAGGCACTCCTAGCAGCACCAACCCCAACGCCATCCTGCTAAATGGCAGTGCTGGAGCGAACGGAACCCTTGTTGCGGGTGGAGCGGGCGGCTCTGCCGGATTCACGGGCTTGTACCCGCCGGGCCCGCTGGGGACTGGTGGCAGCGGAGGGGGTATTGGCCAGGCGGGCGCATCTGGAAGCGGCGGACTTACCTTTTTCTCTTGGAAATAGATAGATCAGAATCTGACGTCGACTAATTCGAGTGTCAATCGATTGAATCCGCGCGCATTTTACCGCTAAAGACCATCGGTACATAGCATGGGCGGGGCTCTCGCTGATCCGGGAGCCTCGCGGCGATCTGTACCCTTGCGCACCTACACAGGGGCGACGTGCCCTGTTAGAGCCCGCGGGGACAGCGGAAAATTGCGTTGGCGGTCATCCTCCGAGAGCGATCAGCACCGTAGACCACTCCTCGAGGGCATGCGCCAGGGTCTAATGCGGCAGGACAGGCGGCCGACCAAGGCTCCCGCACGCACGAGAAGAGCCGTGGGGTCTCTCGCTCGATCGTTCGGGAGCTTTTACATTATGAGCTCTTGACTCATACCCGATCATCAGTGGGCAACTCAAAGCAGCTCACTGATGTGCGCTCTAACTGTTCCTCGGCAACTGAAGAATTGTTGCAGAAAGGACTATGGTAAAGGCTTGCCTTCGTTCCCTACCGGCAGGTCGGCTTGCGCTGGTAACTGCTTGACGACAAACTCGAGCCATGTCTGTACACGACTTGTATGCCGTACCCACCGATCTGACAGGGTGGCAGGTCCCCATTGAGGGAGCTGCACGTTTCACTTGGAATTACGATGGGCGCGATCACCTGTTGCGGTTATATCAGAAGGGAAAAGACAAGCAGTGGGATTCTAGCCGGAGGATCGACTGGAATGTTCCGGTAAATCGGTATAACGCCCTAGGAATGCCGGCTCGGTTTATGCCGATCTATGAATCATCTACATGGCACAAAATTAACCTTCGCGAAAAGGCGCTTGCCAGTCTTCATTATACTGCCTGGCAATTCAGTCAGTTTTTACATGGCGAGCAAGGCGCTATGGTCTGCGCCGCCCGTATTATCGAGACGGTTCCCGACATGGATGCCAAGTTTTTTGCGGCCACACAAGCAATGGACGAATCTCGACACGCGGAAATCGATGCACGATTTTTGACCGAAAAGATTCAGCTATCCTATCCGATTAACCATAATTTGCGGCAACTTCTCGATGATACATTGCGCGATTCGCGTTGGGACATGACATTCCTTGGCATGCAAGTGCTTATCGAAGGCCTAGCCCTTGCCGCGTTCGGAGTGATCCGTGACCGGACGACCGCCGCCCTACCGCGGCAGATACTCACATATATCATGCAGGATGAAGCGCGCCATGTCGCATTTGGTCGAGCTGTCCTACGTGAATATTATGCCCAACTCACGATGCGTGAGCGGATCGAGCGAGAAGACTTTGTGATCTATGGCTGCCGCTTGATGTGGGATAGATTCCGAGGGCAAGAAGTATGGGAGAATCTCGGATACGACATGCACGACTGCCTCGAGACGGTTGAGAATTCGCCCTACATGCAGTCATTTCGATCCCTTCTATTCAATCGCATTGCACCATGCGTGAAGGATATTGGCCTATGGAGCCCGCGCATTCAGGACGCTTATGAGAAATTGGGCATTTTGAGTCTGGCGAATATCGACCTAAAGGGTCTGATGCGGTATGACGAAGATGTGGCTCACCGTATTGAGAGAGAAGAGAGCGCACGGCTCCGTGAACTAGCGCATACAATCAGCCAATCGGCAGGTTGCGCCATTTCGCTAGAAGAAATTTCCCCGCACGCAAAGCCGCAACGAGAAGGGCGCGGTTAGGGGATCTGCCCCGGCGGCCGAGAGCATAGCAGCAGCACTCGACAATGCCACGCAGTCGGTGATCAAGCTAATAAATTGGCAGGCATAATGAAATCTAATGGTGAGGCGCGCCCCTACGCGTTCGCGGCCCCGCAAGAGGATACAGATAAATCATCTGCCACTTTGGACAAGCGAGCGCTGGTTTGGACAGAATTATCCAACGGTACTTCCTTTTGGTTGGTCAGCGGCTACAATGAAGCGCGAGAGGCTTTGACTAATCCTCATCTGAGTCGAGCAGCAGCCGTCCAGCCAGGGGCAGTTCGCCTATCGCTCCCTTTACCCTCCTCAAGTATCTTAGGTATGGATCCACCTGAGCACACGCGTTTACGAAGATTAGTCACTCATGCTTTCACTATGCGACAGGCGGAAAATCTACGCCCTTTTATCAAAGAGAAAGCTGATTCTCTAATTCGAGAAATGCTTTCAGCCGGCCCCCCAGTCGATCTCATCTCGGCATACTGCATGCCCCTTGCGCTCTCCGTAATGTGTGAACTTGTGGGAGTGCCGTTTAGAGATCGCCAGATGTTTGGTACATGGGCAGACGCCATAATGAACGCTAAAAGCTCAGATAATGTGATGCGTCTAGCCAGACATCGCCTAGACAGTTATCTGCAGGAATTAATCCAGCAAAGAACGAGATCCGAAGGCGGCCTTATCGGCACTCTGGTCGCAGCTCGCGACCAGAGCGAACGGTTGACTGAGCGAGAACTGCTGACTTTTACCGGGATGCTTGTAGTGGCTGGCTATGAAACGACTGCTAACCAGATCGCAACTTGCATGGTGAGAGTGATGACTCAGCCGCATTTAAACCGCGCATTACTGGATGATCATAAAGTAGAGTCAATCATCGAGGAGCTCTTGCGCTTAGATTCGAGTCTGGATCTAACGACATTTCGAATCGCTGCTGAAAACACGCACGTCGGTTCAACCGCTATTCGCCGAGGGGAGGCGGTTATCGTCTCGCTGGCCCGATGCAATCGCGATGGTAGGACATTCAGCAGTCCGCGCGAATTTGACTGGAAAAGGGGCGGCCCAAGGCACCTTGCTTTTGGTCACGGCGTCCATCGCTGCATCGGTGCGCAACTAGCTCGAGTAGAAATCGCAACTGCACTGCAAAGTTTGGTAAAGTTCCCCGGACTCCACCTTGTATCTCCTGTTTCAAACATTAAATGGAGGAACGGTTCTTTCCTGCGTGGCCCAGCTGCGCTTTCCGTTGCATGGTAAAGTGCTGTACTTCTAGGTGACTACTCATTTGGTGCAAATGGCTCAATGCCGTACACGCGCCGCATCTATGTTCGATCCGCAGGTGCGGCGGAGAAATACCATTCATGAACCCGGCCGGCTGTCCACAGTAGCCAATACTGTACCGTCACACCACATCTTGGAAGAGAGACCAGCGCCATGACGGATCATTACCGATTGCTGACAAATCTACTGGCCAGTACCCTTAATGTGGCTCCCGAATCAATCAGCCCTCAGTCCACCCCAGTTCAACTAGGACTGGACTCGTTAGCTCTGGTGGAGTTGGCCGTAATCTTAGAGACGGATCATGGCCTCTACGTGGCGGATCCCGATGAAGCCCTTACCATGCCTCTTTCCGAATTTGCAGACCAGCTCGCTCTCGCTCGGCCAGAAGGCTTATCCTTTGGCCATGGCTGAGGGCATATCGTCGTCTCTAGGAGACCACTTGTTCCCTCACAGCCTGTGGCAGCCACGTATTCCGGCAACACCCCAGGGAGCCCGGCGCGCCCACATTGCAATCCTTGCTCTTCCCTTTCATGGTCACGTAAATCCCATGCTCCCATTGGTCAATGAGCTGACTTCGCGTGGACACCAGGTGAGTTTCGTAACCACCAATGAGTTCGCAGCCAAGGTGGCAGCTGCGGGGGGGCACATCGTGCTGCGCCCTGCCCCGCCGCGCGATGGACCCCCGAGACACCTGTCCGAAACTCTGGCCCTGAGCGCTCGTGATGCCGCGGCAAACTTTGAGTTAGTTCTGAGGTCTCTTAGGAGAGATCCGCCGGATGTCCTGATCCACGATATCCATGTGACTTCCGGTCCGGCACTCGCGACGGCTCTCGGTGTTCCTGGGCTCGCACTGGCGCCCACACTGCTCCCCTACCGCGGCTTCCAGGCGGAGATGGGCCTGCTGCAGAATTCCGCCTTCATGCCAGCCATCGACCA
>LJCW01000177.1 GCA_001298555.1 Actinobacteria bacterium OV450
CCCGCCCCCGCCCGGGTCTGCCGCAGGATCAGGTGATGTCTGAAGTGGCGTGCCCTGTGGGGAAGCGACGGGCCGTGTTCGTCGTCACCTTGCGGCCCGGTCGTCGCTGGCAACTCAGCGGTTTACGCGGCGCCTGTCTGTTGGGCGGTCTGGAAGGTGACGACGTCGACTTCGTCGGTTCCCGCCAGCTCCGGGTAGTGGCGCTTGAGGACTTCCCGGAGTTCGGCTGCGGTCGTCAGCCCCTCGGCTTGGGCGTCCTCGTCGGTGAGGTCGCTGACCAGGCAGTGCCTGATGTGGGTCACGTCTGCCGGCAGGACGACTTCGGGGTCGCTCTCGAACACCAGCCGCGCCGGCCCGAGCTGGGCCGGGTCCCGGAAGCGGGTGGTCTTGGTCTTGGCGCCGGAGCGGACGGCTTCGAGGTAGCGGGGGTTGAACCGGATGATCGGGGGGCCGGCCGTCTCGGGGTCCTGGTAGACCGATGGGTCGAGACCGTTCATGCCTTCCGGTGTCCATCGCTGAGTCAGCGGCATCAGGTCGGCGGCGAGAACGGACCGGGGCCCCGCGGGCGTGGGCACGATGACGCGCATGGTGGGGTAGTAGTCCACGAAGACCTGCCGGTCACGGCCGCACGGGCCGATGATCCCCCGCTCGTGGTTTCCCACGGCGACGATGCAGCGCATCTGGCGGGCACCCTGGGCTCGTGCGGCTCCCAAAGCCACGAGTTCGGCGCAGGGGCCGCCGGTGAAGTGGTAGAGGTTCACGCCGGCGAACATCCGGTAGTCGGCGGCCATGACCGCGGCGCCCATCGTGTGGATGCCGTCTTCGTCGGGCCCGGCGTCGGTATGCGCGTCTATGGTGCGGCGTGCCAGCTCCACGAGCTCACGCTCGTCGTCATTGAGAGCTCGTGCAGATGCCGGTACGTACACGTTTTCAGCCTTCTCTTCAGTCAGCAGTCGCAGTCGCCGAAGATCATTTCACGCCAGGCAGGTGGGCTCCACGGAATTTCGGGTGCCTTGACCGGGACCCTGTGGTGATCCCGTGGGCAGGGCTGGAGCGCCCTGGCTGAGGCTGATCGTGGCTCCGGACGCCCTGTGCCGGTACGGGGCGGGAGGGACGGCGGCCAAGCTCCGCTGGAGCCAGGCGGGGGACTTTCGGTCTCGGTGTCGTACGGACGGAGTACGGGCCGGTGATGCCGTTCTCGGCTCGCCACCGGGTCAGGGCCTGGCAGCCCCGCAGCCACACGAGGCTGTCGGGTCGGTAGACCCGGGTGCCCAGGAACGCGGCGATGGTGGCGGCGTCGCGCGGGCTGGAGAAGTGGGGCAGGGCCGACTCCGCGGCGGCGTCGGCGGCGACTTGCTCCTGGTCGTCGTCGCCACCGGCGCCGACGACCTGCCCGTCCTCGCCGCGCGCAGGTGGACCTTGCGCTTCCCGCTGGTCAGGGCGCGGGAACGCGCTGTTCGATAACGCGCTCATCATGACTGCGGAGTCCCTGGAGCATGGCTACCGGTCTTCGGTGCGGTGTACGAGGCGGAAGCGAGCTTGTCGGTGGGGTCCTCGCCGGGCTCCAGGAAGACCGGCACGACGATGCGGGCGTTCTTGGTCGTGCCGTCGCGGTTGTGGCAGAGGGCGCGGCCGATGTTCTGGTCGATTCGGTGATCCAGCGGACGGGCTCCGTATGGGGTGCGACCGGTCGGGCGGACGAAGTCAGGTGGCAGTGCGGACGGCTGTCGGCCCCGGTCCGGCCGGGGCCAGGACGGCGGCTGCCAGGTGGTCGCGAAACCAGCGGTGGCCCGGGTCGGCCGAGTTGCGGGGGTGCCAGGCCATCCCGAGGTCCAGGGGTTCCAGTTCGAGGGGGATGGGAAACGTCCGCAGTCCCATGGCGGCGATGGTGTCCGGGAGCCAGTCGGTCAGGCTGAGGGCGACGAGGTCGGTGTCCCGGGCGAGCATCATCGCGGTCGTGTGGCTGGGGACCACGACCGCGGTCCGGCGTTGCAGCCCGAGTTCCGCGAGCGCGCTGTCGATGGGCCCGAGGCGCTTTCCGAGCCGGGAGATGCCGATGTGGTCGGCCGCGGCGAAGCGGCGGGCGTCGATCGGTCCGTCGAAGAGGGGATGGCCGCTGCGGGCGATGCCGACGAGCGGCATCCGGGTGAGCTGCCGGGTCCGTATCTCGGGGTCCAGGTGTCCCAGGACGCCCAGTTCGACGTCCACCCAGCCCTGGCGCAGCCCAGGACCGCCCTCCACCGCCTCCGGCAGGAAGACGACGTCCACCCGTGGGGCCTGGGCGTGGATCCGCTCGGTCAGGCTGCCCGCCAGTCCGACCAGGAGGAGATCGGTGGCCTGGACGGTGAAGGTCCGCTGGAGGTGCACCGCGTCGAAGCCGGCACCGGGCCGCAGCACGTCGTCGCAGCCGCGCAGCAACGCGGCGACCTCCTCACGGAGTTCCACGGCGCGCGGAGTGGGCACCAACCCCTGGCCGGCGCGGACGAGCAGCGGGTCGCCGACGGCGCGGCGGAGCCGGGCCAGGGTACGGCTGACCGCCGCGGGCGAGGTGCCGAGCCGCTCCGCGGCGCGGGTGACGCTGTTCTCCTGGAGCAGGGCGTCCAGCACGCGCAACAGGTTGAGATCCACGGACACCTGACTCCTGAACTGCGGCTTTGCGTCTGCGGCAATGATGAGATGACAATTTTTGCATTGCTGCCGGACCTCGTCGACACGGAGGGTGGAGATGCCCGCGAAGACGCGAGGCATTCCCTTCACCTCTTCCAAGGAGACGCTGTGCAGCAGTCCCCCCGCGGTCGGGAAGGCGACGTCCTGGCCGTCGTCAGTCAGAGCGGACCGACCGTCTCGTTCTTCGACGCCGCCTCCCACCAGCACCTCGGCGCCGTACATGTCCCCGCCGAGCCGCACGAGTTGTGCTTCGACCCGACGCAGCGACTGCTGTGGTGCACCCTGACGTACCACTCGGGCTACTACCACGCGAACGGCGGCCGGCGCACCGAACTGGCCGTCATCGACCCAGACACCCGCCGCATCGTCGAGGTCGTCGACCTCGCCCCGGAACACGGGCCGCACGGACTGGCGCTGGACCCGGTGCGCGGTCGCCTCTACGTCAGTGTGGAGAGTTCGGACGACCGGCCCGGCGGTGTCGTGGTGGTCGACACGCAGACCCGCCGGCCCCTGGGCAGGATCGACACGGACGCGCCCGGCCCGCACTGGTTCGCCATCGATCCGGCGGGGCGGACGGGCTACGCCACCAACAAGGAAGCGCCGTTCGTGTCGGTCGTTGACCTCGAACGGGGCACCCTCACCACAAAGGTCGAGGTACCGGGCAGTGAGGGCCTCGCCGTCTCCGCCGACGGCGCGTACGTCTTCGTCGCCGCGCCCTACGGCAACTTCTCCGGCACCGCCGAGGAACGGCCGCCCACCGGAATCCGGGTCATCGACACCCGGACAGCGACCGTCGTCGACACCCTGCCCACAGGGGACATCGTCCTGCCGGTGCACTTGACCTCGACGGGCAGGCTGCTCGGGGGTGAAGTGCGCATGGCGCCCGACGCGGGCTCCCGACTCGGGCGCCACGCACCGGGCCGCCTCACCGTGTTCTGCGCCGACACCCGCAAGCAGCTGGGCGACGTCGAGGTGGGCCTCTTCCCGCTGACCATCACCTCGTCCCCCGACGGCCGGCTCGCCTACGTGTCCTGCGTCATCTCGTCCACCGTCGACGTCGTCGACCTGGAGACGCTGGAGCGCCTGGCCCGGCTCGACATCGCCAAGCTCGGCGAGCCCGGCGCGCACGGCCTCGCGTACCTCCCGCGCCCGGCCTGACCGCCGCCATGCCTGCCCGGGTCGGCCAGGTCACCAGCTTCGGGAACAAGTGCCCGGACGTGCGCGGCGGCAGCACCGAGAACGGCACGCCCGCTCAGATCCGGGACTGCCTCGGCAACGTCAACCAGACGTGTAAGACCGGTGCCGACGGCACGATCCGCGGTGTCGGCGTGTGCCTGGACGTCCAGGGTGGCGGTACCGGCAACGGCACCCCGGCGGAGACCGACGTGTACAACGGCGCCACCGCACAGCAGTGGCAGGTCCGGGCCCGCGGCTCGGCTCTCAACCCGCGGTCGGACCTCTGCCCGGACGTCCGGGGGCGTGGTCGACACCAACGGCACGGCTGCGCAGCTCCGGGACTGCCACGGCTCTCCCAACCAGACCTGGCACGCGCCCGCGTGACGCGCGTGGCAGCCCCGTCAACCGAATCACCCTCAACCCCTAGGAGCTCTCCGATGCGTCGTACCGCCTTACTGTTCGCCACCGCCCTGCTCACGGCAGCCGCCGCGCTCACGGCGCCGGCCGCCGAGGCCGCGGAGCCCGCGCCGACCGCCGGCGCCCGGTCCGCGCAGGCCGCCGGCCCGTCCGACAAGTGTTACGTGCGCGACACCCCGCAGGGCAGCTACACCGGCACCTGTTCCGGCATCGACCCGATGCAGACCTGGCACGTCGTGATCACCTGTTGGATCTACAGCCAGGGCAGCTGGCAGCCGATGATCTGGCCGGGCACCACCAGCGGGTGGGTCAGCGGCAACACCACCTATGCCAGCTGCGGCTCGGACCGCATGAATTCGGTGGAGATCCAGTTCGGCCCCGCTCCGGCGGGCGGGACGACCGGCCAGATCACCGGCTTCATGAACAAGTGCCTGGACGTGCGCATGGGTACCAGCGCGGACGGCACGCCCGTCCAGATGTACGACTGCCTCGGCAACGTCAACCAGTCGTGGAGGATCGCCTCCGACGGGACCATCCGCGCCGTCGGCCTGTGCCTGGACCCCGACAGCGGGCGGACCGACAACGGCACGCCGGTGCACATCTGGAGGTGCAACGGCGCGATCAGCCAGCAGTGGCGGGTCCGGGCCGACGGGGGGGTCATCAAAGGGAAGTACGGCCGCGCCCCGGAGGTGCGGGGGCGGGAGACCGCCCAAGGCGCGCGGGCGCAGAGCTGGGAGTTCAAC
>LJCW01000178.1 GCA_001298555.1 Actinobacteria bacterium OV450
GACTCCGAGAGACCTCCTACACCCCCTTCACCCTCCCACTCGACCTACTCGGACTGCCCCTGACCAGCGACGCAGCCTGATCAACACGACTATGAATTAACCCTGGCACACCGGCCGGGCCAGGAAAGGCAGTTCCACGATGTTCCCGACCACCACGAAGCATGTTCCGCGCCCGACCGGCTTCGGGCCTTTGGCGGCGCCGTCGTGCTGCCAGGCGGCACCGAACACCTTTTTCCCGCTCCGCTAGAACAAGGTGTCGTCGACCGCGACCGTGATCGCCGCGCCGCCGTCACCGTGCGGCAGTAGCGTTCTGACGATCAGGTGGGCCAGCATGATCCCCAGGGTGTCGACGTTCCAGCGGGTCCGGGAGAAGAAGGCATGGGCCCGGTCGTGCGGCCAGGCACGGGCCAGGCCCGCCCCGGTCAGCATCCCGGTCACCATGCCAACCCCGGTCTGCGCGACCAGCCCCGTCACCATCGCCGTGAACACCGGGAGTGTCATGAATTAGGTGGGTTCCTTCCTTGAAGGAGTCATCTGATGGGTACGACGACGGGTCACACGATCGGGATGGATGGTGGCGTGTCGCTTGCGAGGGGTGATGAGATCGCTGAGGGTGCGGATGTGAAGTCGATGCCCGCATCCGAGAATGGTCTGTCGGTCGAGCTGCTGGAAGAGCTGGCCGCCCTCGCAGCGGAGAAGACCGCGTCCGGCGGTCTGCGGTTGATGGGCGAGGGCGGGATCTTGCCCGAGCTTGCGCAGCATCTGATGCAGGCCGCGCTCGAGGCTGAGATGGACCTGCACCTGGCCGATGAATCGGTCCGGGCCGGCGGCCGCGGCTCACGTTCGGGCGGCAATGCTCGTAACGGGTACCGGGCGAAGAGGGTGATGACCGAGGTCGGGCCGGTGGTGGTGAACGTGCCCCGTCACAGGCTGGGGACCTTCCGCCCCGGACTGCTGCCCAAATACGCCCGGCGGACCGGCGCCCTGGACGACATGGTCCTCTCTCTCACCGGTAAAGGCCTGACGTCAGGGGAGATCGTCGCGCATCTCGCCGAGGTCTACGGAATGACGACGTCGAAGGAAACGGTGTCCACGATCACGGACAAGGAGTCCGCTCGTCCGTCGCCGGTCCGGTTGCACTCGGTGAGGGTCCCGTCCAGCAGGACGTAGCGGGCGTCGGTCGATCTCAAGGCCATGGTCAGTCCCGGCGCGAGAGCGGCGAGCTGGCGCAGGGTGTCGTTCTTGCGCAGGTACACCAGCGCGACCAGAGCACGCTGGGACGGTGACAGCCTGCACCTGCGGTCACCCTCCCGGGTGGCGATCAGCATCGTGAGCCACTCCACCAGGGCATGCGGAGCATCTAGTGCGGCAGGGTAAAGAACCAACGAGGCCCCCGAGTTGAAGAGCAGCGGACGTCACACACCCCGCTCAGCAACCCGAGGGCCTCGCCTGTTACCCCACCCTGCCGTCACCCGATCAGCGGCCGCACCCTGAACAAGCTCAGCGGTCCCGGACTGTTTACGAGGAAGACCGCCTCCTCAACAGAACTCGCCTGCACCGCCCCGTTCTCGCCTGCGGAAATTGTCCTGTTCTCGCTCTTCCCCTGCGCGGGGTTTGTCTGAGATAAGAGGAACGGGAGTCAAGCTATGGGCAGGACGCCATAGCCGAGGCACCCACTTGCTGTAGAGGATGGAGCGGCGCATGGCCCGGAAGATCGAAGACGCCCTGGCGGACGCGAGCAACCTGGCCCGGGTCCAGGCGAATAGACACGGCAAAGCAACCGGGGTCGCCGTAGCGCCACCAGCACTGGTGCGGGGAGTCGAGGGCCAGAGCGACAGCCTCGAACCGGTCCGGCTGATCACACCAGCCTGCTGGATCGCGGATCATACCCGACTGCCGAACATGTTGCGCTGCATCCACGGCACTGGGAGATCAACTTCGTCTTCGACGAATCCAAGACCAGCTAGCACGCCAGGCCCCCTTCGCTCACACCCCTCGACGGATCCGGCAGGAAATCTTCACTCACCTGCCCATTCACCATGCCACCCGGGAGTTACGCCACAACGCGGCCAGCGTCGCCGCGGAGCGGACCTCGTTCTCCCAAGTTTCTACCCACGTCCGCCGCTCGGTGATCGCATCGTGCGGCTTTTCCCTTCCCTCGCCGAAGTGACCTTCGCCTTGGCCTCGCTGTGATCGCCAGTGTTCTCCAGCTACTACGACGCTAACGTGAGTGCCCATGCAAGGTCAGATTCTTGCCAACTCCGGACGCAGGATGCCCCATTGCGGAGACACCTGGGTCGTCTCCTTCGGATCTTTTCGTTCAAGCCCCCGTCGTCCCGTCCTGTGCATCGCGAGGGCAGAGAGGTTTCCACGTACCGGGCGTACCCGGGTGCCTCGACAACGCAGCGAGGTGCAGTGCCGGGCGGCGGCGCTGGTAAGGCAAGATCCGGAAGAGGTGGCTAGGCGAGGATGTTCCAGCCAATAGCCGGCTGCACGCCCCAGGACCTGCCCCGGAGCCGGCTGTCACACGGGGGGCGAGTGACTCCACTGGCGCGAGTTCTCCCCGTAGCGGCCGAAAGGCGCTTCTCCGTCAACCAGCGAAAGCCGATGCCTGGCTCGTAGAGGAGTATGCATGGCCGCGTATGGGAAGGCGGATTAGACGGTGGTTGGTTGGAGCGGATTACTGCGGTCTGCGCTCGCATACCTGCCTTCGGCCGCTCATGGGCCACCTCCCGACGGACCGCTCGTACGCGTGAATGGGCGCCGGTTTCGGACGAAGATCACGAGCATCGTCAACTCGTGCTTTCAGCAGCCAGCCTGAGGCCTTTTAAGCCGGAGATTGAGGGGTCGGCCCCCGATCGGTAAGCGGGGTAAACAGTCCCCATGTCCGCCACTTCCTGGACCGGCTCGCCCTCCAGGCCGGACGCAAAGTCCACGTACGTGCGAACCGCGAACCCCGTGCACCACTCGAAGAAGGTCACCCCCTAGCCCGCCAGCAACAGCCACCGCGTCGAGCTCCACCTCATGCCCGGTATTCCACCCCGGCGACATCCTCAACGTCGACTCTAAACGCCACGTCCACACCGCCTACATCCGGTCGGCGGGATGCCTCGCCCAACGAGGCTCGGAGGCTTCTCCACCGCCATCGGCAATAGCACCACGTCGTCCGCAACTACTTCCACGCCACCCACGTCGGCCACACCATCGAATAGGCAACCAAACAGTTTCGACTCAAAATAGAGCAATCGGAGGAGTGAGAGTGTCTGAAAGACGGGCCTCCAACGAGAGGCTGCGGCACTTACTGCGGGAGGCCGGCTGGACCGGTGAGGCTTTTGCTAGGGCCGTGAACGCAACGGCGGCTGAGGCAGGGTTGTCATTGCGCTACCAGCGGCCTTCTGTGGCTCAGTGGCTGGCCGGAGCGGTTCCCCGTGCTCCGGTTCCTGAGCTCATAGCCGAGGCGCTGTCCCGTAGGCTCGGGCGCGTGGTAAGCGTCGCAGATGCCGGCTTTGGTCGGCTTGCCAAGGGCGGACGGGAGGGCAGCGAGCCTCTGGAAACAGGGGTGTCTCTGAGGATGCCGGCTCGTGCGGGTGGCGTACCGGCTGACATTCTCTATCATCTGGCCGCGCTCGATGAGGTTCTGGATGAGGCCCGCACGGGAATCGTGTGGTCTGGCCTAAGACCTACTGGGGGCCGTATCGGCAAAGAGGAAGCCGCCGCTGCGCAAACGGCCCTCCTAATGTTCTCTTCCGTGGACAAATCTTTCGGTGGCGGCTATATCCGTGCCGCACTCGCAGCGTATCTCACCACTGTGATCGATCCTTGGCTCAAGGCACCCTCAAGCCCAGCTACCGCCCGCGACCTGCGTCGCACAGCCGCCCAACTCACCTATCTCTGCGCGTTCGTACACTTCGATGACATGAAACACGGGCTTGCCCAGTGGTATTATCTTCGCGCACTGGATCTGACTGATAGCGCCGATGACGAGCTGACCACTGCAGTAATCCTGCGCGGCCTAAGCGTCCAAGCCTACACCCTCGGACACTATCCCCAGGCCAGACGCCTCGCACAGGCGGCGCACGACCGCTGCCCACCATGGGCTCCAGGCTACCTGCGGGCCGCACTTCTGGGCCAACGAGCCGTGACGGCTTCCGCTTTTAAAGAGACACGCTCCGCCCTGGAGGACCTCGCGTCCGCCGAGAGACATCTGCACGGGGCAGAAGAGCCCACAGCGCCAGTCGGCGCCTACCACAGAGCTTCCCTCGCCCACCAGCGAGCTGAGACAGCCGTACACTTAAATGACTTTAAACATGCGCGTACCGCGTTCGCCGACGCTCTGCGCCTGAGACCGTCGTCGGAGCAGCGCGCGCACGCGCTCATTCTGCATAAACTCGCCACCCTCGAACTCTCCCGAGGACAGCTCGAGGTGGCATGTCACCAATGGCAACAACTAATTCACGACTATACAGCCCTGAACAGTTGCCGGGCTGATGGGGCGATTAGCGAAATGCGGTCCCTACTCCGCCCCTTCAGCCGCAACCCGATGGCGGCGTCTCTTCTGCGAACCGCCGCTCAATCGAGCAGGTATGCGCGATGACCCGCGCGCTATTGCCGCCTGTCACGGCAGCTGTAGTTCTTGATCACGGCTGGTCGTGACGGCGGTGCCGTTGCTGGTGGCAGGTTGCCGCGATGGCTTGGTGCTGGCGCCGCCAGGCGGTCCAGTGCAGGACGTGGTCACGGGCACGG
>LJCW01000179.1 GCA_001298555.1 Actinobacteria bacterium OV450
TACCGCCAGCACGTCGAGGTAGGCGGTGTGGCGGTTGGCCTCGTCGGTGAACAGCAGGAGGCCCGCGACGCCTTCGTCCGCCGCCCACAGGGCGGGGCGGCCGCGGGCCGGGGCGGGCGTGGCCGCGGCCGTTCCTGGCGCCGTGGCCGGCCCGGACGGCCTTGGCGTCGCCGAGGCGCAGGCCGTTGCCGTTGGTCTCGGGGGCCTCGGTGAGCAGGGCCGCGGGGAGGAAGACCACGGCGGTGGTGCCGCCGTACGGGCTGGGCTGGAGGACGACCTTGACGCCGTGGCGCTGGGCGAGGCGGCTGACGACGAACAGGCCGAGGCGGTCGGTGTCGGAGAGCTCGAACTCGGGGGTCTCGGCGAGCCGGAGGTTCGCGTCGAGGAGGGCCTCCGGGTTCATGCCGAGACCGCGGTCGTGGATCTCGAGGGTGAATCCGTTGGCCACGCGTTCGCCGTGCACCTGGACGCCGGTGTGCGGCGGTGAGAACACGGTGGCATTCTCCAGGAGTTCGGCGACGAGGTGGGTGACATCGGCGACGGCGGGGCCCGCGATGCCCAGGCGCGGCAGCCGGCGTACCTCGATGCGCTCGTAGTCCTCGACCTCGGCGACGGCGGCCCGTACGACGTCCATGAGCTGGACCGGTTTGCGCCACTGCCGGGAGGGGGCCGCGCCGGAGAGGATCACGAGGCCTTCGGCGTGGCGGCGCATGCGGGTGGTCATGTGGTCGAGGCGGAAGAGGTCGGCGAGCTCCTCGGTGTCCTCGGTGCGCCGCTCCATGGTGTCGAGCAGGGTCAGCTGGCGGTGCAGCAGGACCTGGTTGCGGCGGGCCAGGTTGACGAACACCTCGGAGACGCCGCGGCGGAGCTCGGCCTGCTTGACGGCGGCCTCGACGGCGGCGCGCTGGAGGGTGTTGAGCGCCTGGCCGACCTGGCCGACCTCGTCCTTCTCGTACTCAAGGCGGGGGGCCTCGGTCTCGACGTCGACGTGCTCGCCGGCGGCGAGGCGGCGCATGACGGCGGGCAGCCGGACGCCGGAGACCTCGTGGGCCTCCTTGCGGAGCCGGGACAGGTCGCGGACCAGGTCGCGGCCGATGCGCACGGACAGGACGACGGAGAAGAGGAGGGCGATGAAGCCGAGGACTCCGGCGATGGCCGCCTGGACGAGGACGTCCATGGCGAGGGGTTCGACGCGCTTCTGGTAGCGGTCTCCGGCGGCGGTGCCCATGGTGGCGAGGTCGTCGAGGACCTTGTTCGCGGCCTCGTCCCACTGGGCGGCGGTGATCCGGGGGTTCTTTCCGGGGCCGCCGGTGATGAAGCGTTCCTCCGCGTCGCGCAGCGGTTTGGTCTCGGGGCTGCTCCAGTACTGCTCGAACAGCTCGCGGTCGTCGGCGGGGAGGATCGCGAGGTTGAACTCGTAGAGCAGTGAGCGGTTGGCGGCGAGGTCGGAGACGCGCCGTACGTCGGCGGAGCTGACGTTGCGGGCGGCGAGGGCGGCGGCGATGACGGCGTCCTCGCGGGAGAGCGTCTCGCGGGCGCGGGTGATCCCCACGAGGGCGCGGCCCTGCTTGTCCATCTCCACGTTCTCCAGCGCGTGGAGGTTCATGAGGAAGTCGTAGCAGGGGTCGACGAGCCGGCTGTAGAGCTCCAGGGCCTGGCTCGGGTCCAGGGTGTTCTGGTCGACGGAGCGGCGCAGCGCGCCGATGCCGCGGAAGGCGTCGAGGATGGAGTCGAGGCGCTGGGCGGCGGCGGGGGCGAGCTCGTCGGCGACCTCGGGGTCCTTGGCGTTCTTGCTGATGCGGTCGACGAGCTCGTCGGTGGCGGCGCGGCGTTTGGTGAGTTCGGCGGTGGCGGTGGCGGCGCGCGGGTCGCCGAGGACGACGAGGGTCTGGCGGCGTTCCTTCTGGATGACGCGGACGACGTCCTCGACGGGGTAGCCGACCTTGTCGATGACGTAGGCGACATCGAGGAGTTGGACCGCTTCGCGGCCGGTGAGCACGGTCGCGAAGCCCCAGAGGGCGGTGAGGGAGACGAGCGGCACAAGGAGCAACGCCACGATCTTCCGGCGGATGGACTTCCCGCGAAAGCGCATGGCCTCCCCAGCCTCCCCCAGCTCAACCCCGTTGTCGGGGGTCGGTGTTCCGTCATTTAAACGGCGTGAGCCTACTACTGCCGGGCAGCGGCTTCGAAGGCGTGTCCGGACGTTTTCGGCCGGGCCGCCCAGCGTAGATCATGAGTTGTCCGACACATCCGGTCAAGAGCGGTCCGTTATGCGGCAGATGACACTTGGTGGGGTGTCAGTTACCGCAACCGGATGGATGGCTGGAATTCTTTGTTCCGGGGTGGGCAGGTGCTGGGGAGGAGTCCGGGATACGGGAATCTCTCGGCGGTGTCGTACGTCTACCAGTTCGAGGGGATGAATCGGGGCGGGAGCGTGTGATGGGGATCCATGAGGACACCGGCGCGGTGGTGGGCGCGCCCGGGCGGTCGCTGTGGGAGGAAGAGCCGGCCAGGCGGCGCAGGATGCCTGACCCGGTGCGCGAGTCGGCGGTGCGGGCGGTGCTGATCGTGGCCGTCACGCTGACCGGGGCGAGCATCGCGTTCTTCCTGATGCTCACCGGGTCGTGGCTGGCCCTGCCGATGGGCCTGTGCGCGATAGCCGGGACCGTGGTGGCCACGTGGGGCGTGCTGGACGTACTGATCACCCGGCAGATGTGGAACCAGCGGTACGGCGTGGTGTCGGTGCCGAGCAGCACGGCGCGGGACCGCCGGCGCGAGCGGCGCCGGGCCCGCCGGGAGGCCCGCCCGGAGCCGGGCGGCGGGCCGGCCCGGATACCCCGGGGCGCGGAGGCCGCGGGCGTCCGCCCGGCCATGTGGCAGTCTCCCGGCGCGGACCACGGCTACCCGGCGGGCTCGGGCAGGTGACGGCCGCGGTCAGGAAGTGACCGCGGAACGCCGGAACATGCGGGTCGCCGTGATCTCGCCGTGGATCGTCTCGGCCTCCGCGGACTGCTGGGGCAGGCCCGGGCGCAGGTGCTCCTCGACGCTGATGTACTTCAGGCCCGCCCGCAGGTCGGCGTCATTGCGCAGCCGGATGACGAGCGGGAACTCGGCGAGGGCCGTCGTGTCGAACAGGCCGGTCGTGTAGAGCAGCTGGACACCGAGCGCGTCGGACACGGCCCGCTGGAGTTCCAGCAGGTACGTGGCGTTCGCGCGGCCGATCGGGTTGTCGAGGAACAGCGTGCCCGCGTGGCGGTGCTTGTCGCGGCCGCGGTCGTTGCTGCGCAGCGCGGCCATCGTGCAGTACAGCGCGATCGCGGCGGTCAGCAGCTGGCCGCCGGAGAACACGTCGCCCATCTGCCCCACGGGCACGCGCTCGGCGCGCAGCACCGCGTCCGGCTTGAGGATCTCGACGGCGATGCCCTTGGGTTCCAGGGCCGCCTGGACCCCGCGCAGCAGCAGCGACATGCCGTCGCGGCGGCCCTCGCCGAAGGAGGCGTTGCTGTTCTTCTTCACCGCGGTGCGGGTCGCCTCGTCGATGACCTCGCCGAGGCGTTCGGTGAGGGTGGCCTGGTCCGGCTCCTCGAAGCGGATGCGCAGGAACTCCTGGCCCGACCACTCCCCCAGTCCCTCGGGGAGCTGGGAGAGCCGCTGGGCGGAGCGCAGGGTGGCCAGGGCGGACTCCACGAGTCCGCGCAGCCGGTCGACGATGCTGTCGCGGTTGCGTTCCAGCTGGGCCAGCTCGTCGGTGAGGACGCGCAGCCGGGGCGCGAAGGCCGCCGCCCAGGCAGCGGCGTGCTCGGGCAGGGCGGAGGCGGGCAGTTCCCGGATCTGCTGGCGCGCGGGGGTGCGGACCTGCTCGTACCGGTTGGCGTTGGCGTGGCGGACCAGGATGTCGCTCGCTTCGCGGACCGCCGACTCGGCGGCCGAGAGGTCGGCCGCGCAGCTGCGCAGGGAGCGCCGTGCCTCGGCGGCGGACTGCCGGGCCTCCTCCAGCGTGCCCGGGTGGGCCGCCGGTTCCTGCTCGTCGTCCTGGTGGGCGTGGTCGCGCAGCAGGTCCCGCAGCATCGCCGCCGTCTCGTCGAAGCCTCCGGCGCCGTCCTCGGCGGTGCGGTGGGCGCGCAGCAGGTCGGCGTGGGCGGCCCGGGCGGTCTCCACGGCCGCGGTGTGCGCGGCGAGCTGGGCGGTGGCGGTGCGCAGCATCGCCTGGGCCTGCTCGACGTCGGCGGGGACCAGTTCCTCGGGCAGCTCGGTGTGCGCCTCACCCTCGGTCGGGGCGTGCCGTTCGGCCTCGCCGCGGAGCCGGCCGAGCTGCTCGCTCGCGGCCTGCGCGCGGGTCTCCAGCATCTGGACGAGGGACTCGGCGCGGGCGGCGGCCGCCTGCCGGGAGGGGCCGTCGGCGCCGTCGGTGCCTTCGAGGAGCTGGGCGGCGCGGGTGCGGACCTTGTTGGTGAGCCGGTCGAGTTCGGCGAGGGCGGCGCTCTCGTCGCTTTCGGCGCGGGCCTGTTCGGCGCGCAGGTCGGCGCCGACGCCGACCTTCTCGTACAGCCGGGAGGCGGCCCGGTAGGCCTCGCGGAGGTCGGGCAGCGGCGCCTTGGCGGTGCCGTCGTCCTCGGGCAGCGACTCGGGGGCGCCGGCGATCTCGGCGCGCTCGGCGCGCAGAGCGCGGGCGGTGCGGCGGGCGTCGTCGGCTGCGCGCTGGGCGGCGCGGCGGTCCTCGTCGGCGGCGCGGGCCCGGTCCAGGCAGACCTCGGCGCGGGCCTCGGACTCGGCGGCGTCGTCGGCGAGTTCGCGGACCTTGGCCTGCCAGCCGGCGCGCTCGCGCAGGCGGAAGGCGAGTCCGGCGAGGGCGTCGGCGGCGCGGCGGGCCCGCTGGGGGGGGGGCCGTCGCGCCGCGGCGGGGGGGGGGGGGGGGGGGGGGGGGCCGGCGTGGGGGAGGGGCTAGGAGGCGGCCGGA
>LJCW01000180.1 GCA_001298555.1 Actinobacteria bacterium OV450
GGCCCGGCCGGGGGCGGGCTGCTGTGGCAGGGCGGCCAGCGGGCCGGGCCGCGCCGGGCGGCCTTCGCGCGCGGCGGGGTCGGTGAGCAGGTCCGCGAGCCGGCCGGCCAGGGAGGGCCGGTCGGTGGGCCTTTCGCCCGGCCGGCAGGTCAGCTGGAGCGTGTGGTGGGTCGCGGTGTGGCGGCGCAGCTTCGGCCCGCAGGACGCCGCCATGACGAGGGCGGTGGCCATGACCGGGGCGTCCAGGGGCCCGACCAGGTCGAGTGCGGGTGGCGTGCCGGGGGCGATCACCACGGTGATGGCGTCGTCCATCGGCCCCCTCTCCTTCGCACGCCACGGAAACGCCCCTGAAGCGGGCGAGTCAAGTCGAAGTCAAGAATAAGGCAAAAGGAGGTCAAACAACATGCCTCAGGCATCGGATTGTCTGATTCCCCAGGGAACTTGGCACGTTTGTTGTGTCATGTGCCCGACTTCCGGGCGTTCAACGGCCTGACCGGCGGGGCGGCCGGTACGCCCCCTCCCCGGTCAGGCCGGGTCCAGGAGTGCCGCCGACACCATGGCGACGAAACCCTCGTCGAGCATGGTGGCCACGGCACTGTCCCGGGATGTGTCCAGTCCGGCGTCGTGGCAGGCCACGCTGAGCAGGTAGCGCCCGGCCACGGGGAAGGTGGCGAAGGCCCATTCGCCGTGCGTGGCGGGCGAGCCGTCGGGGGCGAGCAGGCCGGTCTCCCCGCTGGTCGCCGTGGCGAAGCCGAACTCGGAGAAGCCCATCCGAAGGCCCTGCCCGAGGGCCTTCGTGTACGCCTCCTTCAGTGTCCACAGCCGCAGCATGCCCACCGCCCGCCCGCGTTCCCCCAGCGCCGCGAGCTCGGCGCGCTCGGCGGGGGTGCAGACCTGGTCCTGCAGCAGGTCGAAGGCCAGCCTGCGGTCGGTGGGTTCGGTGTCCACGCCGATGCGGCCGTTGCGGCTGATGCCGACCGCGATCAGATCGTCCGTGTGGGTCAGGCTCAGGTCGATCTGGTCGAAGCCGCGCAGGTACGGGCGTCCACCGGGCTTGTACGAAAGGTCGAGTTCCGCGGGCCCGGTGCCCAGCGCGGCGGCGGCCGTGTACCGGATCGCCAGCCGGGAGGCGACGAAGCGGTGCCGGGCGGTGGGGTCGGCGGTGTCCCGGTAGCGCAGCCAGTCCCGGCCCAGCAGGCGGCGCAGCTCGGCCCCGGAGGCCGGCTCCGCGGGCCACTCGTCCCAGGTGGTGTGGACGCAGGCGTTGCCGTTGCGGACCATGCCCGCGGCCACGTCCGCCCAGGGCCCGTCGGGTCCGGCGGCGTGTACGGGCGCGCTCAGCAAGGGTGAGTTGCGCCGCTCGTACCGGTCGTGGTGGTTCATCGGCGTGTCCCCCCGGCTCACTGGGCCAGTTCGGTGGCGTCGAGGTCGCAGCTGCGGCCCGCCCGGTAGCGGCGCACGAGCTCCTCCAGCACCTGCCCGAGGCAGTCGTCGGGCAGCTCCGGCACCGGGATGCCGAGCCGCCCGCCGATCCGGGTCAGCGCGAGCACGGCCCACGCCGGTGAGGCGAGGAACGGCTCGCTGCCGTCCTGGCCCTCCCAGGTGCCCAGGACCGCGGCCGCGGCGAGCACCAGCGCGTAACGGTCGCTGAGCACGCACCACGCGGGATCGGCGAGGACGGCCGCGCCCTGGGGGATCGCCCGGCACTGCTCGCGCAGCGCCCGCAGTTCGGTGACGAACGCCTCGGCGAGGTCGGCGAGGACGGCGAGCTGGCCGCCGACCCCGCGGACCTCCGCCAGCCGGGCGGCCGACCCGACGAGCGAGGCGGCGAGGAAGTCCCCGCCGTCGGCGATGCCCAGGAGCCGGTAGTCGAGCTGCGGCAGGCTCGCCGCGGAGCGGAACAGCTCGGGCGGCGGCTCCTCCTCCTTGAACCAGGCCCGCTCGGCCAGGGCGCGCAGCTGGGGCACGATCACGGCCTGGCAGGCGGCGGTCCCGGCGTGCCCGAGCCCGGCGACCGGCAGGTCCCGGGAGAGCTTGTCCAGCGCGCCGTACTCGGGGGTGCCGTGCTGGTATCCGCGCGAGCCGAGCACGGCCGCCAGCTCCTCCAGGCTCTCCCGGAGCAGGTCGGGGACGACGTACTTGACCGCCGCGGCGAGCACGTGGGTGCGGTCCGGCAGCAGGCTCAGGGCGCGCAGCGCGACGGTGGCCATGCTGTCGCAGGCCAGCAGGTCGGCGAAGACCCCGGCGAGGGGCTTGTGGAAGCGGCGGGCCACGGGACGGCTGCGGCCCGTGGTGGCGGCCCGCACCGCGGAGTGCAGGACCGTGCCCGCGGCGGCGACGGCGGTCGCGGAGATCACGCAGCGGTTGACCTGGTACGTGCGCAGCGCCAGCGCGACGCCTTCGCCGACCCGGCCGACGAGGGCGCCCTCCGGGACCTCGCAGTCGGTGAACTGCAGTCCGGAGAAGAGGGATCCGCGCATGCCGGCGGTCGGGACGCGCGGCAGGTGGGCGAGACCGCCGGCCGCGGCGAGGGCGTCCGGGTCGAGGAGCAGCACGGAGTGGCTGAGCGGGCTGCGGGCGCGGTCGGTCCGGGCGTAGACGACGTACGCGTCCGCCCGTGCGGCGTTGATGATGACGTCCTTGCGCCCGCTCAGCGAGAACCCGCCGCCGGGGCGCGGGGCCGCGGTGAACTCGTCGCGCAGGATGGCGTTCGCGTGGGCGAGCTCGTGGTGGACGATCGAGGCGCGGCCGCCGCCGAGCAGGATGTCCGCCGTGGCCCGGCGCTGAACGGCGCTGCCGGCCGCCCAGACGGCGGACGTCGCGAACAGCGAGGTGATGCCGGAGCCGAACCCCAGGGCGAGGTCGCGGCGGAAAACCGGGCGCAGCACCTTGACGAGCAGGTCGGCGCGGGTGAGCCGGCCGCCGAACTCGGCGGGGACGAACTCGGCGCCCAGGCCCGCCCCCACCAGCAGCCGCTCGGTGGCCGGGGGCGGCTCGCGCCGCTCGTCGGCGGCGAACAGGGCGCCGAGGCCGTGCGGGTTCGCGGGATCGTAGGGGTCGCCCAGCAAGGCTTCGAGACGCGCGGCCCGGCGCAGCGCCTCGGTCTCCTCGGCGGCGCGCCCGGCGGCCCGGCCGGGGGCATGACCGGCGGCCCCGCTCTCGGGACGTGTGGTGGTCTCGGTGGTGGTGGCCATGATGGCGGAGATCAGCTCCTTCGTCCGGGACTCCCGGCCTGCGCTGTACGCAGCCCGCGGGGCTGGTCCGTCCTCGTGCGCGGATCTTCAGCGTGCGGGCGTCGACTCGATGCCCGCTTGAGGCTTCGTACAGCACGGCCGCAGACCGCCCACCGGGGTCACCGGTGGCGGCGGTCCGCGGTTCGTCCCTCGATGTGGAGCAGCACCGCGCGGGCGGCGCGCAGTTCACAGCCCGGGAGGGTGTCCTCGGGGTCGGGCCCGCAGGGGTGGGGGCGGGTGAACCCGGCCGCTTCGAGGGTGCGTACGGCATCGGCGGTGCGGATGACCTGGTGGGCCTGGAGCAGCAGCCGCTCGGGCCGCAGCCGGCGCTCGTCCGGCCCGGGGCCGATGGCCCGGCCGGTCGCCGTGCACACGAGGTCGACGGCAGAACGTGGCGCGGGGACGCTCTCGCGGGCCGCCTTCAGGAACTCGCCCTCGGCGGCGCCGGGCCGGCCGGGTGCGGGCCGCGGCGGGACGAGCCGGCCGAGCGCGGCGACGAGCCGGGCCGCGTCGGGCAGGCTGAGCACGCCCGCCACGTGCGCGGCGGTCAGTTCCCCGGCGCCCTGCCCGGCCACGGCGTCGGCGCGCAGCCCCCAGCTCTGCCAGAGCCGGTACACGGCCACCTGGAAGGCGAACAGCGCCGGCTGGGCGAACTCGGCCCGGCGGATCAGGCCCGAGTCGACGCCGCCCTCGGGGGCGAACACCACGGCGGCGAGGGGCAGCCGCAGCCAGGGGTCCAGTGCGTCGCGCACGACGTCGTACGCGGCCCGGAAGTCGGGGACCGAGCAGTACAGCTCACGGCCGAGGGCCAGACGCCGGCCCGCGTGACCGGTGAACAGGACGGTCAGCGGCGGGGCCGCGGAACGCCGCGACGGATGCGGCCCGCGGGGCCGGCGGGCGAGGAGGGCGGCCGCGTCATCGGACACCGGGCGCCGCCTCCACGGTCTC
Organism: Actinobacteria bacterium OV450; assembly: GCA_001298555.1. Lineage (GTDB taxonomy): Bacteria > Actinomycetota > Actinomycetes > Streptomycetales > Streptomycetaceae > Streptomyces. The sequence goes on from LJCW01000180.1 coordinate 4,182, forward strand.
GTACAGACCGGGCTCGGGGGTGGCCAGCGGGCCCAGGTCCTTGACGAGGGCCTGGAACTGTTCGCTGCGGACGGCATTGCGGTGGGCCTCGGCGTCCTGCCACACGGCGAGTTCGAGGAAGATCCGCTCGTCGCCGAGGTGGCGCAGGGCCTCGTGGCCGATGTAGCCGGGCTGGCTGCTCATGTACGCGGTCAGGCGGTCCTTGACGGCCAGGAAGCGGTCGATGTCGCCGTGGACGGTCAGCTTGTTGACGAAGGTCACCATGAGGGCTCCTCGGGTCTGCCACGGCGGGGTCGCCGCCCTTGTGTGGGGTTCTGGGGGACTGGGGTTGCGGATGCCACGCTCGGCGGAGCGGCTCGAAGAGCCCTGGAAGACGGCTCGACCCCTCCTCCAGGGTGCACGGGAACCGGCCGGAGCCCGGCGTGGCGGTCCGGTAAACCCCCCTAACTCCTGAATGTGGGCCCACAGGGGGTGTGGTGGGGGAACCCCAGATTGCGGCCGGTCCCATGGATCCTGCCCGGCTTCCGTAATAGCTTGAGGGTTCCTCGACCGGCGCGAAGGCCGGCGCCGAGCCGGCCCCGGAGGTGCCCGTGCGGATCCGACCGACGCCGGGGGTGCGTGTCACCTCCGTGGACGCCGACGGCCGTCTGGAACTGCTGGCCGCGTCGTCCACCGGCCCGGAGAGCTACCGCTGCGGGCCGGTGGGCACCGCCATGTGGATCGCCCTGCGCCAGCACGACGGCGACAGCACGGCGGCGGCGGCCCTGCTCGCCCGCCTCTGGAACACCGGCCCCGAGAACGCCCGCGCGGACCTCGACATCTGGATCGAGGAGATGCGCGACGCGGGCCTCCTCTGCGCGGAGGCCGCCCCCTGACGGGCAGGTGCGGCAGCAGCATGGACGGGCCGCGACCGGCAGCGGCCACCGGGCCGCGCCGCCTCCCGCCGCCTGCCCGGGCCCCGGCAGCGGCGCCGCCGCGCCAAGCCACGCGGCGCCCCCGCCGACCCCGGTGACGGCCCCCGCCCGGCGCCGCGGGCAGCCGGACGAGGC
>LJCW01000181.1 GCA_001298555.1 Actinobacteria bacterium OV450
AGCCCTTCGTATGCGGGTCCGTGCCCACCTCGCGGAGGTCTTCGATGACGCGTTGTTCGCCGAGGTGTTTCCCGGTCGTGGCGCTCCTGCCCAGTCCCCGGCCTTGCTCGCCCTGGAGCAATGCTCGGAACCTGTGGATCGGCCCGGGGTGGGGTGCCTCGTGGGATGTGGAGGGCGTACCTTCCCGGGTGATCGACTCATGGTCACCGAGTAGGCCCGCGTTGTCGCGCGGGCTGGGAAGGCACGCCCGTGCTGAGCGTAGTCAGCGAAGACGGCACCACCGAGAGCGGTACCTCTCTGATCGACGAGATCGTCCGGGAAGGCGCGAGGCGGATGCTTGCTGCAGCCCTGGAGGCGGAGGTCGAGCAGTACATAGCCGAACTCGCCAGCGAGCGGGACGAGGCCGGGCGGCGGTTGGTGGTTCGCAACGGCCGTCACCGGCCCCGGTCGGTGACCACGGCCGCGGGGCCGGTCGAGGTGGCCGCGCCGCGTGTGAACGACAAGCGCGTCGACGCCGAGACGGGTGAGCGTGAGCGGTTCTCCTCGAAGATTCTGGCGCCGTGGTGCCGGAAGTCCCCGAAGGTGAGCGAGGTCCTGCCCCTGCTCTACCTCCACGGCCTGTCCTCGGGTGACTTCGTGCCCGCACTCGAGCAGTTCCTCGGCTCCGCGGCTGGCCTGTCACCTGCGACGGTGACCCGGCTCACGAAGCAGTGGACAGCAGATCACGCCGCCTTCCAGGTCCGTGACCTGGCCGGATCCGACTACGTCTACGTGTGGGCCGACGGAATCCACCCCAAGATCCGCCTGTCCCAGACACACTCCTGCCTGCTGGTCCTCATGGGCGTGCGCGTCGACGGCACCAAGGAACTCATCGCGATCGCCGAGGGCTTGCGGGAGTCCACCGAGTCCTGGGCGGATCTGCTGCGGGACTGCCTCCGGCGCGGCATGCGCGACCCGATGCTGGTCGTCGGAGACGGGGCGATGGGCCTGTGGCGGGCCCTGGCCGAGGTGTTTCCGCAGGCCAGGCACCAGAGGTGCTGGGTTCACAAAATCCGTAATGTCATGAACGCGCTGCCGAAGTCCGCGCAGCCGGGAGCGAAGAAGGCCCTGCAGGAGATCTACAACGCCGAGGACCGCGACCACGCCGAGAAGGCGGTCACCGCGTTCGGCAAGACGTACGGCGCGAAGTGGCCGAAGGCGGTGAAGAAGATCACCGGTGAGGTGGACGAGCTGCTGGCGTTCTACGACTTCCCCGCCGCGCACTGGATTCACCTGCGGACCACAAATCCGATCGAGTCGACGTTCTCCACGGTCAAGCTCCGGACCAAGGTCACCCGCGGCGCCGGCAGCCCCACCGCTGCCCTCGCGATGGTCTTCAAACTCGTCGAGTCCGCCCAGCAACGGTGGCGGGCGGTCACTGCACCCCACCTCGTCGCCCTCGTCCGAGCCGGCAACCGCTTCGAGAACGGCCACCTCGTCGAACGAGACGAGACCCTCGCGGCATGAACCAGCTCAGCTGATCCACAGGCCCTGGCCATTGGCTGCCGTCCTCAACCGGAGGGCCCGGCCGGGTGGCGTAGTTGTGACAGGCTTACCGGTATGCCGAAGAGTCGTGGCCGCCGTAAGTCCTCCGGTGGCAAGAAGCAGCACAGGCCGGTCCGTCGTTCCCCACTGCCCTTGAGACTGTCGGATCAGGTGATGCGTGATGCCCGGCGCCAGTTCGGTGCCGACGGCGAGCTGCTGACGGCGGAGGCGTGGGCCAGCAGCTGGCTCGGCCGGGCGTGGCTGGAGGCCCCGCTCACCGAGCGGGAGCCCGAGCGGCGGCTGTGTCTGGAGGTGACGGGCCGGGCCTCGAGCACGCCGTCCCCGGCGGGCCTTGCCGCCATCGCGTCGATGGAACGGGTGGCACCCACTGACAGCAGGCCCATGCTGGCCAGCACCGTGGGCATCCTCGCCGAGACCCAGCCCCTTCCGGCCTGGCACACCTCCGCGGGCCATCACCCGGTCCGGGCCTGGCGCGCGGTGGACGTCTGGGACAGCGAACGGGTGCTGTTCATCGCCTACGACGGGCCCACCCCGCACACCCTGATGGCCCAGATCATCGAGACCGGCGGCACCATGGTCGACAAACTCGGCCTCCTCCTCCCCGACGCGGCTACCGCCTGGTCCGGGATGCGGGACGACGAGGACATCCCCATGCCCCTGACCGACCACGACGTGCCCGCGGCCCTGGCCGACCTCGCTTCGGCCCTGCGGATGACGGACATGACCTGGCCCCGGCACGATGACGAAGACTTCGTCGAGCTTCGTGCACTGGCCTGGGGGCGCTGCCGCGACCACCTCCCCGAACTGCCCGGACACCAGCCGTTGCCCGAAGCCGAACGCACCCGCCTCATCGACGCGTTCACCGCCGCCACGCGCGACACCGATCCGGAGACGGCCGACACCACCCGGTCGCTCGCCGAGCTGTTCCTCGACTACGGCGAGGGCTACATCACCGCCGGCCCCCTGGCCTGGAGCCCGGGCCACGCAGCCCTCTTCCTCGCCGACTGGCTACCCCGCAAGGCCGTTCTCGACCACGACCAGCGCACCCATCTGTCCGACACCCTCAAGCAGTGGGTGAACTTCTGCCTGACCGAACGCGGTATCGAACATCGCTGGATCACCCCGGTCACCGAAGCCGTCGACATCCACCTCCCCGACTTCCTGGAAGCCTTCGACGACCGCACCGCCTGGGGCCCCGCCAAGCAAATCGCCACACTCCTCACCAGCCGCGGCATCGACCTCAACGACCAGGACGCCGTCAACGCCGCCATCCGTACCCTCAACGCCGAACGACTCGCCCTAGTCGCCCAGAACCCTCCCATCCACAACTATTGACAATTGCTCGCGGTCGGACCCGGTGCACGAGATTCTGGCACTCGCGCGCCGACACGGGGCACGGGTGCATGTCGACGCGGCCTACGGTGGTTTCTTCACACTTCTCACTCAGGACGGCCCTGATGGCGGGGGCCCTATGGTCGACCCGCTGCCCTGGCACGCCCTGGCTGGGTGCGACTCTCTGGTGGTGGACCCCCACAAACACGGCCTTCAGCCCTACGGCTGCGGAGCGGTTCTGTGCAGTGATCCGTCGGTGGCTCGTTTCTACATGCACGACTCGCCCTACACCTACTTTAGTTCCCAGTCCCTCCACTTGGGTGAGATCAGCCTGGAGTGTTCTCGTTCGGGTGCCGCGGCGGCCGCGCTGTGGCTCACGCAGAAGATCCTGCCATTGCGTCGCACCGGGCTCGGTGCCGTCCTTGCGGCCAGCCGACGAGCCGCAATCGATTGGGCACAGCGCATCAAAGAGTCGGAGTATTTGGAGCTCTTTCAGGAGCCCGACCTCGATATCGTGACATACTTCCCGAAGCCGACTTCGCCGTGGGCCGGTACGACGGACATCAGCGCGGCGAGTACAGACGTCTTCGCCCTCGGCATGAAGGCCGAAGACCCGGTGTATCTGAGCACGCTGCGGGTCGGTGCCGAATCGTTCGCCGCCCGGTTCCCCTCGGTCCGGGTAGACGGACCTGAGGTGACGGTCCTGCGCAGCTCGTTGATGAAACCTGAATCAGAGTCTTACGTGCACTGTCTCCACCGGCGCGTGGAGCAGCTCGCGGCACAGCGCCACCAGAGGCAAGGGGACGCATGAACGCATCGCAATCGTTTCATCGCGCGAACCTTCCAACGGATGTGAGGGTGCCCGCCGGTGAGCGGCTCGCCGACCAGGACGACTACGAACGGTACTTTGAAATTGTCCGTTGCCAGCTGAACCTTCTGGAGTGGACCAGGACCTGTCTTAGCGTCCAGGACCAGGTGCTGGCGGACCTCCCCCACACCGAGCTCGGCCCGTCGGAGCAGGACCAGCTTCGCTCAGGCCTCGCCCTGCTCAACCGGGGAGCCCTGCTTGCCTGGGCTGAATTCGGGCAAGGCAGCAGCAGTGCCACCGACACGTCGGACGTGCCCCAGAAGGCCCTCGACCGTTGGAAGCATGGCCACCAGCTCTTCCACCTGGTGCTCGTCCAGATGTGCACCGCACTCGACGATGCGCTGGATTCGTGCAGGACGGGCGCCTGGAACCGTCTCACTCGGCTTGTCGATGATCTCGCTGTCCTGTTTGACGCAGCCACTGCCACCATGGCTTACGCCGCGGCCTTTCCGCCGGACGCCTACCGCAACGAGGTCCGCCCCACTATGGAGCCTCCGTACCTTCCGGCAGGCTTCTCCGGAAACCTGAACGCGGAGCACCAGGCCATGGCTCGCCTCTTGCACGAGCTGCGCCGCGCCTTCACCGCGGTACGCGCCGCGCCGGAAGGAAGTTTGGTCCCCCCGCTCCTGGATGAGGCCTGGAAACGCCTGCGTGCCGCTCAGCGACGCAACTGGGACAATCACGTACGTATTTGCTCGAACTTCGTACCCGACGGTGCTTCACTCCTCGAGTCTCACCTGGCAGCCTCGGCACCGCAGCCACCTGGCACCGAGACCGGCGAAGGCTCCCGGCAGCGGACACGGCCGGAAGGTGGGCGCCACCCGTGACTCGTCCCGCAGTACCACCACTTGCGGTACAAGCCTCACCACCCGACGTCCCCATACTCGCAGCCCTCATCACCAACGCCTTCTCCACCATGCCCGTGCACCGCTGGCTCGTGCCCGACCTAGCCCAACACAGCCAGATCTTCCCCCGGTGGTTCACCCTCCAGCTCCACCGAGCCATGGCTTGCGGGACCGTCGAGACCACCAGCGACCATAGGGCCGTGGCTGTATGGCTGCCCGGCCCCGACACGCCAGCCCTGGATCGCAGACAGCTGCACGCCGCATGCGGACGCTACACCGACAGATTCGAGCAGTTTGAAACAACCCTTTCCGTAACTGAGACCGAGGACCGCTACGAAGAGCTCACCCTCCTCGCTGTCTCCCCCACTCATCAGCGTCTCGGCCTCGGCTCCCGTCTCCTGCACCACCGGCACAAGCACACCGACTCGGTCAGCCTGACGACAACTCTCGTCGCCACCGGCGCGTCAATTCGGTCGTTATTCCAGTGCTGCGATATTCCAGGCGACGGAGCTATTGCGCGATCCCCGACTAATCTCGGATCTCCTGACACCGGCGCAGCCGACCGCTGGACGACGACCCCCGCGCGGCCGACGACGACCAGTACTTCGGCATCGCCCGCACCAACGCAGCCCCGGCCGACACCCTTGTCCAGGCCCTGCGCATGGCTAGCGCAGTCGTGCCCTCGTATACGCCCCAGCCCTTCGACCCTGCGCTCGCCGACGCCCTGGCCGCCTGCCACCTCGACCCTCCCGCCCCCGCCGCCACCGGCGTGGACGTGCCCGCCCTGCAGCTGTGGAAGGCCGGACACCGCCTGTTCTTCACTCTCATCCAGGCCACCGTCGTCGCCCTCCGCGACGCAACCAGTCCACCCTCGCACCCCGCGCCAGCCGAGACCCGCACCGCAGCAACCCTCCTGGCCGCCTGCGCAGCCGCCATGCGCCTGACCACCACCTTCTCACCACACGACTACCAGCACACCGTGCGCCCCTCCATGGCCCCTCCCCAACACGCCCTCGCAGGGTTTTCCGGCATGTGGTCAGCCGACCACTGCGCCCTGGTCGTCGCACTGAGCATTTTCAACTGGGCCACTGATCGGGTGACGTGGAGGTGGCTGCGGAACGGGCAGAGCCCCACCGGTGTTGAGCGAGTTGTCTAAGCTCAGCTAC
>LJCW01000182.1 GCA_001298555.1 Actinobacteria bacterium OV450
GACCCCCGAAAGCTACCTCGCCGGCCTCCACCTCCGCGCGGCAACCATCTGGATCAGAAGCCTCCCACCAACACATTGATCACAACCAAGAACAGAACCTAGTCCCGGATGTACGCGCGTTCCACCACCACGAAGGCCGGAACCGGCGCACCCCAGGCACAGACCAGATCCGCCTGTGCAAGCAACGGCCAGTGGTGGTCGTCGCGCGGAATGGGGCATAGGGGTTGGAGACATGCCGTCCTTGCCTCTCCAGATCCCGCAGCTCGCCCGTAGCCGCGTCCAGGACGCCTTGGGGAACAGGCGCATTCGCCGGCCTGGCTGGCGGTTCTCGCGGCTGCGCCTTTCACGCGCGTCAAGCCAGCGTTGGCCCGCGCTGGCTTAACGAGCCACTGTCGGCACCGAGTCCTTGGTTGCACCGTCGCGGGTGACCTGTCCCAGCTACTCGTCCGGTTCGAGGGCGCTGAACGGACTGCCGTACGCCCAAGGGATGCGACTCGGGAGACCTTGAGGACACCTGCATCAAGCGGTGGGTGAACTGCCAGCGTCGTCGGTAGCCGTCGCGGGCCGGTACGAGCCAAGGGCTTCACGGCCTTTCCCGCCGCGTAGCGCGGCCCGAGGCCGCCAGCAGCAGTTCGGTCGATCGCGCTGGTCAGACAGGCGTCCGGGGGTTGTCTGAACAGGTGGGCGGTGAACTGGCGGCGGAGGACGAAGCCGGACGGTCGGCATGGACACTCGACTCCCTTGGCTTTGTTTCTGCCGCAGCTGGCCCACAATCGGCCCGTGTACTGACGAGAACACCGGTCGGGCGTGGCCTGGCATCGTTCGCGTCGTGGTGGCCGCCGTGGGTGTGCTTCGGCGACCAGGGCGAGTTGGCGAGACGGCGGACGTGGGGCAACGGGGCAGAAGAGGAGGCCGTGTTGGCCACGAGTACTGGCGGTGTTGCGGCCTTCTCCCCTCGTACGTGTCACCGTTTTAACCGTACCGCGCGCCGGAATATGGGGGCATGTGTGGGGCGGGTGTGAACAGTGGCGACCGTGTTGTTTCTGTTACGAGACCTACGGATGAACGTAACAGTAACTCCATAGGTTCCAGCAAGAAGTTCGCCCTCGAACCGGACCAGACCGCGCCGCTCGGCCCCCGTTTAGGTGGTCTCACAAGGGCGTCCGCAGGTCTATACCGGTGCCCGCTCGATGCTCCAAGAGAAAGCGAAGCCCGACGTGACCGCACCCAAGTTCCCCACGTCCCGTGCCTTAACCAGGACCGGCGGCCGTGCCGCCGCCCTTGCGGCGGCTGTACTGATCGGGGCGCCGCTAGTGTCCGCGGCGCCGGCTACGGCCGAGGAAGGCAACACCTTCCTCAGGACCGAACAGGAGGTCTTCGACCTCATCAGCAAGAGCGCGCCGCTGAATCAGAGGGAAGCCGTCCGCGGATACCCCGCCCAGGGCATGGACTCAGCGGAGGTCGCCCTGGACACCGTCGCGGCCGTTTACTCGCCCGAGCAGGCTCTCAATGACGCCTCCGCCACGCTCGGCTCCGGTTTTGACCTGGATCCGAATCTACCGTCCGAGGGTCCCGACATACGCGCCGATAACGGTGACGACAGGGAGCCATGGCTGGACGGCTGGGATGCCAAGTCGATGTGCGGCCAGCCCAGCCACCGTCCCGGCGGCCACCCGATGCCTTGCGGATTCGTCGGCGTACTCGATACGGCCTACCCCGTCATGCAAACCTCGGCCGCCGTCATGGGCAAGGCTCAGTTCTCCTACAAGACAGGCGCAACGGTGGGCCAGGACACCACCCAGACCAGCGGCTGGTCTATCGGCGGCAAGGTCACATCCGAGCTCAGCACCCCCGGCGGACCCGGCGGCGGCAAGGCCGGTACCGAGCTGAACTTCACTTACAGCCAGTCCACCAGCACAACCAACCGGTGGACCACTATGACCGAGCAGACCAACACATACGACGTTCCCGACGGTACATCCGGATGGATCGAGGGCCGGGCCAACGGCGGCACCTACAGCGGATACATCGTCTACAAACTCGACTTCGTCAACGCGGGCGGCGAGGAGCGGCAAAAAATGGTCCTCATCCCGGCACGTGTCCTCATCCAAGCCCCCACCCACCCCGCACCCATGACATTCGTCAAGCGCACCGGCTGACGACGTGCTGAACACGTGGCCTGACGTGAGCTGACAGGTCAAAAGGGCTGTATCAGAAGGGTTATGTACCTCGGACGGTCCTTCGTCTCTGAACTGGGCTTGATCCGCTTTGACGGACATCGGAGATCTGGGGCTCCTGCCCCGGAAGGATGATGTTCATCATGGAGAGCATGGGGAAGAAGAAGCTGCGCTCTCGGCGCTCGTTCACCCCGGAGTTCAAAGCCGAGATCGTCGAGCTGTGTCGACGGGGGACCGTTCGGTCGGTCAGGTCGCCAAGGACTTCGACCTGACCGAGACCGCGGTGTGGGACTGGGTGAAGCAGGCCGAGGTCGACGCGGGCGAACGCGACGGCCTGAACAGCGGCGAGCGCGAGGAACTGGCGGCACTGCGGCGGGAGAACCGCAGGCTGCGGGAGGACGTGGAGTCTTCAAGCGTGCGGCGGCTTTCTTCGCGACGGAGACCCGGTGAACATCGCCGCAGTGCACGAGCGGTTCCGCGGATGACCGGCCGGGCTCTCGAAACGGGCCTGTGCAGGTTCTGCCGCAAGGAGGCTGAGGACCTGGCTGCCGTCTCGCCTGCCGCTCTCGCTGCGCCGTCGGTGCCGGGACCTGCTCCGGCCGCGACGGTGAGACGCTCTGCACCGTAGGGCGCTGCCGACCCGCAGCATCTGCCTCACCCACCGCTCCCTGGAGCTTGCCCAGGAAATGGTGGCCTGATGAGCCAATCCCAGCGGCTTGGACCTCCTGCGTCGTACTGCGGGCTGGGCGGGAAGCCGCGGTAGACCCGAGAGGTCCGAAACGACGGCCGCGCCTCCATGGGGGCCTGGCGGGGCGTTCACACGATCATGGCCGAGAACGGTTGTGGCCAGCGGTCCACCCCGCGTCGGCGGGGAGCACAACCTCGGCGTCCTTTCCGGGACCGCGACCTGCATCTCCACGACCGTGGCCGAAGTATTCCGTCCGCAGGGCGCTCAAGGGCGGCCTTGGAACTCCCGTCAGCACTCGCTGAGCAAGCACCGGCCCCGGGCTTCAAGATGGCGTCCCTTGTCGTGGTGTAGCCGATCAAGGTTAGGGAGTGCGCCGGGGGCGCGTACTGACGTGGGTTCCGCTCCCTGCCAGCAGGCGGGCCATCGTGCAACTCTCCGTAGTGAACGGGCAGTTCAACGCGGGAGGTGCAGGATGGCCCTGTCTCAGCATGACCTACTCCGGCTGGTTGAGTCACTACGTTCAGCAGACGGGCTCGAGCTCGTCCGCCATGTGGCCGAGCGGATGCTCCAGGAGCTGATCGAGGCCGAGGCCACGGCCCGGATCGGCGCGGAGTGGAACGAGCACACCGAGACGCGCACCGCACTTCGCAACGGTCACCGCGACAAGACGCTCAGCACCCAGGCCGGCGACCTGGACCTTGCGATCCCCAAGCTGCGGTCGGGGAGTTTCTTCCCCGCGCTGCTGGAGCGGCGCCGCCGCTTTGACCAGGCCCTTTACGCCGTGATCATGGAGGCCTATGTCCACGGCGTGTCCACGCGGTCGGTCGACGATCTGGTCAAGGCCCTTGGCGCGGACACCGGGATATCCAAGAGCGAGGTCTCGCGGATCTGCCAGGACCTGGACGGCCAGTTGACCGCGTTCCGTGCACGGCCCCTGGACCACGTCCGCTTCCCGTACGTCTATCTGGACGCGACTTACTGCAAGGCGAGGGTCGAGCACCAGATCGTGTCCCGGGCCGTGGTGATCGCCACCGGGATCACCGAGGACGGCGGCTGCGAGGTGCTGGGAGTGATGGTCGGCGACAGTGAGACCGAGGTGTTCTGGACCGAGTTCCTGCGTCACCTACGTGAACGCGGTCTCACCGGGGTCCGGCTCGTCATCGGCGACCACCACCTGGGGCTGGTCAAGGCCATCCGCAAGGTCATGCTCGAAGCCGCCTACCAGCGCTGCAGGGTTCACTTCCTGCGCAACGTGTTCAGCGTGATCAGCAAGGAAGCGGGCGAGATGGTCGCGGCGACGATCCGCACGATCTTCGCCCAGCCCTCCGCCGACTCGGTCCGCACCCAGCTCGACACCGTCGCCGACATGCTCGGCACGCAGTTCCGCAAGGTCAAGGAGATGCTGCTGGAGGCCAAGGACGACCTGACCGCCTTCGCCGTCTTCCGGAGCGACATTGGAAGAAGATCCAGTCCACCAACCCGCTGGAGCGGATCAACCGCGAGGTCAAGCGCCGCACCGACGTCGTCCAGGTCTTCCCCAACGACGACGCGCTCCTGCGGCTGGTCACCGCCGTGCTCTTCGAGATGCACGACGAGTGGATCGCCTTCCCCCGCCGCTACCTGCCCGAGGGAAGCATGGACCAGCTCTACTCAGGTTGAACTCGTAGTGTCGGCGTGGGTACTGACGGGTCGTATTCCCTGCGGTATGTCATGGGGATGAGGTATGCGCAGGTGGGTGGATACACGCCCGAGGAGCAGGCGGCGCGTGAGCGGTTGAGGCTGGGGGCGGCCGAGCGGTTCGCACGT
>LJCW01000183.1 GCA_001298555.1 Actinobacteria bacterium OV450
GCTAAGCCTTTCAGCGCCGATGGTACTGCAGGGGGGACCCTGTGGGAGAGTAGGACGCCGCCGAACAATCATTGTGGGAAAGCCCCGCACCAGCCCTTACCGGCTCGGTGCGGGGCTTTTCTGCGTTCAGGGGCGGTGCGTGTTCCTGTAGGGTCAGGAGGCATCGTTCGTACGTTCAACAGTGGAGGCCCCCGGGTGGAGGTCCAGGAGACTCGGGTTCAGACGGACCGAATTTTCACCATTCCGAACATCCTGAGCATGGCTCGCCTCGCCGGCGTGCCCCTGTTCCTCTGGCTGATTCTGGAGAAGCACGACGGCTGGGCGCTGGCGGTCCTCATGCTCAGCGGGGTCAGCGACTACCTCGACGGGAAGCTGGCACGGCGCTGGAATCAGATCAGCAGCCTCGGGCGGCTGCTGGATCCCGCCGCGGACCGGCTCTACATCCTCTCCACGCTCTTCGGCCTGACCTATCGAGACATTCTGCCGCTGTGGGTCGCCGGGGCCCTGCTGGCCCGTGAGCTGATGCTGCTGGTGATGGTCTGGATCCTGCGCCGGCACGGGTATCCGCCGCCGCAGGTCAACTTCCTCGGCAAGGCCGCGACCTTCAACCTGATGTACGCCTTCCCCCTGCTGTTGCTCAGTGACGGTACGGGTTGGTTGGCCTGGATGGGGGCAGTTTTCGGATGGGCGTTCGCCGGATGGGGTACAACCCTCTACTGGTGGGCAGGAATCCTTTACGTGGTGCAAGTCCGCCGGATCGTGAAGGCGGACACCGCGGCCGATTGAGCTCGCTCGGCGCCCGGCTGACGCGGAAGAGTTGCGAAGTCACCGTCCGGGGCGGGTGAGGTCGGCGAGAACGTCGTCTCTCAAGGAGGACTCTTCCGACATGAAGGCCGTCGTGATGGCCGGTGGTGAAGGCACACGCCTTCGCCCCATGACCTCGAGCATGCCCAAGCCGCTCCTGCCGGTGGCCAACCGGCCGATCATGGAGCACGTGCTGAGGCTGCTCAAGCGGCACGGGCTCAACGAGACCGTCGTCACCGTCCAGTTCCTGGCGTCACTCGTCAAGAACTACTTCGGGGACGGCGAAGAGCTCGGAATGGAGCTCACCTATGCCAACGAGGAGAAGCCACTCGGCACTGCCGGCAGTGTGAAGAACGCCGAGGAGGCCTTGAAGGACGACGCTTTCCTCGTCATTTCCGGCGATGCACTCACCGACTTCGACCTCACCGACCTCATCCGCTTCCACAAGCAGAAGGGCGCACTCGTCACGGTGTGCCTGACCCGGGTGCCGAACCCGCTGGAATTCGGCATCACCATCGTGGACGAGGAAGGAAAGGTGGAACGCTTCCTCGAGAAACCGACGTGGGGGCAGGTGTTCTCGGACACGGTCAACACCGGTATCTACGTGATGGAGCCCGAGGTCTTCAATTACGTGGACCCGGATGTTCCGGTCGACTGGTCCGGCGATGTCTTCCCGCAGCTGATGAAGGAAGGCCGGCCCATCTACGGATACGTGGCCGAGGGCTACTGGGAGGACGTCGGCACGCACGAGAGCTACGTCAAGGCGCAGGCCGACGTGCTCGAGGGCAAGGTCCAGGTCGATATGGACGGCTTCGAGATCTCGCCCGGCGTGTGGGTCGCCGAGGGAGCCGAGGTGAGCCCCGACGCGGTGCTCCGCGGGCCCCTGTACATCGGGGACTACGCCAAGGTCGAGGCCGGTGTGGAGATCCGCGAGCACACGGTCGTCGGCTCCAACGTCGTCGTCAAGAGCGGGGCCTTCCTGCACCGGGCCGTCATCCACGACAACGTTTACATCGGGCCCCACAGCAATCTGCGCGGCTGCGTCATCGGCAAGAACACCGACATCATGCGGGCCGCCCGGATCGAGGACGGGGCCGTCATCGGTGACGAGTGCCTGGTCGGTGAGGAATCGATCATTCAGGGGAACGTGCGCGTCTACCCCTTCAAGACGATCGAGGCGGGTGCCTTCGTCAACACGTCGGTGATCTGGGAGTCCCGCGGTCAGGCGCATCTGTTCGGCGCCCGCGGCGTCACCGGCATCCTGAACGTGGAGATCACCCCCGAGCTGGTGGTCCGGCTCGCCGGCGCGTACGCCACGACCCTGAAGAAGGGGGCGACGGTCACCACGGCGCGTGACCACTCCCGTGGTGCGAGAGCGCTCAAGCGGGCCGTGATCTCGGCGCTCCAGGCCAGCGCGATCAATGTGCGCGACCTGGAGAACGTGCCCCTGCCCGTGGCCCGGCAGCAGACGGCGCGAGGCAGCGCCGGCGGGATCGTACTGCGGACCTCGCCGGGAGTGCCCGACTCGGTCGACATCATGTTCCTGGACGAGCGCGGGGCCGACCTCTCGCTCCAGCAGCAGCGCAAGCTGGACCGCGTGTACGCACGCCAGGAGTACCGGCGGGCGTTCCCGGGCGAGATCGGCGACCTGCAGTTCCCGGGCAGTGTGTTCGACGCCTATACGGGCTCGCTGCTGCGCGGGGTGGACACGACCGGTATCGCCGATTCCGGGCTCAAGGTCGTCGTGGACGCCTCCAACGGCAGTGCCGGACTCGTGCTGCCCAGCCTGCTGGGCCGGCTCGGGGTCGACGCCCTGACGATCAACCCGGGGCTCGACGAGTTGAGGCCGACGGAGACCGCGGAGTCCCGGCGGGCCGGACTGGTGCGGCTCGGGGAGATCGTGGCCTCGGCGCGGGCGGCGTTCGGCGTGCGGTTCGACCCGGTGGGAGAGCGGATCTCCCTGGTGGACGAGCGCGGGCGGATCATCGAGGACGACCGGGCGCTGCTGGTGCTTCTCGACCTGGTGGCCGCGGAGAAGCGCAGCGGCAAGGTGGCCCTGCCGGTGACCACGACCCGCATCGCCGAGCAGGTGGCGGCGTACCACGGGACTCAGGTGGAGTGGACGACGACGTCGCCCGACGACCTGACGCGGGTGGGCCGGGCGGAGAACACGATCTTCGGTGGGGACGGCCGGGGCGGGTACATCGTTCCGGAGTTCAGCAGCGTGTTCGACGGATCGGCGGCCTTCGTCCAGCTGATCGGACTGGTGGCGCGGACGCAGCTCACGCTGAGCCAGATCGATGCGCGGATACCGCGAGCCCATGTACTCAAGCGGGACGTACCGACCCCGTGGGCCGTGAAGGGGCTCGTGATGCGGCGGGTCGTGGAGGCGGCAGGGGACCGGCAGGGGGACACCACCGACGGTGTGCGGGTGGTCGAGGCCGACGGACGGTGGGCGCTGGTGCTGCCGGACCCGGCTGAGGCGGTCACCCACCTGTGGGCCGAGGGGCCCGACGACTCGTCCGCGCAGGCACTGCTGGACGAGTGGGCCGCGGTGGTGGACGGCGCCGGGCACTGAGCCGGAGCCGTGGTACGGCAGTTCCGTCCGGTGGACGGGGAGCGGCATCCGTCGCTCCCCGTCCACCGGACGGGCGCATTCGGTACGGACGGCTGCGACATGCGACGATGAGCGGCATGTCGCAGCCGCCCCACAACCGGAGTTCGGCGCCGGCGCCCCCCGCGCGCCCGGACGCCTCCATGTCGCTGCTGACGCACGTGATGGACCACAGTCTCGACGAGGGCTACGCGGAAGCGTCGGCCCGGCGTGAGGCGGAGGGTACCGCGGGTCTGCCGCGCACCCTCAAGGCCAAGCTGGCGCTCGCCGCCGGGCTCGTGCTCGCCGCCATGGTCGTCACGCTGGGTGCCGCCCAGGCGCGGATAGCCGCGCCGGTACTGGCCAAGGAGCGCCAGGAGCTGATCGACCGGGTGCAGCGGGCCGACGAGCGCGCGGACGGCCTGGAGCGGGACATCGAGCGGCTGCGGGAGGACGTCGCGGGCCGTCAGCGCGCGGCGTTGAAGCAGCAGGGCGGCGACCAGGGGCAGCTCGTGGCGCTGCTGTCGGGCGCGACGGAGGTCCGCGGGCCGGGGATCAAGCTGGTCGTGGACGACGCCAAGGGCTCCTCGTCGGGCGGTGGCGGCAAGCCGCGCGAGAACGCCGGCTTCTCGGACACCGGGCGGCTGCGCGACCGGGACATGCAGAAGATCGTCAACGGCCTGTGGCAGTCGGGGGCCGAGGCCGTCTCGATCAACGGGCAGCGGCTGACGGCGTTGTCGGCGATCAGGGCCGCGGGCGACGCGATACTGGTCGACAACAGGCCGCTGGTGCCTCCGTACGAGGTGTTGGCGGTGGGGGACAAGAAACGGCTGGGGACCGCGTTCCAGGACTCCGCGGACGGCCAGTACCTGCACGCCCTGCAGGAGAACTACGGGATCCGCGCCGCCCTGTCCCCGTCGGACGACCTGCGGCTGCCGGCCGCGTCGAGCCTGACCGTACGTACAGCTACAGCTACAGCTGAAGAGCCGAAGAAGGGTGCATCGTGATCGCGGTACTGGGCCTGGTGGCCGGAGTGGTGGTCGGACTTCTGGTCCGGCCCGAAGTGCCGGCCGTCGTCGAGCCTTATCTGCCGATCGCCGTGGTGGCGGCGCTGGACGCGGTGTTCGGCGGTCTGCGCGCGATGCTGGACGGCATCTTCGTCGACAAGGTCTTCGTGGTGTCGTTCCTGTCGAACGTGGTCGTCGCGGCACTGATCGTCTTCCTCGGTGACAAGCTGGGCGTCGGCTCGCAGCTCTCCACCGGTGTGGTCGTCGTCCTCGGCATCCGCATCTTCTCCAACGCCGCGGCCATCCGCCGGCACGTGTTCCGGGCGTGAGGCCGATGAGTACGAACGACAATCCGCCCGAGGAGCCGATGGGCTCGGAGCTGCCGCCCCAGGACGAGCCGGAGCAGGACGCGCG
>LJCW01000184.1 GCA_001298555.1 Actinobacteria bacterium OV450
TCTGTTCCGGTTCATGGCCAGGCAACCGCCGCGAAGAGGGAGCGGGGGGGGTGGGCGGGGTGGGTGGTGCGGTGGGTGAGGGCGGCGGAGGCGGTGGCGGTGGGGGCCGTGGCCGCCGCCGCTGCCGCCGTCAGGGCCGCCGTGGTGTTGCCGCCCGAGACCACGGCGACGGAGCGGCCGGTGCCGCGGCCCGCGCGGATCGCCCCGGCCAGCGCGACCGCGCCGGAGGGCTCGGCCTCGAACCCGCGCCGCCGCAGCAGCGCGGCCGCGGCGAGGATCTCCGCGTCGGACACGGTGACCAGGTCGTCGACCCGGTCCCGGATGATCGGATAGGTCACGGCCCCCGGCTGCTGGCCGCGCAGCCCGTCGGCGACGGTGTCCCCGGGCGGCAGCCGTACGGGGTGCCCCGCGGCCAGGGACCGGGCGTAGCGGGGGGTGCCGGCGGGCTCGACGCCCACGACCCGCACCGGGTGCCCGTACGCGGCGAGGCACCCCCCCGCGAGCAGCCCGCCCCCGCCGGTCGGCACGTACACGGTCTCGGCGTCCGGTGCGTCGGCGAGGATCTCCAGGCCGACCGTGCCCTGCCCGGCGACCACCAGTTCGTGGTCGGAGGAGGGCACGAGGACCGCACCCGTCTCCTCGGCGAGCTCCTGCGCGCGGGCGTCGCGTTCGGCGACGCCGCCCGGCACGCCGACGGTCCGGCCGCCCAGCGCCCGGATGAGGGCGATCTTGGCGGGATGCGCCCCGCCGGCCAGGACCACGGTCAGCTCCGCACCCAGCGAGGCGGCCAGCCGGGCCAGCGCGATGCCGTGGTTCCCGGAGGAGCCGGTGACGATCCGCCGGGCCCCGAGCGCCAGGACGGCGTTGGCGGCCCCGCGCAGTTTGAACGACCCCCCGTACTGGAGGTGTTCCGCCTTCAGCAGCAGTCTCCAGCCGGCCCTGCGCCGTTCGGGGGCGGGCAGGCCCGGCAGCAGCGGGGTGCGCCGCACCTGTCCGGCGATCCGCACCGCGGCGGCCGCCACATCCGCGGGGCCGGGCGGGACGCGCACGGAGCCGGCCGAAGCGTGCGCCGGCGGGGCCGCGGGTGCGGCGGGTGCCGCAGGTGCAGCGGGTGCGGCGGTCATGCCCGGCCTCCGGTCTGCGACAGGGCGCGGCGGTCGGCCTTCCCGCCGCGGGTGGTGGGCAGTTCGGCCAGCCGGGCGAACCGGCGCGGCATCAGGTGCGGGGGCAGCGTGGTGCCCAGATGGGTGCGCAGCGCGGCGTCCTTCACGTCCGCCAGGTCCCCGGTGACATGGGCGACCAGGAACACCCGCCCCTGGGCGTCGGTGTCGGGCGTGACCACCGCCCCCGTGACCCCGGGATGGGCCAGCAGCGCGCCCTCGACCTCGGCCGGGTCCACCCGGTAGCCGCGGATCTTCACCTGCCGGTCGCGGCGCCCCAGGTACTCCAGCCCCTCCGGCCCGCGGCTCGCCAGATCGCCCGTCCGGTACATCCGGGCGCCCGGCGGGCCGAGCGGGTCGGGCACGAAACACTCGGCGGTACGGGCGGGCAGCCCGCGGTAGCCGCGGGCCACGCCGACCCCGCCGATGCAGACCTCGCCGGCGGCCCCGTCGGGCACCGGCGACAGCCCGGCGTCCAGCAGGCGGACCACCACGCCGTCGATCGGCGTGCCCACGAGATCGCTCACCACGTCCGGCTCGGCCGGTACGGCGTAGCGGGTCGAGGTCATCGTGCACTCGGTCGGCCCGTACTGGTTGATCAGCGAGCCCGGTACCAGGGCCCGCCCGCCGGCGGTCAGGAACGGCCGCAGCGACTCGCCGCTGGACACCACCACCCGTAGCCCGGCGAGCAGTCCGGGCGCGTCCGGCTGCCCGGCCAGGAAGGCCAGGAACGACGGCGTCACGCTCAGCAGGGCCGTCACCCCGTGCGCGCGCACGGCGGCTCCGAACTCCTCGGGCCGCAGCAGCGCCGAACGCGGCACCACCACCAGCCGCCCGCCCGCCAGCAGCGGGGCGAACGTGTCCCGCAGGGAGGCGTCGTAGCCCAGAGGGGCCACTTGCAGCGCCACCGTGTCCGGCCCGAGGCCGTAGTCTCGGGCGACGAACCGCAGATAGGAGTCCAGCCCGGCGTGCTCGACGAGCACGGCACTGGGCTCCCCGGTGCTCCCCGAGGTGTGGCTGACGTATGCCAGCGCCCGCTCCCCGAGCGGCCCGCCGCCCCCCGGCTCCTCCTGCGCCACGCTCCCCGGACGGTCCAGCAGTACCGGAGTCCCCGCGACCGGCAGGTCCCGGAGCCCGTCCGCGAGGGCCGAGGACGTCAGCAGCATGTCGGCGCCGCCACTGCGGACCAGCGCCGCCAGCCGGGCCGGCGGCTGCTCCGGCGCGAGGCCCAGGAACGCCGCACCCGAGCGCACCACCGCGGCCGGGCCGACCACGGCGTCCACGCCGCGTTCCACGGCAACCGCGCAGACCGTCTCCGGCCGGGCGCCGCGGGCCCGCAGCACCGCCGCCAGTGCCTCGATCCGGGCGATGAGCTCCCCGTACGTCACCTCGCCGGCCGGGGTGGTCACCGCGACCCGGCCGGGCGTGCGGGCGGCGTGCGCGGCGATGTCGTCGACGAAGGTCCGCATCAGGCTTCTCCGCCCGTGCCCGGGGCCCGGTCGGCGGCGGTGACGTCGCGCTCGACGGCCGTCTGGTCGACGGCGACGAACCGCAGTTCCGAGGTGAACGTGTCGCCCCGGTCGTCGGTCAGCCACGCCTGCTCCGGCGTGGGCAGCATCTCGCTGACCTTCAGCCTGGCCCCGGGGTCCTTGCGGGCCAGCCTGCGCGCGGCCTTCGCGAGGATGCTCAGGTACACCGGGCTGTCGAAGTCCACGTAGAACGGGCGCGGTTCGGCCGGGGAGACCACGAACACGAAGCGCGGCAGGTCGTGTTCCTCCCGCCAGTGACGGGCCCGCACGTACCGCTTCGCCTCGGACTTCTCTTCGGCGAAGTCGAGTTCGCAGGCCGGGAACGACCACGTCTCGCGCGCCACCACCATCTTGTCGATGCTGATCCGCGGCGTGTGGTCGCCCTCGGGCCGCAGCGTGAACCGGTCCATGACCCGCTGGGTCAGGGTGTTCGCGTACACGTCGAGCAGGTCGAACGCGGCCCCGTCGGGCAGCACCGCCGTCAGCCGGCCGTCCCGGTCCTCCACCGCGACGTCGGCGCACAGGACGGTGCGCGGGCGGTGCGGATCGCCGGTGTCGTCGACCAGCGAGACGTAGTAGTCCTGCGGCCGGTCCAGCGAAGGCCTGCTGCGCGTCGACCACTTCAGCGGCAGCTCCTTGGGCAGCATCGGCAGCAGCCGCGGCCCGGGGAAGTCGCGGGTGGTCTCCGCGATCAGCTCGTCGCGGTCGGGATGCTGGTGGACGAAGAGGGAGGCGCCCATCGTGTTGAGCGCGCTGTGCATCTCGCCCAGCACCATCTCGAAGTCCCCGCGTGCCACCGCCTCCGCGTTCTCGGCGAGCAGCAGCACGTCCGGGCTGAAGTAGCGGGCCAGCGACCAGCCCGCGCCGGGCTCCTCGAACTCCGCGCGCACCCGCTCCGCGATGGCCGCCGACGACACCCGCACCCGGCGCGCCCCCTCGGGCACCGCCAGGATCCGCGCCCATTTGGCCCGCAGCTCCGCCTGGACGGCGTCGAGGTCCCGGCCCGCCTCCGGATACGGGGACGGCAGACAGCCCAGCCACATCGCGCCCAGGTCCACCGGACCGGCCGCGCTCAGCCGCTCGTACACCTCGCGCAGCCGGGTCACCACCCGCTCGGCGAAGCGGTTCGTCATCCAGCGCGCCGCGGTCAGGCACTGTGCGAGCGGCGTCAGTTCGTCCAGCAGGGCGGTGCCCAGGGTCGCCGTCGCCGCCCGCCGGGCGTCCGAGTACACGAGGCCCCGGCACGGCGCGGTCCGCGCGCCCTTGGACCGCTGCGCGTCGGTGGCGGTCAGCGCCGCGAAGTCGGCCTCCAGGGCGCCGATCGCCCCGGTCAGCGCCTCGGCGTCCAGTCCGGCCGCCCGGACGGCGTCCCGGCCCCGCTCCAGGACGGCCAGCTTCTCCAGGGCCGGCTCCCGCAGCCGCGGATCGCCGATCCGCTCCAGGACGGCCCGCAGCTCCCGCTCCGGGTAGGTGCCCGTCGGCACGTCGAGGCGCCAGTGCACCCACCGCCTGCCCACCAGCCACTGCACCGTCTCGGTCGCCTCCGCCACCGGGATCCCCAGCTCCGCGGCGATCCCGGCCACCGGACGGGTCCCGTCGCACAGGTCCAGTACGGCGCGGGCACCCTCGCCGATGGGCTGCGCAGGGCGGCCCGGCAGGTGCACGGACAGGCCCTCGGCCCGGACGAAGGACACCCGGCGCGGGGGTATCCACGCCCGCAGCGCCGGATCGGCGTTCAGCGACTTCGCCAGCGCGTCGATGGCCCAGCTGGCGAAGTAGACCCGTGAGTCGGCGAGGAAACCGCCGGTGCCGGGGTCGACGCGCACCCCGTCGGTGGCCAGGTCCCAGCGGCCCCAGCCGACGGGTCCGAAGAAGCCGATGGTGTCGTTCTTGACGCAGAACCGCTGCCAGTAGTGGGCCACCAGCTCCTCGCGCTGGCGGGGCATGCTCGTACGGCCCGCCGCGGTCGGCGTCCAGT
>LJCW01000185.1 GCA_001298555.1 Actinobacteria bacterium OV450
TACTGACGGGTCGTATTCCCTGCGGTATGTCATGGGGATGAGGTATGCGCAGGTGGGTGGATACACGCCCGAGGAGCAGGCGGCGCGTGAGCGGTTGAGGCTGGGGGCGGCCGAGCGGTTCGCACGTGGGGAGACCACGGCCGAGATCGCCCGGGTGCTGAGGGTGACCGATCGCTCGGTGTTGCGGTGGCGGCGGGTGTGGGAGTCGGGCGGGGTGGAGGCCCTGCGCTCGAGGGGGCCGGTGTCGGTGGAGAGGCTGTCCGCGGAGCAGTGGGCCAGGCTGGAGGCGGAGCTGGCGCGTGGTCCGCTGCTGCACGGTTTCGAGGACGACCAGCGGTGGACGCTGAAGCGGATCAAGCTGCTGATCGGCCGGATGTTCCATGTCGGCTACACGGTGCAGGGGGTGTGGAAGCTGCTGCACCGGCACGGCTGGAGCTGCCAGGTCCCGGTGCGTCGGGCCGTCGAGCGGGACGAGGCCTCCATCGAGGTATGGAAAGAGCAGGTGTGGCCGGAGGTAAAAGAGTGGCGGCGGACCTGGGCGCCCACATCTGCTTCGAAGACGAAGCAGGACAGGCCCTGAGCCCGCCGCGGGGACGCACCTGGGCGCCACGCGGCCGACGCCCCGCCGTGCGGGTGCGCGGCCGGGGCCGCGGACGCGTGAACATCGCCGGCGTCAGCTGCTACCGGCCCGGCCACCGCACCCACTTCTTCTACAAGCTGCACGTCTACCACGGCCGCAAGAATGAGCCGAAGAGCTTCTCCTGGCAGGACTACCGCGACCTCATCACGGCCACCCACCAGCAGCTCGGCACCCCGATCGTGTGGTGCTGGGACAACCTGTCCGTCCACCTGCGCCGGGAGCTGGCGGACTACGCCGAAGAGAACAAGGACTGGCTGCGGATCTACCAGCTCCCCAGCTACGCGCCCGACCTCAACCCGGCCGAAGGCGTCTGGTCCCTGCTCAAACGGTCGATCACGAACTTCGTCGCCGCCGACCTCGCCAGTCTCACCCGCATCATCAAGCGCAAGCTCAAGAAGATCCAGTACCGGCCCGAGCTGATCGACGGCTGCCTCACCGAGACCGGGCTGACCATGCGTTCCACCATGATCAGCCAGTCCGACACTACGAGTTCAACCTGAGTACGTCCACGCCCGCCACGTCCGCTACACCCTCGAATAGGCAACCCAACAGTTCCGCCTCAATAGACAACTCGCTCAACACCGGTGGGGCTCTGCCCGTTCCGCAGCCACCTCCACGTCACCCGATCAGTGGCCCAGTTGAAAATGCTCAGTCTTGTATTCGCTCTCGCCAGTGTCGGAACCAGGTGGCGAGTCGATCTTGGCCGAGGGCCTCGAGCCGGGTGATGTGGTCGTCGATATAGTAGAGGTAGAGTGGAACGATCTGCCGAGCGAGAAGGTCCCGGGCGGCCGCTTTATCGAATTCCTCGCTGGTTCTCCATACTAGCGCAGCGGCGACGAGGTCTCGGCCAGGCGCGCGGTCATCGGTGAGATAATGGTTGGCAGAAAAGTCGTTTGTGCCAACGTGGCCGGTTTTAGCCGTGTATAGGAAGCGTACTGGGAACAGGACAAGTTTGGTCACCCGGCGTACATCACGGGAGACGAGCAGGTCCGGGGCGAGGATTTCTTTAAGGGCTTCATGTCCGTCGAAGCGCGCTGAGGCGAACGTATCATTGCCGGATGCGGCGAGTGGCTTTACGTCCGACAGAAAGTCGAGAGCGAAGTTGGCACTCGTTACTGTCAATTCGTTAAGACTCGGTCGCGGCAGGCTGTCTCGGATGTTATCGATGCCCACGAGCAGACGGCCGTGTTCAAACAGGTCTAGGCGGTCAAGCGCGGGAAATCGGCCGCCGGGGATTTCCCCGCGTAGAGTTGACGGCGTGCCCCAGAACACGGACAGTCGTGCGTGCAGCTCCGGGCCTTTTGTCTTCTCTGTCTCCGCGACAGTCTGGATCTTCACTGGGTCGTCCGGTTGGAGCGGATCGCTGATGATCAAGCCGAGGTCGATGTCGCTTACCAGACTGCTGAAGCCGCCGTGGGCGAGGCTTCCCAGCGCGTAAGCACTAATTAGCCGATTGCCCAGGGCCGTCTGGTAGGCGGTCACCGCCTCTGAGAGTACGGTCTCACCGTCCGTAGAATCCACGTTGGCAGACATCTCCTTCGGTTTCAGGAGCCTGCGGTCGCCCTCAAGCGGGCTCCTTAGCGGGGCAGTGTGGTGCTGCGCTCTGGAGCCTTAGGCGTTTTTTGGGGGGCGCATGTGTGCGGTTGGGGCGGCTACTGCATTCGCGCGGTTGATGGCAATCTGAATTGGGGTCTTACCGGAGGTCCGTGAATTCCGCCAACGCTGGGGTGTCTGCCAGCAGGGTGTGGAGTTCGGCGCGTACTTGGTGTGCGGCGGGTTCCTGGTGGAAGTAGAAGTGGCCGCCGGGCAGGATCCTGGCTCGGAAACCGGCCGCAGCGTGGCGTTGCCAGCCGAAGAGGGCGCTTTTGTCCACCAGTGGGTCGTGGGCGCCGCCAAGGACCAAAATTGGAACGCGCAGTTCTGTCTCCTGGAGGAGACCGGCAGCCTGTCGGTTGAGGTCCAGGTCGGCGCTGAGGAGGTGGAGTAACCAATCATGCAGGTGGGGGTCGTCGAGGACATCGGCTGGGGTGTCGCCCGTTGCCAGCATAGTGGCGGGGTCCAGGGCGTCGCTTCTGCCCGGAGCGCGGAAGTCTGCTGGGGGTGTGTGCGCGCTGAGCACGACGCTGCCACACAGGCCGGGGCAGGCAGAGGCCAGCGCGGCGGCCAGCTGAGCCCCGAAGCTGTGCCCGAAAAGGACAGTGGGCATGGCTTGGAAGCCGTGTAGTTCCGCGGCGATGGCGTGCACGATCTGACGTACGTCCGTCGCGCAGGGTTCGTCCATTCGGCGTTCTCGGCCGGGTAGGGTGACACCTAGGATTTGAGTGTCCGCGGGCAGTCCGGTTGCTACTAGCGGCCGGTAGCCTCCGGGGCCGGCCCCGGAGTGCGGGAAGATCACGAGTCGGCGGACGGGTTGCACACCGGGGGTAAGGAGGGGCGCGGTCCAAGTCATAGTTGGGCCAGAAGGTCAGGGGTATACAGTTCCTCGACGGTTAATATGCCAGCGACCGCCGCGAAATAGCGGTTAGTCAACTCCTGGTCCTGGCCGATGAGCTGCAGCAGGGCCAGCCGGTCTGGCTGGACCTGGAGGTGGGCCACCACGATGGTGCCTTGGTATACGGGATCGAGCAGTGCGTCTCGACACTCACCGAAGCGGTGGAGAGCCGTATTGAGCTCAAGGCGGTCCTGAATGCTCTCGCCGAGGCATCCGACAAGCAACTGAGCCTGGGCGAAGGCGTCAGTAATGCCGCGCGCTGTGATGGAATCCTTGTGGTGCGCGGCGTCTCCGATCAGAACCCAACCCGGACCATGGGCGCGGCGGAAGAAGTTCTGCTGGTCGCCCGTGCCGTAGAGCCGCTCCAACTGCGTTCCGCCTTGCAGCCTTTCGTACAGCTCGGGTGCGGTTCCACGGATATTTTCGAGGTATGCCCGCTGTGCGTCGGCTCGTACGGCCGGGAACTGTTTCTGGGGGAAGTAGGCGGCCACAAGCGTCGCGTCGTGGGTGCGCAGTGCCCCGACCCAGCGGCCGGGGCGCTCATGCAGTTCGAAATCAGTCGGCACCTTGTCCCAATAGCTGTAGTATGCGCAGGTTAGAAGGGGGTCCCGGCGGGTGACTTCGGCTCCTGCGAGACGTGCAATGGCAGAACGCTTGCCATCTGCGCCGACGACAAGCGACGCGTGCTCGGTCGTCTCCCGGGCCTGCCCGTCTGTTCGGAACCGGACGCCCGTCACGCAGCCGGATTCGTCCCGCAGTAGGCCGGTCACGGCGCAGTTCTCTCGGAACTCGGCGCCGGCTGCTGTGGCGGCACGTACCAGCAGGGTGTCCAGGACGTACCGCCGGGGCGCGTAAGAGGCATCGTGCCCATCCAGCGGCGGAGGGCTGCCGACTAGTCGCACTTCGCGGCCGGTGGCGTCGGCGACATGGTAGATCGTGCGGCGCATGGGCGGACAGCCGCTGGCAAGGAGCTCGTCGAGTAGTTTCCATTTGGCGAGTTGGCGCACGGCGGGCAGATGCAGGTAGTGGGTAGAGAGGGTGTCACTGGGAAAGCGAGCGCGGTCGATCAGCAGAACCCGGTAGCCAGCCCGGGCCAGCAGCATGGCGGTGGGGGCTCCCGCGCAGCGGGCGCCGACCACGATGACGTCGTACATGGCGGGAATGTCTCCTGGTAATGAGGCCCGGGCCGGGGCTGTTCTGTTCAGATGGATCCGGCGGCCGCCTGCGCTCTGCCGGCATTCGCGAGCAGCTGCGCGACCCCGGCGGGGGTGCGGCTACTCATGATCTTGGCGACGGACAGGTGCACTCCGCATGCGTTCTGCAGTTGGGCGGCAAGGCGGATCGCGGTCAGTGACGTGGCGCCCGCCAGGAAGAGGTCCTCCTCGTCGGGGACAGCGTGGCCCAGGAGACTGGTGAGCAGCTCCTGGACCAGCTTCATGTGCCCAGTGGCTGTCTCTGCTGGTGGGGCCGGTTCCGATTCTCCGCGCAGGTCGGCGACCAGCTGGCGGGTGTCAACCTTGCCGGTCGCTGTCAGCGGAAGTACCGTCAGCAGGCGGACAGAAAGCGGTACACACGCTGGCGGCAGAGCCTCCGCTACGCCGCTGCGTATCTCTGCCTCGGTCGGCGTGGCGCCGGTCTCCGTGGTACAGAACGCGGCGAGGCACTCTTTGTTGGCGGTATCGAGTGGCAGTGGGACTACCACAGCGCGTGAGACACCAGCAATCTTTTCGATGACCCGTTCCACCTCGATCGGATCGACCCGGGCACCGCGGATCTTCACTTGGCGGTCGAGTCTGCCAAGGAAGGTGAGTGTCCCGTCCTTCTCGACCCGGCCTATATCGCCGGTCAAGTAGACGCGGACCGGCGCACCGCCGGATCCGAGCGGCAGGACCGGGAACAAGCGCTGGGTGGCCTCACTGTCCCCCAGATAACCGAGGGCGAGTCCGGCCCCCGCAGCAGCGACCTGCCCTGGCTCCCCAGCTTTGGTGATCCGATAATCGCCGTCCAGCAGATATACGGTCGTGCCCGCCACTGGTGTGCCGATGGAGAGGTCCTGCTCGGTGTCGGCTCCGTCAGGTATGTCGTAAGCAGAGACGAACACGGTGGCTTCGACCGGCCCGTAGCCGTTGATGAGGCGTACGTCCGGCAGCAGCTTGAGGCACCGAGCGACATGTCGTGGCGATAGCCGCTCTCCGCCGATCATCAGAAGACGCAGCCCTTGAAGGCACCCCGGGTCGTCGTCGATGAACGCACTGAAAAGCGAGGACGTCAGCCATAGGGTGTTGACGCCGTACTTCTGGACTGCAGCCCGAACGTCCTGCGGAGAGAGATAGGCACCATCATACAGAAGGCAGCTTCCGCCGCGCAACAAGGGCGCCCACAGCTCCAGGGAGAAGGCATCCCAGCCCAGCGGAGCAGCTTGCAGGGTGCGGGTAGTACGGTCGTACGCGAGAGTCGGGTCGTGAGCGATCCGGAAGATACCGGCATGTGGTGAGAGTACGCTCTTGGGTGTGCCGGTGCTACCAGAGGTGTAGAAGACCGCGCAACCATCGCCG
This sequence comes from Actinobacteria bacterium OV450, assembly GCA_001298555.1. Lineage (GTDB taxonomy): Bacteria > Actinomycetota > Actinomycetes > Streptomycetales > Streptomycetaceae > Streptomyces. Next base: position 5,687 of record LJCW01000185.1, read on the forward strand.
GGAGCAGGTGTCTGGATCGAGCCCGAGCTCGTATCCAGCATGTCACGATCTGGATCAATCAGGATTAGACCGGGGAGATCCTGGAAGGCGGAACCGACACTGCTGCCGTCGTGCAAGCATATCTGGGCGCCTGCCTGAGCCATGGCTTGCCGACAGCGTTGCACGGGCCAGTCCGGGGCCAGCGCAAGATAAGGCGCGCCCGTCTCCAGCACCGCGAAGAGCGTAGCCACCAGCAGCGGCCCGCGCTCCATACGCACCGCTACAGGGGAGCGGTCGGCGACATGAATCTGGGGGCGGATGCGATCCGCCCTCGCAATCAGTGCCTCATAGCTGATCTCCTCGTCCCGCCAGACCAGCGCGGGGGAGTCGGGTGCGCGAGAACCTTGATCCCGAATCGCCTGGCAGACTGTCGAAACCTGAGCCACATCGGGCCCATATAGGGCCGAAAGATTGATATGTTCCATGTATCCACTCCAGGGATGAAAAGCAGGCCACGACTGCTGCATGGCAAGCCCCCGGACAGGCATTCGCAACCACATGTTGCAGCGAGCCGTGAAATCCCCGGAGGCATGACCCGTTTCGGTCTGGCGCCAGTTCACCACCCCCGGCAGGATTCATGAGACCCGCAGCGCCGACCAGTCAGTTAAGATCTGCACGCCTGTTAAGTCCGTGTCCTACTCAGGTTGAACTCGTAGTGTCGGCGTGGCTACTGACGGGTCGTATTCCCTGCGGTATGTCATGGGGATGAGGTATGCGCAGGTGGGTGGATACACGC
>LJCW01000197.1 GCA_001298555.1 Actinobacteria bacterium OV450
CCCCCCCCCCCGCCCCCCCGCCCGCCCCCCCCCCCCCCCCCCCCCGGGGCCCCGGGGCGCGGGGCGGGGGCCCCGGCGGGGGGCCGCCGGGCCCCGCCGCCCCCAGCCCGCCGGCCCCCCGAAGGAACACCGCCGTGAACCACCCGCCGTCCACCCCCCCCGCACCCGCCGCCGCCCCGGCCGCCCGCTCCCTGGTCGAGGACGTCCTGCCCCTGTCCCCGCTCCAGGACGGAATCCTCTTCCACGCCCTCTTCGACGAGGAGGAACGCGACGTCTACGTGGCCCAGCTGCTCCTCGACCTCGACGGCCCCCTCGACGCGGACCGGCTGCGCGCCGCCGCCGACACCGTCCTGGAGAGGCACGCCAACCTCCGCGCCGGGTTCCTGCGCCGCGCCACCGGCGAACCCGCCCAGGTCGTCCAGCGCGGCGTACGGGCCCCCTGGCAGCAGGTGGACCTGTCCGGGCTCGGCGAGAGCGAGCGCACCGCCGCCGTCGACACCCTCCTCGCCGAGGACCGGGCCACCCGCTTCGACCTCGCCCGGCCGCCGCTGCTGCGCTTCACCCTCGTCCGCACCGGCCCGTTGTCCCACCGACTGCTGCTGACCTACCACCACATCGTGATGGACGGCTGGTCCTGGCCGGTCCTGGTACGCGAACTCCTCGCCCTGCACGACGCCGACGACGCCCCCCTGGGACCCGTCACCCCGTACTCCGCCTTCCTGAGCCGGCTCCACAGCCGCGACACGACCGCCGCCCAGGACGCCTGGACCCGCGCCCTGGACGGCCTGCCCGGCGGAACCCGAACCGCGCCCGTGTCCCCGCCGCCCGGCTCGGTGCTGCCCGACCGCGTGGAGACGTACCTCCCCGAGTCCCTCACCGAACGGCTCGGCGCCCTCGCCCGCGCCCACCGGATCACCTCCGGAACCCTGCTCCAAGGCGCGTGGGCACTCCTGCTCGGCCGACAGATCCGCTCCGAGGACGTGGTCTTCGGCGCCATCGTCAGCGGCCGCGACCCCGAACTGCCCGGAGTCGCCGACATCGTGGGCCTGTGCATCAACACCGTGCCGGTCCGCGTACGCATCGACCCGGCCGAGTCCCTCGTCGCACTGTTCGAGCGGCTCCAGGACGAGCAGGCGCGCCTGATCGACCACCACCACCTGGGCCTGGTCGAGATCCAGCGGCTCGCGGGAGCGGGCGAGCTCTTCGACTCCTGCGTCGCCTTCCAGAACTACCCGGTCGACGCGGCCGGCCTCGCCGCCCTCGGCGCGGGCGGGCTCCAGGTCACCGCAGTGGACCCGTACGACGCCGCCCATTATCCGCTCTCGTTGACCGCCATCCCCGGCGACCGGCTGCGGCTGCAGATCGACTACCGGCCGGACGTCTTCGAACGCGACACCGCCCAGGCCCTGATCGAACGCCTCGCCCGGCTCCTGGAAGCCGTCGCCGAGGACCCCTCGTGCCCGGTGGGCACCGTGGACCTGCTCTCGCCCGCCGAACGCCACCGCGTCCTGGTCGAATGGAACGACACGGCCCGCGACGAGGAGTACGCGGAGGTCGTCGAGCGCGTCCGGCAGCAGGCCGGGCACCGCCCCGACGCCGTCGCCACCACCGACGAAACCGGCCGCGAACTGAGCTACGCGGACCTCGTGGCCCGCGCCGACGCCCTCGCCCTGGCCCTGCTCGCCGACGGGGTGCGCCCCGGCGACCTGGTCGCCGTGCTCAGCGAGCCCACCGCTCGCGTCCCCGTCGCGATGCTCGGCATCCTCGGCTCCGGTGCGGCCTACGTCCCCCTCGACCCCGAGGGCCCCGTCACCCGCACCGCCGACCTCCTGGCGAGCGGCGGGATCGCCCGCCTGCTGACCGCCCCCGAACAGCGGGCGCGTGCCGAGGAGATCGCCGCCGCGGTCCCCGGCGGACTGCCCGTCCTGGTGATCGACGACGCAGCCGCCGCAGCCCCGGGCGAGCGCCCGGCGCCCGCCGGCGGACCCGACGCCCTCGCCTACGTCTGCTTCACCTCGGGCTCCACCGGCAAGCCCAAGGGCGCCATGGTCCACCGCCGGGGCATGAACAACCACCTCCTGGCCAAGGTGGAGGACCTCGGTCTCGGCGAAGGCGACCGCGTGGTGATGAACGCCCCGCTCACCTTCGACATCTCCGTGTGGCAGATGCTCGCCCCGCTGATCACCGGGGGACAGGTCCACCTGGTCACCCGGGACACCGCCCGGGACCCGGCCGCCCTGTTCGACGACGCCGCCCGCCGGGGGATCACCGTCCTGGAGACCGTGCCCTCCTTCGTCCGCGCCGCCGTCGACCTGTGGGACACCGGCGTGCTGCCTCCGGCCCTGCCCGAGCTGCGCTGGTTCATCGTCAACGGCGAGGTGCTGCCGCCCGAACTGTGCACCCGCTGGTACGCGCGCCACCCGCAGGCCGCGATCGTCAACGCCTACGGCCTCACCGAGTGCTCCGACGACAACACGCACGCCTTCATCGGCCCCGACGTGCACGCCCAGCTGGAACACGGCCGGCTGCCCGTAGGACGCCCGCTGCGCAACAACTCCCTCTACCTGCTGGACGCCGCACTCGCCCCCGTACCGCCCGGTGTGCCCGGCGAGCTCTTCATCGGCGGCACCGGCGTGGGCCCCGGATACCTGCGCGACCCGCGCCGCTCCAGCGAGCGCTACGTCCCCGACCCGTTCTCCGCCGTGCCCGGCAGCCGCATGTACCGCACCGGCGACCTCGCCCGGATGCGGACCGACGGCCAGCTCGACTTCCTCGGCCGCCAGGACCACCAGGTCAAGGTCCGCGGAAACCGCATCGAACTGGGCGAGGTGGAGACCGCGCTGCGCGCCGTGCCCGGCGTCGGCGAGGCCGTCGTCGCCGTCGACCGCGACCACGCGGGCCAGCAGCGGCTCGTCTGCTACTTCACCGGTACGCCCACCGCCGAGGAGGTCCGCACGGAACTGGGCCGCAACCTCCCCAACTACATGGTCCCGTCGCTGTTCCTGCACCTGCCGCAGTTCCCGCTCACCGTCAACGGCAAGCTCGACCGCAAAGCGCTCCCCGACCCGGCCACCGTGCACCGCCCCGCCGGACGCCTGCCCGCCACCCCCACCGAGAAGACGGTCTGCGAGATCTTCGCCTCCGTCCTCGGCCTCCAGGAGGCCGGGATGGACGACGACTTCTTCGCCCACGGCGGCCACTCGCTCCTCGCCAGCCGGCTGGCCGGCCGCATCGGCACCGAACTCGGCGTACGGCTGGGCATCCGCGATCTCTTCGAGACGCCCACCCCCGCGGGCATCGCCGCCCGCCTGGCCGGGGCCACCACCGCCCCCGCCCGCCCCGCGCTGCGCCCCCGCTCCCGTGAGCGGGCGTAACCGGCCCCACCCGGTCCGACCAAGTCCGACCCCGCCGCGAAGAGCCCGACCGCACCCCCAGGAGACACCACCACCATGAGCCCGACCGAGACCACCCCCGTGCCCCTGCGCATCGCGCACCGGGCGGGGCTCACACCCGAGGCCACCGCGGTCCGCGCACCCGAGGGCGAGCTGACGTACCGCCAGTTCGACCGCCGGGCACGCGCGGTGGCCGAGGAACTCCGCGCGGCCGGCGCCGGGCCGGAGGACACGGTGCTCCTGGGGGTGCGCCGCGGCGTCCACTGGGCGGTGGGGCTGCTGGGCATCTGGTACGCCGGCGCGGCTCCCCTCCTGGTGGATCTCGACGCCCCCGACGAGCGGCTGCGCACCCTGCTGCGGGCCGCCGGCACCCGGCACGCGGTCGCCCCGGACACCCACGCCGCCGCGATGCTGCAACGCCGCACCGGGAGCGAGCTCTTCTGGGCGTCCACCACGACCGCGGCCCCCACGTCGGTGGTCCCGCCCGCCGACGTCGCACCGGGGTCCCTCGCCTACGTGCTCTTCACCTCCGGATCCACCGGGCAGCCCAAGCCCGTCGCGGTCGGCCACGCCGGACTCGCCGCACAGGTCGCCACCCTGGCCGAACGCTACGGGCTGACCGACCGGGACGCGGTCCTGCAGTTCGCGGCCCCCGCCTTCGACGTCAGCCTGGAGGAGGCCCTGCCCACCTGGTGCACGGGCGGCGCGGCCGTCTTCGTCAAGGACAACGTCCTCTCGCCCGCCGAACTGGAGCCGTTCCTGGCCGCGGAGCGGATCAGCGTCGTCAACCTGCCCACCCCGTACTGGTCGCAGTGGGCCAAGGACCTGGAGCGCGCCCCCCGGCCGCTGCCGTCCGCACTGCGCCGCGTGGTGATCGGCAGCGACGCGGGCCGCACCGCGGACCTCACGCGCTGGACGACGGCCGGCCACCCCCCGGTGATCAGCTGCTACGGCCTCACCGAGTCAACGATCACCGCCACCTCCTACGAGCCGGCGCCGGCCGAACTCGCCGCCTTCACCGGCGACGAGCTGATCCCGCTCGGCGAACCCCTGGCCGGGGTACGGGCGTACGTCCTCGACGAGGAACTGCGCGAGGCGCCCCCCGGCGCAGCGGGCGAGCTGTACCTGGCGGGTTCCTGCCTGGCGCGCGGCTACCACGGCCGGCCGGGCCTGACCTCCGAGCGGTTCGTCGCCGACCCCTTCGCCGACGCCCCGGGCGGCCGCATGTACCGCACGGGCGACCGGGTCACCCGCGCTCCCGGCGGCCCGCTCGTCTTCCTCGGGCGCGCCGACGACCAGGTCAAGATCCGCGGCCACCGCGTCGAACTCAAGGAGGTGGAGGCGGCCGTGGCCGCCCACCCCGACGTCGTCGACGTGGTCGTGCGCGCCGTCGCGGCGGCCGACGGACCGCAGCTCGCCGCCTGGGCCGCCGTCACGGTCGGCAGCACCCTCACCCCGGACGAACTGCGCCGTCACCTTCTGGCCACCATGCCCGGGTACCTCGTACCCGCCGTGGTGACACTGATGGAGCGGCTGCCCCGTACCCCGGGCGGCAAGCTCGACCCCAAGGCGCTGCCCGCGCCCGCCCTCCGATGAACCCGCACCCCGCGGACCCCGTCCGCGAGCAGACAAGGAACGCACCCGTGTCCGTCACCACCGACGAGTCCTCCGAGACCGGTCAGGCCGTGGAGCTCCGGCAGCGCAGGGACTTCCGTCTCTTCATGTCCTCGCACATCTGCAACGAGCTGGGCGGCAGCATCACGTACGTGGCCCTGCCGCTGATGGCGGTGCTCACCCTCGACGCCTCGGCGATGCAGGCGGGTCTGCTGTCCGCCGCGGAGCACGCGGCGTTCCTGCTGCTGGGCCTGCCCGCCGGGGCCTGGGTGGACCGGATGCGCAAGCGCCGCGTGATGATGGCCGCCGACCTCGCGCGCGTGCTGCTGCTGACGGCGCTGCCGGTGGCCTACGTGCTGGACCTGCACTCGATGCCGCTGCTGTACGTGGTCGCCCTGCTGCTGGGCTGCGCCCGGCTGTTCGGCGACGTCGCCGATCAGAGCTATCTGCCGAGCCTCATCGGCAAGGAGACCCTGATCGCGGGCAACTCGAAGTTGGAGACCGTGCGTTCGGGGGCCGAGTTCGCCGGCCCCGGCATCGCCGGCTTCCTGGTGCAACTGCTGGGCGCGGCCGGGACGCTGGCCGGCCAGGCCGTCACCTCACTGGTCTCCGTGGTCCTGCTGGGCCGGATCAAGGCCCGGGAGGAGAAGCCGGAACCGGCCCCGCGCCGGCACCTGCTGCGTGACATCCGCGAGGGGCTGAGCTATGTCCTGAGTCACCGGATCCTGCGGCTCATCGCCCTGAACACGGCCGCCGTGAACCTGTTCCTCAGCGCGGTGATGGCCATCGAGGTGCTCTTCCTGACCCGGACCGTGGGGCTGCCGCCCGCGGCCGTCGGATGGGTGCTGACGACGGCCACGATCGGCTCGGTGCTGGCCGCCACCGCCGCGGACCGGGTGACCCGGGCCGTCGGCGCGGCCCGGCTCACGTGGCTGTCCCTGCTGGTGACCATGCCCTTCGGGCTGCTGCTCCCGCTGGCGGACAAGGACTGGCGGATCGGCCTGTTCGTGCTCGGCTCGCTCGTCCAGTCGGCCGGCGTCACCCTGTACAACATCTGCCAGGTCACCTACCGGCAGACGGTCTGCCCGCCGCACCTGCTCGGCCGGATGACCGCCACCATGCGCTTCCTGGTGTGGGGCGTACTGCCCCTGAGCGGCCTGCTGGCGGGACTCCTCGGTGAGCTCCTTGGCGTGCGGGACGCGCTGTGGGTGTGCGCCGCGGCCCTGTCGGCGGCCCCGCTGGTCCTGCTCTGCTCCCCGCTGCGGCGGATGCGCACGTTCGAGGACGATGCCCCGGTGGGCGGGGCCGAGGCCGGGGCCACGGGCGTGCGGTCGGTTCAGTAGCCCATCCGGAAGGCGATGTGGGTGAGCTGGGTCCGGTTCACCGCGCCGGTCTTGCTGCGCAGCCGGCGCAGGTAGGTGTCGACCGTGTGCGGGCTCAGCCCCATCCGGCACGCGATCATCCGGTAGGTGTCCCCCTGCGCGAGGTAGGCGAGGACCTCCTGCTCGCGGGGGGTCAGGGCGGGCAGCTCCGGCGAGCGGGCGGTGAGCGTGGTGTGCAGCATGTGGGGCTCCGGATTCCGGATCGAAGGAGAAGGGGAGCGGCGGGGCTCGGCACCCCCGGTGGCGGTGCGATCACTTTGGGCGTGATCGCACCGTTTCGGACGTCCGGGGCCTGAAGTGGCCGGACACCCGCTGCTGTTCGTGGGGTCCAGCCTTTCGTCCTGCTTATCCTGGCGCCAGGGGGCGGGCACCTCACCAAAGTGCCTGGCAGTAAAGCGACCAGGGGCGAAAAAGGCAAAGTGGGGCAATGCAGACATCTGACGTGGTGCCGAATCCGAACGACGCCGATGTTGACATCGATATCTACGGCTGGGTGCTCGAACACCGCACGGTGGACGTGGACGCGGTGGCCGCCGGTACGGGGCGCGAGGCGGACGAGGTCCGGCGCAGCGTGTCCCGCCTGCGCGCCTCACGCCTGCTGCACGTGAGCCCGGTCGACCCGACGGTCGCCTTCGCGGTGGCCCCGGACACGGCAGCCGAGCAACTCGTCGCGCCTCTGGAGGCGCAGATCCGCGACCAGCAGCGGGCGATCAGCGGGATCCGCGAGGACCTGGGCCGCTTCCTGCCGCACTATCTGGGCCGCCGCTCCACGGGGGAGTCGCTGGAGGTCCTGGAGAGCCTGGAGGACGTGCGCGGGGCACTCAACCGGGCCTCCCTCAACTGCACGACCGAGATGCTCAGCTCGCAGCCCGGGGGCGGCAGCAGGGTGCCGGAGGCGATGCAGGAGGCGCTGCGGCGGGACGAGACGATGCTCCAGCGGGGGATCTCGATCCGGACCCTCTACCACCACACGGCCCGCTTCAACGGGCCGAGTCAGGCCTACGTCGCGGCCACGTCCGTACTGGGGGCGCAGTACCGCACCGCGCACGAACTGTTCGGCCGGCTCATCGCCTTCGACCGGGAACTGGCTTTCATCCCGGTCTCCGACGGCAGTTGGGGCGCCGTGGTGATCCGCGAGCCGTCGACCGTCGACTACCTGTGCAACATCTTCGACCAGACCTGGGACCTGGCCTCCCCGTTCTCGCCCGCCGCGGGCCAGGGGCTCGAGGAGGTGGCCCGGGAGATCCACGAGACGATCATCCGGCTGCTGGCGGCAGGGCTGAAGGACGAGGCCATCGCCCGTCGCCTGGGGATGTCGCTGCGCACCGCCCGGCGCCACATCGCCGACATCATGCAGGAGCTGGGTGCGGGCAGCCGCTTCCAGGCCGGTGTGGCCGCCGCCGCACGCGGACTGCTGGACCCGGAGGGCGAGGCGGACGGCGAGCCGGTACAGCCTTCCTGAGCTGGTGTCACGCGTTTTCGTGTCTGTCGCGGTCGGCGGGCGTGTCGCATGCTGCTGGGATGGGAGCTGTGGAGCCGCCGAACAAGAGGGGCGCGTGATGGACATGCCGGATGAAGCCTGGGAACGGGAGGCCCCGCACCTGCGGGAGATCCTCCTGTTCCTCTCGGTCCACCTGGGCCGGGCGCCGGGTGTGCTGTGGCCCGAGCACGACAACCCGGCGTTCGGTGTCGACGACGGTGACGACGCCATCGACACCGAAGAGGTCGACGAGGCCGAGGATGCCGACGACACCGGGGCGGGCTCGGCGGCCGGCGATGTGTGCCCGGCGCAGGTGGACCGGTTCACCGCCGAACTGGCCTCGCTGACGGGCCTGTCCGTGCGGCTGGACCGGGTGGAGACGGCCGGGGCCGACCCGGGCATCGGTGTGGACGCGGCCTGGACCCGGCAGTCCGGGGGCCGGGAGCACCTGCTGATCCATCAGATCGCGGGCGCCGTGACCTGGCAGCTGGCCGGGACCGGCGAGAGCGGCCGGCCGGAGTCCTTCCAGTGCCGGCTGCTGCCCGGCGAACTGCTGTACGTACCGGCCGGCTGGTCGCGTCGACGCGTCGGAGTTCCGCAGGCCCGGTACGTGGTCATCTGCCTGGGCAGCAAGGGCGATTGACGGCGCGAGAGGTGAAAAGGGGGAGGGAGGAGCGCATCGCGCTCCTCCCTCCCCCCTTTTCGACGGCCCCTACGGGCCGGTGGGGTCAGCCACCCCAGGAGCTGTCGGTCGTGTCGCGGTTCCGGGTGCCCGGCGTGGTGCCGACCGTCACCACCCGGCCGTTGGGCATGACGATCTGACGCGGCGTCTGGGTGGTCGTGGCGCCCTCGCCCCCGGTGGTGGTCGTCACGGTGGTCGTGGCCGGGTCGCCGTCGGCGGCCTGCGCGGCACCGGCTGCGGGCAGCAGCAGCGCGGACGCGGCTACGGACAGGGCGAAGACGTAACGCTTGAGCATGGGATCCCCAGTAATACGAGCGGTCTGGTCCGGGCGCGGGCCACTTCGTGGGCCGTCCGCGCCGGTCGGTGCAGGACCAACCTTGCCGTGCAGAAGGCCCCTCGGTGCTCGATCAGACTGCTCATCAAGCTGCCTGGCGCGATGGTGAGGGGCCGCATAAGCGGATGGATCAGGTTTATTCAGACATGATTCCCGCGCCTACAGGGGCCGGAGACTCCTGCTCCCGCTCGGCCGGCGGCTCCGCGCGCTCCGCAGGGCCCCCGCTGTCGAGCTCCCGCCACACCGGGAAGACCAGCGGGGCCAGGGTGACCGTGAGGTACAGCGTTCCCGTCCCCAGCAGCGCCGGCACCAGCCCAACCGCGTCCAGGGCGAGCCCCGCTCCGAGCATGCCCAGCGGCGTCGCCGCCAGCGCGGCGGCGACCAGCAGACCGAACACCCGCCCCCGTACCGCCTCGGGTACCCGCTCGTAGGCGACCGACATCATCAGCGGGCCCACGATCCCCGACCCGATGCCGGACAGGGCCAGTACCGCCAGCAGTACCCCCGCCCGGGGCTCGGCGGCCAGCGCCGCACACCGCACCGCCCCGACCAGGACGAAGGCCCCGACGAAGACCGCGCGCCGCGGCATCCGGTGCCCCGCCCAGCCGTACAGGGCCGCCCCGAGCAGCGCGCCGGCTCCCATGGCGGTCACCATCGCCCCGAACAGGGCGCTGCTGCGCAGCACCTGGGTGCCGTACGCCGGGTAGAGCACGCCGTTCAGTGACCCGTCCAGGGCATTGGTCAGCATCAGGACCCCCACCATCGCGCCCAGGAGCCGGTCCCTGCGCAACTGCGCGATTCCGAAACGCAGTTCCTGCGTATAGGAACCGCGCGGTTGCCCGTCCCCGACCGGGCGCGGACGGGCCGTCGCCGGTACCAGGACCGCCACGACGAGGGCGCACGACGCCATCGCCGCCAGGTCCGCGTACAGGGTGCGCACGGGGCCGACGGTCGAGATGAGCAGGCCGGCCAGCGGTGCGCCCGCCATCATGCCGATCCGGCGGGCCCCCTCGACCGCTCCGGTGGCCCGCTCCGCCGTCACGCCCGCGCGTTCCATCGCGCCCGGCAGCAGCAGCTGCTTGGAGGTGTCGGACGGGCCGCGGGCCGCCCCGACCAGGAAGACCAGGACGATCAGGACGGGCAGCGGCAAGGCGCCCCAGGCGTGCAGGAGTGGGATCAGGCCGATCGCCGCGGCCGTCAGCAGATCCGCCCCGACGCTGGTCGCACGGACGGGCAGTCGGTCGACCACCGGACCCGCGAGCACCGCGGAGCACAGCAGCCCCAGCACCTCGGCGGTGGCGACGAGCCCCGTCCGGGTGCCGCTGCCGGTGCTGTGCAGGACGAACCAGGGCACGGCGACCAGGGTCGCCGCCATGCCGAGCGAGGAGATCCCGGAGGCCGCCACCAGGGCGCCCAGCGGGGTGCGGCGGCGCGAAGACGCGGAGCCGCCGGGGTACGAGCTGGTCATACGGGTTCCTTCCGGCACCGCCGCGCCGCCCGGCAGCCCGCGGTGGGGTCTGCCGGGCGGCGTGGTGCCCGGGGATCGTCGGGTCAGCCGGCCATGCTCACGCGGAGGCTGAGCGGGCGCATGTCGGTCCACACCCGCTCGATGTGCGCGAGGCACTCCTCCTTGGTGCCGCGTACGTCCTGGTCGTGCCAGCCGAGCGGGACGGGCCGGCCGGCCTCCCAGAGGGAGTACTGCTCCTCGTCGTTGGCCACGACCAGGTACTGCTGCGGGGACGCGTCGTTCATGGTGTTCTCCTCGAAGGATCAGGAATGCGGAAGGGTTGGTGGTGGAGCTGGGTGGAGCGGGGGAGCGGGTGGAGCGGGTCAGGAGGGCAGGGCCGTGGCCAGCAGCCCGGCCAGCGCGGCGCAGTGCGGCGGGTCCACCAGGTCGTGGTGGTTGCCCGGGACCGCCGCTCGCACGACGTCGCCCGCGGTGCGCGCATGCCAGGCCGCCGCGTCCACCAGCGGGGTCCCGAGCTCCGGGTGCCGCTCGTCGACGGTGAAGAGGTGCAGGCCCACGGCGAGGACGGCGCCGGTGCGGTAGGCGGCGGAGGCCGCTCCGTTCGCCTCGGCGACCCGCAGCACCCTGCGCAGGGCCTCCGTGGGGGCGGTACGGGGGAGGGTGCCCTCCGCGCGGCCCCGGCGCACCAGGACGTCGAGCAGTTCCTCCTCGCCCAGTTCGCGCGCCGAGTCGGCGTCGATCCCGGCGGCGATGCCGTACCGCAGCAGGTCCGGATCACCCGGCCCCGCAGCCGTACCGGCCCGGTTCCCGGGAGCCGCCCCCGGCGCGGCCGTGTCGATCAGGCCGAGGAAGGCGACCTCCTCGCCGGCGGCCTCCAGCCGGGCGGCCATCTCGTAGGCCACCGTCCCGCCGAACGACCAGCCGGCCAGCACGTACGGGCCGTGCGGCTGCTCCTCGCGCAGGGCGGCCAGGTAGCGCTCGGCCATCTCGGGCACCGTCTCCAGCGGCCTCTCGTCGGTGTTGTAGCCCACCGACTCCAGACCGAGGATCCTCCGGTCGCCCCCGGGACGGGCGGACAGGTCCCGCACCAGGTCCCGGTAGCAGACGACATCGCCGCCCCGCGGGTGGACGAGGACCAGCGGAGGCCTGGACGGGTCACCGTCGGCCAGCGGGACCAGCAGCCTGGCGGCGGCCGCCCCCGCGTCCGGCAGCGCCTCGCACAGCAGCTCCACGGTGCGCCGACGGAACACCAGGTTCAGCGGCAGCTCCACCCCGAACTCCCGGCGCACGGCCGCCATCAGGGCGAACGCCTTGAGCGAGTGGCCGCCGAGCGCGAAGAAGTCGTCACGCACCCCGATCGGGGCCGTGCCCAGGGTCTGCTCCCACAGCCGCGCCATCCGCAGCTCGGTCGTATCGCGCGGGGCGATCCGGCCCGCGCCCCCGCCGCGCGCCGCGTCCGCCGACGGCGCGGGCAGCGCCTTGCGGTCGAGCTTGCCGTTCGGGGTGAGCGGGAGTCGCTCCAGCGCGGTGAGGACCGCCGGGACCATGTACTCGGGGAGGTCCTGGCGCAGGAAGTCGCCGAGCTCGCGCACGTCGCCCTCCTCGTCCCGCCACGTCACGTAACCGGCCAGGACGGCGTCCACCCCCGAGCCGTGGACGGCCACGGCCGCCGCCAGCACCCGCGGGTGGCGGGCGAGCGCGGACTCGATCTCGCCGAGCTCCATGCGGTGGCCGCGCACCTTCACCTGCCCGTCGGCCCGGCCCCGGTACTCCAGCGTGCCGTCCGCGAGCCGGCGTACGAGGTCACCGGTGCGGTACAGCCGTTCGCCCGCCCCGTACGGATCGGGTACGAACCGGTCCGCGGTCAGGCCCGGCCGTCCGTGGTAGCCGCGGGCCACCCCGTCACCGCCGATGTAGAGCTCGCCGAACACACCCACCGGCACCGGCCGCAGGCCCGCGTCCAGTACGTGCAGCCGGGTGTTGGCGAGCGCCGTGCCGATGGGCACCGGCCCGTCGCCGACGGGGCCGGACAGCCGGTGCGCCGTCGACCAGACGGTGGTCTCCGTCGGCCCGTACACGTTCCGGACGGTGCCCAGCGCCGTACGCATCCGCTCCGCCAGAGCCGACGGCAGCGCCTCGCCGCCGCACAGCGCCCGTACGTGCGGCGCCCGCCACCCCGACTCCATCAGTTGGTGCCAGGTCGCCGGAGTGGCCTGGACGACCGTGACCGGCGCCGCGTCCAGCTCCTTGGCGAGCAGGGTGCCGTCCCGCGCGGTCTCGCGGTCGACGACCCGGACGGTCGCTCCGCACACGAGCGGGACCAGGAGCTCCAGCACGGCGATGTCGAAGGAGGCGGTGGTGACGGCCGCGACCGTGTCACCGGCCGTCAGTTCCAGCCTGCGGACCATGTCCCGGGTGAAGTTGGCCAGCGCCCGGTGGGGGACGGTGACCCCCTTCGGGCGTCCCGTCGAGCCCGAGGTGTAGAGGGCGTACGCCAGCTGCTCCGGCTCCAGCCGCACGGGTGCGGGGTCGGCCGGCGCGCTCCCGTCCGCGGCCAGGGCGTCGAGGTCCACCACGGTGACCCCGTCCGGGGCCTGCGCGGGGCCGGACGGCCCGGACACCACCATGACCCGGGCGCCGCTGTCCGCGAGCATGTAGCCGATGCGGTCGGCCGGATAGCCGGGGTCGACGGGCACGTACAGGCCGCCGGAGCGCAGCACGCCCAGCAGCGCCGCGGGGAGCAGCACGGAGCGCTCCGCGCAGACCGCCACCGCGGCCTCCGGGCCGACGCCGAGGCGGGTCAGCTCCCGGGCCAGCCGGCCCGAGACCTTCCACAGCCCGGCGTACGTCAGGCTCCGGTCGCCGTCGTCCACGGCGACCGCCCGCGGCGTACGGGAGGCCTGCTCGCCGACGAGCACGGGCAGCGGCCGGTCGGCGGCGGGCTCGAGGGAGCCGATGCCCTCACCCAGGATCCGGCGCTCCTCGGCCGGACCCATCAGCGGCAGGGCGCCCAGCGGGGTCGTGGGATCGGCCACCGCGGCCGTCAGCAGTTCGGTCAGCGCCGAGGTCATGCGCTCGACGGTCGCCCGGTCGAAGAGGTCGGTGGCGAACACGGCCTCACCGCGCAGCGCGCCCTCCTCCTCGACGAAGTACAGCGAGAGGTCGAACTTCGAGGCACCGCTGGCCAGCGAGAGCGGTTCGACGTCCAGGCCGGCCGGCGCGGGCGGTGCGGCGGCCTCCTCGTCGAGCACCAGCATCACCTGGAACAGCGGGTTGCGGCTCAGGTCGCGCTCCGGCCGCACCTCCTCCACGAGACGCTCGAACGGCACCTCCTGATGGGCGTAGGCGCCCAGCGCCGTCTCCCGCGCCCGGTCCAGCAGCTCGCCGAAGGCCGGGTCGCCGGACAGGTCGGTACGCAGCACCAGGTTGTTGACGAAGAAGCCGATGAGCGGCTCCAGTTCGGTGCGGTCGCGGCCGGCGATGGGGGAGCCCACGGCCACGTCCTCGCCGCCCGACCAGCGTGCCAGCAGGGCCTGGAAGCCCGCCAGCAGCACCATGAACAGCGTGGCGTCGTGCCGGCGCCCCAGGTCGCGCAGCTGCCGCAGCAGCGGCTCGGGCAGCTCGAAGGAGAACTGCTCGCCGCGCCCGGACGGGGTGGCCGGCCGGGGCCGGTCGGTGGGCAGGTCCAGCGGGGCCAGGCCGCCGAGGCGCCCGCGCCAGTACCCCAGGGTGTCCGCGAGGGCGTCGTCGCCGAGGCGGTCGCGCTGCCAGGAGGCGAACTCACGGTAGGAGACGTCGAGTTCCGGCAGCGGCTCGGACCCTTCGACGGTGCGGGCCCGGTAGGCGGCGAAGAACTCCCGCCAGAACACCCCCACCGACCAGCCGTCGAAGGCGATGTGGTGGGCCACGATCACCAGCAGGTGCTCCCGCGCCGCGATCCGCACCGGCCGGGCCCGCAGCGGGCCCGCTGCCGTCAGGTCGAAGGGCAGCGCGGCGTCGTGCGCGGCCAGCTCGCGCGCCCGCTCCTCGGCCGCCGGCGCACCGAGCTCCGAGAGGTCGGTGAAGTCGGGGGCGAACAGGGAGGCCGGCTCGGGCACGGCGCGGGCCGCGAAGGCCCCCTCGTCGCCGCCTTCCCCGGTCTCCTCGATCCGGGAGCGCAGCACCTCGTGCCGGGCGACGACGTCCGTCAGCGCGCCCAGGGCGGCGGCGGTGTCGAGCTCCCCGGTCAGCCGTACGGCGCCGGGCATGTTGTAGTCGGGCCGGCCCGGCTGGAGCCGGTCCAGCAGCCACAGCCGCTGCTGCCCGAAGGACAGCGGGCCGGGCCCCTCGGGCAGCGCGGGGATCGTCGCTCCCGGCGCGTCCGCGGCGACCGGTGAGGCCAGCGCCCGGGCCAGGTCCTCGGCCACGGGGTGCCGGAAGAGCAGCTGCATCGGGATGTCCAGGTCCAGCAGGGCGCGCAGCCGGGAGATGACCCGGGTGGCGCGCAGGGAGTGCCCGCCGCGCTCGAAGAAGTGGTCACGGACACCGATCGGGCCCTCGCCGAGCACCTCCTCCCAGACCTCGACGACCGTCCGCTCCAGCGGGGTGCGCGGCGCCACGTGCGCCCGGTGCCCGCCGGTCGTGCCGGCCTCCGGCGCGGGCAGCGCCCGGCGGTCGGTCTTCCCGTTCGGGGTCAGCGGCAGCGCGTCCAGCACCACCAGCGCGGACGGCACCATCGCCGTCGGCAGGGCCGTGCGGACGAAGTCCAGCACGGCGGCCGGATCACCGCCGCCCTCCCGCCACACCACGTACCCGGCGAGCAGCCGGTCGGCGCCCTCGCCGTGCGCGGCGGCCACGGCCCGGGCCACGTCCGGATGACGCAGCAACGCGGCCTCCACCTCGCCCAGTTCGATCCGGTGGCCCCGGACCTTGACCTGGTTGTCCCGGCGGCCGTGGAACTCCAGCACCCCGTCGGAGCGCAGTCGCGCCAGGTCGCCGGTGCGGTACATGCGCGCGCCGGGCGGCCCGTACGGGTCCGGCGGATAGGCCTCGGCGGTGCGCGCCGGATCGCCCAGGTAGCCGCGGGCCACCCCGCGTCCGGCGATGAACAGCTCACCGATCGCGCCCCGGGGGAGCGGTTCGAGGTGTTCGCCGAGCACGAGGACCCGGGCGCCGGGCAGCGGCCGCCCGATGGGGATGCGGCCCGCCTCGATGTCGGCGTCCGTCACCACGTGGTACGTGGTGGTGTTCGTGCACTCCGTCGGACCGTACTGGTTGACCAGCCGCAGCCGGCCGGGCACGCCCAAGGTGTGGGCGGCGCGTGCCAGTCCGGGCGTCAGCGCCTCGCCGGTGGTCATCACCAGCCGCAGCGCGGCCGCGGGTCCGGTGACGGCGGCGACCAGCGGTTCCAGCATCGACGGGACGATCGACAGCAGCGCCGTCACACCCTCGCCGTGCAGCAGCCGGGCCAGCGCCTCCGGGTCCCCGGCCTCGTCCTGCGAGGCCAGCACGATCCGCCCGCCGGTGGTCAGCGGGGCGAACAGGTCACGCACGGAAGGGTCGAAGGTCAGCGCGGTACGGGCGAGCACCGCGTCCTGGGGACCGAGCCCGAAGGTGGCGGTCAGCGCCGCCAGGTAGCCGGTGATGGCGCCGTGCGTGACGGCCACGCCCTTGGGGCGGCCGGTGGACCCGGAGGTGTACAGCAGATAGGCCAGGTGCGCGGGGGAGGCCACGACGGGCGGCTCCGTGGCGGGCAGCGTGTCCACCACGTGCTGCTCGGCGTCCAGGTCCAGGACCGGTACGTCGCCGGTCAGGTCCGTGGGCGGGCCGGCGGGCAGGCCCGCCGTCAGCACCAGGTGGGCGCCGCTGTCGGCGAGGACCGTACGGACCCGCTCGGCCGGGTGTCCCGGGTCGAGCGGCACGTAGGCGCCGCCGGCCTTCAGCACCGCGAGGACGCACACCAGCATCCGCGGGTCCCGGCCGGCCAGTACGGCCACCCGGGTCTCGGGGCCGGTGCCGAGCTCCCGCAGACGGTGGGCCAGCCGGTTGGCGGCCGCGTCGAGCTCCGCGTATCCGATGGTGCGGCCCTCGCAGGTCACGGCCGGGGCGTCCGGCCGCAGCCGGGCCTGTTCCGCCACCAGGGAGTGCAGGGTCCCGGCCGTCGGCACGTCCTGTCCCCCCGGGCCCTCCCCGAGCAGGGCGGCGTGTTCCCGCGGGGACAGGACGTCCAGTCGGGACAGCGGCGCGTCGGGGGTCTCGGCCGCACCGGCCAGCAGCCGCAGGTAGTGGGCGCCGAACCGCTCGACGGTGGCCCGGTCGAAGAGGTCCGTCGCGTACTGGACGGTGCCGGTCAGACCGCCGGGGTGCTCGGTCATCGCGAGACTGAGGTCGAACTTGGCCGTCCCGTTGGAGGTGTCGAGGCTCTCGACCTCCACACCGTCCAGCGGCAGGGCGGCGAGCTGCTCGGGATGGAGCTGGAACAGCACGTCGAAGAGCGGGTTGCGGCTGAGGTCGCGCTCCGGCCGCAACTCCTCCACCAGCCGGTCGAAGGGAACGTCCTGGTGCTCGTACGCGGCCAGCGCGGTCCGGCGCACCCGCCCCAGCAGTTCACCGAAGGCCGGGTCACCGGACAGGTCGGTGCGCAGCACCAGGGTGTTGACGAAGAAGCCGACGAGCGGCTCCAGTTCGGTGCGGTCGCGGCCCGCGATGGGCGAGCCCACCGCGATGTCGACCTGGCCCGTGTAGCGGGCCAGCAGCGCCTGGAAGCCGGCCAGCAGCACCATGAAGAGGGTGGCGCCGCGCTCCCGGGCCAGCGCGCCGAGCCGCTGGGCGAGCTCGGCCGGGACCTCGAAGACGAAGGCGTCGCCCGCGCCGGAGCGCACCTGCGGCCGCGGCCGGTCGGTGGGCAGCTCCAGGGCCGGGAGCCCGCCGAGGGCCGCCCGCCAGTGCATGATGCCCGCGTCGGCCTCGCCGTCCGCCAGCCGGCGCTGCTGCCAGTACGCGAAGTCCCCGTACTGGACCGGCAGTTCCGCCAGCACCGGACGCTCGCCGCGGCGCAGGGCCGCGTAGGCCCCGGACAGCTCCCGCCACAGCACCGGCATCGACCAGCCGTCGCCGACGGTGTGGTGCAGGACCAGGACGAGGAGGTGCTCGTCGTCCGCGACCCGCACCACGCGGGCCCGCAGCAGGGGCGCCGAGCCCAGGTCGAAGGGCGCGGCGGCGTCGGCGTGGGCCAGGCCGAGCGCCCGCGAACGGGCCTCCTCGCGGGGCAGGTCCCCCAGGTCGGTGCGGACGGGGACGAAGATCTCCGGGGCCTCGACGACCTGTACGGGGCCTGACGGGCCCTCGGTGATCCGCGAGCGCAGCACCTCGTGCCGGGACACCACCGTGCACAGCGCGGCGTCCAGCGCGTCGGCGTCCAGCGCGCCCCGCAGCCGGGCCGCGACGGGAATGTTGTAGTCGGGCCGGCCGGGCTGGAGCTGGTCCAGGAACCACAGCCGCTGCTGCGCGAACGACAGCGGCGCGGGCTCCCCGGCCGGCCGGGCGCCGATCGCGGTGACGGCGGTCGGCGGCGCGGCGGCGTCGGGGCCGTCGCCGCGCAGGGCGTCGAGCGCCGAGGCGAACCGCTCCAGCGTGGGGTGCTCGAACAGCAGCCGCAGCGGCACGCCCGTGCCCAGGCGGGCGCCGAGCCGCGACACGGCGCGCGTGGCCCGCAGTGAGTGGCCGCCGAGGGCGAAGAAGTCGTCCTGGCGGCCGATCCGCCCGGCGCCCAGCACCTCGCCCCACACGGCCGCGGCGAGCTCCTCGGTCGCGGTCGCCGGCGCCGCGAACTCGGCCCGGAGCACCCCGTCCTCGGGGGGCGCGGGCAGCGCGCGCCGGTCCAGCTTGCCGTTCGGCGTCACCGGCAGCGCCGCGAGCGACACGATCGCCGAGGGCAGCATGTACGCGGGCAGCCGGTCGGCGAGGGCCCGGCGCAGCTCCGCCGGGTCCGCCACCTGACCCTCCGAGGGCACCACGTAGGCGACCAGGCGCTGCTCGCCGGGGGTGTCCTCGCGTACCAGCACCGCGGCGTGTCCGACCCGCGGGCTGCGGGCCAGTTCGGCCTCGATCTCGCCCGGCTCGATCCGGTGGCCGCGGATCTTGACCTGCTGGTCGCTGCGGCCGAGGTAGTCGACGGTGCCGTCGGGGCGCCGCCGGGCCAGGTCGCCCGTGCGGTACATCCGGGCGCCCGGGGCGCCGTACGGGTCGGGGGTGAACTGCCGCGCGGTCAGGCCGGGCCGGCCGAGGTAGCCGCGGGCCACGCCGGTACCGCCGATGCACAGTTCGCCGACGGCGCCCTGCGGCACGGGGCGGCCGCGCCCGTCCAGGACGTACAGGCGGGTGTCGTCCAGGGCGGTGCCGATGGGGACCCGGCCGTCGACGACGGCGCCGGCTCGGGGGTCCAGCCGGTGGCGCGTGGCGAAGGTGGTGGTCTCGGTGGGCCCGTAGGCGTTGACGAGGACGGTGTCCGGAGCCTGCTCCAGGGCACGGGCGAAGGAGTGCGGGGAGGCGGCCTCGCCGCCGGTCCACACCTCCCGCACCCGCGTCAGCAGCTCCACGCACTCTTCGACCACCAGGTTGAAAAGGGCGGCCGTGAGGAACATCGAGGTGATGCGGTGCTCCTCCACCAGCCGGGCCAGGGCGGCGGTGTCCACCCGGCCGGGCGGCGCCATGACCACCAGCCCGCCGGACAGCAGCGGCGCCCACAGTTCGTACGTCGAGGCGTCGAACGACAGCGGGGAGTGGGCCAGCACCCGCCGGTGCGCGGTGCCGAAGGCGGTGTCACGGGCGAGCGCCGCGACATTGGCGTGCGTGACGCCGATGCCCTTCGGCTCGCCCGTGGAACCGGAGGTGTACATCACGTAGGCCAACTGGTCCGGCGAGCACGGCGGGTACGGGACCGGTGCGGCGGCCGGAGCCCCGTCCGCCGGGGCCGTCGCGTCGAGCACCGGTACGGGCGAGGTACGGACCGCCTCGTGGCCGGCCGTGGCCGGATCGGCGAGCAGCAGGCGGGCGCCGGTCCGCTCCAGCATCCAGTGCAGCCGGGCAACGGGGAACCCCTCACCGAGCGGGACGTAGAGTCCGCCGGCCTTCAGGACGGCCAGGATCGCCACGGGGAGGTGGACCGAGCGCTCCATCAGCAGGGCAACCGGGGTTTCGCGCTCCACCCCGGCGGCGGCCAGTCGGGCCGCCAGCAGGTCGGACCGGGAGTCGAGTTCGGCGAAGCTCAGGCGGTCGGCGCCGCAGACCACGGCCTCGGCTTCGGGCGTGCGCCGGACCTGCTCGGCGAACAGCTCCACCAGGGAGGCCGGGGCCAGGTCCGGGCGGACCGTGCCGTGACCCCCGGCCGCGATCCGGGCCGCGGTCGGGGCGGAGGGCAGCAGCTCGGACAGGGGACGGTCGGGCTCCTCGGCGGCGGAGGCCAGCAGCTCCAGGTAGTGGCCGAGGACGAGTTCGGCCGTGGCCCGGTCGAACAGGTCGGTGTCGAAGACCAGCGAGCCGGAGCAGGTCTCGGCGCCCTCGGAGACGAAGACGCTCAGGTCGAAGAGGGAACCGCCGAAGTCGGTCCGCACGGCCCGCGCGTCCAGGCCCGGCAGTCGCAGTCCGGCCGTCTCGTCCTGGGCCGACGCGAACATCACCTGCACGAGCGGGTTGCGGTCGCCGACCCGCTCGGGGTTCAGGTGCTCCACCAGCCGGTCGAAGGGCACCTCCTGGTGGTCGTACGCGTCCACCGTCGCCCGGCGGACCCGGCCGAGCAGCTCACGGAAGCCCACCTCGCCCGACAGATCGGCGCGCAGCACCACGGTGTTGACGAAGAACCCGACGAGGGGCTCCAGTTCCACCCGGTCGCGCCCGGCCACCGGGGTGCCGACGGCGATGTCCGTGCTGCCGGCGTAGCGGCCCAGGGCGGCCTGGAAGCCGGCCAGGAGCGTCATGAAGAGGGTGGCGCCGGCGCCCTCGGCGATCCCGCGCAGCCGGGTGGTGAGGCGGGCGTCGAGGGTGAACTCCAGGCTCGCGCCGTCGCCGCTGCGGCGGGGGGGACGGGGCCGGTCCGCGGGCAGTTCGAGAGCCTCCAGCCCCGCCAGGGACTTCTCCCACCAGCGCAGCTGACCGTCCATCGCGCCGCTCGCAAACCGCTCGCGCTGGGTACGGGCGTACGCCTGGTAGTCCAGGGGCAGCGGCGCCTGCGCCAGGGGCCGCCCCGCGAGCAGAGCCGCGTAGCCCTCGGACACCTCCCGCCAGAGCAGGCCCATGGACCAGCCGTCGGTGGCGATGTGGTGGACCACCAGCACCAGCAGGTGGTCCTCGGCGCCGAGCCGGATCAGCAGGGCGCGCAGCAGCGGGCCGGCCGCGAGGTCGAAGGGTCTGCGGACCTCCTCCCGGGCCAGGCCGTGGGCCCGCTCCTCCAGTTCGGCGCGGGGGGCGTCGCCCAGGTCCAGCACCGGCAGCGGGACGGCCGCCGGGGCGGGCAGGACCACCGGGTGCGGGGCGCCGTCGCGCTCCTCGAAGACGGTGCGCAGCGGTGCGTGACGGGCCACGACGGCCGTCAGGGCGCGGCGCAGCGGCTCCGGGTGCAGGCGGCCGCGCAGCCGCACGATCTCGGGGATCGCGTAGCCGGGGGTGCCGTCCGCCATCCGGTCCACCAGCCACATCCGCTCCTGGGCGAACGA
The DNA here is from genome assembly GCA_001298555.1 of Actinobacteria bacterium OV450. Taxonomy (GTDB): domain Bacteria; phylum Actinomycetota; class Actinomycetes; order Streptomycetales; family Streptomycetaceae; genus Streptomyces. Next base: position 21,041 of record LJCW01000197.1, read on the forward strand.
GGCGACGGGCTCGGTGTCCGGCCCGCCGGCGGCCGGAGCGGGGACCGCCGCCGGCGCGGCGGCCGGACCGGCCGCCGTGTCGTCCAGCGCGGCGCGCACACGGCGGCGCAGCAGTTCACGGGCGGCGGCCAGGCGGCTGTCCGTGCCGGTGGCCGGCAGGCTCTCCTGGGTGGTCACGAGGTCTCTCCCTGAAGTACGAGTGAAGGAACGGCGGCGTCGGTGGCGGCGAACGGGGCCGGCTCGGCCTCCAGTTCGGCCAGCAGCACCGTTTCGACGGCGATGGCGAGGGCGGCGACGGTCCGCTGCTCGAAGAGGGTGTGCAGGGGCAGGTCCAGGCCGAGGGACTGGCGCAGCCGGGCCGCCACCCGGGTGGCGCTCAGCGAGTGCCCCCCGAGGACGAAGAAGTCGTCGTGGCGGCCGATCCGCGGCGCGTCCAGTACGGAGGCCCACACCATGGCGATGAGTTCCTCGGTCTCCCCGGCGGGCGGCTCGTACCCGGTGGCGGCGGCCGCGGCGGGCGCCGGGAGCGCCCTGCGGTCGAGCTTCCCGTTCGGCGTGACGGGCAGCCCGTCCACGACGACCAGCACCGGCACCATGTACTCCGGCAGGGAGCGGGCCAGTTCGGCGCGCATCGGCTCGGTGTCCGAGGCCGGGTCCGCCCCGGCCTCCGGGACGACGTACCCGACGAGCCTGCGCTCGCCCGGGACGTCCTCGCGTACGACGACCGCGGCCCGGCCCACGCCGTCGAGGTGGCCCAGCGCCGTCTCGATCTCGCCGAGTTCGATCCGGAAGCCGTGGATCTTCACCTGGTCGTCGGTGCGGCCCAGGTACTCCACCGAGCCGTCGGCCCGGTGGCGGGCCAGGTCCCCGGTGCGGTACATGCGCGAGCCCGGCGGCCCGAACGGGTCGAGCGGAAAGCGCTCCGCGGTCAGCGCCGGGCGCCGCAGGTACCCACGGGCCAGGCCCGCCCCCGCCAGGAACAGCTCGCCGGCGACCCCCACCGGGACGGGCCGGCCCCGCGGGTCGAGCACGTACAGCGAGGTGTTCCAGATGGGCCGGCCGATCGGCACGGGCCCGGCGTCCTCGCGGCGGCAGTCCCAGTGCGTGACGTCCACGGCCGCCTCCGTGGGCCCGTACAGGTTGTGCAGGGGCACGTCGAGCACATCGAGGAACCGGTTCTTCAGCTCCTCCGGCAGGGCCTCGCCACTGCACACGACCCGCCGCAGCGACCGGCAGCGGCCCGCCTCGGGATCCTCGGCGAACGCCGCCAGCATGGACGGGACGAAGTGGACGGTGGTGACCGACTCCTCCTGGATCACCCGGCTGAGGTAGGCGGGGTCCTTGTGCCCACCGGGCTCGGCGACCACCAGGGCCGCGCCGGTGATCAGCGGCCAGAAGAACTCCCACACCGACACGTCGAAGCCGAACGGGGTCTTCTGGAGCACCCGGTCGTCCGCGCCCAGCCCGTACCGGTCCTGCATCCACAGCAGCCGGTTGACGATGGCCGAGTGCTCCACGACCACGGCCTTGGGCCGCCCCGTCGACCCGGACGTGTAGATCACGTACGCGGGGTGCCCGGGCAGCGGCGCCGGCCCCACCGCACCGGGGTCCCCGTCGTGAACGGCCCCCGGATCCAGCCGGGGCAGGTCCGCCGCGGCGGGCAGCGCCGCCGCCACCTCGTCGTCCGCGAGCAGCAGGACCGGCTCGGCGTCGGACAGCAGGTATGCGATCCGGTCCGCCGGCAGCGAGGGGTCCACCGGAAGGTAGGCCGCCCCCGACTTCAGCACGGCCAGCAGCGAGACCACCATCTCGGTGGAGCGGTGCAGGGCGACCGCGACGATCTCCTCCGGGCCGGCGCCCCGGGCGCGCAGGGCCCGGGCCAACCGCTCGGCGCGGGCGTCGAGTTCGCCGTACGTCAGGCGCTCGCCGCGGAAGACGGTCGCCGGGGCCTGCGGCGTCCTGGCCACCTGCTGCTCGAACAGCTCCACCAGCGTGGTGTCGGGAACGGGCACGGCGGTGCCGTTCCACTCCCGGATCAGCCGGTGCTGCTCCGCGGACAGCAGGTCCACCTCCCCGACCGCGGTGGCGGGGGCGTCGGCGACGGTCGTGAGCAGCCGCTCCAGCGCCTCGCCCAGGCTGCGCGCCGTCCGCGCGTCGAGGACGTCCGTGCGGTGGTCGAGGTGCAGCCGCAGCCGCTCCCCGGGCAGGACGATGAGGTTGACGGTGTAGTGGGTGGCGTCCGAGCCGCCCACTCCGGTCAGCCGCGGTCCGCCGGCCAGCTCCCGCATCGACTCCAGGTCGAGCGGGTAGTTCTCGACGACGACCGTGGTGTCGAAGAGGGCGCCCAGCCCGGCCGCCCGCTGGATGCCGGCGAGCCCGACGTGCTGGTGGTCCATCAGCTCCGCCTGCTCGTCCTGGAACCGGCCGATCGCAGCCAGCAGCGGCTCGTCCTCGCGGATCCGGAACCGCACGGGCAGCGTGTTGATCAGCAGGCCGACCATGTCCTCGATGCCCGCGACGTCCGCGGTCCGCCCGGAGACGGTCCCGCCGAACACCACGTCGTCCCGCCCGGTCACCCGGCCCAGCAGGATCGCCCAGACGCCCTGGACCACGCTGTTGAGGGTCACGCCCGCGGTACGGGCCCGCGCGGTGAGCCGGGCCGTCAGCTCGGCCGACAGCTCCACCGGGACCCGCTCGGGCAGCGCGTCGATCCGGTTCGGATCGGCCGCGCCCAGCAGGGTCGGCTCCTCCAGCCCGGCCAGCGCGGTGCTCCACGCGGTCTCGGCGGCGCCGTCGTCCTGGCGGGCGAGCCAGTCCAGGTGCGAGCGGTACGGGACACCCTCGCCGACCGCACCGGAGTCGGCGCCCGCGGTCTGTTCGGCGTACCCCGTGAGCAGTTCGCGCAGCAGGACCGCCGAGGACCAGCCGTCCCAGACGATGTGGTGGTTCGTCATGACGAGGCGGTGCTCGGCCGCGCCGAACCGGACCAGGGTGAAGCGCACCAGCGGCGGCCGCTCCAGGTCGAAGCGGCGGGCCCGGTCGGCCGCGAGCAGCCGCTGCCACTCCCGCTCCCGGTCCGCGGAACCGAGTCCGCCCAGGTCCACGGCCTCCCACGGCACCTCGACGGACTCGACGACGATCTGCGCCGGCCCGTCCAGACCCTGGTCGGTGAAGGCGGAGCGCAGCGCGGTGTGGCGGCGCAGCAGCCGGTCGCAGGACGCCCGCAGGGTGTCCTCGTCCAGGGCGCCGTCCAGGGTGAGGACGATCTGGCCGGTGTAGGCGTCCAACGCGCCCGCGTCGAAGGCGGAGTGGAAGAACAGCCCCTCCTGGAGCGGCGAGAGCGGCAGCACGTCGCAGAGCCCGGCGTAGCGCGCGGCCAGGGCGTCCGTCTCCGGCTGCGTCAGCCGGACCAGCGGCAGCTCACGGGGGGTGAGGCGGCGCGGTCGGGGGGCGCCCGTCCAGCCGGCCAGCAGGCGCAGGGCCTGGTCCCAGGCCGCCACCAGGGCGTCCGCCTCGGCCTCGGTCAACAGGTCCGCGGGATGGGTGACGACCGCGGTGAAGGCGGGACCGTCGGCGCCGTCCACGGCCAGGGCGTCGATCTGCAGGGCGTGCTCGACGGGCATCGCCGGATCGCCCTCGGCCCGCAGGCCGCCCGCCTCGGGGGCGGGGCTCCACGGCGTCTCGCCGCCGCCGGCGAACCTGCCCAGGTAGTTGAACAGGATCCGGGGGCGCGGGAGCCCGGACAGCTGTGCGGCGGTTCGCGGATCGAGCCGGCTCAGCAGCCCGAAGCCCGTGCCGTGGTCCGGTACGGAGGCGACCGTCGAGTGGATCCGCGCGACCAGCTCGGCGAGCTCGTCGCCGCCCCGGGCCGCCGCGTCCAGGTCGAGGCCGGCCAGGTCGAACCGGACCGGGTACTGGGTGGTGAACCAGCCCACGGTACGCGCCAGGTCGTGCCGGCCGGTGCGGTCGACGCGGCCGTGGCCCTCCAGGTCGACCAGCAGCGACCCCGGGGCGCTGCCGGGGGAGCGCAGGCGGTGGGCCGCGAGGACCAGTCCCGCGAGCAGCACCTCGGCCGGGCCGGTGCGCAGCGCGCCGGGCACCCCGGCCAGCAGCGGGCCGGCGACCTCGGCGGGCAGGCCGAGCGTCAGCGTGCGCGTGGCGCCGGCGGTGTCCCGCACCGGGTCGGGGATCCGCTGCCAGGGCTCCCGCGGGTCCGGGGCGTCCCCGGAGCCCTCCAGCGTCGAGCGCCAGAAGGGGAGCTCGGCCTGCACCTCCGGGGAACCCGCCTGGAGTTCGAGGTGGTGGGCCCACGCGCGGAACGAGACCTCCCCGTCCGCGGCCGGAAGCGGACGCCCGGCGACGGCGGCCTCCCAGGCCGTGGCCAGGTCGGCCGCCAGGATCCGCCACGACACCCCGTCCACCGCCAGGTGGTGCACGCACAGCAGCAGCCGGTCCGGCGCCGCCCCACCGGTGTCGAAGCGCACGGCCCGGAGCAATGCCGAGGACGCGGGGTCCAGCTGTCCGGCCGCCTCCCGGGCCGCCTCCGCCATGACCGCGACGCGGGTGGATGCGTCCGACCCGGCCACGTCGACGGTGCGGTACAGCAGGGACACGTCGACCGAACCGGGCTCGCCGACCGTGCACAGCCGGCCCTCCGGGCCGAAGGTCACGCCGAGGCGCAGCGCCCCGTGCCGGTCCACGACCGACTGCAGGACCCGTACGAGCGTCGCGTCGTCCGCGCCCTCGGGCAGGGTCAGCACCATGGACTGGCTGAACCGGCCGATGGGACCCGGCCCGTCGAGGAGCCAGCGCATGACCGGTGTCGCGGGGAGCGGACCGCACTCCGCGACGGCCGGACCGGCGGCAGCCGGGGAGGTCCCGTGGCCGGGCTCGCCGACGGCCGCGGCGAGGGCGGCCGGGGTCTTGTGCGCGAACACCTCGCGCAGGGTGAAGGAGAAGCCCCGGGCCCGCGCCCGGCTGGTCAGGCCGAGGGCGGTGATGCTGTCGCCGCCGAGCTCGAAGAAGTTGTCGTCCGGGGTCGCGGTGACGCCGAGGGCTTCGGAGAACAGGGCCGCGAGCGTCTGCTCGGTGGCGCCGTACGCCCGCGCGGGGTGCTCCGGACGGGCCGCGGCCTCGGGTACGTGCAGCCGCGCGCGGTCGCCCTTGCCGCCCGGGGTGAGGGGCAGCCGGTCCACCGCCACAAAGGTGCGGGGCACCATGTAGCCCGGAAGGACCCGGCCCAACTCCGCCGCCAGCAGATCCCCTTCGGGCGCCGGGCCGCCGCCGGCCGGCGGTGCGACGAAGGCGACGAGCCGGCGGGCCCCGCCCGCGGGAGCGTGCACGACGACCGCGGCCTGCCCCACCGAGGGCTGCCGGCCGAGCACCGCCTCGATCTCGCCCAGTTCGATCCGGTGGCCATTGATCTTGACCTGGCGGTCCACCCGCCCCAGGAACTCCAGTTCGCCCCGTGCCGTCCAGCGCACGAGGTCGCCCGTCCGGTACATCCGCGCACCGGGCACACCGGAGAAGGGGTCCGGCACGAAACGGTCGGCGGTCATGGCCGCGCGCCCCGCGTACCCCTGCGCGAGACCCGCACCGGCCACGCAGAGCTCGCCGGTCGCTCCCGGCGGCAGCAGCCGCAGCCCCCGGTCGACCACGTACGCACGGTGGTTGACCATCGGGCGTCCGATCGGCGGGATCCGGCCGTGCGAGGGCGGAACCACCCGGTGCATGGTCACGGACACGGCCGCCTCGGTGGGCCCGTACGCGTTCCAGACCTCGCGGCCGTCCGTCGCCCAGCGGTCCACCGCGTCCCCGGACGGGGCCTCACCGCCCGTGGACAGGAACCGCAGTGCCGGCAGCCCCGCCGGGTCCAGCAGCGGCAGGAGCGCCGGCGGCAGGTCGGCGACCGTCACCGCGTGCTCGGCGAGCAGCGCCTGGAGCCGGTCGACGTCGACCCGCTCGGCGTCGGTGGCGAGGACCAGGGTGGAACCGCTCAACAGGGAGCCGAACACGTCCAGGACCGACACGTCGAACGACAGCGAGGCGAACCCGAGGAACCGTTCCGTGCGCCCCGCCCCACCGGGGCCGCCGCAGTCGCCGGACCCGAGGCCCTCGCCCGCGCCGCACAGCGCGAGGTGGCCGCGTACGAAGTCGACGGCCGCCGCGTGCGGGACGACGACGCCCTTCGGCTCGCCCGTACTGCCCGATGTGTACAGCAGGTACGCGGCGGACGCGGCCGGCACCGGTACGGACCTCCGGCCGGAGCGGGACCCGTCGGTCGGCGCGCTCGCGTCGACCACGCCCGGCAGGTCGGGCGGCAGTCGGTCGCGGCTGCCCGGCCCGGCGACGACCGTGCGCAGCCCGGCGTCGCGCACGATGTACGCGATGCGCTCGGGCGGCAGGCCGGGGTCGAGCGGTACGTAGCAGCCGCCCGCCTTCAGGACGCCGAGCAGGGCCGCGACCATCGACGGGGAGCGCTCCACGCACACGCCGACCGGGGCGCCCGGGTCGACGGCCGTCCGCAGCCGGTCCGCGATGTCCTCGGCCCAGGCGTCGAGCTCCCGGTAGGTGACCTCCTGGCCGGCGCAGATCACGGCGGCCTGCTCGGGGGTGCGAGCCGCCACCTCCTCGAAGAGCGCGTGCAGCGACGCGTCCCCCGCCAGGGGGCCGACGCCGCCCTCGGCGAAGGCGGCGAGCCGCTCCTCGTCCTCGGTGGTCAGGAAGGGCAGCGAGCCGACCGGAGCCGCGTCCTCGGCCGAGGCGAGGGCGACCAGGAAGCGGGTGAACCGCACCCGCAGCGCGTCGAGTCCAATCCGATCGACGTCCGCGGCGTCGCCCTCGGCCTGCACGGTCAGCGGGCTGTCGCCGCCGCGGTCGTAGACGTTGAGGGAGACGTGCTCCACCGGGCCGACCGAGAGGTTGTGCGCGCAGGCGGGAGCACCGGCGAAGGACAGCTCGTAGTCGAAGGACATGAGGTTGACGGCGGCGTCCCACAGCCGCGGTCCGGTCCCGGTGAACTCCTCGATGCGGTACCGCTGGTGGCGCAGGGCCTCCTTGATGCCGGCCGAGGTGTCGCGCAGCAGTTCGCCGACCGTCGTGTCCGCGGTGACCGCCAGCCGCAGCGGCAGCACCTTGGAGAACATGCCGGGTGTCCGGCGGGCGTCCGGAGTGGTGCGGCCGGTGACCGGCAGACCCAGGACCACGTCCTCGGTGCCGCCCGCGCGGTGCAGGTGGGCTGCGGCCGCCGCCATCACCAGCGCCGACCAGCGCGTGCCGTGCCGGCGCGCCGCCTCGCGCAGGGTGCGGGCGTCGGCCGGGTCGAGGTCGCCGCTCACCCGCACCGTCGTACCCGAGGCGGGCGCCGGGACGCTGCCGGTGAAGGAGACGGGCTCGGGGGCTCCGGCCAGCTGGGCCTGCCAGAACTCCCGGTCGTCCGCGCACCGTTCGGAGCCCGCGTACTCCTCCTCCTCGGCCACGATCCGCTCCCACGGCGCGCTCTCGACGGCCGGCACGGGCTCGCCCGCGACCAGCGCCGAGTACACCTGCGCGGTCCGCCGCGCGAGGATCGAGCCGGTGACCCCGTCCGCGACGAGGTGGTGGTAGCCCTGCATCCAGCGGTACGTCGCCGGACCGGTCCGCACCAGGAGGTGCCGGCACACGTCCCCGGACGCCAGGTCCGTCGGCCGGGCCAGTTCGGCGCGCATCAGCCGCTCGGACTCGGCGTCCGGGTCCGGGTGGTCGCTGACGTCGACCGTCTCCATCCGCAGCGGCGGCGGCCCGGCGGGTATCTGGTGCACCACGCCGTCCACCTCGGCGAAGCGGACGCACAGCGTCTCGGTTCCGGCCACCATCGTGCGCACCGCCTCGGCGAGCAGCTCCGGATCCACCGCCCCGCGGATCTCCAGGTACTCGGCGATGGTGTAGTCGAGGCGGGTGGGGTCGAGCTGCTGTGCGAACCAGACGCCGTTCTGCGGCGGGGTCAGGGGCAGCGGCCCGCGGTCGTGAGTGGCCATGCGGTGGTCAGTCTCCTCAGTCGGATCGGTCGATCAACGACGACATGAGGCCACTGTCCGCGACGGCCGGACGGTCCCGAAAGTCCCACTAATACGCCTCTTGACGACGCCCGATCCGCCCGGAGAAATCCTCGGTACCGCGGTCTCGTGACAGGTGGATCCAGGTGCTGCGGTCGCCGGCGCACCCCCGGGGGCCGGGGAGGGGCCGCCCGTGCGGACGCGGATCCCGACATCGCGGTCGAGCCATGCCCGCGGGCGCGGTCGTCGGCGTCGGCGCTCTCCGGTCTGCCGGTGGCGAGCAGCCCGTGCCGGTGGGCGAGGCAGCCGAGCGGAAAGCGGCTCGTCGCGCCGAGCTGACGCATGCCGGCGAAGACGTGGCGCTGCGCTGACAGGTCCGCCCCGAGATGCCGAGGGCGTGGGCCATGACGCGATCGTCGTCACCCTGCATCAGGTGCTGCAGTACGGATCGTTTCGCCTGGCCCGCGACGTCCTGGGCGAACACCTTGAACACCTTCTCGCGCAGCCCGCCGATGCGCTGGATTCCATGCCGCACTCACGGCGCCCTCAGGCGTCAGCTCCGCTGCGATGACCTCGCTCAATTTGCCTGAACATGCCATGTGTTGATCAGCTAGTGCTGTCCGTTTCACGCAAAGACGAAGGAGCATCATGCGCGCCAGCGCCCTACGCCGCGTTTCCACTCTTGTTGTCGGGGTCGGACTGACCCTTTCGGCGACGATCTCCGTCGCCGCCCCCGCCTCGGCCGCCGCCATCACCTGCCAGACGACGGGCGGGGACCTCTACGTCACTGCGACGTCGGCTCCCGTACGCACGACCTACTACGAGACGGGGCGGGTAGTCGATACCGTCCACCGGTCCGACAGGCTCTACTTCACCCAGTGGTGCAAGAACTCCAAGGGCAACCTCTGGTACTGGGTCGACAAGACCTACGGCGTGAAGGACGGCTGGATCTACTCGGGTAACGTGGCCCGAATCTGAGCCCGCGCTTGGCAGGCCGCCATCCCGAACGCGGATGGCGGCCTCCGGCCTGCCACGTGCGGTCCGCATGTGCTGCCGAAGGCCGCTCCGGTCCAGCGTGGAGCTGCGGCGGCGGGGCCGTGCCACGCGATGGGCCGGCAGGGTGCGGTGGTGGAGGCTTCGGCGACCCAGACGAGTCGCTCGGCGACGGAGGCCCGGATGAGCCGGAACCCGGGCCGGCCGAAGGGATCAAGTCCCGGCTGACCACCCCGCCACGCTGAGAGGGTCCGGCGCACTCTGCCGCCCGGGGCGCCCCGCCAGGCCGACGCCGAGTGCCCCCGCGTCACCCCACGCCTGGCTTTTCCGTGAAGCATTCGTGGCGCCGCGCAGCTTGGCCGGCGCCGCCGAGTTAGCGTCTTGGGGTGATCAAAGAGGGCTCTTCCGTGCTGGTCGTCGTCCGGAAGTACGACGGCAGTCTGAGCGCGCAATGGACTGCTGTCTGTCTGGGGGAGGACGAGCACGGCGTGTGGCTGGGAACGGAGCAGGGTGTTCCCGTCAGTTCGTCCACGGGCGAGCAGCCGGGCCGGTACGCGTACGTGGTGTTGGTCCCGCGCGATGGGTGGTGGACCGCCACGTTCTGTGCGGACCCGGGGCCGGAGGTGTATTGCGACGTGTGCACGATTCCCGAGTGGAACGCGGACGAGACCGTCGTGAGCATGGTGGACCTCGACCTCGATGTCGTGCGGCCTCGGGGTGGCGAGGCCCACGTCGAGGACGAAGACCAGTTCGCAGAGCGCCGGATGCGCTACGGCTACCCCGACAGCGTCGTCGAGGCGGCCCGGCAGACCTGCGAGTGGTTGCTGGAGAGGGTCGGCCGCGAAGGTGAAGGTGGCGGCGTCGAACCCTTCGCCTCGGCCTACCGCCACTGGCTCGGCCTCATCGGATAGGTCCGGGTCCGTATCGGCGACGCCCGATCCGGTTGTGCAGCATGACGTCCGTACCCCCTGCTCCCCGCTGTCCGTTCCGCGCTGTCATCGGTCTTCGCCGGGCTGCCATCCGGCCGGCAGCGCGGGCAGGTCCCCGTGCGTGACCTTGAAGCCTCCTTCGGTGACCGGGGCGAAGGGAGCAGGGGCCATGCACGTGCCGACCCTGGGTGCGACCGGCTTGCCGTCGACGACGTCGAGGTTGGCGACGCCCCAGCTGAAGGCGAACCGGCCGCGGCCCGGGCCCCCGCTCTTGACGCTGAACCCGTATCGGGTGCCGATCTCTTCGGGGTCGGCCGACTTGGTGACCACAGCGGTGAGCGTCGCGGTGTCGCCGCCGGTGACCAGGCAGTCCACGGCGGCCTCCGCCGTCCGGGTCTCCTTCGTCCTGGCCACCGAGTGGGAGACGGTGACGGTGCCGCGGGCGTCGGTGGGCATCCCCTTCGGCAGCTGGTCGAGGGGGCGGCTGAAGGGCGCCGCGGTCGCGTCCACGGTGAAGCGGATCTCGTCGTCGGGCGCGTAGGCGTAGAAGATCCGTCCCTGCCCGCTGACCTTGGCAGGGCCGCTCGGCTTGTTGGCGGAGGCGGAGGACGGTCCGCTCAGCGTGGCGAAGACCGTCGCGGCGGCCATCGCCCCGACGGCGATCCGGCGGCGCGGGGTGGAGAGGATGCCGGACATGCGGGCTCCTTCGGTCGGTGGGCCGCCGTCTCGGCGGCCGTGGTTTCGGGTGACGGCTCCACCCTCGCTCCGGCAGCGGAGCCCGGACCATCTGCCGATCGGCGGAACTCCCGCTCCTGCAGGCCCGTTCCCCTCTGCCGTTCGGCAGAGGGAGCGCAACGGCACCCGCCCGTAGGATCAAGGAGTGGGGAAGACCGAGAACTCAGCGCGCCGAGACGTCGTCCTGACCGCAGCCGCCGTTGCCACGGGGTGTACGGCCCTGGGGGCCGTCGCCGCCGTGTACGGCGGCATGTCGAAGCCCTACGGGGCGGCGTCGGCGATCAGCGCCGCGACGACGCTGCTGTGGGTCTTGGCCTGCTGGCCCCGCTCGCGCGAACGCCTGGCCCTGCCCCTCTCGTTCACCGCAGCGGTGTCCCTGGCCACCACTGCCCTCGCGCCCCCGCCGACCGTGCCCGGTGCGTCGTGGGCGAGAGTCGTGGAAGTGACCGTTCTGCTGGTACTGATCGTCGTCGCGGCCCGCTGGGCCCCCTTGCGGCAGGCAGCGGGGACTGTCGTGCCGACGGGTGCGGCGGTGGCGGCGTGGACGCTGCCGCTGGTGCCCGAGGCCTCGCTGCTGTCGCTCGCCGGAGCGGCGGCGTTCTGGTCCCTGCCCGTACTGGGAGCATCCGTCCTCGGCGGCTATCCACGGCTGATGGAACACCGCAGGCAGCGTCTGGTCGTCGAGACCCGGCGCTCCCAGCAGCTCGAACTCGCCCGGGACCTGCACGACTTCGTCGCCCATGACGTCAGCGGCATCGTGGCGCAGGCGCAGGCCGCGCGCTTCGTGGCCACGGCGGACCCCGGTCAGGCCCTTTCGGCCCTGGAGCGCATCGAGGCGGCCGGGCTCAACGCGTTGGCGTCGATGGATCGGATGGTGAAGACGCTCCACGAAGCGGACGGCGGCGACGCCCGTCCGCCGGGGGCCGACGGTGTCGCGCCGCTGCCCGGTGTGGACGGGCTGGCCGCTCTCGTCGCGCAGTTCTCCTCCGCGGGCCCGGCCCCGGCGGCGCGTCTGCACGTGGCGCCCGGCGCCACGGACGGCCTCTCGCGGGCCGCCGGTTCGACGGCCTACCGGGTGGTCGTCGAAGCCCTCACCAACGTCCGGCGCCACGCTCCAGGCGCCTCCCGGGTCGGGGTGACCCTCACCCCTGCCCGCACCTGCGACGGCGCGCCCGCGCTCCGGGTCGAGGTGGCCGACGACGGCGGCAGCGGGCGGAACGGCGACCGGGCAAGCCCGCGTACGACCCTGCGGCGGGCGGGGGAGGGCCACGGCGGGCGCGGTCTGAGCGGCCTGCGCGAGCGGGTACGGGCCACGGGCGGCACGCTGCGCTACGGGCGCTGCGGCGAAGGCGGCTGGCGGCTCGTCGCCGTGCTGCCCGTGGCGCCGGAGTCGGCAGGCGCCCCCGTACCGGTGGAGCACTCCCCGTGAACCACGCACCGACCCGCATCCTGCTGGCCGACGACCAGGACGACGTCCGCAGCGGCTTCCGGCTCGTCCTGGACTCACAGCCCGACATGACTGTGGTGGGCGAGGCCGCCGACGGAGCCACGGCATTCGAGCTGGCCCGTAGCCTGCGGCCGGACGTGGTCCTAGCCGACATCCGCATGCCGCGGCTCGACGGCCTCGAACTCACCCGCCGCCTGGCGGGCCCCCAGGCCCCGCATCCCACCCGGGTCATCGTCGTGACCACGTTCGACCTCGACGCTTACGTGCACACCGCCCTGCACAACGGCGCCAGCGGTTTCCTCCTCAAGCGCTCCGGGCCCACCCTGCTGATCGAAGGCGTCCGAGCGGCCATGGCCGGTGATGCACTCATCAGTCCGCAGATCACCGTCCGCCTCCTGCGCCGGCTCACGGGGACGCCGTCGTCCCCGACCGCTGCCCGCCCGTCGGCGGAGGCACCCGCGGCGGATCCGCTGACCGACCGCGAGCGCGAGATCGTCCGTCTCATTGCCCGTGGCCACACCAATGCCGGGATAGCCGCCGAGCTCTTCATCTCGCCGGGAACCGCGAAGACCCACATCGCCAACATCCAGACCAAGCTGAGGACCGCCAACCGTGTCGGCATCGCGGCATGGGCCTGGAAGACGGGGCTGGCCACTCCGGAGCCCTGAACCGGATCCCGTCCTCCCGGAGGCCGTGCGCGGCGGCGATGTGCGGCTCCTTCGGGCCAGCAGGGTTTCGAGCCGGCCGTAAGCGGTGGTGGAGCCGCTTCACGGCGTACGAGGGGCGCGGCCAGGTCCTCGGGCAGTGTGGCGCGCAGCGGGGCGAAGCCCCGTCCAGTGCAGCAGAGTTCGCGCACGGCGGGCCAACGGGCGGGTCAGCACGGTGATTTTCGGGCATTTGCGCTCTCTGGTGGCTTGAACGCTGATTCTGGACTGTCTGGGCGCAAAACCGGTCACCTGATGAACTCCCCGTTACTTTGCGCGGACTCTCTGTATAGGTTCCGTCGTGGTTTCGGGCGTCCCGTATGCCCGGACAGCAGGCCCATCCACCGGATCTGAAGGGGGAAGTCACATGGCTGACATCGATCTCGGAGTGGCGTCGGACTGGGACGAGGGGGACACCCACGGCCGCATCAAGCTGCGGCAGAACCAGGTCTATCCGAACTCGCCGAAGAAGGACGTGCTCATCAGCTCCCCTGTGAGCATCGAGCTGTCCGTGAACTCGAACTACTCCAGCTCGCAGGAAGCGGACAAGATCTACTTCACGACCCACCACGGTTCGACGAAGAAGATCATCGCGGTGCTCGACTCCGACGGGAACCTGCACATCGCAGGGCGCCTGATCACCGAGCAAAAGGATCTCCGCTACTAGCGGCCCCCCTTCCAGGCAGCCCCCCGGCGAGCGGCGAGGCCGTTTGACCGCTTGAGCCCCTCCGCCTCGCACCCGCACCACACGAGGGCCCGCACGACCGACCAGGTCGGCGGGCCCTTTGTCACGGACCGGGCCGACACGCGCCCGGCCTCGCGTGAAGCCCGTCGTTACCGGGTTTGGGTGGCGCCCGGCGGCTCCCCTCATCGGGACCGGTGCCGCATCTCGGTGTCGACGAATTCGCAGTCCGAAGGGGGCGGACCAGGCGACGAGCCTCACCGACGAGCTGTGCGAGCGGATTCCGCGCTGGCCACGACAGCCCAGTACGCACGCCGCATGGCACGAACTTCGATCTCCTGCGACGCCGCGGCGGAGGCCGCGTCGGCGACCCGCTCGGGCGAGTCGCCGGGCGGCGGGCGTCAGCAGGTGAGGGTGACCTCGTGCACGACCGGCCGGGGTGCCCACGGGAAGGAGGCCACGCCGAACGTGCCGCGGATCGTGGTGCCACAGGGGACGGTGCTCGCCGGACCGTGCACTTCGAGCGTCGTGGTGGTGAAGACGACGGGCTTGTCCTGCGTGAGGGGCGGGGCGCCGGCGCCCACGACCTCGATCGACAGCGTGGTGGACAGCTGCTTCGTGGCGGGCGTCGGGCTGCCCGGAGAGGGCGGCCCGGCGAGGCTGATCCTGCCGTAGAACTGCACCGTGTTACCGGTGACCTCCGCGCACAGCCGGGTGAGCAGGCCTGCCTGGAGACCCGAGTTCCCGCAGGTTGTCACGGTCTGGTCGGCGGCGGTTTCGGGGGTCGCGGCGGCCGGGCCGGCGGCCAGAGCGATCAAACCGGCAACGCCGACTGCGAGAAGGGCTAAGCGGTTCATGGGGACGTGCTCTCCTTGTGTCTTCGCTGGTGTGTGACAGGTCATCTACCCGCACTTGTGTGATGTGATATTTCACATAACACAAGGAGTTGCGGTGATCGCGCCATGAACTCCAGCCGTCAGGGCGGTGAACTCTCCGGCGGCACCTGAACTACAGCCGTGGTGGCACCCGGATCGGGCGGACGCAGCCCGGGGCGGGGCGGCCGTTACCGCGCATCGTCAGTGTGCTCCCCAGGACCGATACCCAGCTGAAACGCAACTGCAGGGCCCTCGAAGGGCTCTCCTGACGCCCTGGAAGCGCGCCTCTCCGAGGCTGTGCCGGTACCGGACCACCGGCGTACGCGATATCGGAAGGCAATTGCCGTGCTGAGCACCCCGTACCGTTCTGAGGCCACTGGGGAAGAGGAGCCGCCCGGCCCGCTTCCGCCTCTTCCCGCCGGCCGCTCCCGCGCACTCGTGTCCACCGGCCGCGGCCGGCTGACCGCCGCCGGCGCGGTGTGTGCGGCCCTGACGATGGCCCTGCACACCTGGATCCCGAACGGGGCCGTCAACCTCGGCAGCCTGTTCCAGACCTTCCTGCCCTGGGCCGGACTGAGCGTCCCCGTCCTCCTCCTGGTGGCGGCGGTACGCCGCTCCCGGCTCGCGGCCGTCGCCGTCCTGGCCCCCGCGGCCGTCTGGGGCTGCCTTTTCGGCGGCACCCTCGCCGACAAGCGGTCCGAGCGATCCGGCGGCGGGAACTTCACCGTAGTCAGTCACAACGTGGACGAGGAAAATCCCGATCCGGCGCGGACCGCGCGAGCGCTCGCCGCATCGGGCGCGGACGTGCTGGCCCTGGAGGAGATGTCCTCGAAGGCCACGCCCGTCTACGAGCGCGAGCTCGCCGCCGGCTATCCGTACCGCTCCGACACCCTCGGCGTCAGACTGTGGAGCAAGCACCCGCTGAACGGCGTGGAAGCGGTGCCCATCATGCCGTGGACGCGTGCCGTACGGGCCACCGTCGAGACCCCGGGCGGCCCCGTCGCGGTCTTCGCCGCTCACCTCGCTTCGGTACGCGTGACCCCGGACGCCGGGTTCACCACCGCCCGCCGCAATGATGCGGCCCGGAATCTGGCGGCGGCCGTGCGGGCGGAGCCGCTGGCACGGGTCGTCGTGATGGGTGACTTCAACGGGACGGCGGAGGACTCGGCCCTGCGACCGGTGACCTCCCAGCTGACCTCCGCACAGCGCGAGGCGGGCGCCGGCTTCGGCTTCACCTGGCCCGCTCCGTTTCCCCTGGTCCGCATCGACCAGATTCTGGTGAAGGGGGTGAGCGTGACCTCCTCGTGGACCCTTCCCGCCACCGGCAGCGACCACCTCCCCGTCGCGGCCTCCCTCCGGCTGTGACCGCACCGCAGGCCCCACTGACTAGGATGAACTCCATAAATGTCCGTTTCTGATCAGGTAGGTGGCGTGTCGGAACCCCGGGTCCCAGACCCCGTCAGCGTCCTCGTCGTCGAGGACGACGCCACCATCCGCCGCGCCGTGCAGCTGTCCCTGGAGCGGTACGGGTATCAGGTCGCGGTGGCCGTGAACGGACTCGACGGCCTGGAGGCGTTCCGGGCCGGCAGGTACGACCTGCTGATCCTGGACGTGATGCTGCCCGAGCTCGACGGCATCGGGCTGTGCCGCCGGATCCGCGAGGAGAGCCTGGTCCCGGTCCTTATGATGTCCGCCCGTGGGGACGCCCTCGACGTGGTGTCCGGACTGGAGGCGGGCGCCGACGACTACGTCGTCAAACCCGTCGACACCCCCGTCCTCGTCGCCCGTATCCGGACGCTGCTGCGCCGTGCCACCTTCCGGCCCGCCGAACCGGAGACGGCTCCGGCGCGGGGGACCGGACCCGTGACTCCCGCAGTCGTCTCCGTGAATCCCGCAGTCGCACCCGGGGGTGCCGAGACGACCCCCGGGGAGCTGGTCTTCGGGGACCTGTCCGTGAACACCCTCGGTCTGGAGGTACACCGGGGCGGCCGGCCCGTTCCGCTGACCCCCACCGAGCTGCGGCTGCTGCTGGAGTTCGCGGCGGCTCCCGGCGCCGTGCTCGACCGCCGTCGTCTCCTGCGGGACGTGTGGGACTACGGCTGGGAGGGCGACACCCGGGTCGTCGACCTGTGCGTGCTGCGGCTGCGCAAGAAGATCGGAGCCGAGCGGATTGAGACCGTCCGCGGCTTCGGCTACAAACTCGTCCGCGACTGAGGGGCCGTCCGCGCCCATGGGACTCCTCAACCCGCGCGCCCTGCGCTGGAAGATCGCCGCCCTGACCGCGGCCGCCTGCTGCGCGGTGGCCACCGTGATCGGCGTCCTCGTCCACCAGGCGATGGCCGAACGAAGCGACCACACCGGCAACGAACGCCTCTCCGCACGCCTCGCAGCCGCGGAGCGCGAGTACACGCGCACGGGCAGCGTGCCGCTCGACGTCGAAGTCCTCACTCCGGAGCGGCTCGACGCACCGCTCGCACGGGCGCTGGCCGCCAAGGACCCGGCCGCTCTGTACGCGACCTGGAACGACCGCAAACCCCCCAACTGGTACTGGATGTGGGCGGCCATGCCTGTCGAGGGCGGCCGGGTACTCGTCGTCCGGACGGACATGAGCTCCGAGGTGCGCGGCCTTCAGCTCCTGGACCGCAGCATCATCAAGGCCGTGCTCGCCGCTCTCCTGGTCGTCGTACCGCTCGCCGCCCTGGCCACCGAACCGATGAACCGCAGGCTGCGCCGGGGCTCCCGCACGGCCCGGGCCATCGCCGACGGCGACCTCGACGCCCGGATCGGACCGGGCGGCCGGGCCCGTGACGAGATCACCGAGATGTCGGCGGCCGTGGACGAGATGGCCGCGGCCCTGCAGCACAAACTGGAGGGCGAGCGCCGCTTCACCGCGGACGTCGCGCACGAACTGCGCACCCCGCTGATGGGGCTGTCCACCGCCGCCGGGCTTCTCCCGGAGGGCGACGAGGTGGCCGACCTGGTCCGGGACCGTGCCCGGGCCCTGAACGGGCTGGTCGAGGACCTCCTGGAGATCTCCCGGCTCGACGCCGGAGCCGAACGGGCGCGGACCGACGCGGTGCCGCTGGGCGAACTGGTCACCGACATCGTCCGCCGCGCCGGAACGCCGACGGCCGTGGCGATCCGAGCCCCCGGGATCCTGGAGACCGACCCGCGCCGGGTGGAACGGATCGTGGTCAACCTCGTCACCAACGCCCACAGGCACGGAGCCGAACCCGTCGAAGTCGCCGTGGAGGCCACCGCCACGGGCGCGCGGATCCTCGTACGGGACCAGGGGCCTGGCTATCCCGCTGCGCTGCTCACGGAAGGCCCGCAGCGCTTTCGTACGGGAAGCCCCGAGCGCGGGCGCGGGCACGGACTCGGGCTGACCATCGCGCTCGGGCAGGCGGGCGTCCTCGGTGCCAGGCTGGCCTTCGCGAACGCTCCGGAGGGGGGCGCGGTCGCCACCCTCGACCTGGACGACGGACGCGGTCCGCATTCCGCGCTTCCTTGCACGCCGGCGCAGAGAGGGTGAGGCGCCGACTCCGTAGCGGCAGGCCGGTACGGGGCTTCCCCATCACGCATCCGGGTATGTGTGCGCACTTAGATGTGAGTGCGAAGAATCCTGCAGAACGGTTGTTACCTGCCCAACTGGTCTGGTTGGGTGACTCGGACAGGGGGTGCGCCAAGTGGTGCGCCGGAGTGCGTCGTTCCGGTATGCGGCTGGCGGCGCGGGTGGGTGTAACGGTCAGCGAATGTCAGGGTCACGTCTCGCCGGTATCCGTGGGGTGTGCAGGCGAGCGTGACGGAAATGTCCGGCTCTGGTAACCGGCTCCGGTAGGGGCTGCAGCCGGTGGCCTTCCGGATCGAGAGTGGGGCCCTCGGCTCATCCGGGCCGCGAATCCGCACCGCTTCCCCAGTCTGTTTCGGCTGGTGGGTGCTGTTCTTGAGGGAGCGTCACCATGGCTTCTGTTCCTTCCGTCCGTCGTATCGCCGCCACCGTCCTGGCAGCCGGGGCCGTCGTCGGCGCGGCGGCGCTGCCCGCCACCGCGCAGGACCACGGCCAGCGCCAGCACCCGCGGGTGGAGATCAGCCGGGTCCAGGCCGACAGCCCCGGCCGCGACGACCACTCGAACCGCTCCCTGAACAACGAGTGGGTGGAGATCACCAACACCACCCGCGACGCGATCAACCTGCGCGGCTGGACCCTGCGCGACGCGGACGGCAACCGCTACCGCTTCGACAACGTCCGCCTGGCCGGCCGTGCCACGATCCGCATCCACACCGGCGCCGGCCGCAACACCCGCACCGACCTGTTCCAGAACAGCCGCGAGTACATCTGGGGCAACAACGGCGACACGGCCACGCTGCGCGATGACCGCGGCCGCACGGTTGACACCGAGTCCTGGGGCCGGCGCCACCACTGACCCTGCGGGGTGTGGTGCTGAGGGCCGCCTGGACGGCGGGCGGCCCTCAGCACCCGGTCCGCACGGCCGTGCGCGGCACCGGCGCCCTGCAGGCGAGTACGGGCCGTCACCCCTTGACCGGGTGGCGGCCCGCACGACGGTGTTGGCTAGGCGAAGGAGAACCAGTTGACGTTGACGAAGTCGGAGGACTGGCCGCTGTCGAAGGTCAGATAGACGTCGTGGGTTCCGGTGGTGCGGCGGATGTCGGCGGGGACGGTGCGCCAGGCCTGCCAGCCGCCGGTGTTGGCCACGGCGAAGCCGCCGACCGGGGCGGCTGTGGGGCTGTCGAGGCGGACCTGGACCAGGCCGCTGACTCCGCCGGCGGCCCCCGAAGCGACGCGGGCGTCGAAGCGGGTGGCGCCGGTGGAGCCGAAGGCCACGGCCGAGAACTTGAGCCAGTCGCCGTTGGACAGATGGCCGACGGCGGATCCGCCGCCGCCGTCGGAGCAGGCCTCGACCTGTGCTCCGGACTGGGCATTGAAGGACTCGGCTTGGATGGTGGTGAAGGCGCTCGACCCGCCGCCCGGGGCGGTGGCGGTCGGCGTCGGGGCCGGTGCGCCGCCGCCGGACAGACCGCCGACCGTGATGGTCCAGCGGCCGGGGGTGCCGGACTGCACCTTGCCCTCGAAGTCGACTCCGGCCGGGTGCACGTCGTCGTACGGGAAGGCGTACCCGAGATGGTCGGGGGTGGTGTTGTGCAGGATGCGGGCGTAGTGGTTGGTGCGCGGCCGGGTGTAGAAGGCGGCGGGGTCCTCGGAGGTCGGCTGGTGGGGGTTGTCCAGCAGGGTGGTGCGGTTGAAGGCGGCGGCGAGCCGTGCGCTGAGATTGCCCATCAGGTCGTTGCCCGTGGTGAAGGGCGCGTCGCTGCAGGAGAAGATCGAAAGGGTGGACGGCTTGGCGAAGCTGCCGACTCCGGGGAAGGTGAGGACATCGCCGTTCACCCGGCCGGTAACGGTTCCCCAGGTGAACTGGGTGTCGATGCGCAGGTCGGTGGAGCGGTACTTGTTCCACACCTCGTCCACGTAGCCGTCGAAGTAGCCGTGGAACAAGGCGTTGTTGCCGCGGATCGCCAGGTTGGGGCTGAGTACGCGCAAGTCGCGGCCGCCGGCGGTGACGATCAGCCGGCTCCAGTCGCTGCCGTCGGCGGCGGACTGGGCCCGCAGAGCGGCGGTGATCCGGGACAGTCCGTCGGCGGGCAGCCCGCGCACCGTCTGGGTGCCTTGGCCGGTCTCCAGTTGGAAGGCGATGGGCAGCGAGACCATGTCGACGAACGTGATGTTGGCGTACAACTGGTCGCTGTTGAAGGTGAATTCGCAGAAGTCGTGAGCGACGTTCGCGTTGGGGTCGGCGGGGTTGCTCACCGACGGCAGGGCCAGACCGCCGCCGCGGTTCACCAGGAAGGTGAGCTTCGTGCCGACGGAGAAGTAGATGCGGCCGCTGTCCAGGCGCGGCAGCGTCACCCTCCGCGCTCCGGCGCCGGACGCGTTGAGCGGGATGGCACAGTCGACCCCGAGCGGAGTCTGATCGTTGGCCGGAGCCGGCGGGTGGTACAGGCTGAGGCCGTTGGACTGGATGAAGGCCCAGGCGCCACCGGCCGCGGGGTCGCGGCCGAGCACGTAGGCGTACACCGTGTTGTTGCCGGTGGTGTTCACCAGGTCCAGGGGGAGCGTGGCGGTGGTGGACGCGTTGGCGCCCATCTCGAGCCAGGCTGCCGCGGCGGGCACGGCCAGGGCCAGGCCCGCTGTCACGGCGAGGAGTTTCCTACGGGGCATGGTGCGTTGGTGGCGAGCCGTCACGGTGGGGGTCCGTTCTTCATGGGGTCGGGCGGGGGAGCGGTCGGACGCAGGGACGGGGGGAGAAGGGAGGGCGGCGGGGCCGGTGGGTCAGCCGGCCGTCCACTTCTGGTTGGCGGCGCCGGTGCAGGTCCAGGTCTGCAACCGGGTGCCGTCGGCGGAGGAGTTGCCCTTGGCGTCCAGGCACTTGCCCGCACCGGTGTTGGTGAGGTCGCGGGCGGCGGTGTACGTCCACTTCTGGGCGTTGGTGCCGTTGCAGGTGTAGAGCTGGACGACGGCCCCGTCGGCGGTGGAGCCGCCCGCGACGTCCAGGCACTTGCCGAGCGCGCGGACGGTGCCGTCGCCCCCGATGGTCCACTGCTGGGCCGCGCTGCCGGTGCAGTCGTGCAGCTGGATGGGGGTGCGGTCGGCGTCGGAGCCGCCGGCGACGTCGACGCACATGCCGCCGATGCCACGGATGGGGCGTGCGGCGGGGAGGCCGGCGGAGGAGGCGCGGACATAGTCGACGGTCATCGTCTGCGGGAAGGACGTGGAGGCGTCCGGGCTGCCGGGCCAGTCCCCACCGACCGCCAGGTTGAGGATGACGAAGAACGGGTGGTCGAAGACCCACTTGTTGCCGCCGGTGTCGGCCGGCGTGAGGGTCTTGTACGTGGTGCCGTCCACCGACCAGACGATGGAGTTCGGGCTCCAGTCGACGGCGAACACGTGGAAGTCGTCGGCGAAGGCGCGGCCGCCGGGCAGGTTGTACGGGGCGCCGAGGCCGCCCGCTCCGGAGTAGCCGGGGCCGTGCACCGTACCGTGTACGGTGTTGGGTTCGCGGCCGATGTTCTCCATGATGTCGATCTCGCCGCTGCCCGGCCAGCCCACGGTGCCGAGGTCGTTGCCGAGCATCCAGAAGGCGGGCCAGGTGCCCTGGCCGCGCGGGACTTTGATGCGGGCCTCGAAGCGGCCGTACGCCTGGGTGAAGGTTTTGGCGGTGTTCAGCCGGGCCGACGTGTACTGGCACTGCCCGTACCAGCAGCCGAGGCCGGCGTCGGTGTTCTTCCGCGCGGTGATGACGAGGTTGCCCTGCCCGTCGAGCGCGGCGTTCGAGGTGCTGTTGGTGTAGTACTGCAGCTCGTGGTTGCCGAAGCCCGAACCGCCGGTCTCCAGCGTCCACTTGGCGGCGTCAGGAGCGCGGCCGGCCGCGCCGTCGAACTCGTCGGACCAGGTCTGCGCGACAACTGCGGCACCGGCGGGCGGGGCGACCGAACGGGTGAAGGACATGAGCACCGCCGCGACCAGGGCGGTGGTCACGAGGAGCACCACTCCGCCGAGAGAGCGGCGACGTGCGCGATGGGCAGCAGCCATGGGCGTGGTTCCTTGTCTGGGTGGGGGAGGAGGAGGGGTGCCAGGCCGGGCAAGGCGTGAAGAAGGACAGGAGGGGTTCGAGAGCGCTCTCAAAGGTGACGCAATGTCACCCGAGACAGCGAGTATTACGGAGGGGTAACCGTCATGGCAACGTCAGACGTCACCCCTCGCACGCCCCTGAGCTGCGGTTTTCCCTCGTAGCCTTCGGCTTAACGGTCTCTTAAGGCTGCCTTGATGCAGAGAGGTGTGAATCGGAGCCTCACGTGAACCTCGGCCGGACGGCCGCCGCAGGTACTCCGCGCGGGCGTCCGGACCAGTCCGGCAAAGAGGCCGCCGGATCAGGCCGGTAGGGGGCCTCGCCGTCAACGCGCTCTCGATCAGCGGCTTCCCGCAAGGCTGTGCGGCCCACCTGCGGAATGTCATACATGGACGCTACGCGGGCTTACCCCTTACTGCCCTTTACGGGTGAGAGTTCTCCCCATTCCGGCGACCCAGCGTACGACTGTAGATACTCTCTGTCATCGCAGAAGAAGAGCGCTCACGAAAGGCAGCTTGCATGAGGAACGTCTCCCGGATGTGCGTACTTGCCGCGGTGAACCTGATGACCGCACTCGCGGCAGTGACAGGACAGGCCACGGCCGCCCCCGTCGAGGCCGCTCACAGCGTCGTCCGGGTACTCGACCAGTGCCGGAGTGACGGCACTTCCTTCAGCGACAGGCTCATCCCCGGCCACTGTCTCCGGAACGGCGGCTACCGCCTGGAGATGCAGTATGACGGCAACCTGGTGCTCTACTCCGACTCCCGCGCCTGCTGGGCGAGCGGCACTGACGGGACCAACGAGGTCTACGCGAAGTTCTCCGGGGACTGGAAGCCCGACTCCCCCTACATGACGCTGGAATCGCCCGTCGGGGAACTGCGGAAGTACCGCGGGAAGTACACCGGGCTCCACAAGACCGGAAACGTCAGCCTCAACAACAAGGGCGAGGTCTGGATCGCCTACGGGAAGATGGCGGGCTGCTGATCCGATGAGCACCCATTCCAACGGAGGCTGGAGTTCCGTGCGGAAGCTCGCGATCCGCTGCGTGCTGGCCGCTCTCATGGCGGGCGGCGTGCTGACGGGTTCCCCCCTGGACGCGGAGGCGGCCAGCGGCCCCGCACACCTCGCCACCGAGCGCCATCTCGATGACGCCTGCGCGGCGAACGAGAGCCTGGGTGAGATCGCCACCAACTTCATCTCCCGCTGTCGGCGTGGTTCCATCCGGCAGGTGTTCCCCGGGCAGCACTACGGCGACACGCTCGGCTATCTCAAGGGCTGCCGGGAGAGCTCGTGCAACACCGCATGGAAGCTCCTGAACGACAACCGCTTCAAGAAATAGCCGGGACCATGACCACTTACATCGCTGTCCTGCTGTGTGAGACCTCGGCCGACACCAGCGATCACGCTCCGCTCTATCAGGAAAGCTTCGTCCTGCTGACCGCCGCCGACGAGGCCCGGGCCCGCGAGAAGGCCGAGGTGCACGGCAGGAGCCTGGAGACGAGCTACGAGAACGAAGCCGGCGAGCTGATCACCTGGCGGCTGCGGCATGTCGTCGACGTCGGTGAGGTGCTCGACGAGCGCCTCACCGACGGCTCGGAGCTGTACGCCCGGCACTTCAGGAACTACGCCGCCTACCGCTCCTTCGAGCCGCTCCTCTCGGGGGAGCAGACCTGACGCACCCGCAGGGCCGGGCGCCGTACGCGGAGACCGTCTCCCTGGCCGGTGAACGGCAACGGCAACCGCGCACGCCGCCATGGCCCGGCGACTGCCTGTCCGGCCGGGGAGCAGCCCCGGGATAAAGCGGTTGCATACGTGCAGGTCAGCCCGAGCTCCTGGAACCGATAGGCGACGTCCTCGCACTGGCCGAGGACTGCCCGGTGACCTGTGCCGTCGACCTCAACGCCGGCGGGGGCGCTCTGCTGATCGCGCTCCTGACCAGCCACGGCCAGCGGCTCCGCCAATACACCGTTCAACCACCCCCACGAGAACCAGTGGCTGCGTGAGCACCAACGTCAGCGCGGGACTTCCGGAGGTTCATACGATGGCCGATTCGCTGCCTCTCAGGTCGGTCTGACGCCTAGCCTGAGCCGAGGCTCTCATGGGCTGCGGCGATCTGAATCAGGGAGGGCCACGGAATGCCAGTACAGATGCTCCCCGACCGAGCCGGGCGGGAAGTCGACTTCGAACCGCTGTTGGACGAGCTCCTTGCGATCTTCTGCCCGGACTGGGAGTTGCCCGCGATCATGGAAGGCGAGCACCAGTACCACCGCAACGAGGTGAAGCGATATCAGCTGGGCGAGGCCGCAGCCCAGCTTCCCGCGGTGACACGGCAGCACTGCGGCCTCCTCATGCATGCCGCCGTGCACGATCAATGCCGAAGCGGCATACGGCAACTTATCCAGCCCTTGGTGGCGGCTTGTGGCCACCGCCAGGTCCAGGCGGCGATCATCGACTACATGCGGACCGGCTCCGACTCTGAAAGGATCGGTGCCGGCATGGCCTGGTACTTCTCTCGCCCGGGACTTCAGTACGCCTCGATGGAGGACCTTCGCCGGGGAGTACCGACGGAGGAGAGCAAAGCGGCACTGGAGGCGCTGGCGGATCTCCGCAACGACTACCGATCGGCTTGCCTCTCGGCGTTCCTGGTCTGTGAAGACCCACAGACGCGCCAGGACCTCTCGCTGGACCTCAGTCTCGATCCGGCGGACTACCCCGCCGAACTCCGGGACAGCCATGAGAAGGCCAGGCTCATCATCGAGGCAGACCACGAGCGGTATCACCGGCTTCTGGAACGCTGCACGCACACGCCGCCGCCAGCATAAGACCAACAAGATCGATCGGCTTGCCGCGCGCTTGACAACGACGATTGGGATCAGTCACACCCAATGTGAGTGAGCGTGCTATTTGTCCCCTGTGTGCGATGGATGGCCCGCGCGAGAGTCGTAAGGGCGTGCTGAGCTGAGGTGCGTGGGCGGCTCTTCGCCTGCCGGCCGACCCACCCTGGGGGGCGACTGGGGTTCCGGTAGCGTCCGTTTCATGATCGCCTTCGATGCCCTCGTCCGCCTCTGCCCGCCGCCCGCCGAACCGCTGCCCGCGGTGGACTGGGCGCAGGCGGAGCGTGCCCTGGGTACGGCTCTGCCCGCCGACTACAAGCAGCTCGTCGAGACGTACGGCGACGGCCTCTTCGACGAGACGATCTGGTTGCTCGTCCCCGGCTCCGCCCACAGTGACTGTGACCTGCACGCAGAGGGCGGAACGGGACGAGATCCTGGCCGATCTGTGGGAGTTCGAGGCGAAGCCCGTCGGCCTGAAGGAGGCTGGGGCGCGGGTCATACCGTGGGCGTTCGAGGAGGGCACGGGGGCGTTCCTGTACTGGCTGGTGCGGCCCGGTCAGCAACCCGAGGAGTGGACCGTGCTCTACAACGAGGGGCGCGGCCCCCTGTGGGAAGCCCACGACATGGGTTGCCTCGCCTTCCTGTTGGCGGTGCTTGCGGGAACGGCGGAAACGGAGTACTTCGGCTACCTCCACGACGTGCTGAAGCCGACCGAGCACCACTTCGCAACGGCCCACCAGACGCTGGGAAGTCCCGGGCGCTGACGTCGTGCGACCGCTCTCGACGACCGGGGCCGGAGCTGGAGCACCTGAGTGAGAGCGCGATAGTTGGCCTTACGTTTCTGGGACGGGATGGTCGAGCCTTTGTATGGTTGGGCGCCTCGGGGTGCCGGGTGTGGCTTCTAGTGCCGCATCAGGCAACGTTCGCCTCGGTCTTGCCGGTCGCCTGGGGATCGCAGGAGACGCGTAATCTCGCGGGATGCACTCTCACCTGAGCTTTGAGAACCCGCCCGCGCTGCCTCACGAGGTGGTGGTTGAGGCGTTGGAGCGGGCCCTGCGTGAACGCTCGGCAGAGGGCGAGGCAGCGAGCGTCTTGGTCGGGAGCGCGTTGAACGACGACGACCGGGAGTTCGTCGAGCACTGGTGCACGGAGGTCGGGACGCGGGCTGTGCCGGGCAGTCCTCTGCTCGGTCTGGCCGGCCTGTGTCTGGGGCATACCGCCCGGCGCTTCGGACGTCTCAGCGATGAGGCCCTTGCGCTGGCGGAGTCGCTGGCGGTGCGGGCGGAGGCGGATCCGTCGGATGTGGACGGTCGGGCTCTGGACGGCGTGGACGACATTCGGAGCTTCCTGCACCTGTGGTGAGGCTGGTCGCTGCGGCCAGGGGCAGGCAGCGTTCGCTCTCTTGTGGCGAGTCGCCTGGTTGCGGTGATCGTTAGTTCCGGGTGGTCAGAATGATCACGTGGCTGAACGCGTGCGGGTCCGTGAGGTCGATGATGACGAGGGGCGGCTGCTGCGGACCATCCGCCGAGGCACCGGGTCGGTGGTGACCTGGCGGCGGCCCCAGATGGTGCTGCTGCCGGCGCAGAGCATGTACGTGACGCAGGCGCGGAGGTGACGTTCACCAGCGCGGACCGGGTCCGGGACGTGGTCCACAATTTCAACGTCGGCGGCTTCGACTCGATCTGCTCGAAGTACGGGGGCGGGCGACCGAAGACGTTCATGCTGCCCGAACGCCCGGAGATCAAGAAGATCGCCAAGTCCACACCGTTGCAGGCGACGATCTTGACCTGATAGGGGATCTCTGCCTCGTTCGTGTCGTCCAGCGTCAGGGCCCGGGCGGGGCAAGCCGACAAGGGCTGCCCTCGGGGACGAACCGTGAAGGCGAGAAGCGGTGCGTCCTGGTGGGGCGGGGCGGAGTCACTGCCACGGGTGGGTGCCGAGGCGGAAAGACACAGCTGAGCAGTACAAACTCGCGTGAGGGTGCGGGGCTGTATCTGCCAGACTGCTCCAGCATGAGCACTTCGAACGTCCGTGTGCACGTCGTCGCAGGCGTGGAACACTTGCCGTTGCGGGTGTCGGTGATGGTGTGCAGCCTGCTCGGCGTACCGTCGTGGCCGACGCCTTCGGCCACGCGTCCGGGGCGGGGTCGGCGCGCCGCCACCGCCCCGGACCACCTTGCGGGTGGCCTTGGGGGCCAGGAGG
The DNA here is from genome assembly GCA_001298555.1 of Actinobacteria bacterium OV450. Classification (GTDB taxonomy): domain Bacteria; phylum Actinomycetota; class Actinomycetes; order Streptomycetales; family Streptomycetaceae; genus Streptomyces. Next base: position 48,118 of record LJCW01000197.1, read on the forward strand.
AAACGACCTTCGTGTGCACCGATACGTGGGCTTCGGAGACCTTGATCGGGACCGCTCCCGGCTTCCCGCTCTTGTGTGCGTGAACGACCAGGTTGCCGCCGGGTTCGGGCAGTACGGCGTACGCGCGCTCGCAGCGGATGTGGACGGCGCCGCCCGCGTCCTCGACGACCTCCCGGGCCACGAGCCCTTCCCGGCCTCTGGGGCCGATGGCCCTGGTGGTGGACCGGGCGCCGGACACCGCCCGGGATCCAGGGGAGTTGGTCCGCGAACCGCCCCGGGCCGACGAGGACCCGGAGCGGTGACATGTGGCCCTCGCGGCACTGCTGCGGACGTCACCCGATCCCGGGGATCTGCCGTGCCTTGAAGGCGGCACGTACGGCGTCAGCCGCGCTCTTCCCGTACATGCGCTCCGCCGTGGAGATGGTCGTCTGCGCGGCGGCAGCGAAGTCGGTGTCGGGACGGAAGCCGAACTGTGCGTTGACGATGATCCGGTCGGCCGTACGGGCGCCCAGTGCGCCGCGAATGTCGAAGAGTGCCCGCGACCAGATCTCCCCGTCCGCGTGCACCTCCCCGACCCGGTCGGCGTACACCTTGGAACCGTCGATCCGGCGCAGGCAATGCGGGGCCGCGCTGTAGCCGGTCGAGTCCCAGTCGCCGACGCACGCCAGGTCCGTCTTGCGCGGCCACCCGAAGACCTCGTCCGCGTGCGCGCCGACCTCGACCGCGAGGTAGTCGCCGAACGCCTCGCCGATCGCGCCCGCCTCCGGAGAGCTGCCGAAGCCGGGGACCTGAGCGTTGTGCACGGCGTGGCCGTACTCGTGGACGATCACCTCGGCGTCCTCGGCATCGTCCACACCGCCCTTGCCAAAGCGGATCTCGGCCTTCTTGTCGGAGAAGAACGAGTTGTCGGCACCCCACTGGTTGATCCGCACCGGCTGCGCGCGGTTGTTGGCTCCCGGCAGTTCGCTTCCGAAGCCGAGCCCCTGGAGGTACTCCTGAGCCTCGTTCACCCAGAAGTAGGCCATGACCTGCTCGAACTGGTCGTCGGCGCGGCTGTACCCGGTGGCGTCAGCGATTCTCGCGGAGCTGCTGGTGTCGGACCGTACATAAGCCCACTTTCCGGACAGCGAGCCGCTGCCGTCCAGATTGCGCAGCGCGGCCAGGGTGTAGGCGGTAGCAGGTACGGCACCGGCGCCGTCCTTGCCGTCGCTCAGCGTCTGGTCGCCCGACGACTGGACCGGGTTGACCATGAACACACGGGCCAGGGGGAGCCGTGCCTCGGCGGGATTCGCCGAGGGCAGGGCCGAGACGGGACCGGCCAGAGCGAACAGCGCAGCGGCGGCGGTGCCGGCACAGACGAGGCCACGGGGTATGCGGCGAGTCATGAACGTCCTCCTGCAGGAATCTGGTTCGCGTGATGAGGTCGCGATCTTCGCTCACGCCGCCTAGGTTGCACCAGAGGTCCGACCAGCCGGGCCGTGACGGTCCCGTAGCTGCGGAGGGTGCCGTAGACGGAAACCGTGTGACTCCTCCGCAAGTGCCCCATGGCGGAGATCGTCATGGGCCCAATCCATTCGGGAAGCCCACCGGCCGTGGGGATCTGGGCGCCCGTGCCGCGGTGTGCGTCGGAGGGAGAACGATTTCGACGCTTCTTCACCCTGCCGGTGAAATGACAGGAGTGACGCCCGGTTCGGCCACGCCGTCCGGCCACTGCCAGGGACAGGTCCTGGTGAAGGAGTGACTGGTGACTGATTTGATGATCGATTTGGCGAGAGAAATAGTGGGCGACTGGCATGTACGCAACCGGTGCGAGTCAGGCAGCCGACGCCCGCCCGGGCGCCCCGCTTCACCCCTGAGCGTCGCCGCACCTCCCTCGATCACTAGGCAGCCGGCCTGTCCGTCACCGCCGCCGCGGCGCGGGTTGGGATCACCACCGCTGTGATCTACCAGCGCCGCAAACGCGACCCCGCGTTCGCCGCGGCCGCAAACGCCCAGATGGCTGTTTGTCGTGCGAGGAACGCGCTGTACGTGCACCCCGGTAGGGCAGTTGGTGAGCGAGAGCGAGCGGCGCGCGTGCCAGGAGAATCTGGATCAGCTGCTCGACCCGGACGCGGCCAATGCGTCCTTCCGCACGTCGTGTCCCAGTGTCGCGCTGCGCCAAGCGGCGCTTGCCGCCGGGTTCCGACCTGAGGTCGTCTATCACCGCCGCCGAGCCGACCGGGCGTTCGCCCACCGCACCAACCAACAGGGACCCCCCGATAACCCCCAGGGCGTGCCGGTCGCCATACCCGGCAGCACCGGTTCACTCGATGCCGAGGGCGGCGCCGGGCCGACCGTGGGGACAGGCCTGTACGCCCTCGTCCAGCGCCCGCCGCGCCTCATGCGTGCTCATGCCCGTGCAGCGCCTGCGGGCATCCCAGCAGCCTCCGGCGTGGACACGCACGGGGAGGGCGCCCACTCCGATTCCGCGCTCGATCAGCCACGCGGGCGGCTCGGTCGGCGGGCGGCGCCGCGCGGCGAGGGCCTCGCGCTCCTCCGCCGTGTTCAGCGCCGACTCGGCGCGGCTGAGCCCGCCGCGCAGGCTGTTCCATCCGAGAACGGGCCCGGCACATAGCCGCGCGGTTCCGTCCCGATGCGGGTCGCTTCCGCCTCTGGCGGCGGGGGCGGCCGGCCTTGCCGAGTACGCCGAGGTGACAGGTAAGGACGCCGACGCCGTGCCGGCCGCGCTCGCCGAGACCGTCGGCGAGGTCGTCAGCCAAAGGCGACCAGAAGGTCACCATCCCCGGCTTCCTGACCTTCGAGCGCACCCACCGTGCCGCCCGGACCGCGCGCAACCCGCAGACCGGCGACCCGATCGAGATCCCGGCCGCCTACAGCGTGAAGGTTTCCGCCGGCACCAAGCTCAAGGAAGCCGCGAAGGGCAATCAGACCCTGCGGCCTCCCGTCCCGCAGCGCACCGGCCTTCCTCCGGGCGAAAGCCGGATAGGCCCCGCGTGCATGGGTAGGACGACAGCGGATGCCCACCAGGGACGGCGGGCACCACCCGCAGACACATCCGGGACACACCCGGCGATTTCGAAGGACGACGCATGGCCAGCGGCACCGTGAAGTGGTTCAACGCCGAGAAGGGCTTCGGCTTCATCCAGCAGGACGGCGGAGGACCGGACGTCTTCGCGCACTACTCCAACATCGCCGGCAACGGCTACCGCGAGCTCCACGAGGGCGAACAGGTCACCTTCGACGTGACCCAAGGCCAGAAAGGCCCCCAGGCCGAGAACATCGTCCGCGGCTGACCCGGAACTGCGCGCCGCCCCGCTACGACACTGTGTAAAGTGGCCTCACCGACGCGGGGTGGAGCAGCTCGGTAGCTCGCTGGGCTCATAACCCAGAGGTCGCAGGTTCAAATCCTGTCCCCGCTACTGACCGAAGGGCCCGGATCCGTCCGGGCCCTTCGCCGTATCTGAACCCGACGCGCACGAGTCCAGCGAACCCCCTACACCAGCGGGACGACGTTGTCCGGGCAGACGCAGAGGCAGGCGCAGACACGGCCCGCTTCCATGGCGGCGGCGGTCGCCAGCGCACGGCCGACCAGCCCGGCGTGACTACCGATGGAGATCCGTACGCCGTCGAGCGTGCTCACCTCCGCCTCGACTACAGCGCGGCGCCCGGCTACCTCCACCCCGAACCGGCCCGGGCCGCACTCGCGCACCAGGTAGGTCTCCAGCCCGAGCGTGCATTTCCACCGCCCCGGCACCATCACGCCCTAGATCGGCAGGCCGATCACCCCCCACCCCCTGCGCTCCGCCTCGCCGACCACCTCGGCCCAGCCGCGCACCAGCTCGGCGAACTCCTCGAACCCGGCGATCCACTGCCCCGGCTCCCGCCCCGCGAGCTCCCCGTACAGCATCCGCAGCCCCTCCAGCCCGGCGGCGGCCTCGCACCACCTCCGCCGCAGCCGGGCCACCGTCTCCGGGCCGCGAACGATCACCGGCCCGGACCTCCACAGCCCCTCCAGCGAGGGGAACATCCCGGGGTCGACCTGTTCGGCGTCGACGTCGGCCTGTGGCCCCCACCAGATCAGCCCCTCCAGGAACTCGTCCAGCGCCGCCCGCACCTCACGCCCCGCGGCCCCCCGGACCTTCTCCCACCCCTCCGCCGCCCAGAAATGCGGCTTGTACGAGCCGAGCGTGCCCCGGAACTCGTACCGCCCCAGCCAGGACCGCTCCGCCGCGGCAGGCCACACCCACCCGTCGACGACATCGCCGTCCCCGTCGGCGTCGTCGTCCCCATACGCCGCCTCCTGCACCACCCGCAGCCGGTTCTCCGCGGGTACCTGCGCGAAGCGCGCCCAGTCCACGACCAGGACCGTTATGTCCACACCCATGAGGGCGATGCTAACTAGGCCGCTGCCGGTACTTGCTGACCAGATGGAGGTGGCGGCGAGGCTGGCTTGGTTCACGAGAATGGTTCTCGTGAACCAAGCCAGTCAGGTGTGGATGCGGCTGTTGGGGCCGTCGTGACAGTCGGCCATGTCCTAGGTCGGACGGATTCGCGCACTATCGCGTGTCCGCACAACTCGCGGATGCCCTGACCACCCGGAGGGGCAGACGGCCTGGACGGTGATCGAGGGACGCCGGCCGCGCGTCAGCCCGAGCGCAGCGCGTCGAAGCCGAGCAGCAGGGCATCGAGCGCGAAGGCGAACCGCTCGGCGTCGTCCGCGCCGACGCCCTCGGTCGCGGCGCGGATCAGCAGCGGGTACCGCTCTGCCTTGAGCGCGGCCAACCAGTCGGGGCCACCGGCTTCCTCGGCTCCGACCACGATCTGGGCCTCCGCCGTCGCGTGGCCGATCACGAACACGGCAAGGGAGTTGAGCGCGTGCAAGGCACGGCCGAGCGGGAAACCGCCGGCCGTGAGCAAGTGCAGGAGAGCCTCGAGGTCGTCGAGGGTCGCCGGAGTGACGGCGGGCCGGGAGGTGGCGAGCGGGAGTACGGCCGGGTGCCGTAGCAGACCGTCGCGCAGGGCGGTGGCGTACGCGTGCAAAGCCGTGCGCCAGTCGGCCGAGCCGTCCGTGGCGGGGGTCGCCGCCGTGAACACCTGCTCCACCAGGCCGTCCAGCAGGGCGTCCTTGTTGGGCACGTAGTGGTAGAGGGTCATCGCCTCCACGCCCAGCTCCTGGCCGAGCGAACGCATCGTCAGGCTCTTGAGCCCGTCCCGGTCGACCAGGCCGAGCGCCGCGTCGAGGATCTGCTGCCTGCTCAGCCCGGCCCGCTCGCCCCGGCCACGCCGGGCCGTCTGATGCTCCGCCATATCCGCTTCCTCCGCCTCCCCGCACGGGGTTGACTTTCTTACAGCATAAGACAACACTCAATCCCCAGCGAAACGTACAACGTAAGAAACGGGCCGCCGCAAGGGGAGTCACGATGTCGACCACCATCAACAAGCAGGTCATCCGCGACTTCGTTGCCGCGCTCAACGACCGCTCCGACGAGGGCTGGGTGCAGCTGCTCTCCCCGTCGGTCATCGACCACAACAAGATCATCTTCGGCGAGGAGGACGCCCCCGGCGCCGCCATCGAGGGCTTCCGCCTCCAGCTGGCCGCCTTCAGCACCGATGCCGAAGGCGACGGCTTCCACATCGAGCAGCTCATCGCCGAGGGCGACGAGGTCGTTGCCAGGCTGCGGGTGGCCGGTGTGCACACCGGCCACCACGCCCGGATGCCCGAGCCGACCAACCGCCGCTGCGACGTCGAGCAGATCTGGATCTTCACCGTCCGCGCCGGCCAGATCGCCGAGATCCGCGCCGTGAGCGACCGCCTCGGCATGTTCATCCAGCTCGGGTGGGACTGGCCGACCATGGACTGACCTCGGTGGCGGATCGCCGAACCGGATTCACCGCCCCAGTGAATCCGAGCGGCCGCGAAAGGTCAGAAAGGACTCCGACGCACGTCAAACACCCCCTGGCGTAGGGATGTCGCAGAGGGGGCGGGTCTGGGGGCATCCGTGGAGGATGCCGACGAGACGGTTGCCGAGCTGGCGCAGGGCGGGGTTGTAGCCGGCGTCGTGTGCGCGTGTCGGCGTACGGCCTTGTCTCCCCAGCCCGGTACGAGCGAACGTCCTCTGCTGCCTGGCCGCAACATGGCCGAGGCTGGCCGATAGCCAGCCAGCCAGCCAGCCGGCCGGCTCGGGACGGGGCGGTCGGTCCAGGGTGGGGCGTGGCCCCGTCGTGCAGCGACGCCCGTCGGCGTATGCGCTGGACTGCGGGTTGAGCATGAAGTCGGCATACCAGTGGCACCAGTTGCACCACCACTGACTCGCGGGGCCGGGGGGCAGGGGAGCCGCCTGGACGGCGGGCGGCCACCGGGGGCCCCATCGTGCCGGCGGAAAGCGCCGACCGCTGGCGAGTGCGGGCCGTCCCTCTGCGGTGGTAGCCCGCACGGTCGTTAACCGCAATGGCACACGGGCAGGCGGAACGCGGTCGCCGGGTGGGCAGGACGGCGCCGTGGTGGGCGTGACTGGCGGCGAGTGAACGGGTGCGAAGCCGCAGCCCGGGTACGTGCACAAGAGCCGCGGGAGCCGCATGGGTCCGAGACCTCCGGCTCCCGCTTCCAACCACGCGGGAGCCGGGTCGTTCCGCAGTTCGGGGCCGCCAGCAGGCGGGGCGCGGCTGGATTCGGCGCGCCGCCTGAACCACGATCGCCCGACTCGAACGGTGCGGCCGTGCAGGAGAGGGGGTGACGGCCGTGGGGTCGTGATCCCGGGTGCGGTAGGCCTGACGCGCCTTGGTGCGGTCGGCCGCTTGGGCGGCAGGGCGGGGCCCGGACGCCGGTCTGGAGCCCTGTCGTGAAATGTGCCCGGTCGTGCTGGTGATCGTTCTGATAGCTCTTCCGTTGCCCGTGACACTGATTGAGGAGGCGAGACCCGTGAACGCTGTATTTCTGTGGGTGCTCCCCCTTCCCATCACGGCCGGCGATTGACGTAGGTGTCGCCGGGGAGCGCCTCGACAACGAGGCACTCTGAAGGGCAACACCATGCATTCTCTGCAGTTCACCGCCGAGTCGTCGTCGGACGGCATACGTGAGCGCGACTTCACCGTGGGCGCGGTCCCCGGGGTTCTCCGGTCGCCGGCTTTGGGTGCCGATGGGGCGCCGTTGGTCTTGATGGGCCATGGCGGCGGCAACCACAAGAAGCACCCGGCGATGGCCGGCCGGGCCCGCCTGCTCGTCAACGGCTGCGGCGTCCACGTCACTGCCATCGATGCGCCGGGCACGGCGACCGAACGCGCACTCGGAACGACGAGGCGGAGATTGCCGAGCTGCTCCGGGCGAGGGCGGCAGGTGGGCCTGAAGGCCCGATCGTCGTCCGCTACAACGACCACCTGGCACAGCTTGCCGTACCCGACTACCAGGCGACCCCGGACGCCCTCCAGGACCTTGCGGACATCGGCACCGACGGGCCGGTCGGATATTGGGGCCTCAACATGGGCACCGCGATCGGCGTGCCGTTCGTGGCGACCGAACCGAGGATCACCGCCGCGGTCTTCGGCCAGCACTGGCCCGACGGCCTGGCCGAAAAGGCAAAGTAGATCACCATTCCGATCGAGTTCAATCTGCAGTGGGATGACGAGCACATCCCTCGCGAGGAGGGTCTCGCGCTGTTCAACGCCTTCGCCCCGAAGGAGAAGTCGTTGCACGGGAACTCGGGCCAGCACAAGGAGCTGCCCCGGTCCGAAGCCGAGAGCGCTGTCCGGTTCTTCGCACGGCACCTCGGCACAGCGCCCGCGGCGTCGGCCTGACATGGGCGGTTGCGGCGCCCTGCTCGCGGCCGGGCGCCGCAACCGCGGCCCCGGGTCGAGACTGCGTATCCCGGTGTGCCGTTGGCGGCTCGGCGGGGGAGCGAAGTCTCGATACGCACCGCACCGCACCCAGATCAACGATCGTCATCACCACGCCTTGCCGCTGACCTGCGGTTCTCGTTGTTCCGTCAATTACGGCGCGGCGCCAGTTCGATCATGGTTGAATCCTGCGCGTCGCGGTGTCCGGGGGCGCTGATGCCGCACGCCAGCTTTGCCGCGCGGTGTGATGCGGGTCACGTCGATCTCATGTCACGAACGGAAGGCCGGCTTGCGTCTGGTGGTCGTCCGCACGGCGGAAACGGTCGACACGAAAGAGGCAGCAGAGCGATGAACACGACAGCAGCGCAGCGACACGAAGTCCTGGTTCTGGGCGCCGGCTACGCCGGCCTGGCGGCCGCGGTCCAGCTCGCGACCCGCACCAGGAGGCGTGGGAACCTGCGAGTGACGCTGGTTAATCCCTACGACATCTTCACCGAGCGGCTCCGACTGCACATGACCGCCACCGGCCAGGAAACGGCCAAGATGAGCATCCCGGAACTGCTGGACGGCACCGGCGCGGACTTCGTCCGAGGCTGGGTCACCGCCGTGGACACCGAAGCGAAGACGGTCCGGATCGATGACAACCGGGTGCTGCGCTACGACACCCTGGTCTACGCCCTGGGCAGCATCGCGGACTCCGTCGCCGTCCCCGGCGTGGACGACCACGCGTACACCCTCAACGGCCCGCAGGACGCCGCCCTCCTCGCCGACCGGCTGGCCCGGCTCGACGGCGGGACGGTGGTGGTCGGAGGCAGCGGCCTGACCGGTGTCGAGGCCGCCGCGGAGATCGCCGAGCGGTACCCGCAGCTCCAGGTGGTGCTGTTGGGGCGGCAGGAGCCGGGCGCGAGCATGCACCCGAAGGCCAAGGCCTACCTCGATGCGGCGCTCGCCCGGCTCGGCGTGCAGGTGCGCAGTGGCGTCGAGGTGGTCAAGGTGCTGCCGGACCGGGTCGAGCTCGCGGACGGCTCCAGCATCGAGACGGCCGCGGTGTTGTGGACCAGCGGCACGCGTGTCTCGCCGCTGGCCGCCGCCGCGGGCCTGAGCGTCGACGAGCGCGGCCGTGTGGTCACCGACGGTGCGCTGCGCTCGGTCTCCCATCCGGATGTCTACGCTGTGGGCGACGCGGCGGCGATCCGGCAGGGCTACGGCGTGATGCACGGGACCTGCCAGGGCGGCATGCCCACCGGCGTCCACGCGGCCCTGTCGATCCTGCGGGTGCTGGCCGGCAAGGAGCCCAAGCCCTTCCGCTTCGGCTACTACCACACCCCCGTCAGCCTGGGCCGCAGCGACGCCGTCGTGCAGTTCACCCACCCGGACGACAGCCCGCGCCGGATCGTGCTGACCGGCAAGCGGGCCGCGAAGTACAAGGAGACGGTCACCGCCGCGCCGTGGCCGGCCTTCTCCCGCATGAAGAAGATGCCCGCCTCGGGCGCCCTCTGGCCGCACGGCGGCCGCTACACCCGGATCAGGAGCGCCAAGTGACCCACCCGCAGCAGCCCGACCCCGACCAGCTCGCCTTCCAGCAGTACCGCACCCTGCTCTTCTCCGTCGGCTACCGCATCCTCGGCTCCGCCGCCGACGCCGAGGACGTGGTCCAGGACGCCTGGCTGAAGTGGTCGGCGGCCGACCGCTCCCAGGTCGCCGACCCAAAGTCCTACCTGACCCGGATCGTCTCCAACCTGGCGATGGAGCGGCTTCGTTCCACCCGCCACCAGCGCGAGACGTACGTTGGGCCGTGGTTGCCCGAGCCGATCCTCACCGGCCCGGACACCGCCGACGGCATCGCCGCGGCGGACTCGGTCTCCACGGCCCTGCTGGTCGTACTGGAGACACTGAGCCCCCTGGAGCGCGCGGTCTTCGTCCTGAAGGAGGTCTTCGCCTTCAGCTACGCCGAGATCGCCGAGGCGGGCGAGCGATCGGAGGCGGCGGTACGGCAGGCCGCGCACCGCGCCCGCGAGCACGTGCAGGCCCGGCGGCCGCGCTTCACAGCAGACCGCGCCCGCCAACGCGAGGTCACCGAGCGGTTCTTCGCGGCGGCGACGGGCGGCGACATCAACACCCTGATGGAACTGCTCTCGCCGGACGTGACGCTGTGGACGGATGGCGGTGGCAAGGTCCGCCAGGCCCTCAAGCCGGTCGTCGGCCTGGAGACGGTGGCCCGTTGGTTCTCCTCGATCGGTACGGTCACCTACCAGGGCGTCGAACCCGGCCAGATGCGGGCCGAACTCACCTCCGTCAACGGAGCCCTGGGCGTGGTCTTCCACGGCCCGGACCGAGTGATCGCCACGCTGACCTTCGACTTCGATTGCGACGGCCGCATCTCGACCATCCACAACGTCGCCAACCCGGACAAGCTCCACGCCGTCGCCGAGGGCACTCGGCACGAACTGTCCTGAGCGGCAAGACCCTTGTCGCCACCCCCTCGGTCGTGCGGTTCCGCCGGCTCCTCCACGCTCCCGGCCGGGTGCCGCTGGCAGTCCGCTTCATGGTGGCATCCAGATCGCGAACGGATCGCCGCGCTGCGTGCCCTGACCGGACGCGCGGAAAGAGTGGCGCTCGCACGGCGATCGACACCCGCCGATCAGGCTGGTGTGCCGGGCAGTTGCCGCTACGTTTGATCAATCCGGACTTTGCACGAAGGTGAGGACTCCTGATGAGCGACCCGATCATCGTCGTAGGCGCGGGCCCGGTGGGGCTGACCGCTGCGTTGGAGCTGGCCAGGCGCCGGGTCCCGGTGCGAATCGTGGACCGGCTGGCCGAGCCCACCACGGAGTCGCGCGCCATCATCGTGCACGCCCGCAGCCTGGAGATGTTCGAGCGGCTGGGCCTGGTGGACGAGCTGATCCAGGCCGGTGTTCGTACCACTGCGATGGAGATGCACTCCGACGGCGAGGTGGTGGGCCGGATCGCCCTCGACCTGGTAGACAGTCCGTTCCCGTACTCGGTGACCATCGCGCAGACCGAGACCGAGCGCATCCTCGCCAAGGCGCTCGCCGTGCACGGGGTCACCGTCGAGCGTGCGGTGACATTGACCGATCTGATGCAGGACGAGCATGGTGTCCAGGTGGTGCTGGAGCACGCCGGCGGGTTCGAGGAAATCGTCAGTACCGGCTGGTTGGTAGGCGCCGACGGCGGACACAGCCAGGTGCGCAAGCTGGTCGGCAGCGCCCTGGCCGGGAAGTTCAAGGGCGAAAAGTTCCTGATGGGCGACGTGAACGCCGAGCACGACCTCGACCCGCACAGCATGTACACCTTCTTCTCGCCGCACGACGGCCCGCTGCTGGTCTTCCCCATGGAGGGCGACCGGCTGCGGCTGATCGCGAACATACCCACGGGCGAGCAGCGCACCGCGACCCAGGAGTGGCTGCAGCAGGTGGTGGACGAGCGCGCCGAGCGCCCGGTCCGCATCCGCGACTCGCGCTGGCTCACCGTCTTCGAAGTGCACCACGCCCAGGTGCCCGAGTACCGGGTGGGCCGGGTCCTGCTGGCCGGCGACGCGGCGCACGTGCACAGCCCGGCCGGCGGCCAGGGCATGAACACCGGCATCCAGGACGCCCACAACCTCGCCTGGAAGCTCGCCCTGGTCAGCACCGGCCACGCCGGCCCGGCCATACTGGACAGCTACCACGCGGAGCGCCACCCCGTCGGCGCGCAGGTGATCCAGTTCGCCAGCACGCTCACCCGGGTCGCCACCCTCGCCCACCCGATCGCGCAGAAGCTGCGCAACAAGGGGATGCACCTGCTTACCAGCCTCGCCCCGGTCCGCCAGATGATGGCCGACCGCACCGAGGAGACCGCGGTCTCTTACCGGAAGAGCCCGATCGTGGTCCGGAGCAGGGGCAGCGGCGAACTGCAGGCCGGCGACCACCTCCCCGCCGTCGGCCCGGAGCTGCACGCAGCTCTCGCCGAAGCGCACGAGCACGTGCTGCTCACCGTGGCGGTCAACGGCCCGGCACCGGCACCGGTGATCGGAATGACGGTACGCCAGCTATTGGTTACCGCCGCCGCCATCGCACCGGCCGGCTACGACGCCGTGTTCCAGGACCCGTACGGCCAGGCCGCCGCCCGCTACGGTCTGCCGCACGGCGGTCGGATCATGGTCCGCCCGGACGGCTACGTCGCCGCGATCGCCCGGCTGGACGAGGACGCGCCGTTGCGCACATACCAGGCGCTGCTGCAGGCATAGCACCACTGCTGGGGCGGGCTGCCCCACGAACCTTGCCGCGCAGGGCGCCCAAGCCACAAAGACCAAGCTTCAGGAAGCCAGAGCTCGGGTCTTCGCCCGCATGAAGACCTGGAAGATCCTCCGCGACGTCCGCCTCAAGGCGACGGCGTCCAATCGGCCGACTCCAGTGACTGGCCTCCCCTCGAGGCTCGGCGGCGCCCTGTCGAAGAGCCAGAGATGTTGCGGTTGACACCGCAACATCTCGCGGCCGGCGAGCCGCAGCCACACGCTTGACCTCTACTGCACGACGTCTCGTATGGCCAGCACCAGCCAGACGACTGGTACCGCTGCCAGAACGATCAGCAGTAGACAGCACGGCAGCGGGGACGGCCCCTTGAGGGGTGGCAGGGCTGCTATCTGCGGGGCCACTCGGCGCACGTCGTCGGCGTGATACCACGTCTTACTGGCGGTCCCGGTAGTGGTCATCCAGCTGTCCGTACGGACCCGCACTCCGTGGGCCAGCGCATTTACATACACCGAGCGAGCACCGACGCCCGGCCACAAAGCGCTTACCTGGTGCTTTGTGAGCCAGACGCCCTCGAACTCGCCAGCCATATCGTGCCCCTCTCCCCGCAGCCAGTGACACGGCAACACGAACTGTCCCATAGCCAGGCGCAGTTCGCCCCTCCTCTCACTTCTCGGGGTTCTGACGCGCCGATCCGCTTCCCGGGGTCTGACTGCCGCCCGACCCCCAATCACGCCGACGGGGCGGGAGCTCTGCCTCACGCGGGGCGTTCTTGCGGGCCTTTGCTGCTCCGGCGGTGCGGGCTGCGGTGGCGAAGTCGTGGAGGCTGCGCAGTATCCGGGTGGGGCTGCGCTGGTCGGCTAGAGGTCGTCGATGAGGTCCAGGAGGCGGCGCGGCTGGGGTTGCCAGTTGTAGGCGATGAACGCGATGCCGCGCTCGCCCAGGCGGTGTACGAAGTCGAGCAGGCCGTGCAGGGCCACCACGTCGAGGAAGGTCAGCTGCCCCATGTCGCAGGCCACCACATCGACTCCGTCGAGGACTGCCTGCACCTCGTCGAGTGCGGAGCTGGTGTCCATGTCGAGTTCGCCGATGGGGGTGAGGTGCACCGTGGGCCCGTAGCGCCTTGTCCTCATCTGGAAGTCCAGAGGTCGCACCTGACCGGTTCGGGCACCCGCAACCCCGTGCTGGGCTTCCGACGCGGGCATGTCCTGGATGTCCTGGATGCTCAGCACGTCCTGGGTCCCGGTGATGTGCAGCAGGCGCGCGAGGGGGTGGCTGAGAGTGGTGAGGACGGAGGTCTTGCCGGCTTGGAGTGCCTGCTGGTGCAGGTCCAGCAGGACGTGCAGGCCTTGGCTGTCGCAGAAGGTGACGCCGGACAGATCGACGTCGAGTCCGCCGGGACTGGCATTCAGGGCTGCGGTGAGGCCCTCGCGCAGATCGGCGTCGTCGTCCGTGTAGATCTCGCCGCTCACGCGTACCCGTGTGCGCTGGGGGCCGGGCTCGACGACCACGGTGAGGAGCCCCGAAGGGGAGGTCATGGCCTTGCTCCCTTCACCGCCCCGGAACGTGGGGGAGGAGGGCCTGGCGGGACGGGGGCCCGGTGCGAGCCCGGGCTGCGGTCAGCCACGCGGACCGCGCTCATGGCGGTCAACCTCCCCGGGAGGGTGCCCGGCCGCCCCGGCCCGCGGGTCCAGGTCGCCCAGGAGCTGCAGGAGGTCCGCGATCCCGCAGTCGGGTCTCCGGATCTCTCAGGATCACGGCGAGGCCCCGGGCGTGGTTGGTGCCGAAAGTCCAGCTGGTCCGAGGCTCCACCGGCTCCATGCCTGAATTATGCGATTTGCGATTCCGGTGTGACCAGACTTGAAACCAGATTCCCGAACGCAGGTGCCGCGGGGGATCACCACCGCCACACCCGATCAAAGTCAGCCGTGGGCCGCGTTGCCCGCCCTCCTGCAGTCACACAGCCCGCCGGGTTGTGCCACCGGTAACGGGAAGGGCAGTACGGCGCCAGAAGCTGTGATTGGGCTGGGGCAGGGCTTGTTCTCGCGGCGGCACCTGGGGCGACACCGGGCCGTCTGCGCGCTCGTCGCTGTCCGCGTCCGCCGCCCGGCCGACTCGCCTCCCCGCTCACCCGACGGGCGGGGCGGGGAGGCGGTGACGCCAGCACCGAACACGACCCAAGGGGGCCCTTCATTCGACTCAGCCGCTGACCGGCCACTGTGCTGGTTCCGCGTTGAAGCCCTGGAAGACCTCTACCGCGGCCGGCTTCTGCCTTGCCGGAATCATGAATGCCGTGCAGCACTTCTCCAACTGACCCGGGCCCAGGCTCCTTTCGCTCTGCGCTCCGGGCAGTTGGCCCACCTCGCACTGCCCATCATGACGATCAGGACGCGTGTCCTCAGTTCGCCGGTGGCTTCGTCTCCACCCGCACGAGGGAGTGGAACCTGGGCTCCGGCCGCGGGAATCGCCTGGCAGGACGCTGGTCGGGGTGCGGCCCCCGTCGCGACCCTGGTGGCCAGGGCCGCGCCCCGTACCGCCGAACGTACTCCGCGGCCAGAGGCGCCGGTGCCCCTGTCCGCGAGCTGCGGCCCGAGGCGGGCGTCACCCGTTCGCGCACGGCGGGTGCCCGTGAGCAGGGGACGGGAAGAGGCTGGGCGCATGTCCGCCACGCAGATCGTCTGCCCGCCTGACGAGCAGGGCTGGCGCTGGGTGCGTTACGACGGCGGTCACCATCGGGGTCGCGCACCGCCGGCCGCCATCAGGGGCTTCCTCGCGGCCGCCGGGCTGGGCCAGACATCCTGCCGCCGCCGCGGAGTCGGTGCCGGGCCGGCCGTGCTGCGGGCGGGGGTGGCGTACGAGCAGAAGCTGGACGGGCACCGGGCGCTGCTGTTCACCCCGGCCGGCCCGCGCGGCACGGTGGTGGTGCAGACCCGCCGCGGGGCGTTGGTCCAGGACCGGTGGCCGGACGTGGTGGCCGCAGCCGAGCAGTTGCCGCCCGGCCTGGCCCTCGATGGCGAGCTGGTCGTCTGGGACACCCCCGGAGGGCCGGTTGTCGTTTGAGGCGTCGCAGCGCCGGGCCGCCGCCCGCGCCCGCGGCGCCCCGGCCCTGGCGGCCCGGTGGCCGGCCTGCTTCGGCGCCTTCGACCTCCTGCAGCTCGGCGGCGAGGAGCTCCTGCGGTGGCCTTACAGGGACCGCAGGACTGAACTGGAGAAGTTGTTCACCGACACCGCCCTGACGGCCTCGTGGACGCTCGGGCCGGGTGGGCGCGTGGTGGTGCGCATCCGGCGCGGGGGCCCGCGGTGCTGTCACCCCTGTGGCTCGCGGTGGCGGGCGGGGCGAGTGGGGGCGTGGTCGACTGGGCGGGTGCGCGGTGCGGCGCGGGTCGTAAGGGCGGGCCTGGAGGCGGTCATGGCGGAGGGCGGATCGTACGCGCGGATCGCGGTGGTCACCGGGGCGGCGCGCGGCGTGGGAGCGGCGGTGGCACGCCGGCTGGCCCTGCGGGGCATGCGGCTGGCACTGCTGGGCCGGGAGCTGGACTCGTTGCGCCAGGTCGCGGCCGGGCTGCCGACCGAGGCGCACTGCTTCGAGGTCGACGTCACCGACGAGGCGGCGCTCCAGGGCGCGGCCCGCTGCGTCGGCGCACGGATGGGGCCCGCCTCGGTGGTGATCGCCAACGCGGGGATCGCCGCCGCGGGCCCGTTCGCTACGTGCGAGGCATCGCTGTTCGACCGGGTGGTCGAGGTCAACCTGATCGGGAGCGCGAACACCGCCCGCGTCTTCCTGCCCCAACTCGCCTCCACCAGGGGGTACTTTCTCCAGGTGGCATCCACCGCCGCGTTCGGTTCGGCGCCGCTGATGAGCGCCTATTGCGCGTCGAAGGCGGGCGTGGAGTCGTTCGCCCAGGCCCTGCGTACCGAGGTGCGTCCGGCGGGCGTGGGGGTGGGCATCGCGTACCTGCACTGGACCGGCACCGACATGATCGCGGCCCTCGACGACCACCCGGTGCTGCGGGCCTTGCGTTCCCATCAGCCCGCGCCCGCCCGCCGCGTGCACAGTCCCGAGCGGGTCGCCGGATGGCTGGTGCGCGGGGTGGAGCGGCGCGCGGTCAGTGTGTACGCCCCACCGTGGCTGCGTCTGGTGCAACCCCTGCGTCCGGTGCTGCCGCTGGTGGTGTCGGCGGTGGCGCGGCGGTCGTTGTCGGCACTGCCGTTCGAGGAGCTGGAGCGGACCACCGGGGTGCTCGGCGCGGGCGGTGCCGCCGACCTGCGGGCGCGCGGCGCGGTACAGCCGGTGCGGCCGGTGACTCCGCCCCAGACCTGACCGGCACGGGGCGCGCGTCCGAGCCCGGGGCCGGGCGGGTGAACAGGACTACCTCGCACAGGCCGCGGTGTACACCGCCACCGGACCACCCTTCAGCTTCCTGCTCGGCCAGTTCGATCTGCCGTCTCCTGGCAGGCCTCGACCCGCCGCCCCGCTGCTCACTCCGGCCGATCGACTGTTGTCACCGAGGAGGTGCCGGAGCGGCAAGGGCTGAAGGTCTCAGGGGCCGACGTATTCGTACACGCCGCCGTGAGGGTGCCGCAGCACCGCTCGGTGGCCGTTCGGGGTGGGTTGCGCCGGCATCACCACGGTGGCACCAGCTGCAATGCCTTCTTCGACGGCGGCGGCCAGATCTGAAACCGCCAGAGTGGCACTCACCTCGGCAACCCTGCGCACTGCCTCGTCCGGACCGCTGAACGGGAGGAAGGGCCCGAGGCTGGCCAGGCGCACACCGGCGAAGGCGTCCTCATGCACCGCTGGGCCGAACGCGACGGCACCTACGACGACCTCGTCGCACAGCGCTCCCAGGCCCTGGCCATGCTCCCCAGCCGCGAAGGCTG
>LJCW01000187.1 GCA_001298555.1 Actinobacteria bacterium OV450
CCCTGCCACAGCAGCCCGCCCCCGGCCGGGCGGCCCACCGCGCCGGCCCCGCCACCGGGCTGCCCGCCTCCGCCCGTCAGCGCGAGATCCTCCTCGACACCATGACCGCCCCGCCGGGGCCGCAGCGCCACGTCGGACAACTGCACCTGCGCTGGTACGGGCCGCTGGACCGGCGCCGGTTCGATGCAGCCTGGCAGTCCGTCACCGACCGCGAGGCCGTCCTGCGCGCCGCGTTCGCCCCCGGCCCCGGCCGGGGCGGCAGCGGGCCCGTCGTCAGGGTGCACGAGCGCGTCGAGGCCCGGGTGCGGCACGCCCCGTACGAACCCGACGGGCAGGCCGACTGGGCGGACGTGCTCCGCGGCGAGCGGGAGCGGTCCTTCGAACCGGGCCGGCCCGGCCCGCTGCGCATCCTCCGCGCCGACGGGGAGCCCGGCGCCCACGGCGCCGACGCCCGGATCGCCCTGACCTACCACCAGGCCCTGCTCGACGCCCCGAGCGTACGGGCGCTGCTGCGCGCCTTCCTGCGGGCGTACGCCGCCGACAGCCGCCCGGCGGGCGGCGAGCGGCGCCCCGGGATACCGGACCACCTGCGCTGGGTCGCCGGGCAGGATCCGGGCCCGGCCCGGGAGTTCTGGTCCCGGGCCACCCCGCCCACCGGCGCCCGCACCCTCCCGGCGGCCCCGGTCGCCGGTCCGGTCCCGGCTCCGGGGTACGGCCACACCCGGGTACGGCTCAACCCGTCCGAGGCGGCCCGGCTGCGCGGATGGGCGGCCGCGTGCGGGGTCCCGGAGAGCACCGCCCTGCACGCCGCCTGGGCCCTCCAACTGCACCGCGCGGCCGCGGCGACCGGCCGGGGCCCCGTCCCCGGCACCGTCGCGTTCGGGGTGACCGTCTCCGGCCGCGGCATCCTGCTCGACGGCGCGGACCGCCTCCCCGGGCCGCTCGGCAACCCGCTCCCGCTCTCCGTGGACGTGGACCCGGCGGCTCCGCTGACGCGGCTGCTGAGCGACCTGCGGGACCGTGCGCTGGGCCTGTCCGCGTACGAGTGGGTCTCCGCCGGGCAGATCAGCCGCCGGGCCGGGCGCTCCGCGCGGACACCGCTCACCGAAACGCTCCTCACCTTCGAACGGCCGCCCGCCGCCCCCCCCCCCGACGGCGCCGCAGACCCGCTGGACGAGGAACTGGCCGCGTCCGACGTGCGCGTGGCCCCGCCGGAGACCGTCGAGGCGCTCACCGGACTGCCGTTCGCCCTCACCGCCCGCCACGACCGGGCGGGCGCCCTCGTGCTGACCGCGGACAGCGACCGGACCCGCCTGAGCGACGCCGAAGCGGCCCGGATCCTCGGCCACACCGCCCTGCTGCTGCGCGGGCTCCCGGCAGCCGACCCCGCCGGGACCACCGTCGCCGACGCACTCGCGCTGCTCGACGGCCTGCCCGTACCGGATGCGGTGGCGGTGCCGCACGAGTCCGTGCCCGCGCTGGTCACCCTGCGTCCCGCCGCGCACCCCGGCGCCGGGACGGTACTGCTCGTACCGCCGCCGCAGGCCCCGGACGACTGCTACGCGGGCGTGGCCCGCGCCCACCGGGGCCCGCAGGCGCTCGTCACCCTCGACGCGCCGGCCGGTGCCACGGCCTGCCTGGCTGCGCTGCGGCCCCTGCTCTCCGAGGCCGAACCCCTGCTGCTGGGCTGCTTCTCCGGCGGCGGAGCCGTCGCGTACGAGGTGGCGGAGCGCATCGGCGCCCAGGGCTGGAGGGCCCCACTGGTGTCGATCGGCGGCACCGCCGACGGCAGCCGGGCCTCGGCCCGCGACCTCGCCCGCGCCCTCTCCGCGGCCACCCGCCAGGAGTCCTCGTAGGCCGTCCCGTTTGCGGCGGCGGTGTACCCGTACGGGTGGCCGGTGCGCGTGTCCCGGAGGGGATCTGCCAGGGTGGTGGGCCATGTGGACCTGCGGGGTCCTGATGAATGCGAGAGGGGAACTCCATGACCGAGGCCGAACTCAGGGCGCTGTTCGACGAGATCGACACGGACGGCGACGGGCGGATCAACATCGTCGAACTGGCCGAGGGATTCAAGGCCGAGGGCGCCCAGGGGCACCTCGCGGAAGAGGTCAGGAAGGCCATGGCGGCCGATGCGAACGGTGACGGCGTCCTCGACTTCGAAGAGTTCAAGACCCTGCTGAAGTAGCGCGAAGCAGCGGCATCCGGACAGCCCCCGTCGGTCCCGGCAAGGGTCCCTACGGGGGCTGACGTGTGTCCTGCGCGGCCCGTTACGCGCGGGGGCGGCGGGGGCGCAGGGAGAGGGCCGTCAGGAGGGCCGCTCCCGCGAAGGCCGCACCCGCCGTGAAGCCCGCGGACATCGTCGCGGAGAAGTCGGAGCGTCCCGAGGACGCCGTCACCATCAGGGCGATGCACAGGGAACCGCCCACCGACTGTAGGGCGTTGAGGACGGAGGCCGCGGACCCCAGCTCCTCGGCGCGCAGACCTGACGTGGCGAGCACGGTCGGCGGGATCACGCAGAACGCCATGCCCGCGCCGAGCAGGACCAGCGCCGGTAGCACCCCGTCCGCGTGGGAGGGGGTGCGCGTGGGAGGGGGTGCGCGCGGGCCGGGTGCGCGCGGGAAGGGTGCGCGCGGGGAGGGGGTGTGCGCGGGCCGGGTCCCCGGTGCGGGCCGGGTGTGCGCGAGGCCGGGTTTTAGGACGGACCGCGCCGCGGCGGTACGACCGTCTACGCGTCGGCCGGTGCGGCCGACGGTGCGTCGGCCGCAGCCCCGGCCGGCTCCTGCGCCGGCTCGCCCTCGCGGTGGCCGGCCGTCCGGCGCGCCCAGGCCACGGACGGCCCGATGGCCGCCGTGCCGGCCAGGAAGACGGCGCCCATCGCCAGCCAGCCCAGCGAGTCGTCGACCGACACCAGGAACGACACCACGGCCGGGCCCAGCGTGGCCTGGACGACCACGTGCAGGTGGAAGGCGCCCAGGTACTCGCCCCGGTTCGCGTCGGGCGCCAGGCCGAAGCCCAGCCCGAACCCGCTGGCGGACTGCCACAGTTCGGCCGCGGTGAACATCAGGACGGCCACGATCGCGGCCACACCGGTGAGCCACGCCCCGGTCCAGCCGGCCACCGCGAGAGCCGCGCAGGCCGCCACACTGACCAGGCCGGCCTTGCGGGCCGCGCCGACCGCGCCGTCCAGTGTGTCCGCGCCCTTGGCCGCGGCCACCTGGCACAGCACCACCAGCACCGTGTTCACCGCGAGGATCAACGGCACCACGCCGCGCGGCAGATCGGTGGTCCGCACGATCCACAGTGGGATGCCGACCAGCAGGACCGCGCTGTGCAGGGCCAGCAGGCTGGACGCGCCGATCACGCTCAGGAAGGGCCGGTCCCGCAGCACCTTGAAGTGCCCGCCGCCGCCCGCGTTCGGCCGGGCCTGAGACGCGGGCAGCCGCAGCACCAGCGCCGCGGCCGCCAGGAACGTCAGGCCGTTGCCGAGGGGCAGCAGCTCCAGCCAGCCGCCGCCCAGCCCGATCAGGGCGGCCGAGGCCAGGGCGCCCCCCGAGAAGCCGACGTTGAACAGGGACCGCAGCGCCGCCCGGGCGGTCACCCGCTCGGCCTCCGGCACCAGATCCATGATCAGCGCGCCGAAGGCGGGCCCGCAGCCGAACTCCAGTGCCCCGATGGCGATCACCACCGGGAAGAACGTCCGGGCCGACCCGACCAGCGGGTACAGCACGTACAGCCCGGCCAGCAGCGTGAGCAGCACGGCCAGCATCTGCCGGGCCCCGAACCGGTCGGCGACCCGGCCCAGCAGGATGCTGGAGACGAACCCGCTGAACCCGGCGAGCGACAGGCCGAGGCCCACCGTCGTGACGGGCAGCCCCGCGACGACGACGAAGTACACCGCCGAGCCCGCCATGAACAGGCCGCTGCCCAGGCTGTCCACGAAGTGCAGGGCGCCCAGGGTCCGCGCCGGGCCCCGCAAGGAGGCGAAATTGCCCTGGAGGAAGGATTTCAGCACGGCAGGTCCGATCGTCGCATGCGGTCAGGAGGGGGAGGGGAGGGAGCGCACCGGCGGCAGCCCGTCGGCCGGTCCGGGGGCCACCAGCACGCCGGTGAGGCCGGGCTCCAGCAGGTACGTGCGGGCAGCGCGCGCCACGTCCGCGGCGGACAGCGCCCGCACCCGTTCCTCGTACCCGCCGAGCCACCGCGGGGGCAGGCCGCTGACCAGCGTCCCGGCGAACACCGAGGCCAGCCCCGAACGGGACGAGCAGGCCATCGCCATCGAGCCCACGGTGAAGTTCTGCGCGCCGAGCAGCTCGGCGGCGCCGAAGGCCCCGGCCGCCAGCCGTTCCAGCTCCTCGTCGATCAGGGCGAGGGCCCGTGCGGCGCCGTCCGGCCGGACGTCGGCCTCCAGGGTGAACGCGGCCGAGCCGCCCAGCGGGTCGAGGACCGCGCGCGGGGCGTAGGAGAGCCCCTCGCGCTCGCGCAGCACGGCGGTCAGCCGGCTGCCGAAGTAGCCGCCGAGCATGAGCACGGCCACCTGGAGCGCCGGATAGTCCGGGTGGACCCGCCCCGGCACGTGGCCGCCCAGCCGGATCAGCGTCTGGGGCACACCGGGCGAGAGGAGGGTGGCCGTGGC
>LJCW01000188.1 GCA_001298555.1 Actinobacteria bacterium OV450
CCGCGAGCTCGTCAACGCCTGATCCCGTCCGTCCGTCCGGACGGCCCGTCCGCCCGGACGCTCGCCCCGTGACCCCCGGCACCGTGACCGTGCCCAGACCCGTGGGGGTCAGGTCGATCAAGGTGGCGCCGGTCGGCCGCAGCGCCGCCCAGTGCTCGGCGTGGCTGTCGGCGTTGGTAGCGTCGAAGACGACATCGAACGCCCCCGCCTCCACCCCGGCACGGACACCGCCAGCGGCCGTGGGAAGCCCCATCTCTGCCACCCGGCGCAGGCCCAGACTGTCGCGGCGTCGCCCTGCCACCAGGGCCAGCTCCAGCTTCGACGACCGGGCGATCTTGCCCGCTAGGTCGACCCCGATCAGACCTGCGCCGAGTACGGCGACGCGCCTTCGTTCTTCAGCAGCCATCGGCCGCTCCTTCGGTCAGGAGAGAAGGGTGGAAACGCAGAGAAGTGCAGGACTCGTTACCGGACGCGCAGCTCGACCGGCGGCAGGTGCGGCGACTGGGCGCGGACCGTGCTTCCGGCCTCCAGTGGGAGGCTCGCGTGCACGGCGCCGGCCAGGACCAGCTGACCGGCCCGCAGACCTTCGCCGAAGCGGCGCAGCCGTCCGGCGAGCCAGGCCAGGACGAGCAGCGGGTCGCCCAAGACCGCCCGGCCCTCGCCCGTGGCGACGGCGGTGCCGTTGACGCTGACGACGAGCGGCTCGTCTGCGAGGTCGAGGTCCGAGTCCAGGGGCACCATGGGGCCGGTGACTACCCGCCCGCAGGAGGCGTTGTCGGCGATGCTGTCCGCGATGGTGATCTGCCAGTCAGCGAACCGGGTGTCGATCACCTCCAGGGCGAGGAACACCTCCTTCACCGCCGCCCGCGCCTCTTCCGGGGTGACGCCGGGCTCGTACAGGTCGCTGCCGAGCCGGAAGGCCAGTTCGGCTTCAACCCGCGGCTGCATCAGCACGGAGCGGTGCACGGTGCTGCCGGTGGTCAGCACCGTGTCGTCCAGGAGGACACCGGAATCCGGCTCGTCGACGCCCGCCTGTTCCTGGATGGCCTTGGAGGTGGCGCCGGCCTTGTACCCGACGACGCGGGCACCGGCCGCCACGTGCCGGGCCACGGTGGCGGCCTGGATGCGGTAGGCGGTCTCCAGCGGCAGGCCCGGACGGCTTCGGGTCAGCGGCTCGATCGGTACGTTCTCGTGCTCCGCAGCCAGCAGCGCCGCTGCGGTGGCGGCGATCCAGCGGTCATCAGGTTCATCCATGGAGATCCCTCCCAGGGCATGGGGCATCCGTAGGGCTCGCAGACGTGGGCACGGGAGCAGATCCGGGGCGGCGTCGATACGGCTGCCGGCCGCCGGGCTCGGGCCTGATGAAGAGTCAACCGCCGAGCGTCGCGCAGCGGTACGGTGGCGGGCAGGCCAAGCGGTATATCGCGTATATCCCAGGCAGGTGCCATGTCCACGCGCACGCCGAACGACCAGCTCAAAGCCCTCGTCGCGGAATCCGGCCTCACCTACGCGGCGCTGGCCAAGGCGCTCTGCGCCGTCGCGGCCGAGTGCGGCACACGCTTACGCACGAACAAGTCGAACATCGAGCACTGGATCGGCGGTTCCACACCCCGCGGGGACACCCCCCGCCTCCTCGCCGTCGCGCTCTCCCGGCGCCTGGGCCGCCTGCTGACCCCCGCCGACCTCGGACTGCCCTCCACAGCCGAGGCCGAAAGTGACACCATCGGACTGTCCCTCGGGATCGACCCGCTGGACGCCCTGCTGCCCATGTGGAGGTACGAGTTGGACCGCCGCCGCTTCCTGACGGCCTCTGCCTACTCCGTGGCCGCCGCCGCCCTGCCCCTCCACCACGTCCAGGACATCGCCGACCGCACCGCCGCCGCCCGCACCGGCCACACCGTCGGCATGGCGGAGGTCGCCGCCGTCCGCGACATGATCAACGCGTTCTCCGAAATGGACGAACGCCACGGCGGACAGCACGGCCGCAGCGCCCTGGTCACCTACCTCCGCGACGACGTCGCCCCCCTGTGCCGGGCCCGGTTCCGCACTGACGAGGTCCGACAGCACATGCTCTCCGCCGCCAGCCGCGGTGTGCACCTGCTGGGCTGGAAGTCCTACGATGCCGGCCAGCAGGGCCTCGCCCAGCGCTACTACCTCCAGTCCTACGCCCTGGCCACCGAATCCGGCCTGCGCGGGCACGACGGATTCGTGATGCGGACCATGGCCATGCAGGGCCTCAAACTCCACCGCCCCGAGCACTGCCTGGGCCTGGCCGAGACCGGCCTGAACCGGGCCAAGGGCCACGTCGACGCCCAGACCGAAGCCCTGTTCCGCGTCGTCCATGCCCACACCCTCGCCAAGAGCGGCAAACACCGTGCGGCCCTGGCCGCCGCGGACCACGCCCGCACGCTGCTGACCGGCGCACCGGGGGACGAGGTGCCGTTCTGGGCGCTGGCCTGGGGGCCGCCGGCCGCATCCGTGTACTCCCGCACTGCCAAGGTGCACGAGACCATCGGCGACCACCGCGCCGCCGCCGAGCAATATGGGCTGGCCGCCACGGCCCGCCCGTCTTCCACCTACGCGCGGATCGTCGCCCTGGACCTGGTCGCGGGCGCCGAGATGCACCTCAAGAGGGGCAGCATCGAGCAGGCGTGCGTCACCTGGCACCGAGCCATCGACCACATGGGCGGCGTCCGCTCCGTACGGACCCGCAAGGCCGTCTCCAGAATGCGCGGCGACCTCGCCCGCTTCCGGGCCCGCGGTCTGCGGTGCGTCGCCGAGCTCGACGAACGCGGTCGCGAGTTCCTCGCCAGCACATGAGGTTTGCCGTCGGCTTCAGCGGCTGTGGGCGAAACGCCGAACGATCGGCTCCAGATAGTCCGCGTGCGGTCCGGACAGGCAGGCCAGCTCCTGCGGCGAGCTCACCAAGGCGATCTCGTCGAGCTCGGGCTCACGCCCCTGAGCACGTTCGGCTGCCGCAGCGGCGGCGAAGGCGCCACGCACTGTGGGCTCGGGACAGGTCGGAGCAAGGTAGGTCAGGCCCACGCTGCCGTTCTCCCCGCGGGTGACGGCCCACAGCCTCAACGCCTCTGCGCCGACATCGAGCCCCAGCTCTTCGGCCAGCTCCCGTGCGGCCTGGCCCGCCAACGCCGACTCTTCCAACCGCTCGCCCTTCTGGGGTGGTTCCACGGATCCCCCAGGCAGCTGCCAGCGGCCAGGCGCAGCCGTGGAGGACGACATTCTGGCAACCAGCACGCGGTCGGCGTCGGTGGGCTGGACTACATTCACGAACAACGACGGCAGCGCCGTTGCGCCGGGAACACGGCGGAGGGCGTAATGCCGGTAGGTGACCCGCACCCAGGACAAACTTAGGACGCGCGAGCCTGTACGTTGCAGTTCAGCGCAAGCCACGACGGGCCCGTCGAAGAGACCCGGGTTGGCGTGGACCGCCTCCTCCCACACGCGATCTCTGGCCACCTCATCCGAGGATGACAGGCGCGGCTCCTCCGCTTCGGTGAGCTGGAGTCGTTCAACATCGAAGAAGTCAATGACAGGGGGTAGCGTCTCGGGCACCCATTCATCGTAGAACTCTGACAGCTTGTACTTCGCTGTTTCGGGTACAAGCGGACGGGTCCCGGTGAGAGCAGTCATGGTCGTCATTCGCGCGCGCTCGGGTTCTGCCGTCGGTCGGGCCGGCGACCACTCGCGGAGCCCGGGCGGGCCAGCATCCGTGACCGTGGCCATCCCTCAACGAAGCACGGCGGCGCCGATGTCTTGGCACGTGCCCGGGACATTCATGGCGCAGCTGGTCAGGGAAGCGAGCGCCTGGACGCACGGCACCCGCGAGGCACCGACCGGGCACTGACTCGCCGCAGCGGCGCGCCAGAGGCGGGCATCCCTGTGGGTGAGGTTGCCCGCCCGGCAGCGGACAGGGACGCCTGGCCCCCTACGCGGCGCTTTTCAACAGTACGAGTGAAGTCCTACAAGAGGTGCGCAGCCGCCGCACCGGTACGTGTCAACGCTCCCTGAAAACTGACCCCTTCCGGCCCTCTGAAAATTGACCCCCTGGGGTCCGGTCAGTCCCGGTTTGCTCGGTTCTCCTTGGCGAGGAGCTCGCGCCGCTGGCGGGTACC
>LJCW01000189.1 GCA_001298555.1 Actinobacteria bacterium OV450
GGTTCTGTCTGGTTTCCCTTGACGAGGTGTACTGGCTGACGTCGTCGGCCGAGGGCGCGGCGCTGGTCCACGAGATCCTTCACGACGGCCGCAAGCACGGCGCCGGTGTATTCCTCGGCGCCCACGACGCCCGGGAACTCGGCAAAGATGCCGGCTTGGTCGCCTACCGCTACCTCGCTCGCACCACCGACCGCACCCGCGCAGCCAGGGGACTGCAATTCCTCGGCCTGGCCGGTGATGACGAGGGCCTGCTGCGGCTGGTGACCACCGGCCTCTCCCCCGTCGGCCAGGCTGGCCGGGAGGGCGAGATGCTGCTGCGCGACCCGCGCATGCAGGTTGGCCGGATCCAGGTCATCGCAGGGGGCGTGCCCCGGCTGCGCGAAGGACTGTTCACCACGCCGGGCCGCACACGTGCGACGACCACGGCCGGGGCGGCAGCCGGGGGTGCCCGGTGACCATAGGTCTGCGCCGCTTTGACCGCGGCACACTGCGCGCGGCCGGGTTCGTGCTGCTGCTCACGCTGGTCTTTCTGGTGACGAACACGGCGGTCGCGGCGGCCGCGGACGGCAGTGGCGGTGAGGGCGGGGGGCTACTTGCTCCGTTCAACGTGGTCACGGCCGAGGACGGCCAGCTGGAGGCCTATCAGCTGCAAGCCGACGGCGGCAGCTCCTTCAACGTGGTCGGGCAGCTGCAAGTCCTGGTGATGTCTGGGCTGTTCACACTGGCTCGGCTGCTGGTCGGGATGTGCTGCTGGCTGATCGCCTTCGTCTTCAGGTTCCCGTTGCTGGCCCTGCTGACCACGCCCGCGCAGCACCTCGCCGACGCCTACCAGACCCACGTGGTGGACACGCTCGGCCTCAAAGGGCTGACGCTGGCGTGGGGGTTCGTCTTCGGACTCGTCCTGCTCATGCGGGGCAAGGCCGCAACAGGGTTCGGGCAAATCGCCGCCACTTTGCTGATCGGAGCCCTGGCCGCGAGCGTGTTCGTCCGTCCCGACTACCTGCTTGGCCGGGACGGACCGCTCGACATCACCCACCGGGCCGCGATCGAGATCGCGTCCATCACCACCAGCAGCTACTTCGGCAACAAGACGTCGCCAGACCCCTGCGACTTGATCGCCGGCCCTGCTCGCGGCACCTGCGACAACTCCGTCGTTCCGCCCGTCCAAGACGCGCCAGACCGCTGCGACATGATCGCCGGCCTGGCTCAGGACGTATGCACGAGCTCCGGCATTCAGGCGGGAGCCGTGACCCGCCCCATCCAGGACGCACTGACCGATGCGCTGGTCGTCAAGCCCTACATGCTCCTGCAGTACGGCCGGATCCTGGACCCGCACAAAGACAAGGACGCCTACCAGGTCCATCGGAACTGGATCAAGCAGAACAGCCAACCCCCCGGCCCTGACGCGGCGAAGAAATGCGACATCCTGCCGGGACCGGCCAAGGATTACTGCCACAGCAAGGAGGCCGAGCGCGCCGCGTCTGCGGATCTGGGCAAACTCATGGCCGAGCTGGAGAAGGCCGGCCCCCGTGGCAAGGCGGCCGCCGCATACGCGAAGTCCCCCAGCTGGGACCGTACTTTCGGTGCCCTCGCCCTGCTGGTGGCTTGCCTGGTCGTCGCGGCCATGGTCGTTTCGATGGCGCTGGTCATGCTCGGTGCGCAGGGCGCGGACGCCGCCGCGGCCGGAGCAGGGCCAGTGGTGTGGGTACTGGCGATGCTGCCCGGCCCTACGCGGACACTGCTGTGGCGGTGGGTGGGCGTCTTGGTCACTTCGGCCCTGGTCACCTTCGCCACCGCCGTGGGCCTGCCCCTCTTCGGGATCGCGGCCGGTGTGCTGCTCTCGGACAGCGGACCTGACGTGATGGCAGAGCGGCTCCTGCTCCTGGACGCCCTCGCCCTCGCCTTCCTCGTCATGCACAAGCGGATCGCGGGTGGCCCCCCCTCGCTGGGCCGACGGGTGGCCCTGCGCATGCAGTACGCCCGCCTGTCCGGCACCGGCTACCGCGGCGCCGGCCTGGCCCTGGGGTTGGCAGGCGCTCGCAGTACGGGCCCTTTCTCGATGGGACGGGCCGTCGCCGAGGCACGCGGCGCGGTCCGTACGGGATTTGCGCCCGTGGCTCTGGCGATGCGCGGCGCCCACGCCGCGCTCATCGGGCCCAAGCCAGGACCCCGCCATCCGGCAGCCAAGTTGCTGGAGGCGGTACGGGCACAGGCCGGAGCCGGTGGGTCCCGCGCTGCGGACGGCGAGATGCAGGTGGACAAGTGGACCGGCGAGGTCCTGCACGACCCCACCACCGACCACCCCCTGCTGTCCGCCCGGCTGCACTCCCGTGCGTCGCGATTACGCGGATACCGCATCGCCCACCGCGCCGGCCGGACCGCCTACGCGGCAACCCTCGGCCTGCCCCGCACCGTGCACACCGCGAAAGGGAAAGCCAGCACATTCACCGAGGACGCGCGCACCCAGCTTCTGGTGAGCGCGAACCGGATCCGCGAAGACGCCGCCGGATGGAAGCCCGTCGTGGACGGCACCGTGAAGGCCGGCCGGGCCGTCGGCCAAGGCGCAGTCACCGCCGGCCGAACGGTCCGTGACAGCGCGATCAGCGCGGCCGTCTACACCGCCCCCGCCACAACCGGACGCACACCCGCACCGTTGACCACCATCAGCCGCCCAGACCACCCCACAACCGCCACGCGGTCCCCGGCACCGGCCCCGGCCGCCGACCAGGCCTCGGCTAACGCGGCGCGGCTGCGCGCGGCGATGAACCGGCGCCGCCAGAGCGTGCGACGCGATCAGAAAGGAGGGACCTCGTGAGGAAGACAAAGGCAGGCTGCCTGGTCGTCCTGCTGCTGGCAGTGGCGGCGTGCTGCACCGCCCCACTGCTGGTGGCCGCCTCCGGCCGATCCGACGGCCAAGAGCAGGTGGACGCCGCCGCGGCCGGCATCCCTGCGCGGATGCTGGCCGCCTACCTCACCGGCGCCTCCCAGGTCACCGCCTATGTGCCCGGCTGCCGTGGCATGCGCTGGCAGGTCCTCGCCGGGATCGCACGCGTCGAGTCCGACCACGCCGCCGGACGGCAGATCGCCGCAAACGGAGACATCACCCCGCCGATCACCGGCCCGCGTCTCGACGGCTCTGGCGCCGGAGGCAACACCACCGCGATCCCCGACACCGACGGCGGTGCATGGGACGGCGATGCCGCCTACGAACGAGCCGTCGGGCCATTCCAATTCCTGCCGGAGACCTTCCGCGCCTTTGGCAAGGACGGCAACGGCGACGGGACCATCTCGCCCCACAACGCGGACGACGCCGCGACGGCGGCCGCCGTCTACCTGTGCGGCAATGGCCGCGACCTCACCGACCGCGACCAGCTGCGCGCCGCCATCCACACCTACAACCGGTCCTGGGCTTACGTGGACGACGTCGTCTCGGGTATCGACCGCTACGACGCCCTCGGCAGCACCTCAGGTGTTCCGACCGGCAACGCGGGGGTGGTGATCCAGGCCGCCTTGGCCCAGCAGGGCCTGCCCTACTCCTGGGGCGGCGGCGGACCCGATGGCCCTTCCACCGGGATCTGCTGCTCCCCCGGCGGGCAGGACGGCCGCACCGTCACCGGCTTCGACTGCTCCGGGCTGACCCAGTACGCCTACGCCAAAGCCGGCATCAATCTGCCGCGCACCGCGGCCGAGCAGGCCGGCAGTGGCCAGCGCATCCCCGCCTCCGCCGGGATCTCGGCCTTGCAGCCCGGTGACTTGATCTTCTACGGCTACAGCCCTACCGCCGACTCCACCATCCACCACGTTGGGATCTACCTCGGCGACGGACAGATGATCAACGCCCCCCGCCCCGGCAAGCCGGTCCGCATCGACCCCGTCAACGCCATGCCCGACTACGCGGGCGGAACGAGGCTCCTGTGAAAACCCCACGGGGCGGGGGCCGCCCGCTCGCCGCCGCCCTCGCCCTTACCGTCGCCGGAGCGCTGCTCACCTACACGGGCCTACACCACCCCGGCCCCACCCGGCAACCCGCCCCGTATCAGGAGGCGGCGCCGGCATCGGCCCCGGCGGCCAGCGCCAGCCCGGACCTGCCCTCAC
>LJCW01000190.1 GCA_001298555.1 Actinobacteria bacterium OV450
TCGAAGGCCTGGAGGACGGCCACGGCGGCGGCACTGGCCACTGCTCCGGCGACGGCTGAGCCGGCCAGGCCGAGCAGCGGGACGGCCCCCGCGCGGCCCGGGCCCGCACGGTGCCCCGCGCCGGGGGGCCGCGCGCCCGCCCGCCGGGCACCGAAGCCCCGGCCCCGTGTCGCGGGTGGCGCCGGGCGCCGTGCGGGGGGGCGTGCGCCGGGCGGGTGCCCCGGGCGCCGCCGCGGGGGCCCTACGCTGGCCGGGTGGAGCCTCAGCAGTCACTTCAGTCACTCGCGCGCGAGCTCGCCGCCCTGCCGCCCTCGCTCGGCCCGGTGCGGCTGATCGGCATCGACGGGCACGCCGGCTCGGGGAAGAGCACCTTTGCCGGACGGCTCGCCGAGGCACTGGGCGGGGCACCGGTACTGCACCTGGACGACGTGGCCACGCACGGGGAGCTGTTCGGCTGGCCCGAGCGGCTGCGCGCGCAGGTGCTGGAGCCGCTCGCCGCCGGACGGCCGGCCCACTGGGCCCCGTACGACTGGGTGGAGCGCCGCTTCGGCCCGCAGCGGGTGCTGGAGCCGGCGCCGGTGCTGCTGATCGAGGGGGTCGGGGCCGGCCGCAGGCCGGTGCGCCCGCATCTGGCGCGACTGCTGTGGATGGAGACACCGCGCGCGCAGTCCTGGGGGCGCGGACGAAATCGGGACGGGCGTGAACTTTCCGACTTCTGGGACGGATGGGAGCGCGCGGAGCTCGCGCACTTCTCGGACGATCCTTCGCGCCCCTTCGCCGACACTTTGGTACGCCAGAGCGGTACGGGATACGAGTGGTCTTTAGGGACGGATGCGACCGCCGGAAGGGCCCCTTCCATCACCGAGGGTGACGAACTCCCCCGGGCCTGAGCCGCTCCCGTACAGCGCTCGAGCGGGCCTGCACCGACTTGCTTGACCTGGGCCCCGCAGCGGCCTTACGTTCTGAATGCGCGGTCTTTCCAGGCCGCAGCAGACGCGGAGCCCCCGATTGTTCCCCCGTGATCGGGGGCTTCGTTCTGCCCCGGAGGGGTTCCGCAGCGGCTCCGCGGGGGCCCGTTCCCCGCGCAATCTTCACCCTGAGTCACCTCGCGCGCCCCTGGTGCGCCTCCGACCGGTGTCCGCCGCACCCTACGTATGGTGCGTTGCCGCAGGTACGATGCACCCCTGATTTCATCGGCGCAGTGGACAACTCGCGGGCGCGACGCGGGGGTTGCTGTGCACCACGGGGGCAGGCTTGTGGGGGATGTGATGGATTTCGGCACGCCGGGCACGCACGCCCCGGCCGAACTCGCCTGGCTGCGCGGGGTCGACGCCTGCACCATGGGCGCCTATCCGCAGGCCGAGGAGGAGTTCCGGGCGGCCGTACGACTGGATCCCTCGATGGCCGACGCATGGCTGGGCCTGCACGCGCTCCGGGTGGACACCACGAACGCCTTATTGCGCATGTACACCCACCGCGACCGCTTCGGGGAGCAGCGGGCCCGCCACCGGCGGACGCTGAACTCCTGGTACTGGCTGGGCTGGTGGGTGCAGCCGGTCCTGGAGAGCCGCCGGGACCTGCTGCTGGCCCACGCCTCGCACTGGCTGGACGGCCGGCACGTCCCCGAGCTGGACCAGGCCCTGGCCGCGCTGCCGCCGGTGGACACCGATGCGCAGGTCCGGTTCCTGCACGCGTGCCGGGCCTACCTGGTCAAGGACTGGGAACAGCTGGTGCGGCACACCGAACCCCTGGTGGACGATCCGCTGCTGGGCATCGAGGCGGGCCTGTTCGGCGGAATGGCCCGGGTCCGGCTGGAGATGTACGGGCAGGCCGAGCCGATGCTCTCGGCGGCGCTGATGCGCTGCCGCAGCGAGCAGCCGCAGCGCAAGGAGCTGCGGTACTGGCTGGCGCGGGCGCACGAGGGGACCGGGCGCAGCGCGGCGGCGCTGCCGCTGTACCGGGCGGTGCACCGGGTGGACCCGGCGTTCATGGACACGGCGGCCCGGCTGACGGCGATCGAGGACAGCGACTACGTGGACGGTGCCGACGGGTACGCCGGGTACGCCGCAGCCGGTTACGAGGGGTACGCCGGGCACGACCTGTCCCCCGTCGGCGGGGACTTCGCGGCGGTGGCCCTCGGCGGTGGCCCCGTCCAGGACGTCGCGGCGGACGGGCAGGCGGAGCCGGACCCGCTGGTCGTGCCGGAGCCGGACCCGCGGTTCGGGGCTCCGGGTACGGGCCGGGTGGAGGGCGTGCGCCGCAAGGTGGCGGTGCCGCCGCAGGCGGCGCCAGGGGGCCTGCCGACCGGGCCGGCCGATCCCGGGCTGCTGGCCGAGGCGCTCGCGGAGCTGGAGCGGATGGTGGGCCTGGAGCCGGTGAAGCGGCAGGTGAAGGCGCTCTCCGCACAGCTGCACATGGCGCGGCTGCGGGCCGGTCAGGGTCTGCCGGTGCAGCCGCCCAAGCGGCACTTCGTGTTCTCCGGGCCGTCGGGCACGGGCAAGACGACGGTGGCGCGGATCCTGGGCCGGGTCTTCTACGCGCTCGGGCTGCTGGGCGGGGACCATCTGGTGGAGGCCCAACGGGCCGACCTGGTCGGCGAGTTCCTCGGGCAGACCGCCGTCAAGGCGAACGAGCTGATCGATTCGGCGATCGGCGGGGTGCTGTTCGTGGACGAGGCGTACAGCCTGTCCAACACCGGGTACAGCAAGGGCGACGCGTACGGCGACGAGGCGCTCCAGGTGCTGCTGAAGCGCGCGGAGGACAACCGGGACCACCTGGTGGTGATCCTGGCGGGCTATCCGGCGGGGATGGACCGGCTGCTGGCGGCCAACCCGGGGCTGTCCTCGCGGTTCACGACCCGGGTGGACTTCCCCAGCTACCGGCCGCTGGAGCTGACGGCGATCGGCGGGGTGCTGGCGGACGCGAACGGGGACTGCTGGGACGAGGAGGCCCTGGACGAGCTGCGCAGCATCAGCGGGCACGTGGTGGAGCAGGGCTGGATCGACGAGCTGGGCAACGGCCGCTTCCTGCGCACCCTGTACGAGAAGAGCTGCGCGTACCGGGACCTGCGGCTGGCGGGCTTCCCCGGCGAGCCCTCCCGGGAGGACCTGGCGACGCTGCGGCTGCCCGACCTGATGCAGGCGTACGGGGAGGTCCTGTCGGGCCGCGGCCCCCAGGACCGCGACCGCCCGGAGCCGCCGCCGCTGTGACCGCCGCCCGGCGGGGACCCCTGCCGGGCGGCGGCGGACGGGCCGGTCAGCCGATCAGGGCGCCTTCCGGCCGGGGGCCGGGGCGGCGGGCCGGATCGCGGTGGGCGGGGTCGCGGACCTCGCCGACCAGCATCTCCAGGACGTCCTCCAGGGCGACCAGGCCCAGCACCCGTCCGGCCGGGTCGGCGACCTGGGCCAGATGGGTGGCGTCGCGGCGCATGAGGCTGAGCGCGTCGTCCAGCGGGAGCGTCGAGGACAGCGTGGGCATCCGGCGCCAGACCCGCTGGGGCACGGCGCGCTCCCGCTCCTCCAGGTCCAGTACGTCCTTGACGTGCAGGTAGCCCATGAAGGCGCCGTTCTCGGAACGGACGGGGAAGCGGGAGTAGCCCGTGCGGACCGTCAGCTGCTCGATCTGGCGCGGGGTCGCGGAGGGGCCGACCGTGACGAGCCGGTCCCGGGCGAGCAGGACGTCGGTGACCGGGCGGCTGCCCAGTTCCAGGGCGTCCTCCAGGCGCTCCTGCTCGCCCGGCTCCAGGAGCCCGGCCTGCCGGGAGTCCTCCACGAGCCGGCCGAGCTGGGCGCTGGTGTAGACGGCCTCGACCTCGTCCTTGGGCTCGACCTTGAAGAGGCGGAGCACCAGGTGCGCGCAGGAGCCCAGCGCGGTGGTGACGGGGCCGCACAGCCGGGCGAAGGCCACGAGGCCCGGGCTGAACCAGAGTGCGGTCTTCTCGGGGGCGGCCATGGCGAGGTTCTTGGGCACCATCTCGCCGATGACCAGGTGCAGGAAGACGACGGCGGCGAGGGCCACCGCGTAGCCGAGCGGGTGGATCATGCCCGGCGGGACGTGCGCAGCGTGGAACAGCGGCTCCAGCAGGCGGGCCATCGTCGGCTCGGCGACGGCTCCCAGGGTCAGGGAGCAGACGGTGATGCCGAACTGGGCCGCCGCCATCATCCGCGGCAGGTTCTCCAGGCCGTACAGCACCTGGCGGGCCCGCTTGGACTCGGCGGCCAGCGGCTCGATCTGGCTGCGCCGGACGGAGACGAGGGCGAACTCGGCGCCCACGAAGAACCCGTTGGCCAGGACCAGGAGCAGGGCGAAGAGCAGTTGCAGTGCGTTCATCGGACCGCCGCCTCCCTGTCGGCCTGGTGTCCGGCGACGGGGCCGGGCTCGGGGGGCGCCGGCCGCCGTGCGGCCGGGGCCGCGGCCGGGCGCGCCGGCGGGGCGGGGA
>LJCW01000191.1 GCA_001298555.1 Actinobacteria bacterium OV450
GGTATCGGACCCCACGAGAGGTCCACGACGAGTACCTGAATCAGCAGCTCGCCGCATAAATTAGCCAATAGGCGACTGTCCGGAAAAGACGGGGCCCCTCAGATCGAACTCCTGCCTCACCGACCCGCCCAACTACGAGCGCACGCTCGTACCGATTCACCAGCCAATCCACGCACTCACGAAGAGGCGCAACGATCGACCTCACCACCGACCAACGAACCAGCCTTCCGCTGCAACTACGGACTCGCTCACCAACCGGCCTCACTACCTGCCTCACGACCGAACCGTCGCCCTACCCACTCAAAGTCAGATCGCCACACCGACCAGTCGGCCAATCTCACCGACCACAGATCCTCAAACCGACCCGTTCATCGAGGCCCACCAAGGCCGGCAGGCAAGTAGCCCGCGCAGACAACCTCTCTCGTTCACGAGCAGCGGGTCGCGACTGCCGAGCAACGACTGGCTACGGGCCAGTGAGCCAAGATCACCAGCAGGTGAACTCGTGAACGATCTCAGTACAGAGGGCCGTGCTCAGAAAGTCTCCAGCCACCTTGTGCCGCGTCGGGCACCCGCACCACAGCCCGGTGCTGTTATCGTCTCAGCCAGTAAAGTCCCTGTCAGGGGCATAGGTTGGCATCCAGGTCACAGGTAAGTACTCTCAACCTGCCCTAAGGGTGCGAATCGACCAAGGATCATGGGACTCCCTTTGGGACTGACTGGGAAGAGAGTGGAGTTCGTGGAAAAGATCGCCGTAGCGAGCCAGAAGGGCGGCCCCGGCAAGACCACGACGACCGTGAACCTTGCGGCCGGCCTCGCTCTTGCCGGCTACCGAGTCCTCGTCGTCGACATCGAGCCGCAAGCACAGGCGGGCATTGCCCTGGGAGTGCGGCTGGGCGGCCCAGACGTAGCCAAGTCGCTCGGACTCAAACTTCAGCAAGCAGCTCAGGGTGTCCCGACCTCCGTAGGTGACATCGTGATCGACTGCAGCCACCTTCTGGAGCACCGAGCTGGCCAGGGCAAGTTGTGCCTACTCGCTTCCGAACAAGCGACGATGGCAAACGCGCAGCACATCCTCCACGCAGCCGGCATCGGACAGATCCACGTGCTCCGGTCACTCCTCGACGAGCTCGACGACCAATTCGACTTCGCCGTGTTCGACACTCCACCCGCTGTTCAGGCTCTCAACGGTGTCGCGCTCGCCGCGAGCGACTATGCGCTCACCCTTTGCCTGCCGAAGCACGCCACGATCGAAGGGGCGGTCACGATGCGCTCAACGATCCGGCACGTCAAGGAGCGCACGAACGGCCTTGCAGACCCGAAGTACTTGGGCGCCCTACTCAACATGTCTAGTCCTCAGCGTGAATGGTCCCTCGAGGAAATCGAGGTGCGCAACCTGATGGTTGACACGCACCTTGCGCCATTCGTCACAGACATCCGGGAAGATACGCGGATCTCGCGAAGCTACGCCTCCGGCATGCCGGCGGTGCTTGGGTTTGCGCGGCACGCCTGTGGCCAGCGCTATGCCAAGTTCCTCCAGGAGACGTTGGACCGCATGGATGCCCCGCAGGAAGAGTGGGAGATCGCCCTCAGCGCCGACGAGATGATCACGCAGGCGGCTGAAAAGAAGGCCGCCAGGGCAGAGGCCGCGAGCAAGAAGGCCTCCAAGGAGACGGTCCGTGCCTAAGAACGACACATCCGAGGCTAAGGACGCCAAGACTGACAAGCCCAGCCCGGCCGGGGCCTTCGCGGGAGTGCGACGGCGCGGGGCTCAGGGGGATCGTGCTGCCCAAGCTGCTGCACTCCTCGGACACGCCCAAACAGTCGCCGATGCGTCCTTCCTCGGCACCGGTACGGCAGTCTCTCCTGCCAAGGCCATGAGTCCGGCGGCCAAGGAATCCGTTCAGGAACCTGCAGCACCCGCACCGGCCTTGGCCGAGGAACCTCCCGCCCCGGCACCTGTGGTCGCCGCCCCACTGGCCGCCACACCACAGCCCGCAGCTGATCCCGTCGAATCGCCGTCTGCTGCCGCGTCCCGTGCAGCAGCCCTTCCTCTGCAGCACTCCTCCCCACCCCCGGTTCTGAGTCCGACGGACCGATCGAACGGTTCCTCGATGGGTGACGACGTCCTCCGCGGTCCTCGTGGGGCGGCGCAATCCGCGGCTCCGGCCGACGAGCCTGCCGCAGAAGCTGCTGCCCCTCGCCGTAAGAAGCCGAAGCTGCCTCCGATCCAACAGGCTCTCTACGACAGCCACCTGGATTCGAAGATCAACGGTCGGCACTGGGATACGCATGGCGTGAACCTGATCCCTGCCCTCTGGCCGGCGCTGCGAGAACGCATCTCACGCGATCGCAAATCCTCAGGGATGTCCAGCCTGGGCCTCGGCCACTACATCGACGTCGCCTTGAAGACGGCGAAGTTGGACACCGACCGTCTCATCGGATTGCACGACGCCCTGAACGCGGAGCGCATGGGAAACCTGCCGAAGGGGCGGAAGACGACACTGAGCCTGAGCCCCGAGGCCCGCTCCAACGCCGAGCAGCTGCTTGAGCTCCTCGAAGCGGCGGACTTCGCCCGCAAGGGCAAAGACGTGATGTCCGCTCTCGTCCTCAACCTGCTGCGCGCTCTCGAGAGAGAAGGCCCGCTTCCCAAGCCGGAGTTGCCGCCGCTCATCTGACTTCACAGCACGGAAGCCGAAGGCCCGACCAGTTCCCTGGTCGGGCCTTCGCATACTTCGGGAGGTCGTCGCGACACGCCGGGCGGCAACTCGAATTGTCCGTGATTTGGGTGCTCGTCCCGACGAGAAGTGAGCTGGCCCCGCCTGCTTGCTCGGCCGCCGCCTGCTCCCAGGCCGTCCGAGCCCACCTGTTCCTCCGCGGTCGACGGTCGGCAACGTGCCCTCGATGAGGTCTCAACAGGCTGTCGCGGGGCGGGCTCCAGGAAGCCGAACTTGGTTCTGACCTGGGTGTATCCCTATTCCTATCCAGATACACAGTCTGATAGAGATACCCATCTCCAGACCTATACCCAGACCGACCCTCCGACGGCCACACGAATGCATCTTCCGATGCATCAGTCCATCAACCCACCAAGTCATCTACCTATGCCCCTGACAGGGGAATAACTCCCAACCTGTTGTAGGGTTGCGGGAGTCATTCGTTATCGTCATGGGAGAAGCGATGCCGCCGACGCGCCTCAGCGCAAACGCCGTTGCCGTTGCGGCAGGAGTCGACAGCAACTGGGTCTACCGGGCTGTCGAAATAGGGGTTCTGAGTGAGCCCCACTTCGCTGCGGACGTCATCGTCATCAAGGTCTATCGCGTCCTTTCGCAGTTCGTCTGGCCTGACAAGCCGCGTCAGAGGTCCAAGAAGCACGCACTCGATACTTGGCAGCTCGCGGCACTCCATGCGGCACGTGACGCAGTCACGGATCCTGCAACGACGCCTGAAACCACGCTGTGGGTCATGCAAGACTCCGTCCGCGTCGCACATTCCCGGACCGATCGCGCGCGCTTCGAGTCGGAGTCGCCCGACGGCGAAGAACCCTCCGTGCTCGACGCGCAGGTTGCCCTCAGGCTTCCCCTCGGCCGTTGGATTGATGAGCTCCCAGCCGTCCTGGCCAAGACTCCCCGCAGGGAGCCGAGGCGCGGGCCGGCGGCCTCTCCAAGGGGTCCTCGGAGGTCTCCTGCCGCATGAGGACATCCCGCAGCAGCAACTGCAGCTTCTCTCCACTGACCGTTGTCCACAGGGGTTCTGCTGCAGGCTGCCCGCAGGAACAGGACTGGCCCGGGATCTTCGTTCCCGGGCCAGTCGCGTTGTCGAGGAGGGGGTGAGGGCTACCAGCATCACTAGGTTCTGTTCTTGGTTGTGATCAATGTGTTGGTGGGAGGCTTCTGATCCAGATGGTTGCCGCGCGGAGGTGGAGGCCGGCGAGGTAGCTTTCGGGGGTCTTGTCGTAC
>LJCW01000192.1 GCA_001298555.1 Actinobacteria bacterium OV450
CCCACCTCCGAAGTCGGCAAGATCACCAAATCCACGCCGATGGGATCCCTCGACGCCCCCTTCAACCCCGTCTCCCTCGCCCTCGGCGCCGAAGCCACCTTCGTCGCCCGCACCGTCGACTCCGACCTCAAGCACCTGGGCGGCGTGCTGCGCGCGGCGGCGGAGCACGAGGGCACCGCCCTGGTGGAGATCTACCAGAACTGCACGATCTTCAACGACGGCGCCTTCACCGCCCTGAAGGACAAGCAGGAGGCCCAGGAGGCGGTGATCCGGCTGGAGCACGGGCAGCCGATCCGCTTCGGCGCCGACGGGCACAAGGGCGTCGTACGCGACCCGGCGACCGGCGACCTCGAAGTCGTCGAGGTGACCGCGGAGAACGAGTCCCGGATCCTGGTCCACGACGCCCACGCGGCATCACCCACCACGGCCTTCGCACTCTCCCGGCTCGCCGATCCCGAGACGCTCCACCGCACACCCATCGGGGTCTTCCGCGACACCGCACGCCCCGTCTACGACACGCTCATGGCGGACCAGCTCCAGGCGGCCGTCGACGGCAAGGGCGAGGGCGACCTCGCCACCGTCCTGGCCGGCACCGACACCTGGACCGTGGTCGCCTGACCGACGCGCGCGCCGACTCAGCCGTGGGCCGCCCGGGACATCCTCCCCAGCGCGGCCCACAGCACTGCGGGGGTGGCGAACGTCCCGGGGTCCAGCGCGTCGTCGACGAAGCGGACTCCGTACGCGCTCTCCAGCGACCCCAGCAGCTCGACCGTACCGAGGGAGTCCAGGCCCACCGCCCGCAGGCTGGTGTCGGGGGAGAGCGGCTCGCCGTCCGAGAGGAACGGCAGGTACTCGCGCAGCAGTTCCTCGAATCGCTGGTCCCAGTCCATGGTGAACTCCCCGTCCGTCGCCCGGCACCGCCCCCGCGCGGGACGGCGCTCCCGGGCAAGCGACGCTACGACCCCCCACCCCCCGCAGGTACCCCTGCCACCCCCTAATCCGGGTCTGGCCGGCCAAGCGGCACCTGCCCGCCCTGCTGGTCCCGGTCTACCTCGGCGTGTGCATGGCGCTGACCGTGGCCCGCACCCGTTCGATGGCGGGGCTGCGCGCCTGGTTCGGCGGGTTCGCCGAAGGCGTCCGCACGTCCGGAGGCCCCCGGCGCCCGATGCGCCGGCGGACGGTGTGGCGCATGACCCGGCTGGGGCGGCCGCCGGTGATCTGACCCCGGAACCCGGCCGGGCCGCGTACTGGGCGGCGGCTTCGCGACCGCCGTGCGTCACAGGGCCGCGCGGCCGACCGGTGTCAGGTCCATCGGGAGGTCCCCGCGCGAGGTGATCTGGAGCTTGCGGTAGACCCGGGTGAGGTGCTGCTCGACGGTGCTCACCGTCAGGAACAGCTTCGAGGAGATCTCCCGGTTCGTCAGCCCCTGGGCCGCCAGCGTCGCCACCCGCTGCTCCGAACCGCTCAGCTTCGCGCCGCCGGCCGCCCCCGCTCCGGTTGCCGTTCCCGCCCCCGTGGCAGGGGCCCGGTCGCGGACCGGTGGCGTCAGGGCTGCGTCCGGGAGGATCTCCCGGCACAGGGCGGTGGCCCCGCTGTCCTTCGCGAGGTTCCAGGCGTTGCGGACCATGGTGTTCCCCTTGGGGGAGCCCTCGGCCTGGAGGGCGCGCCCGAGGTCGGCCATCGCGCGCGCCGTCTCCACGCGGTCGCCCGAGCGGTGCAGCTCCTCCACGGCCTGCCCCAGCAGGGCGGTCCGGCGCCGGGGTTCACCGGTGAGGGCGCGCAGGCGCAGGGACACCCCGCGTACCCACGGGCGCCGGGCGTCGGGGTGGGCGAGCTGCTCGAGGACGAGTTGTTCGGCCCGCCGGGTCTCGTCGAGCCGCAGCAGGGCCTCGGCCGCATCGGTGCGCCAGGGCAGGTGGGCGGGGCGGTCGATGCCCCAGGCCGCCATGAGACGGCCGGTTTCGAGGAAGTCGGCGAGCGCGGCGTGCGGTTGGTTGACCGCGAGGCGGTGCAGGCCGCGGGCGCGCAGGTACGACAGCCCGTGCAGGCTGGCCGGCAGCCGCGGCGGCAGCTGTCGGTCCGTCAGCCGGGAGGCCTCCGTGAACCGTCCCATCGCACTGCACGCCCGGATCAGCACGGCCGTCGGG
This sequence comes from Actinobacteria bacterium OV450, assembly GCA_001298555.1. Taxonomy (GTDB): domain Bacteria; phylum Actinomycetota; class Actinomycetes; order Streptomycetales; family Streptomycetaceae; genus Streptomyces. The sequence continues at coordinate 2,148 of LJCW01000192.1, forward strand.
GCGCAGTGGAAGGCGCTGCCCGTCCGCTCCGGGAGGGCCTGGAGGGCCGCGGTGGCGTGGGCGTGGGCGCCGGACAGGTCACCGCGGCGCAGCAGGGCCTCGGCGTGGAGGGTGGCGAAGAGCGAGGTCCAGCCGGGGGCGTGGGCGCGCTCCGCGTCCTCCAGCAGGTTGCGGCTCCAGGTGACGGCCCGGTCGGGTTGATCGGAGGCCGTGAGGGAGCGGATCGCGTGGGCGAGGGGGGTGACGGTGGCGTCGCTGAGGCGGGTGGACTGCAGGAGGCGTTCGCCGACCGCGACGGGGGTGTCGAGGGTGGTGTCGAACGGCGAGGCGGTGGTGGGCTCTGCGGCCGGGGCGGGGCCGGAGACGGTGAGGGCGGCGGCCTCGGCGAGCCGGCCCTGGGAGAGCAGCAGGGCGGTGAGGAGCCGGGTGTCCTCGCCGTGACCGCCGTACGGGTGGTGCCCGTCGGGCCCGTCGGGCCCGTCCAGGCCGTCGTGCCCGTGCCTGTCGTGGCCGTCGTGCCCGTCCAGGCCGTCGTGGCCGTCGTGCCCGTCCAGGCCGTCGTGGCCGTCGCCGGGCGCGGCCGCGTCCCGGTTCCGGGCCTCCAGCAGGTCCGTGAGCCGGCGCTCGGCCGCGGCCGGGTCGAAGCGTGCCGTGACCTGGGCCAGCCGCATCCGGATCCCGTGGCAGGTCTGCGCGTCGGCGCCCTGCCGCAGGCCGAGTTCGAGGAGCTCGGTGGCGCCGCGGGCGTCGCCCTGGGCCAGCAGCTCCTCGGCGGCTTCGCGCAGGACTCCGGCGTCGGAGGGCTCGCCCGGGGCGTGGTCGCGGCCGGCGGCGAGCAGGTGCCCGGCGACGTCGGTCGCCGGTTCGCCGTCCGCCCGCAGCAGCCGGGCGGCCCGGCGGTGCAGCTCGGCGCGGGCGGCGGGCGCGGTGTCCTCCAGTACGGCGGCCCGCGCGGCGGGGTGCCGGAAGCGGGTGCCGTCCAGGAGACCGCAGGCCTCCAGCGCGGCCAGGGCCCGGCCCGCGGCCGCGGCCGGCCCGCCCAGCAGCCGTACGACCCGCTCCGCGGTGGCCCGTTCGCCGAGCACCGCGGTGGTGCGGGCCGCAGCGAGTGCGGTCGGCCCGCTGCGGTGCAGGCAGGTGGTGACGGCCTGGGCGAACGGGCCGCCCGGCTCGGGCGCGTCGCACGGGCCGTCCCCGCCCTCCTCGACGAGGGCGCGCAGCAGGAGCGGGTTGCCGCCGCTGATGCGGTGCGGCCCGTCGGCCGGCCGGAGCCCGCCGAGGAGGGCGGCGACCTCGTCGTGGCCGAGCCGGTCGAGACGGACCCGGCCGAAGTGCGGCTGGCGCATCAGCTCGGTGGTGAACACCGGGTCCGGGTCCTCGGCGTGCGGGGAGCAGGTCAGCAGGGTCAGGACGGCGGCCGAGCGGGCGTGCCGGGCCAGGTACCGCAGGTACTGCAGGGAGGCGTCGTCGGCGTGCTGGACGTCGTCGACGACGAGCACGACCGGCCGCTCCGCGCTCAGCTCGCGCAGCCGCGCGCAGAAGGCCTGCATGGCCTCCACCCGCGCGGGTGCCGGCTCGGACGCGGGCGCGGGCAGGGCGAAGCCCTCCCCGCCGTGGGCGAGCTGTCGCAGCACACCGAGGGCGACGTGACGCTCCTCCGGGCAGGCGACCGCGGACAGGACCAACGCCCCGGCCGCGCGGGCCCGTTCGGCGGCGGCGTCCGCCAGCGTGCTCTTGCCGCAGCCGGTGGCGCCCTCGGCCAGAACGATCCGCGCACGCCCCTCGGCGCACTCCGCGAACGCCGTGTCCAGCGCTCCCATCACCACGTCCCTGCCCACCAACGTCACACGTGCCCCCGTCATCGAAACTCCACCCCTCACCCGGGTCAGGGTCGAAGCCGCGCCTACAGGGCCGGTCGAGCGAGAACAGAGCAGAACCCCGCCCGGGCGGCTGCCCGACGGCCCCACCCAACCGCCTCCGGCCCCGACGACAGCCCGACCCGGCGCTGCCCCCGCCGGGCCCCTGGTACGCCCGCGGCGCACCCCGCGGGCAGCCGCCGGCCGGGATGCGGGCCCGGCCCGCGCCGATACAGGCGCCGGCCTGGTCCGGCGCCGCCCGGCTCCGGCCCGCTAGGGCCCCGCCCGGGCGGCGAACGGCTTCTGTTGGGCCCCCGGTTAGGCCTCGGCGCGGCCTACGGGCGGCCGGTGGCTCGGTCCGGGCGCAGGGCCGGGTTCGCCCC
>LJCW01000193.1 GCA_001298555.1 Actinobacteria bacterium OV450
GCCGCCGGGGCTGCGGCCGGGCCTGCCGCCGGGGCTGCGGCCGGGCCTGCCGCCGGGGCTGCGGCCGGGCCTGTCGCCGGGGCCAGGCAGAGCGCCGCATGGGCCACCGAAGCGAGCGTGACATGCCGGTGCCAGCCCGGCAGGGAGCGGCCCGAGAAGTCCCGCAGGCCGACCTCCTGCACACCGGCCCCGGCCGCCGCCGACACCCGTTGTGCCGTCTTGGTCATCCGCACCAGCGCCCCGGGCTCCGTCCGCACCATGTCCGTCACCCACAGCTGCGTGGGCAGCCGCCTGGCCGCCTCCCACTCCCCGAACAGCAGCACCTCGCGCCGCCGTCCCGGAGCCGGGTCCGGGACCATCACGCGGACGGCCGCCACCAGGGAGGTCCGTCGTGCCCCCGGCAGCTCCGGGTCGGGCCACTCCACCGGCATCCGCAGTCCCCTGACGTTCTGCAGGATGTCCCGCGCGGCCAGTGTCCCCGCGCCGAATCCCGGCAGCCGCGGGTCCGTCACCAGCAGCCGCGCCTCGGGGCTGATCCGCCCCACCACCGGCACCCGCGCCTCCGCGAAGCGGTTCAGCGCGGCCCGGGTCGCGATGTCCCGGATGTCCAGCACCACCGGCCGCGTTGCCGTCCCCGACTCGCGCGCCTCCCGGACGGTGTCCAGCACCGCCGTCACCGCGCACTCCTCGTACGACTCGTCCGTGGCCCCCGACTCCTCGTCGAGGAACAGCCGCCAGCCCACCGGCGTGACCATTGCGGCCGAGGTGAACCACATCCCGAACGCCTGCTGTCCGCGGAACATCTGCCCCCGGTGCGGGTCGAAGCGGTGTCCCGCCCCCACCGAGTGCTCCCCGCCCTTCGGGATCGCCATCGGCTGCGCCACCCACGCATGGAGCGGGGCCGTGCGGCCGAGGTACTGCGACAGTGCCGCGCGGATCGGCTGCCAGTCCCAGGTGGACGCCGCGATGAAGTGGTGCAGGCTCTGCTCCGCGGCCGCCGCACCGCCCGTTCCGGCACCCGCTCCGGCCGTCATCTGCTGCGCGATGTTCCGGATCGACTTGCGGCCCTGCGCCGCCAGCAGCCCGCGTACGTACTGGCGGCCGCGCTCCCGCTGGTCCCGGCGCCGCAGGGAGGCGAACACCGCGGCGCACAGCTCCTCGACGGCCTTCGCGGTCCCGGCGGCCTGGTTGACGGGGTTGCGCCGTCCCGCCGCCGTCGCCCGGACACCCCGGTACGTGCCGCTGATCGCGCTGCTGGTGCTGGTGCTGGTGTTCACGACTCCCCCTTCGTCGATGGCCCCCCTACCGTCCGTCCGCGCCCCCCTCCCCGGGGAGGTGCGCCGGGCACACGACTGGGCCGACCGGTGGTGGGGCGCCCACCACCGGCCACCCGGAGGAGCCCCAGGGGTGGTTGGGGCACCGCCCGTACGCGGTGCCGCCGCTCCGCGGGAGGGGCCGGATACCCCAGACTTGGTGCATGTCCATTCACCAGAACCTGCTCGGGGGCCCCGCCCCCACCCACCTCCCCGACGAGCCCGGCCGCGAGGCCCTCGCCGCGGGCACGCCCGCGGTCGAGGTGGCCGCCGCGCACCCGACCTCCTCGCTCGCCTGGGCGACCCTCGCCGACGAGGCGTTCGCCGCCGGTCGCACCGTCGAGTCGTACGCGTACGCCCGTACGGGCTACCACCGGGGCCTGGACGCGCTGCGCCGCGCCGGCTGGAAGGGCCACGGCCCGGTGCCGTGGGAGCACGAGCCCAACCGCGGTTTCCTGCGCGCCCTGTACGCCCTGTCCCGCGCGGCCGAGGCGATCGGCGAGAAGGAGGAGTTCGAGCGCTGCTCGACCTTCCTGCGTGACTCGTCAGAGACGGCGGCGGACGTCCTGGGCGCCTGAGCCGCGCTGAGCACGGCGAGTTGCCGGGGCCCCGCGCGCGGGGCCCCGGCATGCCGTAGTGTCCGAAAAGTGACTGTGACGCCGGTCACATCTCATTGGATGGTGCCCGGCAACCGGTCCTATGATGCGGGCAGGGGACCGGGGCTCCACTCACCCATCGGAAGGAGCGGACCGCTACCCGGAAGCACGTGTCGAGGAGACAGCGATGTCGAACACCCTTGATGCCTCCGGAGCCGGTTCGGACACCCCGAACCTCGACTTCGACGGCACGACCCCGTACGAGGACTACGTCCAGGCGGACGTCCTCACCCACCTCCAGCACCTGCGCTCGGACGACCCGGGCGAGATGGTCTTCCTGGTGACGACCCAGGTCATGGAGCTGTGGTTCACGGTCATCGTCCACGAGTGGGAGACGGCCGCGAAGGCCCTCCGCGAAGACCGCATCCCCGTCGCGATGGATGCGCTGAAACGATCCCTCCGTGAACTGGAGGCCCTCAACGCCTCCTGGCGCCCGCTCGCCCAGCTCACCCCGGGCCAGTTCAACGCCTACCGCGCCGCCCTCGGCGAGGGCTCCGGCTTCCAGTCGGCGATGTACCGCCGGATGGAGTTCCTGCTCGGCGAGAAGTCGGCCTCCATGCTCGTCCCGCACCGCGGCGCCCCGCGCGTCCACGCGGAGCTGGAGAAGGCCCTCCACGAGCCCAGCCTCTACGACGAGGTCCTGCGCCTGCTGTCCCGCCGCGGCCTGCCCGTCCCGCAGACGGTCCTGGACCGCGACCTCTCCCAGCGGTACGAGCCCTCCCCCGAGGTCGAGGCCGTCTGGACCTCCCTGTACGCGGACCCCGACGCCCACCTCGACCTGCACCGCCTCGGCGAGGTCCTGACGGACGTCGCGGAGCTCGTCTGGCGCTGGCGCAACGACCACCTCGTCGCCACCCGCCGCGCCATGGGGGCCAAGACCGGCACGGGCGGCTCCGCCGGCGTGACCTGGCTCGAAAAGCGCGCCACCAAGAACGTGTTCCCCGAGCTCTGGACGGCGCGCAGCCATGTATGAGCCCACGACGAACGAAGCCCGCGGCAACGGGGTCTGCGGCACCGGAGTCACCGGCAACGGGGTCCCCGGCAGCCGCGCCGCCCTGGACCTGGCCGCCCGCGCCGCGGAACTCGACACCGCCGACGAGCTGGGCAAGCTCCGCGAGCGCTTCACCCTCCCCGACGGGGTCGTCTACCTGGACGGCAACTCCCTGGGGGCGCTGACCACCGGCGTCGCGGAGCGCCTGGCCCAGGTCATCACCCACGAGTGGGGCACCGAGCTCATCCAGTCCTGGAGCACCGGCACCTGGTGGACCGCTCCCGAGCGGATCGGCGACAAGCTGTCGCCGCTCATCGGGGCGGCCCCCGGCCAGACGGTCGTCGGCGACTCCACCAGTGTCAATCTGTTCAAGGCCCTGGTCGGGGCGGCCCGGCTGGCCCGCCCCGGGCGCACGCAGCTGCTGGTCGACGCGTCGACGTTTCCCACCGACGGCTACATCGCGGCGTCGGCGGCCCGGATGACCGGCCTCACCGTCGTCCCGGTCGACCCGTCGCACGCCGCGGAGGCGATGGGGGAGGACACCGCCGTCGTCCTGCTCAACCACGTCGACTACCGCACCGGACGCCTCCACGACCTCCCGGCCCTCACCGCGGCGGCCCGCGCCGCCGGGGCCGTCACCGTCTGGGACCTGTGCCACTCGGCCGGCGCCCTCCCCGTCGGCCTCGACGAGCACGCCGTCGACCTCGCGGTCGGCTGTACGTACAAGTACCTGAACGGCGGGCCCGGTTCCCCGGCGTACCTCTACGTCGCCGCCCGCCACCAGGCCGCCTTCGACTCCCCGCTCCCCGGCTGGAACGGCCACGCGGACCCCTTCGCGATGACCCCGGACTACGCCCCGGCCGACGGCGCGGTGCGCGGCCGGGTCGGCACTCCGGACATCCTGTCCATGCTGGCCCTGGAAGCGGCGCTCGACGCCTGGGACGGGGTCTCGGTGGAAGCCGTACGGGCCAAGTCCCTCGCCCTGACCGACTTCTTCCTGGAATGCGTCGCGGCGTACGTCCCGGCCGGCAAGGTCGAATCGGTCACCCCGGCCGCGCACGACCGGCGCGGCAGCCAGGTCTCGCTGCGCACCGAGAACGCCCGCGAGGTCATGGACGACCTGATCTCCCGCGGTGTGATCGGGGACTTCCGTGCCCCGGACGTCCTGCGCTTCGGTTTCACCCCGCTCTACGTCGGTTTCGCCGACGCGGAGCGGGCCGCCCGGACACTGGGTCACATTTTCGGGTGACGCGGGGGCGAAACGTCACGGCAACGGGGGCGGGCGGGGCTGCGGCTCCGTCCGCCCCCGTACGTCACGGCCGCGGCCGCCGCCCGCCATGAACGGTCCGGTTCCGGACTGATACGGTCCCGCTCTGCCGGAACACCAGTCCCACGCGTTACCGAGAGGTTGAGCCGATGACGGACCCCGCAGTCGAACGGGACGCCGCCGAGGCCGCCTCGGCCTTCGCCCACCCGCCGGTCGCCCCCGACGCGACCGGGGCGTACGGGGACCACCCCGACCAGGTGATCGACTTCTACGTCCCGCGCACGGACTCCGCCACGGGCGCGTCCCCGCTGGTCGTCGTCCTGCACGGCGGTGCCTGGCGGGCCCCGTACGACCGCCACCACATCACCCCGCTCGCGGACTTCCTGGCCCGCCGGGGCTTCGCCGTCGCCAACGTCGAGTACCGGCGCGGCAGTTCGATGCCGCACCAGAACGCCGGGGGCCACATCGCGGGCCGCTGGCCGGAAACCTTCGATGACGTCGCCGCCGCGATGGACGCCCTCCCGGCCCTGGCCACGGCCCACCTCCCGCAGGCCGATGCCCGCCGCACGGTCGTCACCGGCCACTCCGCGGGCGGCCACCTCGCCCTGTGGGCAGCGGCCCGGCACGTTCTGCCGCCCCGGTCCCCGGCCGCCTGGAGGCTGCCGTCCCCGCCGCCGCTGCGCGGCGTGGTGGCGCTGGCCCCCATCGCGGACTTCGTGACCGCGGAGGAGCTCGGCGTGTGCGGCGGCGCCTCGGCGCAGCTGCTGGGCGGCGTCGACCAGTGGGCCGAACGCCTGCCGTTCGCGGACCCGGCTGCCCTGCTGCCGACCGGGATCGCGACGGCCGTGGTCCACGGCCGGGAGGACATCGTGGTCCCGCCGTCGGTGGCCGAGTCGTACGTGGCCGCGGCGGCCAAGGCCGGGGAGACCGTGGGGCTGACGCTGCTGGACGGCGTCGGCCACTTCCCGCTGATCGACCCGGCTGCCGACGCCTGCGCCGTGGTCGCCGAGGAGATCTCACAGCTGGCCTGGTAGGAGCCGGTTCGCCCCCGGCCGGCACACGGCACGGCCCCCTCCGGAGAGGGGGGCCGTCGCCCCGTCAGACCTTGTTGTAAGTGCCGCTGGCCCAGAGCGCGCCGCCCTTGCCGGGGCCGCCGTCCGCCTTGTAGACGACGAAGTTGCCGTCGTCCTGCAGCAGTGCGTAGGCGCCGTTGTTGCCGGCCGAGCCGCTGTGCCAGCGGACCGTCTGGTTCCGCCCGTCCTCGCGCAGGACCAGGTCGCCGTTGTCCTTCATCTGCAGGTTCAGGGCGTTCCGGTTGCCGTACGTGCCGCTGCTCCAGATGGCCTTGCCGTCCCGCTTGCGGTACATGACGAGGTTGTTGTCCTTCTGGAGCACGAGCCACGCGGTGGCGGACCGGGCCCAGAAGCCCGGGGTCCAGGACATGTCGGTCGAACACACCCGGACGTGCCGTTCGCTGGTTTCGGTGGACCAGTACCAGTCCTCGCGGCGGCCGGTCACGTTCAACTGGCCGTCGTCGCGGAACGAGGCACTGACGTAGGTGGTGTTCCGGTTGCCGTAGGTGCCGGTGGCCCAGAGGGCGCCGCCCTTGTCGGGGCCGCCGTCCCTCTTGTAGACGACGAAGTTGCCGTCGTCCTGCATGAGGGCGTACGCGCCGGGGTTGCCGTACGTGCCGCTGCTCCACAGGGGGAGCCTGGGTCCGCCGGGGTTGCCGACGGCGTAGATGACGAGGTTGCCGTCGTCCTGCATGGCCAGCTCGGGCTTGCCGGGCGTCGGGACCAGGCTCGCACCCGAGTCCAGGCGCTGGCCGGGCCGCAGGTCCGAGGTGCGGCCGCCGCCGCTGGTCATGCACTGGCCGGGGTCCGTGGCCGAGGCCGTGGCCGCCGGGACCAGGCAGGTCACGGCACAGGCGGCGAGCAGGGGTGTGAGCGCTCTGCGGAGCAGGCGGGTGCGCATGACGAGGTCCCCCCAGGGATCGGGTACAGGTCGCCAGAGGTCGCCGGATTCGTTGAACCCCTTTTTACCTTGCCGCCCCCGGGGAAGATCAACTGACTTAGACGCCGTTTCTTATGGCGTGATCGTTCGTTGAATCGTGCATGACGGATTTGGTTGAGCGGCTGGTGCCGGATGAGTTGTGGGTGTTGTTCCGGCGAGTGGTGCCGCCGACAGAGGTGATACGCCC
>LJCW01000194.1 GCA_001298555.1 Actinobacteria bacterium OV450
CGCCGGCCGGCTCGCCGCCGCCCTGCGCGCCACCGGCGTCGCCCCGGCCGACGTCGTCGCGGTGGCCTGCACCGACCCGGCCGACCGGGCCGCGGCGCTGCTGGCCGTGGTCACCGCGGGAGGCTGCGCCCTGCCGCTCGACCCCGCCGACCCCGCCGCCTGGACGGCCGCGGTGCTCCGCGAGGCCCGGCCCGTCGCTGTCGTCACCGCGGCCGCGACCGGCCCCCGCCCGTGGGACGGCCTGCCCGAGATCCCGGTGGAGCCCGGGTCGGACGGACCCGCCGAAGCACCCGCCGCCGGTTCCTCCTCCGTACGGCCGGCCGCTCCCGTCCATCCCGCCCGGCCGGCCCTCCTCACCTATGCGCCGGACGCCGAGGCCCGCCCGTACGGGACCGTCCTCACGCACGCCGCGCTCGCGGCGGCCGCCGAGGACCCGGCGGAGGCTGATCCCTTCACCGCCGGCCCGGACACCCCCGCCGCCGACCTCCTGGCAGCGCTCTGGGCGGGCCGGACCGTCGAAGTCCGCACCGGCACGGACGCACCGCCCGCCGCACCGCCCGCCGCACCGGCCGCAGTACCGGCCGCAGTACCGGCCGACCCCGGACAGGCTCGGGTGCTCACCCCCTCGCTCGCCCCCGCCGACCCCGGTGCCACCGGCGAGCTCTACCTGACCGGAGGACCTGCCCAGGGCGGCGCCCACGCCACCGTGCCGACCGCCTCCCGGTACGTCGCCGACCCGTACGGGCCGCCCGGATCCCGCATGTACCGCACCGGACTGCACGTCCGCGCCGGCGCCGAGGGCGGTCTGCCGCCGACCGGGACCGGCAGCCCGGTGACCGGCGGCCCCGACACCGGCCACCGGGCCGTACGGGCCGTCCTGCTGGCCCACCCCGATGTCGTCGCGGCGGCCGCCGTGCCCCCCGCGGCCCCGGCCGGCGGCAGCCCCGCCCAGGCCCCCGCCCCCGACGCCTACGCCGTACTGCGCGAGCAGGCCGCCGTCACCGGCGAGGACCTGCGCGGCCACGTCGCGGGCCTGCTCCCGCCGCACCTGGTGCCCGGCACCGTCCAACTGCTCGACCGGCTGCCGCTGACCGCCACCGGACGCCTCGACACCCGGGGACTGCCGGCGCCCGCAACACCCCGGCGCGCACCCGGCGACGCCCGCGAATCCCGGCTGACCGGGCTGTTCACGGCGGTCCTGGGACGCGAGGACATCGGCGTGGACGACGACTTCTTCGCCCTGGGCGGCAACTCCCTGCTCGCGACCCGCCTCATCGGCCGGATCCGCAACGAGCTCGGCGTCGAGGTCTCCATCCGCGCCGTCTTCCAGCACGCCACCGCCGCCGCACTCGCGGCGCACTGGGACGAGATCGCCACCGCGAGCGGACCCCGCTTGCGCAAGATGAGCTAGGGAGGACCCAGCATGACCGTCCAGAGCGCGGAGCTCGTCTCCGAGGCCCCGTACATCTGGCGGGCCCGGCGGCCCGACAGCCGGCACCGCCTGATCTGCTTCCCGCACGCCGGCGGCGGCGCCACCGCCTACGCCGACTGGGTGCCCCTGCTGCCCCCCGGCATCGAGCTCGTCGCCGTCCAGCTGCCGGGCCGCCAGAACCGCATCGTCGAAGAGCCCTTCACCGAGGTCGCCCCGCTGGTCCAGACCCTCGTACACGCCCTGCGGCCGGTCCTGGGAGGCTCGTTCTCCTTCTTCGGACACTCCTGCGGCGCCGCCCTCGCCTTCGAACTCGCCAAGGCGCTGCGGGCCCGGGGCGGACCGGTTCCCGAGGCCCTGTTCCTCTCCGCGCAGCCCGCCCCCGGCGCCACCGGCATCCGGCCGCTGTACGACCTGCCCGACGAGGAGTTCCACGAGGCGATGACCGCACTCGGCGGGATCGACGAGGAGATAGCGGCCGACGAGTTCGTGATGGCCTCCCTGCTGCCGGTGCTCCGGGCGGACTTCACCCTGTGGGAACGCCACCGCACCGCCCCGGACGCACCGCTCGACTGCCCGATCACCGCCGGCGCCGGCGACGGCGACCCCCGGGCCCCCAAGGAGTCCGTGGAGGGCTGGCGCGACCAGACCACCGGCGCCTTCGAAGTGCACTTCCAGCCCGGCGGCCACTTCTACTTCATGGATTCGCCCGCCGGGGTCGTCGACCTGATCGCGGAGCGCGTACCGGCCGCGCCGGAACCGGGGAGGACCGTGTGAGCGACCACCGCGACCACCACGACCCGATCGCCGAAGCCCTCGACGCCGTCACCGAGGCCGTCCGCGCCGTACCCGGCGTCGGCGAGGCGGCCGCCACCGTACGCCGCGGGCTGCGCCCCGCCCCGGCCGTCCACCCGGCCGCGGCGGCTGCCGAGCCGGACCCCGCGGACGCCTCCCCGGCCGACCTGGACGGCGGCTCCCTCACCGTCCCCGAGGGTGCACCCGCCACCCTCCAACAGGCCCTCGTGGCGGCGGCGGCGACCGCACCCGACAAGGGCACGGTCTTCATCCGCAAGGGACGCGAGGACGTCCTGCGCAGCTACCCCGAACTCCTCGACGCCGCCCAGCGGGTGCTGACCGGCCTGCGCGCCGCCGGCCTGCGGCCCGGAGACGCGGCCCTGTTCCAGTTCGAGGACAACGAGGACTTCCTCACCGCCTTCTGGGCCTGTGTCCTCGGCGGGTTCGTCCCCACCCCGGTCGGAGTGGCCACGACCTACCGGGCGGCCAACGAGACCAACCGCAAGCTCCACAACGCCTGGACCCTGCTCGACCGGCCCGTGCTGCTCACCGACGACGCCACCGCGGGGGCGCTCGCCGACGTGCGCACGCTGTGGGACGAGCCCCGGGTCCGGATCCTCACCGTGAGCACCCTGCTGGACCACGCCCCCCTCGCGCCCGACCACTGGTTCGAGGCCACCCCCGGATCCCCGGTCCTCAACCTGCTGACCTCCGGCAGCACCGGCGTACCCAAGTGCGTGCAGCACACCAACGCGAGCGTGGCCGCCCGCTCCCTGGCCGTCGCCGCGCACTGCGGGCTCACCGAGGACGACGTCAGCCTCATCTGGATGCCGTTCGACCACGTCACCGTCGCCATGTACAACGTCCGCGACGTGTTCCTGCGCTGCATGCACGTCAACGCCCGGATCGAACACTCCCTGGGCGACCCGCTGCTCTGGCTCGACTGGGCGGACCGCTACCGGGCCACCAACACCTGGGCCCCCAATTTCGTCTTCGCCATGGCCAACGAACACGCCGACGAGATCCGCAGGCGTTCCTGGGACCTGTCCTGCCTGCGGGAGATCACCAACGCCGGAGAGCCGGTCATCGCCGCGACCAGCCACCGCTTCCTGGAGCTGATGGCCCCGCACGGGCTGCCGGCCGACGCGATGCGGCCGGTGTGGGGCATGTCCGAGACCTGCTCCGGGGTCACCTACGCCCGCCAGCACCGGGACGACCGCGGCGCCGGTACGGTCGCGGTCGACCCGTCGTCGCTCGGCGGCCGCATCCGGCACCTCGACCCCGGCGCGAAGGAAGCCGTGGTGCTGTCCACCGTCGGCCGCCCGCTGCCCGGCGTCCGGCTCCGGGTCGTCGACGACACTGGCCGGGTGCTGCCGGAGGGCCGCCTGGGCGAACTGCGGATCCGCGGACTGACCATGATGCGGGGCTACTTCGCCAACGACGAGGCCAACGCGGAGGCCTACGACGCCGACGGCTGGTTCCGCACCGGCGACCTGGCGTTCGTCCACGAAGGCGAGGTCGTCATCGCCGGCCGCCGCAAGGACCAGATCATCGTCCGCGGCATCAACTACATGGCGCACGAGATCGAGAGCGTCGTGGAGCGCGTCGACGGCGTACGGGTCAGCTTCAGCGCGGCCGCCGGCGTGCGCGAGCCCGGCGAGGAGTCCGACCGCCTGGTCGTGTTCCTGGTCCCGCGGCAGTGGGGCGCCGAGGCCCTGACCGCCACCGCGGAGGCGGTACGGGCCACCCTCGCCAAGGAGGCCGGCATCGCCCCCGACCTCGTCGTCCCCGTCACCGAGGCGGAGTTCCCCAAGACCCCCAGCGGCAAGATTCAGCGCGGCGCGCTCGTCGAAGCCTTCCGCTCCGGCGTCTTCGACGGGCGCGCGATCGGCGCGGACGAACCCGAGGCGCCGACGGACGCCTGGCTCTTCGAACGCCTCTGGGGCCCCCTCCCGACGACGCC
>LJCW01000195.1 GCA_001298555.1 Actinobacteria bacterium OV450
GGCCCGCAATCTCGCCGGGGCGGCGCGCGACCTGGCGGTGATCCCCGCCGTCGTCCTGCACGAGCAGAAGGTCGAGCTCCACCTCGACGGCGACGTCCCCCCGATGAAGCCCTTCTCGGGCACCGCCGGCCGCACCGACCTGTGGACGTGCCCGGCCTCCAGCCCCGACCTCGCCGAACACGACGCCCTCCAAGGGGCTGACGCGCCCTACCCGGCCCTGGTCTCCCTGGGCTGGGACGGCGCCGGCCGCCTGGTCCTCGTCGACCTGGAGCACGTCGGCGTGCTGCGCTTGGACGGCGACGCCGACCACGCCCGCCACGTCCTCCAGGCCATCGCGGTCGAGCTCGCCAGCACCCCGCTGCCCGGCCACCTGGAGATCACCGCGCTCGCCGACACCGCCCCCGGCCTCGACGACGCGGCCCCCGAACGAGTCGCCCGCACCGACACCCTGGCCGACGCAGTCGCCGAACTCACCAGCCACACCGCCGACCAACGCCGGGCCCTGGCCGCGCTCGGTGCACCTACCCTGCGCGCAGCCCGCCTTCAGGAAGATGCGGGCGGCTCCTGGACGCCCCACATCCTCCTCGCTGCCGAGCTCCCCGAAGGGGACCGGACCGAGGCGCTGCTCGACCTGATCACAGCCCAGCCGCAGGTTGCCGGCGCGGTCGTCACGGCCAGCGAGAACCCCGACCTGACCCCGGAGGAGGGCTGGACCCTCCACTGCGCGGGCCCGGACGAGACCATCGTCCTGCCCGGCTCCGGCCTGCCCATCAAGCTCCAAGGCCTGACCGACGCGCACTTCGCCGACGCGATCGAGCTGCTCACCCTCTCCGCGGCCGACACCGACGTCCCCGCCCGAGACGAGTGGCTCGATGGCCTCCTCGAAGCCGACGACCAGGCGGAAGCGGAGGAGGACCAGGCTGAGCTCGGCCACGAGGCGGCGCACGCGGAAGACGCTTCGGACGAAGCCGAGGAGAGCACTGACGGCCAAGGCCAGCAGCCGGAAGCTGGAGCCGACGAGGACGGCATGCCGGACGAGTACGCCGACATCGAGCTTGAGGAGCTGGAGGCCGAGCACGAGGCCGAGGTCGACACCTCCGCCGACGAGACGGACGAGGGGCCCGAACAGCCCGCAGCTCCCACGGCCCCGGCTCCCGACAGCCAGCCCGAGCACGGCACCAAGGGCCCGACCCTCGCTGACCTCTTCAACCCGCCCGCCGCTCCCGCTCTGCCGCCGGCCCCGGCAGCTGCTGCGCCTGCACCGACACCTGCAGCCGCCCCTGTGCTGACCAAACAGGAAGCTGCGCCGGCTGAGGCCCCGGAGGCCGAGAACCCGGCCCCTGTCCCGGCCCCTACTCGCGTCCCGGTGCCCGCCCCGACCCGCGGCGCTGACGACACCGACGACACCGAGGTCACGTACGAGAGCGCGCCGACGGTTCTCCTGCTCGGACGAGTAGTCATCGAGGGCGCCGCGGGCCGGATCGACTCCAACCGGCAGAGCGCGGCCGTCGAGCTCGTTTCCTACCTTGCTCTCAACCCCGGAGCCGACCACCACGCGATCGACGATGCTCTCTGGCCGGGCCGCCTGGTCAACAAGCAGATGCGCAACGCCGTCATCTCCCGCACCCGTTCATGGCTCGGCAAGGGCCGCGACGGCGAGGCGTACTTCCCGCGGGTCCAAGACACCGGCGACAGCCGCTACCGGCTCGCCCAGGCCGTCACCTGCGACTGGAAGGCCTTCCAGAACTTCGCCCGCACCGGCCTGGCCCGCCACGACGAGGACGGCGAGCTCGCCCTGCGCCGGGCCCTGGCGCTCGTCCGCGGCCGGCCGTTCGCTGCGATCGACCCCCAGCGCTACGCCTGGGCCGAGCCGGCGGTGCAGGAGATGGTGTCGGCCATCGTGGACGTCGCCTATGAACTGTCCACCCGCCGCCGCGAAGCCGACGACTACGCCGGCGCACTCTGGGCCGCGCACCAGGGCCTCCTCGCCGCCGAGGAGAACGAGCTCCTTCACCGGCAGATCTTCCTGGCCTACCACGGGGCGGGAGACGTGGATTCACTCCGTGCAGCCGCCGAGCGGTTGGCGAAGATCAACGAAGGTCTCGGCGGGGGAGTGGATATGGAGGCCGAGACGGCCCAGCTGCTGAGCACACTGCTGCCGAAGCCGGTCATCCGGCGCTGACGGCCCGCCGACTGGGTATCGCCATACAGGCAAGGCCCGGATTCCCCCCGCTACGGGCTGGGGGAATCCGGGCCTTGGCCGTTCTGCGCCTGGTCAGGCGGTTGGGGCCTGGTCGTGGGTCACGTGCGGCAGGAATGCGGTGAAGGCGGCCTGGGTGAAGGCGATGGCCGGTCCCGTCGGCCTCTTCGAGTCGCGGACGGCGACGAAGCCGCGGGTGGGCCGGACGTCGGCGATCTCGACGCACTGCTCGCCGACGTCGCTGAACGACGACTTGTGCCATTGCGCTTCGGGAAGGTCGGTGGCGTACAGCCTGGTCGTGTCGGTCATGACATCTCCATGGTGGTTTTGATCTTCTCCCGTGAGTCGTCGACGGGGGAGTGCTGCGGCCACGTCTTCGCAGCCGCGCGCTCGGCGGCGGTGCGGCCGCGTACGACGCGCTGCTCCTGATCCTCGATGACGGGGCCGGTCCGTGCCCGAGCGGCGGAGCGTAGTGCTCATCGTCGAAGTCCACAGCCTGTCTGAGAGGGTGTTCGATAGGGGATTCCCCCCAACTGTCCGTCTTCCGGCAGGCGGGCGCGGACTTCTTTCGGTGATCTCGTAGCGGTGGGGGGTGTGGGGGGCGGTATTGGTCGACTGTGACCGAACGACGTGGATATCCCTCGGACCTGAAGGACGATCAGTGGGAGCTCATCGAGCCGATGCTGTTGAAGTGGCGGGCCTCGCGGGGGGAGGGGCGAGCGCCGGCGACGAGCCTGCGTGAGGTGGTCAACGCGGTTCTCTACGTCGCGCGGACCGGCATCGCCTGGCGCTACCTGCCGCATGACCTGCCGCCCCACACCACGGTCTACGGATACTTCAAGGAATGGGAGCGAGACGGCACCGCCGAGGAGATCCACGACACGCTGCGTGACCAACTGCGGGCCAAGAAGGGCCGCAGAATCCTGCCCACCGCAGCCATCGTGGACGCCCAGTCGGTGAAAGCCTCCCCGAACGCCCCGGAAGAATCGCAAGGCTTCGACGGAGGTAAGAAGGTCAAGGGGCGCAAGCGGCACATAGCCACCGACACCCTCGGACTCCTCCTCGTCCTGATCGTCACCGCCGCGAGCGTCCAGGACTCCGCGGGCGGGAAACGGATCCTGGACGCCCTCGCCGCCCAGTGGCCCACCGTGACGAAGAGCTGGGTCGACGCGGGCTACAACAACGGCGTCGTCAAACACGGCGCCACCCTCGGCATCGACGTCGAAGTCGTCGCCCGCGCCAAAGAGCAGAAAGGCTTCGTCGTCCAGCCGATCCGATGGCGCGTCGAGCAGACCTTCGGGATCATGTCCCGATACAAGCGGCTCCACCGCGACTACGAAGCATTACCCGACAGATCCCGCTCGATGATCCACTGGGCCATGGTCAACTCCATGACCACCCGCCTCACCGCCAGGCAGGACAGAACCGGGCAATACCTCCGCCCGAAACCCCCCGCGCAAGCATAAAACGGTATCGAACACCCTCTTAGAGCCTGGTGATCAGGGGCTCTGGTGTTCGGGTGGGAGTTCTCGGTTCGTGAGGCATAAGAGAAGGGGCCCTCTGGAGAGTTATTCGTTGCGACGAAACACTC
>LJCW01000196.1 GCA_001298555.1 Actinobacteria bacterium OV450
GGCGGTGGGGGCGGCGGGGGGGGTGGCGGCGGAGGTGGCGGCGCTCCTGCCGGTGGAAGCGCTCCCGGTGGACGTCGCGGAGGCGCTGCCGGCCGGGGCGGGACTGAGGATCTCCTCGTAGGCGAACTCGCCGAGCATCTTGGCGAGCAGGCGGCGGGCGGCCGCTTCCCAGGTGGCGGTGTTCAGTTCGGGCGGAGTGCAGGGGTGTTGCGGGGACAGCGGAACGGCAGCGTTCGAGTAGGGGGTGCCGGTGGAGTCGGGGGTGGCGGGGAAATTCGGCACGGGACTCCTCAAGGATCGGGAACTTTGCTGCGCGACGCAGAGTTTTCGAAGGGTGAGGCGTGCGCGGGAGGCCTGAAGGGGGAAGGGTGGAAGGCGAAGTGGACAGAGAGGATGGGAGCCGGGACGGGCTGGATGCGGGTGGGTGCGGCGGCGGGTTCCGGGGACGCGGGGCGGCGATTCAGAGCAGATTGCGCAGCGCCCGCTCCCGGACCATCAGGGCGGCACGCTTCCCGGGAAGGTCGATCTCGGCGGAGCAGCGGAATCCGGAGTTGAGGAAGGCTGAGACGGAGGGGGTGTTGCGGATGTCCGGTTCGGCGAGGACGCGCGTGCAGCGGGGGCGGTTGTCGAGCACCAGGTCGGCGACGGCGCGCAGCAGGATGGTGCCCAGACCGCGGCCGCGGTTCGTGCCGTCTCCGATGAGCAGGTGGATACCGGTGTCGTGGGGGCGCGCCGGGTAGTGGCGGGAGAGCGGGTCGAGGTCGGCCCGGTAGATCTCCCAGTAGCTCATCGGGGTGCCGTCGAGGAGGCCGAGGCAGGGGATGCTGTGGCCGTTCCCGTCGAGCTGGGCCCGTACGTGGGCGGCGGTGACGGCGGCAGGGCCCGCGAGCTCCCAGTAGGCGGCCACTTCGGGGTCGTTCATCCAGCCGGTCAGCAGTTCCAGGTGGCGGCCGAGCCGTACGGGTTCGAGTCGGAAGGCTCCTGCCGCGGTGGCGGCGGGGCCCCATCCGGCCGGGGAGTCGAGCAGTTCGGCCTCGGCGAGCAGGGGAAGCAGCCCGGCGGTGAGCCGTCGTCCGGGGATACGGGTGCCGACGACCCCGGTGGCGGTGACCGTGGCGGCGGCACCAGCCGTGGTGGTCTTGCTCTTGCTCTTGCTCTTGGGAGCGACGGCCACGAAATCGACCGGGGCGGTGGAGGTGTCGGTGAAGGGCATCGGCACTCAATCGTGGAGGGGGTTGGTGAGGGTGACGTAGACGGACTGGGAGTCCACGGGGCCGACGAGCTCGTCGAGGCCGCCCAGGCGGGTGAGCAGGTTCGCCTTGCAGCGCAGGGTGGGTGAGTCGAGCAGCCGTGCGGGAAGCGGTCCGAGTCCGGAGGCCTTGCCGAGGAACCGGCGGAAGGCGGCGAGCAGGACGCGCTCGTCGGCGAGCCGCTGGGACCCGAAGGCGCCGATGAGGCCGAGCACGTTGTTGATCCCGAGGTAGTAGGCGAAGCGTTCGTCGGTGACGGCGTCGGAGACGAAGGTGTCGCTGGCGCTGCCGATGCCCGGGAGCCGGCGCTCCAGTTCCGCGCGGCGGGAGGCGCGGAAGTAGTAGCCCTGGTTGTCGCGGTAGCGGCCGCCGACCGGCCAGCCGGCCGGGTCGAGGAGGACCAGCGTGTTCTGCTGGTGCGCTTCGAGGGCGATGCCGGCGAGCGCGTCGAAGGCGAGGACCGGCAGGACGACGTGTTCGAGGTAGCGCAGGAACCACTCGGCCGCGACGGCGGAGGTCGGGCGTCCGGTGGTGGCGGCGAGCCGGGAGACGGTCTCGGCGAGCCGGGAGCGCATACCGGTCCGGCCCGGCCACGGGCGGGGCGCGGTGAGTGCGGCGATGCAGACGGCGTCGTCGTGGGAGCGGAAGGGGTTGTGTCGCAGGACGGTGTCGAGGCCGGGGACGGGGGTTCCGTCCGGGGCGTCGACGGCGATCCAGGCGGGGTCGCGCACGATGTCGAAGCCGGGGTGGGCCGCCTGCCACTGTTCCGCGAGGCCGGTGCGGAGCAGTCGGTGCACCTCGACGCCACGGTGCAGTTCCTTGCGGAGGTTCTCGCGGCGGGAGTTGGTGATGCGCAGGCCCAGGGAGAGCTTGAGCATCGCGGGTGCGCCGGGGCGCTGGACGGTGCGGACGGAGGAGGTGGGGTACCAGGGCTCGCCGTACGGGCCCAGGTCGTGCAGGAGTCCGGCGTCGCGGAGGGCGGCGACGCCGGGACGCTGGAGCAGGTCGCGGGCCTGCCACGGGTGCAGGGGAAGGGGGGTCGCGCCGTCGGGCAGCGGTAGCCCGGGGACGAGTCGGCCGAGGAGCCGGGCGGCGGAGACGGGACGGCCGCGTTCGGTCCAGGCGGAGTCGGTGGCGAGGGCGGACGGGGCGATGGCGAACCAGTGCAGGGGGAAGGAGCCGTGGAGTTCGGGTGAGTACCGGCGTACCTCGGCCTCGGAGAGTCCTTCGCGGCTCTTCGGGTCCGGTTGGAGGGGGTGACCGAGGAGTAGGGACTGTTCGGCGGTGAGGAAGAGGTCACCGGCGACGGGTTCGGGCGGGGTGGGCCGCTCGCGCCGGTCGGCGATGAACTCGCTCGTGCGGCGGACGGAGTCGGCGACCCGGCCGACGAGATCGGCTCCGCCGCGGCCGGAGTTGTCGCCCTCGCGGGCGAGGAGCGAGGCGAGGGTGACGGCGTCCAGCGCCGGGGCGTGGGCGGGCGCGCCTTCGAGCCGGGCGGGGGCGAAGCGGTGCCAGCCGGCGGGGGACCAATGGCGGACGGCGACGAGCAGTGCGGTGCCGGATGCGGGGAGGGGGATGCGCAGGAGGGTTCCGGCGGGCCCGTCGGGACGGCCGATGCCGCTTTCACGGACCCAGCACCGCAGCAGGTTCTCCACGGTCGCGGCCTCAGCGGCGACGGCCGGGTCGGGGTGGTCCAACAGGTCGGGCAGCAGCGCGGGTTCGGGTCCGGCCGGACCGGCTGAGCCGACCCGGGACCGGAGCGTGCCGTCCTTCTGCCGCGGGACGGTGGGCCCGCCCGCTTCCGGGCCCGTTGCCCCGCTCTCTGCCGGACGCGTCGCCGCACCGGGACCGGGTGCCGCCAGGTCGCCGTGGTCGGCATCCTCGACCGGCTGTTGCGGGACGAAGGCCGCCCCGGCCGCCCCCGCCGTGCCCGTCTCTCCCGTCGCGCCGGGCGCCTCCTCGCCGCCGCCGAGGGCCTGCAAGGGCGCCACCAGCGGGTCCGGGACGGATCCCGCCTCCGTCTCGTGGTGCCCCCCTGCGCCGAGCGGGAGCTCCGGCTCGGGCCTGGTCCCCGCGAGTCCGTGGTCGGCAGAGCCGGGGCCCGGCGGGGGCGGCGGTGCCTGCGCGGAGCCCGCCGCCTCCGGCTGCGCCGCCGCGCCGCCGGGCGCGGGAGCCGTTCCGGGGTCGGAGCCGGCCGTCTCCGCCTGCGGGGTGATCGCCCTGGCGCTGCCGGAGGGGAGGTCGGCCGGGGGGCCGGACCGCGGGGTCTGCGGCTGCGGGTCCGGCGTGGTCCCGCCGCGGATGGCGCCACCCGCCGCCCCGAAGCCTGCCCGCGGGGCGGACGAGCCGGACGGACCACCGCCGGAGGTGTCCGCCTGCGAGATCCTGCCGGGCGGCCATGGGGTCGCCGAGCCGGGCAGGCCGGGGCCCGCCGGCTCCGGGGCAGCGGGGCTCGTGGCGCTGCCGGTACCGGCGGGCAGCCAGGGGCCGGCCGGGCCGGGGCCCGCCGGTTCCGGCTGCGGTGTGGGGTCACCGGGGGCGGTGGGGGCCGTACCGGGCCTGGGCGCGGGTGCGCCGGCCGGGGTGGAGTCCATGGTCTTCGGTTCCCGCTGCGGTGTGGGGTCACCGGGGCCGGTGGGGGCCGTACCGGGCCTGGGCGCGGGGCCGGGCGGGGTGGAGTCCATGGCCTTCGGTTCCGGCTCCGCCGGCCCGGCGGGCGGCCACGGCGTTGCTGGGCCGGGGAGGCCGGGGT
>LJCW01000208.1 GCA_001298555.1 Actinobacteria bacterium OV450
GGGGCCGGGCGGACGGCGCGCCCCCGCACGGCCGGGGCGGAGGCCGCCGCGCCCGTACCTGCGCCCGTCGCCGCCGTCGATGCCGACGGGTACGCGGACGTGGAGGGCACCGGCAGCACGGCCGGCCCCGCCCCCGGCACCTCCGCCCCCGGCACCTCCGCCACCGGCACCGCCGCCGACAGCGCCGGCGGGACGGCCGACGCGGTGTCCGCGGGCGCCGACGGCCCGGCTCCGGACGGCGCAGTGGCCCGGCGCGAAGGGGACCGGCTGCGGTTCGTGGGCGCCGCGACCCGGCGGATCGCCCGCGGCATCGACCTCGACGAGATCGTGCTCGGCCTGTGCCGGGCCACCGTGCCGACCTTCTCGGACGCCATCCTCGTCTACCTGCGGGATCCCCTGCCGGTGGGCGACGAGCGTCCCGTCGGCTCGGTCGTTTTAAGGCTGCGCCGCACCGACCGGCTCCGGCCGATCGACGACCTGACGGGGGCGGAGGGCGCCGGGGCCGCGGGGGCCGCGGGCGAGCTCGACTTCAGCCAGCTGCCCATGGTCGGCCCGCAGGGTGACCTGCCCGCGGCCGAGCTGTGCGAGATCCGCCACGGCGGGGCGCTCGCCGAAGTGCTGCGCGGCGTCCGGCCCGTGTTCGGGTCCGCCGCCGGGGCCAAGGACGCGCTGCCGGAGCTGCTCGGTACGGAGCATCCCGTACCGCGCGGCCAGCGGGCCATCCTGGCGCCGCTGCGGGGCCGCCGCCGCGTCATCGGCGCCGCGGTGTTCCTGCGCAGCCCCGAGCGGCCCGCGTTCGAGCAGAACGACCTCCTGGTCGCCGCCCAGCTGGCCACGCACACCGCGCTCGGCATCGACAAGGCGGTCCTGTACGGCCGCGAGGCGTACATCGCCGACGAGCTCCAGCGCACCATGCTCCCCGACAGCCTCCCCCAGCCCACCGGGGTCCGCCTCGCCTCGCGCTACCTGCCCGCCGCCGAGACGGCCCGGGTCGGCGGCGACTGGTACGACGCGATACCGCTGCCCGGCAGCCGCGTCGCGCTGGTCGTCGGCGACGTCATGGGCCACTCCATGACGTCCGCCGCGATCATGGGCCAGCTCCGCACCACCGCGCAGACCCTGGCCCAGCTGGACCTGCCGCCCGCCGAGGTCCTGCACCACCTGGACGAGCAGGCGCAGCGCCTGGGCTCCGACCGGATGGCCACCTGCCTGTACGCGGTGTACGACCCGGTCTCGCACCGGATCACCATCGCCAACGCCGGCCACCCGCCGCCCGTGCTGCTGCACCTCGGGGGCCGCGCGGAGGTGCTCCGCGTGCCCCCCGGCGCGCCCATCGGCGTCGGCGGCGTGGACTTCGAGGCCGTGGAGCTGGACGCCCCCGCCGGGGCCACCCTGCTGCTGTACACCGACGGCCTGGTGGAGTCGCGGCTGCGCGACGTGTGGACCGGCATCGAGCAGCTGCGCGAGCGGCTCGCCACCACGGCCCAGCTGACCGGCCTGGACCACCCGCCGCCGCTGGAGGCGCTCTGCGACGACGTCCTGGACATGCTCGGCCCCGGTGACCGGGACGACGACATCGCGCTGCTCGCGGCCCGGTTCGACGGGATCGCGCCCAGTGACGTCGCGTACTGGTTCCTGGACCCGGAGGAGACCGCTCCGGGCCGGGCCCGCCGGTTCGCCCGCCGCGCGCTGACCCGGTGGGGCCTGGAGGAGCTTGAGGACTCGCTCGAACTGCTGGTCAGCGAGGTGGTCACCAATGCCGTCCGGTACGCGGAGCGGCCGGTGACGCTGCGCCTGCTGCGGACCGACGTACTGCGCTGCGAGGTCGGCGACGACTCCCCGCAGCTGCCGCGCCAGCGCCGGGCCCGGGAGACCGACGAGGGCGGCCGCGGGCTGTTCCTCGTCAACCGGATGGCCCGGCGCTGGGGCGCCACCCGGCTGAGCAGCGGCAAGGTGGTCTGGTTCGAGCTCCCGCTGCCGGGAGCGCACGACCGGCGCTGATCCCGGCCGTGACACGCCGCCGCCCCGCAGCACGGATGCTGCGGGGCGGCGGCGTGTCACGGCGGTGTGCTCCCGCTACGGGAGCGTGAGCGGCGGGCTCTTCGACGGGTCCGGGCTCTTCGACGGGTCCGGGCTCTTGGACGGGTCGGGGCTCTTCGAGGGGCTCTTGCTCGGGCCCTGCGAACTCTTGCTGGGGTCCGGGGTGTTCTGCGACGGTGAGACCGGCGCGGACGGCGTGGAGGCGGACGTGGAGCTCGACGGGGAGCTGCTGCGGCTCGGCGCCATCGTGGGGCCCATGTTGGCCTCGGAGAGGTCGAACTCGCCGGTGTCCACGCCCTTCAGCGCGGCCAGCGTGTACGCCTTCCAGATCTCGGCCGGGAAGCTGGAACCACCCGCTCGGCCACCGCCCGCGGTACCGGTGAGGGTGGTCTGCTTGGCCGTGCCGGGCTCCTCGCCGAACATCGCGACGACGGTGACGAGTTCGGGCGTGTACGCGGTGAACCAGGCGGCCACGTTGGACTCGGTGGTGCCGGTCTTGCCGGCGGCCTCGTAGGCGGAGCTGCGCACGGCCTTGCCGGAGCCGTCCTGGACGACGCCGGTGAGCACCTTGGTCACCGTGTCCGCGGTCTCACGGGTGATGGCCTGGCCGCCGACGGACTCGACCGGCTTGAAGTCGCGGTCGGCGTGCTTGGCGCTCTTGATGATCGTCGGGGTGATCTTCTTGCCGTGGGCGTCGAAGGTGGCGTAGACGCCTGCCATCTCCAGGGTGTTGGCGCTCATCGTGCCCAGCGACATGGCCGGCTTGTCCTCCGGCCAGCCCGGACGGTCCTTCATGCCGAGCTGGAGCGCCGTCTTCTTCACCTTCGGCGGGCCCACGTCCACGATCATCTGGGCGTAGACGGAGTTCACGGAGGAGTTGGTGGCGGCCTGGACGGTGAGGAAGGGGTCCCCGTAGTTCAGGTTGTCCTGGTTCTGCGGGGCGAACGGGGTGTCGCTGCCCACGACGGGGCGCTTGCTGGTGCCGTCGTACAGCGCGTTCGGCGTGATGGGCTTGCCGTCGTGCGTCTTCGCGTGGTTCTCCAGCGCGGAGGCGAGCACGATCGGCTTGAAGGTCGAGCCGGGCTGGAAGTCCTGGCGCAGGGCGTTGCTCGCCCAGTGGTCGGAGAGTCCGGTGCCGCCGTACATCGCGACGACCGCGCCGGTCTTCGGATCCACGGAGGTGGCACCCGCCTGCACGGCCGCGTCGACGGGCCGGTCCTTGCGGTTGAGCTGGGACTCCAGCTCGTCCTGGACGGCCTTCTCCAGCGCGGCCTGCTTCTTGGGGTCGATGTTGAGGGTGATCTCCCAGCCGCCGGCCTGGAGCATCTGGGCGGTCATACCGGTCTGCCTGCGCAGTTCGGCGTCGGCCGCCTGCTTCAGGTAGCCCTTCTGGCCCTCCATTCCGGGGGCGGCCTTGGGCTTGACCGGCTCCTGGAACTTCAGTTCCTTGCGCTTGGCGGGGTCCAGGGCGCCCATCTCGACCATGTTGTCGAGGACACCGTTGAAGCGGACCATGACCAGCCGCTTGCCGTTCGGGCCGGCGGTCGCCCAGTCGTAGTCGCTGGGTGCCTGGAGGACGGCCGCGAGGTAGGCGCCCTGCTCCAGGGTCAGCTTGTCGACGTCGACGCCGTAGTAGGCCTGGGCGGCGGCCTGGATGCCGTAGGCCCCGCGGCCGAAGTAGCTGGTGTTCAGGTACCCCGCGAGGATGTCCGGCTTCTCCATGCGCTGGTCGACCTTGAGGGAGATCACCAGCTCCTTGAGCTTGCGGGTCGGCGTCTGGTCCTGGTTCAGGTAGAAGTTCTTGACGTACTGCTGGGTGATCGTCGAACCGCCGGCCTTGCCCTTGCCGGTGACCGTGTTGAACAGGCCGCGCGCGATGCCCAGGAAGTCGACGCCCTGGTCCTGGTAGAAGGACTTGTTCTCGATGGCGATGAAGCCGGTCTGGACTTCCTTGGGAACCCGGCCGATCGGCACGATCTCGCGGTTCATCTTGCCGTCGCGCGCCATGATCGAGCCGTCGGCGTACTTGTAGACGTTGCTCTGCGTGAGTGCGTCGGCGTTCGGGTCGGGCTCGTCCACGTAGAAGTACAGGGCGACGAGGGCGCCCATGCCGAGCAGGACCATCCCGAAGAACGCCCCGAGGATCTTCTTCCAGGTGAAGAAGCGACGTATGCCGGCCTGCTTGCCGGTGCGCCCCTTCCCCGTGGCGCGCCCGCGCGGCGCCCGTCGCGTACTGCGCTGCTGCGCCTTACGCGCTTCTGCTCGGCCCATCGCTCCCGCTCCGCTCGATTTCCCCCCCGACGTCAGCTCAGAAAGCTAACACCGCAGGTTGTGACAAAGGTCAGCCAACCATGGCCAATATTGGTCATTTCGGACGTGAGAATCAGCACCCACATCAAGGGAACCGACGCGCGGAACGCCCGGAGGGTTGCGGCGACCCAAAAAAGTGATATCACTTTGCTAGACGGCTCGACCGGCCGCGACCAAGCGAATCGGGGCAGAACATGACGAAGACGACGGCGCCCGCCGCAGGCGTACGGGAGTTCACGGCACGCAGCGTGGGCGGTGGACTGGCCCTGCTGCTGGGCCTGTTGGGGGCGGTGGCGGGTGCGGCTCTGATAGCCCTGGGCGTGACCGCGGGCGGGGACGTCATGCACGCGTCCCTGATACCGCCGGGCGTGCTGCTGATCATCGTCGCGGTCGTCTCGATGAGCGGGCTGAACACGGTGGCGCCGGGCGAGGCCCGCGTGGTCCAGCTGTTCGGCCGCTACCGGGGGACGATCCGCACGGACGGCCTGCGCTGGGTCAACCCGCTGACGTCGCGGGAGAAGATCTCCACCCGGGTCCGCAACCACGAGACGGCCGTCCTGAAGGTCAACGACGCGTACGGCAACCCGATCGAGCTGGCCGCGGTCGTGGTGTGGCGGGTGGAGGACACCGCGCGGGCGACGTTCGAGGTGGAGGACTTCACCGAGTTCGTCGAGACCCAGACCGAGGCGGCGGTCCGGCACATCGCGATCGAGTACCCGTACGACGCGCACGAGGAGGGCGGGCTGTCGCTGCGCGGCAACGCCGAGGAGATCACCGAGAAGCTCGCGCTCGAACTGCACGCCCGGGTCGAGGCCGCCGGCGTCCACATCATCGAGTCCCGGTTCACGCACCTGGCGTACGCTCCGGAGATCGCCTCCGCGATGCTCCAGCGCCAGCAGGCGGGCGCGGTCGTGGCGGCCCGCAAGCAGATCGTCGAAGGGGCCGTCGGCATGGTCGAATTGGCCCTGACCCGGCTGGCGGAGGAGGACATCGTGGACCTGGACCCGGAGCGCAAGGCCGCCATGGTCTCGAACCTGATGGTGGTCCTCTGCGGGGACCGGGCCGCCCAGCCGGTCGTCAACGCGGGCACGCTCTACCAGTGAGTCCCGCCGGCGAGCCGCAGGACCCGCAGCCGGGCCGGGGGCGGGAGAAGGCCCCGCGGGCGGGGCGGCAGGCGCGCAAGCAGGTGCTGCTGCGGCTCGACCCTCAGGTGTACGACGCCCTCGCGCGCTGGGCCGGCGAGGACCTGCGCAGCGCCAACGCGCAGATCGAGTTCCTGCTGCGGCGGGCCCTGGCCGAGGCCGGGCGGCTGCCGGGCGGGGCCGCGCCCATTCCGCCGCGCGGCCGGCCCCGCATCCCGCCCGAGTCCTGACGGCGGGCATCCGGGAACCGGCCCGCGCGGCCCGCGGGGCGGGACCGGCCCAGCACCGGACCAGCACCGGACCAGGACCGATCAGGGCCGATCAGGGCCGATCGCCGCAGGACCGATCAGGACCGGCTGAGGAGGACGAACCCGTTCTCCTCGGCCACGGTGCGGTACCCCCGCTGCCGGGCCTGGTTGAGGGAGACGGCCTCGGCCACGGGCGACAGCGGCCAGTGCAGTTGGGGGGCCACCGCCGTGTCCACCATGATCCATTCCGGGTCGGGCCGGCTGTCGGCCCAGCCGTAGAGGCTCACGCTCGTCCGGTCCGCCAGGTGCGGCACCAGGTAGTCCGAGGCCTGGACCCTGGCGCCGTCCGGGATCCGGTCCATCAGCCGGTGCGCCACCGCCACCCGCGGATCCGTGTCCCAGAACGGCGGCTGGAGCATCTGCCCGAACGCGTGCGAGGGCAGCAGCAGGGCGCAGACCCCGGCCGCCCCCGCCAGGTACCGGCGCAGTCCGGCGGCCGTCGTGCCCCGCCGGTGCAGGGCGTCGATGAAGGCCGCGAACAGGATCGGCATCAGCGTGAGGGAGTACTGGAACCCGGTGCCCCAGTGGGACTGGTAGTCCGAGACGCCCCGCCACAGCACGGTCGGCAGGGCGATCAGGACCAGAGGCGAGCGCAGGGCCAGGAAGAGGGTCGGCGCGAGCAGCAGCGCGAGGGTCGCCACCTTGGTCTCGGGGGTGACGAGTCCGATGGTGAGCTTCTGCAGCAGCGCGCCGAAACCGCCCCCGGCCGCGCCGGCGCCACCGCCGCCGCCCCCGGGGCCGCCGCCCAGGAAGGCGGCGTAGAAGTACGAGCCGCTCGGGTTGAGGGCCGGCAGCCACACCAGCATGGCCAGCCCCGTGCACACCAGACCCGCCGCGGCGAGGGCGATCCCCGGCCGGCGCCCGCGCCAGCCGGTGCGCCAGCCGCTGCCGCGACTGCCCTGCCAGGCGATGACCAGGCCGATCGCCGCCACGGTGAGCCCCATGTCCTCCTTCACGAGCACCAGCGGCAGCGCCCACAACGCCGCCGCGCGCCGCCGCCCCTCGCCCAGCGCGGCGAGCGAGCAGGCCAGGAGCGGTACGGCGAACGCCCATTCGTGGAAGTCGAACCCGACGGCGCTGGCAATGCCCCACGAGAGCCCGTAACAGACCCCGATGACCAGGGCGGCGGTGGAACCCAGCGCCCGGCGCGCCCACTGGGCGAGCGGCAGGACGCTGACGGCGATCAGCGCGGCCTGCGCGACCAGCAGGGTCCGCGCCGACGGCCACAGCCAGTACAGGGGGGCGAGCGTGGCGAGGACCGGTGAGAAATGATCGCCGAGGACGGGGAAGTCCGGCCCCTTGACCTCGGAGACGGGCAGGTGGCCCTCCGCATAGGAGCGGACGGCCTGCTCGAAGATCGCCAGGTCGAAACTGTGCGACAGCAGCCGCTCATGGGTGCGCAGCGACAGCAGCATGTAGACGAGGAAGAGCCCCGACGCCACGGCCCACATCCACCAGGCGGGCCCGGCCCCCTTGCCGAGGGGTTCGCCGGAGGGCTGGGAGGCCGTCCGGGCGGGCCCGCCCGACTGCTGGGGCGGGAGGGCGGCGACATCGGTGGGGGGTGCGTGCATGGCGCGCCTTTCGAGAGCTTGCGGGAACAGGGCCCTTTGCCCTCAAACTGCCAGCCGCTCCCGGGCACCGCGGCGAACCGTCGCGCACGGGGCGAAAGTCCCTACGAATGGCCGCAGGGCCGGCGCCCGGTGCGGCGCCGGTGCGGATGACCGGCGTCCCGGTCCGGATCGGCCGGGCCTCGGTGCCCGCCCCGGCGGGTCCGCCCTACGCGGCGGGCCATGGGTCCGCCCTATGCGGCGGGCCACACCGGGAGCGGGCGCACGGCCTCGCGCAGGGCGCCGGCGATGGCCCGGAACTCCTCCTGACGGGCCGTCCCCGTGCGCATGGCCAGCGCGATCCGCCGCGAGGGCGCGGGCTCGGCGAAGTAGCCCGTGGCCAGGTACTCGTTGCGGGCGGTCTCCAGCCGCAGCGCGGTGCGCGGCAACAAGGTCACCCCCATTCCCCCGGCGACCAGTTGTACGAGGGTGGAAAGCCCGGCGGCGGTCGTGGTGACGTCCGCCCCGTCGGTCCGGCCCGCCTCGCGGCAGATGTCCAGGGCCTGGTCGCGCAGGCAGTGCCCCTCGTCGAGCAACAGCAGTTGCAGACCCCGCAGTTCCTCCCGCGGAATGTCCCTGCGGCCGGCCAGCGGGTGTTCGCGGGGGGCGAGGAGGACGAAGTCCTCGTCGAAGACGGGCAGTTCGGTGACCCCCGGGACACCCAGCGGCACCGCGAGCAGCAGCAGGTCGAGCCGCCCGGCGGCCAGCCCGTCCAGCAGCGAGGAGGTCTGCTCCTCGTGCACCTGGAGGTCCATCCGGGGGTAGCGGCGGTGGAACAGCCCGAGGACGGTCGGCAGCAGGTAGGGCGCGACCGTCGGGATCACCCCGAGCCGCAGGATCCCGGTGAAGGGGGCCCGTACCGCCTCGGCCTCCTCCAGCAGCCCGCCCATGGCGTCGAGGACCGCCCGGGCCCGGGCGGCGATCCGCTCGCCCGCCGGGGAGAGCAGCACCTTGCGGGTGGTGCGCTCCAGGAGCTGGACGCCGAGGGCCTCCTCCAGTGCGGAGACGGCGCCCGAGAGCGCCGGCTGGCTCATCCCGATGGCCGCGGCGGCGTCCCTGAAGTGCAGGTGTTCGGCCACGGCGGCGAACGCGCGCAGCTGTGCGAGCGTCGCCTGCTTCGCTCCCCTGTTGCCGACAGCCACTGATAGGTACCTCCGATCACCCACCACAAGGCTAGCTGCGCCCGCGCATGCATTGATAGGGAAGCCTGATCAGCGCGACCACCCTTTGCGATTTCCGCGATCAATGCCGCCTGTGCCAGCATGTGAGACCGTCCAACCCCTCAGGGAAAGCCCCCAAAAGGGACCCCTTTCCCGTCGCGCAAGGAGAGCACGTGCTCACTGTCGGTGACAAGTTCCCCGCCTACGATCTGACCGCTTGCGTCTCGCTCGAAGCCGGCAGCGAGTTCGCCCAGATCGACCACAAGACCTACGAGGGCAAGTGGCGCGTGGTGTTCTTCTGGCCGAAGGACTTCACCTTCGTCTGCCCGACCGAGATCGCCGCCTTCGGCAAGCTGAACGACGAGTTCGCCGACCGCGACGCCCAGGTCCTCGGCGTCTCCGGCGACTCCGAGTTCGTCCACCACGCCTGGCGCAAGGACCACGCCGACCTGCGTGACCTGCCCTTCCCGATGCTGGCCGACTCCAAGCACGAGCTCATGCAGGCCTGCGGCGTGCAGGGCGAGGACGGCTTCGCGCAGCGCGCCGTGTTCATCGTCGACCCGAACAACGAGATCCAGTTCACGATGGTGACCGCCGGTTCCGTGGGCCGTAACCCCAAGGAGGTCCTGCGGGTCCTCGACGCCCTGCAGACCGACGAGCTGTGCCCCTGCAACTGGAACAAGGGCGAGGGCACCCTGGACGCCGGCGCGCTGCTGGCCGGTGAGTGACGGATGTCCCTCGACTCCCTCAAGTCCGCCATACCGGACTTCGCCAAGGACCTGAAGCTGAACGTCGGCTCGGTCATCGGCAACCAGGACACCCTCTCGCAGCAGCAGCTGTGGGGCACCGTCCTGTCCTGCGCGATCGCCGCCCGCTCCCCGCGCGTCCTGCGTGAGCTGGAGCCGGAGGCGAAGGCGGCCCTGTCGCCGGAGGCGTACACCGCCGCCAAGTCCGCCGCCGCGATCATGGCGATGAACAACGTCTTCTACCGCACCCGCCACCTGCTCTCCGACCCGGAGTACGGCACGCTGCGGGCCGGTCTGCGGATGAACGTCATCGGCAACCCGGGCGTGGAGAAGGTCGACTTCGAGCTGTGGTCGCTCGCGGTCTCCGCGATCAACGGCTGCGGCCAGTGCCTGGACTCGCACGAGCAGGTCCTGCGCAAGGCCGGCGTCGACCGCGAGACGATCCAGGAGGCCTTCAAGATCGCCTCGGTGATCCAGGCCGTCGCGGTCACGCTCGACGCCGAGGCCGCCCTCGCCGCCGAGTAGGACCCGGTACGCGCACCAGGGCCCCCGCAGCCGTTCCCGGCCGCGGGGGCCCTGTCGTTCACTTCCGCAGCGCCGCCATGAGGGCGCGCATGTCCTCGATCATCGCCGCACGGACGGCGTCCTCGTCCGGGTCCGCGGTGTCCGGCCCCCCGTACCACTGAACGGTGAGGCTGAAGACCGCGCCCCCGTCGAGCACTTCGAGCCGTGAACCGCCGACCCGGCTGGTGAGCAGCGCCCGTTCGCCGAGTCCGGGGACCTGCTCCACCTCGCCGCCCGAACCGGCCATGGCCCCGATGCCCCCGAGGCCGGTGGGGCCCGCACCGAACTCCGTGCGGGGATCGTCCTTCTTGTGCAGCTGGACCAGCACCTCGGCATCGAACGAGAGGCGGCCTTCGGTGTACGGCGCGCCGTGCGCGCAGTACGCCCAGTCCAGCGCGGGGTGCTCCTCGTGGCGCCCGTAGTCCCCCGTGAGCTGCGTGGTGGACGCGGACACCGCGGGCAGCCCGAGCTTGCACAGGTCCTCGACGTGCCGGTACGCGATCCGCGGCGCGGCGTCGCCGAAACGATCCTGCACCGTCAGGACACCGGCCCAGACGGCCGAGGCCGCCACGGCCCCGCCGAGGGCCCCCAACCAGGCCCTGCGGGGCCCCCGTACCCGTTCGCGCGGAGCGTCGGGCTCCACCGCCGGGCCGGGCGGCCGGCCGGCCTCCCACTGCCCGTCGAGTTCAGGCTCGCTGATCATGCCCGGCATCACGCAGGGCCTGCTCCACGGCCGTCGACCCGTGCGGGCCGGGACCGGCCGGGGCGGCGCCGTGGAGGAGCTGGTCGCGCGAGTAGGCCCTCAGGTAGACGACCACGGTGTTCGTGACGGCGACCAGCGGAACGGCGACCACCGCTCCGCCGATGCCCGCGATCATGCCGCCCGCGGCCACCGACAGCACCACCGCGAGCGGATGCACCCGTACCGCCCGGCCCAGGATGAACGGCTGGAGCACGTGCCCCTCGATCTGCTGCACCGCCAGCACCACCGCCAGCACCATCAGCGCGGTCCACGGTCCCTGCGTCACCAGGGCGACGACCACCGCCAGGGCCCCGGAGACCACCGCTCCGACGAGCGGGATGAACGCGAACAGGAAGATGAACACGGCCAGCGGCACCGCCATCGGCACCTTGAGGAAGTAGATGCCGAGACCGATGAAGATGGCGTCGATGAGGGCGACGAGCACCGTGCCGCGCACGTACGCCGTCAGCGTGCGCCAGGCGCGCGGACCGGCACCCGCGACACCGGGCCGGGCGGCGGCCGGCACCAGGCCCTGCACCCAGGTCCAGATGCGCTTGCCGTCGTAGAGCAGGAACAGCGTCGAGAACATCGCGAGCAGGATGCCCGTGAGCACCTCGACGAGGACCGTCACGCCCTGGAGGCCGGCGGAGGTGATCTGCTCGGTGTTGGTGCCGATGGTCTCGCTGAGGTTCTTCGCGATGTCGTTGATCTGCTTCTCGGTCACGTGGAACGGACTGTCCAGTGCCCAGAGTTTGAGCTCGTTGATGCCGTCGCGGACGCGGGCGGAGAGGTCGTCCAGGTTCTCCATGACCTGCCAGACCACGAACCAGCCCACCAGGCCGATGATCACGAACCCGAGGATCGCGGTGACGGCGGTGGCGAGCCCGCGCGGCAGCCCGAGGCGGCGCAGCCGCACCACGAACGGCTGGAGCAGCGCGGTGACGAGCAGGGCGGCCGCGAAGGCGAGGACGACCAGGCGGACTTCGCTGATCACCTTCATCACCACCCACAGCATCCCCGCGAGCAGGAGCAGCCGCCAGCTGACCTCGGCGGCGACCCGCATGCCCCACGGGACGACGCTCACCGGGTCGGGGCGCCCGCCCTGGACGGGCGGGTACGGGTGGTCCGGGTGTCCGGGGTGTCCGGGGTGTACGGCGGAGGTGCCGGGTGACGGGGTGGCCGGAGCCGCCGGGACGCCCGCGGCGACGGCCGGCACGGGGACGGGGACGGCGTTCTCCGCCTCGACCTCGGCCCGCCGCTCGTTGAGCCGCGCCTCCATGCGGCTCAGCCTGTTGCCGAGCCGGCCGAGCCAGCCTGCCCTCTTCGTCATGTCTTTCCTCTCCCCCGCCCGTGGACCCACCTCGAAAGACCGTACACGCGAGGAGCCCCGCACCGTATGACGGTGCGGGGCTGCTCGAGGTTGAGCGGTACTAGTACCAGCCGTTGGCCTGGTGGAAGCTCCAGGCGCTGCACGCGCTGCCGTAGCGGCCGTTCATGTAGTTCAGGCCCCACTGGATCTGGGTGGCCGGGTTGGTGCGCCAGTCGTCGGCGACCGAGGACATCTTCGAACCCGGGAGGGCCTGGACCAGACCGTACGCGCCCGAAGACGAGTTGACGGCCTTGTAGTTCCAGGTGGACTCCTCGTTGATGATGTTCGAGAAGCACTGGAACTGCCCGGCCGGAACGATCTGGCGGGCGATGTCCTTGACCTGGGCGACCGTGTAGGAGCTCTGGACGGCGAAGTCGCCGGCA
This sequence comes from Actinobacteria bacterium OV450, assembly GCA_001298555.1. GTDB lineage: Bacteria > Actinomycetota > Actinomycetes > Streptomycetales > Streptomycetaceae > Streptomyces. The sequence goes on from LJCW01000208.1 coordinate 12,372, forward strand.
CTGCGGGCGGCGGAGCGGCTGGCGATCTGCTCCTTCTCCTCGCGGTCCTTCTTCGCCTTCTCGTCGGCGGCCTTCTGCGCCTCGGCCTTCTTGGACTTGGCGTCCTCGGCGGCCTGGATGCGGGCGGCTTCCTCGGCGACGCGCTTGGCGTCGGTGTCGGCGCCCTGGGCGATGGCGTCGGCCTGCTGCGTCAGGGACGCGTTCTGGACCTGCGCCTGCTCGCCGACCGGGATGTCGCTGAGGAGGGTCGCCCCGGACGCGGTGGTCTCGAGATCGTTCGAAGCTGCGGGGTCGCCAGCGGCAACGCCCACGACTGCGCCGACGGTGGTGACTGCGGTGGCCGAAGCCACTGCGAATCCCCGGACCGAGATCCGGCTCACACGGTGTCCTTCCAGCAGCGTCCGCAGTGACCGGGCGGGCGCAATAGTGCCCCTTGACACTGGCCTCCGTGGTGCTGCGATCACTGGAGACGCGGGCCCGTGGGCAACTCCCTTGCGGGGGCTGCCGCGTGAAGCTCGGGCGGCATACGGCGAACGACTGTGGAGTTGTGGTGCTGCGGTCGTACCTCACGGGAGATACAGATGTGCCGTATGCGGGGCCTGACGGAAAACAGACTCTGCCGGACCCGTGCGCCGCAAGGCAATTCTCCATTGCGTGGGAAAGGTCACACCTGGCATGTTGCCGTTGTTTTCGACAAAGGCCTGTGCAGCACGACGCCGCCCGGCTAGGCTCTCGTGCCTTTGCCGGGCGGCGCCAACTCTCTTTCCCGCTATGGGGGTTTTGCCCCCGTTCCCGGTTACAGGGATTCGAGCATCTCGGTGACCAGCGCGGCGATCGGGGAGCGCTCGGAGCGGGCGAGCGTGACGTGGGCGAAGAGCGGATGCCCCTTCAGCTTCTCGACGACGGCGACCACTCCGTCGTACCGGCCGACCCTCAGGTTGTCCCGCTGGGCGACGTCGTGGGTCAGAACGACCCGCGAATTGGCCCCGATCCGGGACAGAACGGTCAGCAGGACATTGCGCTCCAGCGACTGCGCCTCGTCCACGATCACGAAGGCGTCGTGCAGCGAGCGCCCGCGGATGTGCGTGAGCGGCAGGACCTCCAGCATCCCGCGGTTCAGCACCTCCTCGATGACCTCGCGCCCGGCCACCGCCGAGAGGGTGTCGAAGACCGCCTGCGCCCAGGGGCTCATCTTCTCGTTGGCGTCGCCGGGCAGGTAGCCGAGGTCCTGGCCGCCCACCGCGTACAGCGGCCGGAAGACCATCACCTTCTGGTGCTGCCTGCGCTCCAGCACCGCCTCCAGGCCCGCGCACAGCGCCAGCGCCGACTTTCCGGTGCCGGCCCGGCCGCCCATGGAGATGATGCCGATCTCGGGGTCGAGCAGCAGGTCCAGGGCGATGCGCTGCTCGGCGCTGCGGCCGTGCAGCCCGAAGGCCTCGCGGTCGCCCCGTACGAGCCGCACGTTGCCGTCGGGGGTGACCCGGCCCAGGGCCTTGCCGCGTTCGGACTGGAGGACCAGTCCGGTGTGCACCGGCAGTTCGGCGGCCTCCGGTACGTAGAGCCGCTCCTCGGAGTAGAGCAGGTCGACCTGCTCCCCGGACAGCGCGAGCTCGCTCATGCCGGTCCAGCCGGCATCGGTGATGGCGAGCTCCGCCCGGTACTCCTCGGCGAGCAGCCCCACGGAGGAGGCCTTGATGCGCAGCGGGAGGTCCTTCGAGACGACGGTGACGTCGTACCCCTCGGCCTGGAGGTTGCGGGCGACCGCGAGGATGCGCGAGTCGTTGTCCCCCAGTCGGAAGCCGGCCGGCAGGACACCGGGGTCGGAGTGGTTGAGCTCGACACGCAGGGTGCCGCCCAGATCGCCCAGCGGGATGGGTGCGTCGAGGCGACCGTAGCGAACCCGGACGTCGTCGAGCAGGCGCAGGGCCTGACGGGCGAAGTAGCCGAGTTCGGGATGGTGCCTCTTTGCCTCCAGCTCGGTGATCACCACGATCGGGAGCACGACCTCGTGCTCGTCGAAGCGGGAGATCGCGTTGGGGTCTGCCAGCAGGACGCTGGTGTCGAGGACGTAGGTCCGCCTGTCGGGCAGGCGGCGCTTTGTGCTGGTCACCACGGAAGGACGTACCCCCTCGGAAGAGGTCGGGCCATGAAGACCGGACCGGTCATCGGCACCCATGCAGGGGCCGATTTCCGGCCCTCCCACTCCGTCCGTGCGATGGCACGTTCGTCCTGGCGCAAAGGGCCTCCCGGGCGGACGGCCCCATGCCGTCCGCTGAGACTCGACACCCGTGGATCGGGCATCGACCTGAAAGGGATATTCCCCGATCAGGCCCGGCCATGCCATGGCATATGACGGACGCTCGGTGAATCCCTGGTGAAGGCCTTGCCCCGAGGACTGGAGGGGGTGGAGGGGCTGCCGGGGCGCTGCGCGGGGGCCGGGGGACTTCCGAGGGGGCGTCAGGTCATGGCCGGAACTTGGAGGCAGGGAGCCCTGAGGCAGGCGCCCGGGAGGCAGGGGCCCCAGAGGCACGCGCCCCAGAGGCACGCGCCCCAGAGGCACTCGCCCGGGAGGCAGGGGCCCGGGGTGGCGGCCGGGCCGGCCTGGATCAGGTCCCGTACCGCCGGTGGCGCGCCGCGTAGTCGCGCAGCGCGCGCAGGAAGTCGACCTTGCGGAAGGCGGGCCAGAACACTTCGCAGAAGTAGTACTCGGAGTGGGCGCTCTGCCACAGCATGAACCCGGACAGCCGCTGCTCACCGCTGGTGCGGATCACCAGGTCCGGGTCGGGCTGGCCGCGCGTGTACAGGTGCTCGGCGATGTGGTCGATGTCGAGGACCTCGGCGAGCTCCTCGAAGGAGGTGCCCTTCTCCGCGTGCTCCAGCAGGAGCGAGCGGACCGCGTCGGCGATCTCCTGGCGGCCGCCGTAGCCGACCGCGACGTTGACCAGTATCCCGTCCACCTCGCGGGTGGCCTCTTCGGCCTCCTTGAGCACGGACTGGGTCCGCCCGGGCAGGATGTCGAGGTTGCCGACGTGGTGGACGCGCCAGCGGCCGTCCGCGGCGAGGCCCCGGACCGTGTTCTCGATGATGTTGAGCAGTGGGCGGAGCTCGACTTCCGGCCGGTCCAGGTTGTCCGTGGACAGCATCCACAGGGTGACGACCTCGACGTCCGTCTCGGTGCACCAGCCCAGCATCTCGGAGATCTTGTCGGCCCCCGCCTGGTGGCCCTGCTCCGTGGTGCCTCCGGACGCCTTCGCCCAGCGCCGGTTCCCGTCCAGGATCACGCCGATGTGCTTGGGCGCCGCGTCATGGTCGAGGCGGCCTTCCACCCGGCGTGCGTAGAGCCTGTACACCAGGTCGCGCAGCTTCACGATCTTCCAGCCCCTCCGTGCAGTGCCCCCGTGAGAAATGCGGTCCCTCCCCCGAGGCCGCCACATTACTGCGCGGCGGGATCGGGTACCCAACTCGGTCGGTCACAGGTCCGTGATAGGGAGGACAACGTGACTGATAACAATCCCTATCGGGCAGAGCCCTCGCGCTACGACTCCATGCAGTACCGGCGCACCGGCCACAGCGGCCTCAAGCTCCCCGCCATCTCCCTCGGCCTCTGGCACAACTTCGGTGACGACAAGTCCCTGGAGACCCAGCGCGCGATCCTGCGGCGTGCCTTCGACCTCGGCATCACCCACTTCGACCTGGCGAACAACTACGGCCCGCCCCCCGGCTCGGCCGAGCTCAACTTCGGCAAGATCTTCGCGCAGGACTTCGCGTCGTACCGCGACCAGCTGATCCTCTCCACCAAGGCCGGCTACTTCATGCACGAAGGCCCCTACGGCGAGTGGGGCAGCCGGAAGTACCTGATGAGCTCGCTCGACGCGTCGCTGAAGCGGATGGGCGTCGACTACGTCGACATCTTCTACTCGCACCGCTTCGACCCGGACACCCCGCTGGAGGAGACCATGGGCGCGCTCGCGTCCGCGGTGCAGCAGGGCAAGGCGCTGTACGTGGGCGTGTCCTCGTACACGGCCGAGCAGACGGCCGAGGCGGTGCGGATCCTGCGCGAGATGGGCGTACGCCCGCTCATCCACCAGCCCTCGTACTCCATGATCAACCGCTGGACGGAGGACGACGGCCTGCTGGACACCCTGGAGGACGCCGGCATGGGCTGCATCTCCTTCGCGCCGCTCGCGCAGGGGCTGCTGACGGGCAAGTACCTGAAGGGCATCCCGGAGGGCTCGCGGGCCGCCTCGGGCAAGTCCCTGAACCCGATGCTGCTCTCGGAGGACGTCGTCCGCCGCCTGCACGGACTGAACGAGATCGCGGGCCGCCGCGGGCAGTCGCTGGCGCAGCTGGCACTGAACTGGGTGCTCCGGGACGAGCGGATGACCTCGGCGCTGATCGGTGCGTCGAGCGTGTCCCAGCTGGAGGAGAACGTGGCGGCGCTGGCCGGCGCGCCGCTCTCGGAGGAGGAGCTGAGGGAGATCGACTCCTTCGCCGTGTCCACCCCCGGCACCAACATCTGGGCCCAGCGGGGCTGACCTGCGGTTTCACCCGGGGGTTGGTGGAAACAAAAAACGGGCCGGTCCGTGGGGGGGATACGGACCGGCCCGAGGGGGGGGTTCCACCATAACCCTTCGTAAAGCGTTATGCGTGCATCGGCGCAAGATGATTACGCTCCGAAACCGGCCAGCAGCACTCCGGTGAGTGCTCCGGCGGTCATGAAGGGGCCGAACGCGAAGGCCGTCCGACCGCCTCCGGGGCCCTTCAGGACAAGGCCGAGCCCGTACAGGGCCCCGTAGAGGAACCCGAGGAAGGCCCCGGCGGCCCATACCCCCCAGCCGTACCACCCAAGGATGACCCCGAGGCCGAGCGCCAGCTTGACGTCGCCGAGACCCATGCCGGCGGGGTTGATCAGGAAGAGCACCAGGTACGCCGCTCCGAGCGCGGCCCCGCCGAGGAGGGCTCCGCGCCAGGACCCGCCGGCGCCGGGCACGAGGGCGGCGGCGCCGAGGCCGAGTACGGCGGCGGCCGCCAGGGGCAGGGTCAGTACGTCGGGCAGCCGCTGCACGGCGAGATCGACGAGCCCCAGCAGCAGCAGTACGGGCGCCACCCCGACGAGCACGGCGCCTTCGGGCCGGCCCCCGCACGCGGCGGCGAGGGCGCCGCACACCGCCCCGGAGCCGAGGACGGTCCCCACCACGGACACCCCGTACCCGTGCGGGGCCGCGGCCGCGGCCGCGGCCCGCTCCCGCCGTCCGGCGGTGCCGCCCCGCGGGTCCCGCTGCGCGGAGGCGTCCGCCCGGTACGGGCGGGGCGGGGGCCCCGCGGGGGCGGGACGGCAACGGGGCGGTCCCAGCCAGCCCGGGACCGGGTGGCCCTCGGGGCAGCGGTCACGCCACCCGGCCCCGGGCTCGACCGACAACCGGTACGCCGCCCGCGGCAACAGCAGCCCCGCCGCCGCGCCATAGGCGACCGCGGCAACGATGATCACGACCAGCCCCATCCGCCGAAGGTAGGCGCAGACACGGGCACCCGCATGGGCCCGGGGGCCCAACCGCCCCTACCCTGGCGGCCATGACCACCAGCAACGGCCTGCTCCGCCTCGGGCCGGGGCGCGCGCCGGTGCCGCTGGAGATCGCGGCGTCCTACCGGGCCCGGACCCGGGGGCTCCTGGGCCGTGACGGCATCCCCGGCGCCGCCCTGCTCCTCACCCCGGCCGGGAGCGTGCACACGTTCCGGATGCGGTTCGCGATCGACGTGGCGTACCTCGACCGCCGCCTGCGCGTCATCGCCCTGACCACCATGGTCCCGGGCCGTCTCGGGCTCCCCCGGCTCCGCTCCCGGCACGTCCTGGAGGCCGAGGCCGGGGCCATGGCGGCATGGGGCCTGCGGGTCGGCTCGCAGCTCGACATCACGGCCCCCGAAAGCCGGGACGGCCGTCCCGGCCACGGCTAGGCCCCGCGCCGCCCCGGCGGTAGGTTGGGGCGGTTGAGCTGGGGTCTCAGGGGAGCGGCATGACGGAGAACGCGCGGATCAAGGCGCTTGAGCAGATCATGCCGGCGACGCACGGTGCCGACGAGGACGTCGACTGGCCTGCCGCCGAAGCGGTGTGGCGGACTCGGTTCCCGGCCGATTACATCGCCTTCATGGGCCGCTTCGGTGCGGGCTCCATCAACGGCGAGGCCAGCATCCTCCTTCCGCTGCCCAAGCCCGGCCTCCAGTGGGATCCGGCCGAGATGGCCGAGGAGACCGCCAACGCCCGTCAGCTCTGGGAGGCGGAGGGCGGCCGGGCCGCCTTCGACGTGGACCCCGAGTCGATCATCGCGTGGGGGGTGACCGGCGGCTCGGACATCCTCTGCTGGCTCACGACCGACCCCGATCCGGACCGCTGGCCCGTCCTGGTGGTCGGCCGGCACACCGCGGACTCCTTCGCGGTGCACCCGTACGGCATGGCCGAGTTCCTGTTCCGGCTCTGCTCCGACGAGTTCGACGTGAGTCCGGTCAGCATCACGTTCTGGGACGGCGGGCACCTCAGCTTCGTGCACTGGCGCAAGGCCCAGCGCCGCTGGCAGGAGGGCCGCAACCCGGAGACGGGCGAGCCCGACCCGTACGCAGGCGAGTTCGCCGACTGACCTGATCCGTACCCCTCTTCCCGTTCCGCGGAGCCAATGTGCCGGAACCGGGCGTTTCGGCATGTCTACGCGCGTCCGATTTGTGGATCACATATCGGAAAACACCAGCCGGAAAAGCCGCACTTGGAGCATTGCCCACAAGTTCCGCCCCAATGGAACCAACCGCCCCCGCACAGGAGAGAATTCCGGCCAACGGGCCGTGGACGGACACCCCGGCCCGGATCAACTCATAAGCAGTAACGGGAATCAAAAGAAATTCAGGGGAATACACCCGTGCGACGAAGAATCTTCGGAACGGGCACGACGGCGGTCGTGTTCGGTCTGCTGCTCCCGCTGTCCGGATGCAGCGGTTCAGGAAACAGCGCAGGTGACAGCGGCACACTGCGCCTGGTCGCCGCCGAATACGGAGACAACCAGGCCACCAGTTCCAAAGCGTTCTGGGACAAGGTGACGGCCGATTTCACCAAGACCAACCCCGGCATCAAGGTCGAGGTCCAGCTCCTGCCGTGGGCCGACATCGACCGCGAGGTCTCCCGTATGGTCAAGGCCGGCAATGCACCCGACATGGCCCTCATGGGCTCGTACTCGGACTTCGCGGCGCAGGGCAAGCTCTATTCCGCGGACGAACTCCTGCCGGTCACCGCCGAGGCGAACTTCCTCCAGCCGCTGGCCGAGGCCGGTTCGGTCGGGAACACCCTGTACGGCCTGCCCTGGGTGGCGAGCAGCCGGCTCCTCTTCTACAACCAGGGCCTCTTCCGGCAGGCCGGCGTCAGCGAGCCGAAGACCTGGTCCGATCTGAAGTCCGCCGCCAAGGCGCTCAAGGACAAGGGCGTGAAGTACCCGTACGCCCTGCCGCTGGGCCCGGAGGAGGCGCACGCCGAGGCGATGATCTGGGAGCTGAGCAACGGCGGCGGCTACGTCGACAGCGGCGGCAACTACAACCTGGCCTCCGACCAGAACATCCAGACGTTCCGCTGGCTGAAGGACAACCTGGTGGGCGCCGGCCTGACAGGCCCCGTCCCGCCCTCGCAGCTGAACCGCGCCGACGCCTTCGCCGCCTTCGTGCGCGGTGAGGTCGGCATGCTGAACGGCTACCCGCAACTCCTGCACGAGGCACGGGCCAAGGGCATCGACGTCCGCACCGCGCCCATGCCGGTGGCCGACACGATCGGCGCCGGGGAGACCCCGCCCGCCGTGGGTGTCGCCGACTGGATGATGGCGTTCAAGCAGAACGGCAAGCGCACCGAGATCGGCAAGTTCCTGGACTTCATCTACCAGGACAAGAACCTTTCGGACTTCGCGGGCCGCTACCACCTGCTGCCGTCGACCGTCTCCGCCTCCCGCACCCCGTCCGGCGGTGGCCTCGACAGCAACGACCAGTTCTTCCTGACGGCCCTGCGCGGTGCGCAGCTGTACCCGGTGAACGACCCGTCGTGGGTGACGGTCAGCGACACCATCAAGCGCAGCGTCGGCCGTGCCGTGGAACCGGGCGGCGACCCCAAGAAGGTGCTGGAGGAGATCGCCGCGAAGGCGACCGAGGAGACCAGGAAGAAGCACTGACCGTCCGGCGCCGGGCACCGGACGCAGAATCGTCGAACATCCCGTCCGACACGGGACTTCCGCCCCTGCCGCATCCCATCCCGTGCGGCAGAATGGCTGCCACGGCTCTTGATCCAGGCCGCGGACCAGTCGCCCGCCGAGCGCCCACAAGGTGCGCAGGGCGGCCGGCCCCTCCCTTCCCCCGCTCTTCCGCGCCCGCTCCGCGCGTTCCGGGTTCAGACCTTGCCGTTCTCCGTCGAGAACGCCGTCCGGTACTGCTCACAGCTGGAATTCCAGGGCAGCGTGCCCGTGAGCGTCCCGTAGCCCGAGCGGGTGACCGACCACTCGACCGTGTACTCGCCCGTGTCGCAGGCGATCCGCCTGCCGCCCGGGACCCTGACGCGTCCCGTCGCAGGCTGTCCGGTCAGCTCCTTGTGCACCTCTGCCGCTTTGGCGTGGTCCGACGAGCGCCGCAGTACGGCGTGCACGACGATCGGGTGCTTGCCGTCCTTGGTGGTCACGGCCTTCTTCACCAGCGTCGAGTCCGACACCGCCCAGCCGAAGTCGAACGAGGGCTGCCACGCGAGGGTCTTGGGGTCGGCGGCCTTCCGCTCGTACTCGGGGGCGCCCGAGGGTCCGGGGCGCGTGACCGTCTTGTACTGCACTCCGGGGTAGAGGCGGAACTGCCCTTCCACCTTGTGCATCTCGTCCTTGGTCCACTGCGACTTCATGTTCTTCTCGCCGCCGGACGGGTCCTGGAGGTACGTGCCGTCCGCCGCGGTGGCGGCCTGGCAGAGGGCGGGGAGGGCCGCCAGGGCGGCGACGGCGAAGGCGAGAGCGGCGGTGCGGGTGCGCTTCATGCCCGGTCCAACGGGGCCCGCGGCGGGCCGGAACGACGCCGGGGGCGCTTTCACCCGTACGGGATGCGCGCACCGGAATATCCCATGATCATCTTCCGTTCTCCGGGAGGACGCGACGGTACGGAACGGACTGGGGAGCCCCGGATGAGCGTGAGTGCGAACGTGAGGGTGAACGGCACGGTGGCGGCGGGCTGGGAGCCCGTGCGCGAGGAGTTCGAGGCGTTCGTCGCGGCCGAGGCGCACTCCCCGGAGGCGCAGCTGGCGGTGTACCGGGACGGCCGCCGGGTGGTCGACCTGTGGGCCGGCGAGGACACCGACGGCTCCACCCTGACCGGGGTCTACTCGATCAGCAAGGGCGCAGCGCACCTGGTGGTGGCCCTGCTCGTGCAGGACGGCGTGCTGGACCTGGAGCGCACGGTGTCGGCGTACTGGCCGGAGTTCACCGGCGGCGGCAAGGAGCGGCTGACGGTACGGCAGCTGGTCTCGCACCAGTCCGGGCTGATCAACACCACCGAGGGCTTCGACTACGCCGAGCTCGCGGACGACGCGGTGGTCGCCGCGCGGCTGGCCGCGCAGGAGCCGTACTGGGAGCCCGGGACGGCGTACGGGTACCACGCGCTGGTGATCGGCGCGCTGACCGGCGAGGTGGTCCGGCGGGCCACCGGGCGGTCCCTGCAGGAGGTGTTCGAGGAGCGGATCCGGGCCCCGTACGGGCTGGACCTGTACCTGGGCCTGCCCGAGGAGCTGGAGGGCCGCTGGAAGCCGGTCCTGGACATGCTGCCGACGCCGGAGCAGCTGGCCGCCCGTGCCGCGGCGGACACCCCGCTCCCGGAGCTGCTGCCGGTCGCCTTCAACGCGCACCGCGGGACGCCGACGGACCTGGTGGCGTACGCCAACCACCCGAAGGTGAAGGCGCTGGGCCCGGCGTCGGCCGGCGGGATCGGCACGGCGCGCGCGGTCGCCGCCCTGTACGCGGCGGCGATCAGCGGGGTGGACGGCCGGCCCGCGCTGCTGGAGCCGGGGACGGCGGCCGAGTTCGCGCGGCCCCACACCCCGGGCGTGGACCGGGTGACCGCGGAGACGGACCACTTCGGGCTGGGCTTCGAGCGGCAGCACGCGGTGGGCCCCCGGGCCTTCGGGCACAGCGGCGCGGCGGGCGGGCTGGGCTGGGCGGACCCGGCGACGGGGATCGGGTACGGGTACACGCGCCGCCGGTTCGGCTTCCCGGGCGGGGCCGCCCCCGAGAACGACCGCCTGGCGGCGGCGGTCCTGCGGGCGGCGGCGGGGCAGGACGGCGCGGGTCAGGCCTGACCGGTCTCGAAGCGGCTGATGCGCCCGTCGCCGTTGGTGGTGAACCGCCAGGCGGTGCGCATCTCGCCCCAGGTGTCGTTGCGGTAGTTGACGACGAGGGAACGGCCGCCGTCGGACTCGGACTCGACGTCCATGTGGCCGGCGGAGGACCAGATCTCCTTCTCGGCCCACTGGGCGAGGTCGCGGTCCGAGCCGTCGTCGGACATGGTGGCGCCCTCGGTGAGGACGGCCCGGAAGGCGTCCTGGTCCCCCGCGTTGACGGCGGTGACGAAGGCGCGGACGGCGGGGTCGGTCAGCTGGCTCGACGGGATCACGGGGGCCTCCTGGGCGGTCGTACGGGCTGCGTACGGGGCGGGTGCGCGGCCGGCGCCGGGCGGGTGCGGGGCTGATACGGGTGCCGGCGGGTGCGGCCGGCGGGGCGGGTGCGGCCGGCGGGCCGGGTACGGTTGCGGGCGGCGCTGTGTGCGCGACCAGGGAACACCGCGGGCGGCGCCGGTGCGACGACCTTCACCCGTTCGCCACCGGACGGCGTGTCAGGAGGCGTCGGGGGCGGTGCGCACGGGGAAGCCGGTGGGGCGGCCCTGCTGCTTCAGCCAGGCCAGCACCTGGTCGAGGGCCTCGACGGTCTGCGCGCGGTTGCCGCCGCCGTCGTGGAAGAGGACGGTCGGGCCGTTGCGTATCTCGTTCTTGACGGAGTTGACGATGGCGGCGACGCCCGGCTTGCCGAAGTCCTTGGTGTCGACGTTCCACCCGAGCGGGCGCATGCCGTGCGCGGCGGCGATGCGGCGGCTGTCGGGGGTGAACGCGCCGCCGGGGGCGCGGTAGTACTCCACCTTGGCGCCGCCGCCCGCCGCGTCCTCGATCATCTTCTTCGCGTCCAGGATCTGCTTCTCCTGGTAGGCGACGGGCTTCTTGTCCATCGCCGTGTCGTGGTCCGCGGTGTGGTCGCACAGCCGGTGACCGGCGGCGACGACGCGCTTGACCAGGTCGGGGTGGGCCTTGGCCTGCGGCCCGATCATGCAGAAGGTCGCCTTCACGTCGTACTTCTTCAGCACGGCGAGGACCTTGGGGGTCCACTGCGGGTCGGGGCCGTCGTCGATGGTGATGTTGACGGCGTTGCCCCCGCTCTCGGAGGCGTGGGCTATGCCGGCGGGTATCCCCGCGTGCGGCGAGCCGCCCGCGCCTTGGGCCGCGCCGCCCTTGGAGCCGTCGTCCTCGCCCTCGCCGCGGTGCGAACCGTCGTCCTTGCCCTCGCCGGCCGTGGCGCCGTCGTCCGTACCAGGCCCCCCGCCGCCGCCGGTCCGGAGTGCCGCGTTCCCCTGGCCCTGCCGTCCGTGCCCCGGTTCGACGAGGGCCGTCACGCCCCACGCCGTCCCGGCGACGGCGACGGCCGCCGCCACGACGACCGCCCCGGCGCGGATGCCGCCCTGCCCGTACGTGCGCGTCGTGAAGCCCATGAACCGTCCCCTCCCCAACCCGGTTTTCCGTGCGCTCTCTCCTCCATGACGACCCGTGAGGCAGAGGGGTTCCCGCCCATTGCCCCGTAAAATTCAGTTAATGGAACCTTGGTCCTTGATCGTCCCTATTTCGACCCCACGCGAAACGGGACGAAACCACGACCACTCCCGTAACCGCTTCGGCGCATGCAAAAGCCCGGCCCCGGCGGGAAATCCGCCGGGGCCGGGCTGCCCGTGTCGTACGCGTCAGTGCGAGAAGGACTCGGCCGGAGCCGGAGCGGCCTTGCCGTCCGCCGCACCTGCGGCCTGGGGACCCGCACCGCGCAGCGGGACCTCCTTGACGAACCAGGCCGCCGCGAAGCCCAGTACGGCGATGAACGCGCCGAGCAGGAACGCGGAGTGCGTACCGGCGGCGACCGCGTGCTGGTAGGCGTCGCGCACCGCCTCCGGCAGCTTCGCCAGGCTGGCGGCGTCGAGCTGGGCGGAGCCGGCGGCCCGGGCGGCCTGCGGGCCGAGGCGCTCGCTCATGGTGTCCGTGACCCGGCTGGTGAACAGCGAGCCCATCAGGGCCACACCGAACGAACCGCCGAGCGTGCGGAAGAGGGTGGCCGAGGAGGACGCGACGCCCATGTCCTTCATGTCCACGCTGTTCTGCGCGACCAGCATGGTGATCTGCATCAGGAAGCCGAGGCCGGCACCGAGGATGGCCATGTAGACGCCCGAGACCAGTCGGGTGGTGTCCGTGTCCATCGTGGCCAGCAGGTACATGCCGACGACCATCAGCGCGCCGCCGAGGATGGGGAACATCTTGTACTTGCCGCTGCTGGTGGTGATCCGGCCCGCGATCAGCGAGACGACCATCATCGACAGGAGCATCGGGAGCAGCAGCAGGCCGGAGTTGGTGGCCGAGGCGCCCTGGACCGACTGCTGGAAGAGCGGGAGGTAGAGCACTCCGCCGAACATCGCGAAGCCGACGAGGAAGCCGATGACCGACATGAGCGTGAAGTTGCGGCTGCGGAAGATGTGCAGCGGCATGACGGGCTCGGCGGCCCTGGTCTCGGCGAAGAGGAACGCGGCGATCGACACGATGCCGGCGACGATCAGGCCGATGATCTCCGCGGAGCCCCAGGCGTACTCGGTACCGCCCCAGGTCGTGACCAGCACGGTCGAGGTGATGGCGATCGTCAGCAGCGCGGCGCCCAGGTAGTCGATCTTGCCCTGGGCCTTCTTCTTCGGCAGGTGCAGAACGGCGGTGACCATCGCGAGCGCGACGGCGCCGAGCGGCAGGTTGATGTAGAAGGACCAGCGCCAGCCCATGTGGTCGGTGATGGTGCCGCCGACCAGCGGTCCGCCGATCATGGCGAGGGCCATCACGCCGGCCATCATGCCCTGGTACTTGCCGCGTTCACGGGGCGGGATCAGGTCGCCGATGATCGCCATGACGCCGACCATCAGACCACCGGCGCCGAGGCCCTGGATGGCGCGGAAACCGATCAGCTGCCCCATGTTCTGGGCCATGCCGCTGAGCGCGGAGCCGATCAGGAAGATCACGATGGAGGTGAGGAAGGAGCCCTTCCGCCCGTACATGTCGCCGAGCTTGCCCCAGATGGGGGTGGAGGCCGCGGTGGCCAGCGTGTACGCGGTGACCACCCAGGAGAGGTGCTCCAGACCACCGAGTTCGCCGACGATCGTCGGCATCGCGGTACCGATGATCATGTTGTCGAGCATGGCCAGGAGCATTGCGATCATGAGGGCCATGAGGACGACACGGACGCTGCGCGGCTTCACCTCCTCGGAGACCTCTGCCGTCTTGGTGTTTTCAGCCATGTCCACTCCCCGTTTACCCACCTGCTCCGGACCCTTACTTGCCGCCCGGCTAGTTCACTACACTAGGGGAAGGTAGACCCGTAACTAGCCGGGCGTCAAGTAAGCAATTTGGGGAGAGCCATGTCCAGCAGCAGTCCGCAGGCGCGCCGCGGCAACACGCGTCAGCGCATCCAGGACGTCGCACTGGAGCTCTTCGCCGAGCAGGGGTACGAGAAGACGTCGCTGCGCGAGATCGCGGAGCGGCTGGAGGTCACGAAGGCGGCGCTGTACTACCACTTCAAGACCAAGGAAGACATCATCATCAGCGTTTTCGAGGACCTGACCAGGCCGATCGACGAGCTGATCGAGTGGGCGCAGCAGCAGCCGCCGACGCTGGAGACCAAGCGCGAGGTGCTGCGGCGCTACAGCGAGGCGATGGCGGCGGGCGCGCCGCTGTACCGCTTCATGCAGGAGAACCAGGCGACGATGCGGGAGCTGAGCATCGGCGAGACGGTGAAGCGCCGGCTGTTCACCCTGGTCGAGCTGCTCCGCACGGAGGACGGGCCGCTGGCGGACCAGGTCCGCTGCGTCAGCGCCCTGTTCACGCTGCACGCGGGGATGATGTTCCTCCAGCACGTGGAGGGCAACCCGGAGGAGACGCGTCTGGCGGCCCTCGAGGTCGCCACGGACCTCATCACGCAGGCCCACCAGAGCCATTGACGCCGGGTCGGCCGGCGCGGCGCGGCCCTGCGCAGCCCTGCGCAGCCCTGCGCAGCCCTGCGCAGCCCTGCGCGGCGCGGGCGGGATTCGAGTTCGCCGCGAACCGGCCTGTGACGGCCTCCGAGCCCCCCTCGTCACCCGATCCGGGGGTTTGCGGGGCGATTGACTACTCTCAGTAATTGAATCGGCTACCTTCAGTGAGGAGCGCACCGCGGACCGGCCGTACGGCGCCCGAGCGAAGGACACCGTCATGCCATCCCGCACCCGGTCGGCCCTGGTGAGCGCCCTCGCCCTGATGGCCCTCACCGCCGCCCCGTCGCCCGCCACGGCCGCGCCGCTTCCCGTCCCCCTCGACTACACCGCCCTCGGTGACTCCTACAGCGCCGGTTCCTTCGTCCGTCCCTGGGCCACCGATGACGGCTGCGGCCGCTCCGCCTCCAGCTACCCCCGGCAGAGCGCCCGCCGCCTCAACCTGCACCTGACGGACGTCACATGCTCCGCAGCCGAGGTCAGAGCCGGGGTCCTGGAGCCGCAGACCGAGCTGACCGGTCCCCCGTCCGTCCCGCCCCGGTCCGGCTGGGCGCCGCGGCCGGCCCAGATCAAGGCCGTGACCGCCGCCACGGACCTCGTCACCCTCGGCATCGGAGGCAACTCGGTCGGGTTCGTCGAGATCGTCAAGAGGTGCATCGAGCAGGGCATGGCGGCCTTCGGGATCGGCAGCCCCTGCTCCACCCACTACACGCGGGGTCCCGGCGCGGCCCCGCTGAACCGCAGGTTCACCGCCCTGGAGGCGGACTTCACGACCACCCTCAAGGAGATCCGGACCCGCGCGCCCCGCGCCAAGGTGGCGGTCGTCGGCTATCCGGCCGTCGTCGCGGACCGCGCCGGCTGCTCGTTCGGCTCGTGGCGTCAGCTCGGCACCGTCACCAAGGGGGACATGTCTTTCCTCGACAGCCTGGAGCGCCGGGTCAACGCCGTCCTGCGCAGCCAGGCGGAGCGCGCGGGCGCCGTCTACGTCGACACATACGCCTCCAGCACCGGGCACGGCGTCTGCGCCGGGGCGGACCAGCGGTGGATGTACGGGATCAAGGACGACCTGACCGGCCCCGGCACCCAGAGCGACCCGCCCTCCGGCCTGTGCCGGATGGTCCCGGGCGACGGGGAGGCGTGCACGGTCCTGCACCCCAACCTCCGCGGCGCCACCCACCAGGCCGACTTGGTCACCCGGGCCCTGACGGGACTGGGGGCCGCCGGCAGATGAACCTCACCCGGCCGGCGGCCGGTCCGGGGAGCGGATGAAGGCGGCGAGGGAGTCGGCGTAGCGGTCCGGGTGGGTGAGGTGGGGGACGTGGCCGTCCTCCTCCAGCGTCCGCATCCGTGCCCGGCCGAGCGCGGTCGCGAGCTTGCCGACGATCACCGGGAACCACGGCGGGCTCTCGCTGCCGAAGGTCAGCAGGGCGGGGCCCTGGTAGCCGCGGAGGCCGGCGAGGTCGATGCGCGACCAGTCCGGGTCGGCCATTTCGTCGGCGAAGGTGGAGGCGTTGGCGGCGAACGTCTCGCGGACCCGCTCAGGGATCTGCTCCCAGCCGCCCGGCCCGACGGCGACGTCGTCCACGAACCGCTGGGCGCCGGCCCGGTCCTCGCCGGCCCGCAGGGCCGCGAGGACGCGGCCGAGGGCGGCCTCCATGGCCTGCATCAGCAGACGCAGTTCGCGGTCCTCGTCGCCCACGACGTCCATGAGCGGCGGCTCGTGTGCGGTCAGCGTGCGCAGGAGTTCGGGGCGGCGGGAGGCGAGGCCGAGCGCGGTCGAAGCCCCGAAGGAGCTCCCGGCCACGTGGGCCGGGGCGCCGAGGAGCTCGATGAGCGAGCCCAGGTCGTCCTCGTCCTGCCGCCGGCTGCCCCGGCCCGGCGGACAGGCGCTCCGGCGGTGGCCGCGCCGGTCGTAGACCAGCACCCGGAACGACTGCGCGAGGCGGGGCACGACGCGCCGCCAGGTTTCGTGGTCGACCCACGAGCCGTGGACGAGGACCAGGGGTTCGCCCTCGCCCACGACCTCGTAGTGGAGGTCCGCTCCGTTCACCCGTGCCCGTGCCATGCCGAGTCTCCTCACCTGAGCCGCCGCGAGGGGGCCCGAGCGCCCGCGCACAGACATACCGCGGGCCGGTGCACGGCACACCTGGCGGCGGCTCAGGTGAGGCGGCGGTCCCCGGCGCTGATCGGGACGTCGTTGATGCTGGCCTCGCGGCGGCGCATCAGCCCGTTGCCGTCGAACTCCCACTGCTCGTTGCCGTGGCTGCGCCACCACTGGCCGGTGGTGTCGTGCCACTCGTACTCGAAGCGGACGGAGATGCGGTTGCCGGTGTACGCCCACAGCTCCTTGCGGAGGCGGTAGTCGAGCTCGCGCTCCCACTTCTCGGCGAGGAACGCCCGGATCTCGGCGCGGCCGGTGAGGAAGCGGTCGCGGTTGCGCCAGACCGAGTCCTCGGTGTAGGCGAGGGCCACGCGCTCGGGGTCCCGGCTGTTCCAGGCGTCCTCCGCGGCCTGGACCTTGACCAGGGCGGATTCCTCGGTGAACGGCGGCACGGGCCGGCGCACGGCGGTGTCGGGGGCGGGGACGGGGACGGGGACGGGGACGGTCATGGGTGCACCTCTGCCGAAGGAGGGAACAGGGAGAGAGAACGATCGTTCTCTCCGAAGGGCGACGATAGAGAACGATCGTTCTCGCCGCAAGGGGTTCTGGGTTACGCTGCCGTCATGAACGACGAAGAGGCCCGCACCCGGCTGCTGGACGCGGCGGAGGCGCTGTTCTACGCCGAGGGCATCCAGGCCGTCGGCATGGACCGCATCCGCAGCGCGTCGGAAGTACCGCTCAAGCGGCTCTACAAGATCTTCCCGGCCAAGGAAGCCCTGGTCGCGGCCTACCTCGAACGCCGCGACCAGCGCTGGACGGGAAGCCTGCGCGACGCGGTGACACAGGCCTCCGGCCCGGACGAGGCGATCGGGGCGGTCTTCGACTGGCTGGCGCGGTGGTTCTCGGAGCCGGACTTCCGGGGTTGCGCGTTCCTGAACGCGTACGGGGAGCTGGGCACCGGCCCCGCCGGGGTGCTGGACGTCGTACGCCGCCACAAGGCGGAGCTGCGGGAACTGCTGGCGGAGCTCACCGGCCCCGGGCGCGAGGAGCTGGCGGACCAGCTGCTGATCCTGGTCGAGGGCGCGACGGCGGTGGCCGCCGTGACCCCCGGCCCGGAACCGGCCCACCGCGCCCGACAGGCGGCATCGACCCTGCTCTCGGTCACGGACCGACCGAACTAGTCGCGCACCGAGGGCCGTTCGCTCTGGCGGCGCAGTCCCCCGCAACATAGAGTGCTGCTTCATAATGAAGGAAGTACATAATTCCGGAAGCCTGGCCCGCGACTGCGACGGCTCCCTCTACGACCATGGCGTGCGCGCCTCGATGCAGGCATTCGCCGCGGGTGGCGACACGCGCGCCCTGGAGGCGGCAGCGGCCGTCCGCTCGGCCTCACAGGCGGTCGACCGGCTGCGCTCCCAGGGCGCGGGCGGGCGCGGACTCAGCGCGGGGGCACTCGACGTCCTCGCGCGGCTGAGCACCGCCCCCGAGGAGGGGCTCAGCATCGGTGAACTGGCCCGCGCGGCCGGCGTGAGCTCCCGCAACGTCACGGGCCTCGTCGACACCCTGGAGCGCGAGGGGCTGGCCCAGCGCGTCCAGGACCGGCACGACCGCCGCTCGGTCCGGGCCCGGATCACCCCGGCCGGCCACGACTGGCTGACGTCCTTCCGCAGGCCGACACAGCGCGCGATGTCCGCGGTGTTCCAGGGCTTCACCGAAGACGACCTCACCCGGCTCCGGCACCTGTGCCTGCGCCTGGTCGAGAACCAGCAGCGCATCGAGCAGCACCTGGCCACGAACCGGCCCGACCATCCCGACCGGCCCGACCGGCCCGCTTCCTGACCCCACGACACGGAGGACCGACCACATGACCACCGGCTCCACCACCCGGCACACGGTCAGGGCGTACCACGACGCCCGGTTCCGCGGCGATGTGCCGACGGCCGCCGCCCAGATCGGTGACGGCTTCACCTTCCACAGCCCGTTCATCACCTCCGACAGCCCCACCGGCCACCTCGACGGCCTGGACGGGCTGCTCGGGATCGTGACCGGCGTCGATCTGATCAGCGAGCTGTACGGCGAGACCGAGGCCACGCTGGTCTACGACGTCCACACCACCCCGGCCGTCGGCATCACCCAGCGCACGGCCGAGCACTTCCGTCTCCGCGACGGCCGGATCACCGCGATCAGGCTCATCTTCGACTCGGCGCCCTGGCAGGCCATCATGACCGCCGCGGGGCCGACGGGAGTTTGACGAAAGGCCCTAGCTGCCGCCGGCGGCGGTGCTGCGGGGGAAGGTGATCTCGACGCGGCGGTTCTTCTTGCGGCCTTCCTCGGTGCTGTTGTCGGCGATCGGGTAGTCCTCGCTGTACCCCCGGACGTCGTAGATGACGCCAGGGGCGGTGACGGTCTTGGCGAGCTCCGCCTGGACGGCGTCGGCGCGCTGCTTGGAGAGTTCCTGGCCGTGCTCGTAACTGCCCTGGTCGTCGGTGAACCCGAAGACCCGGACGCGGGTGGCCTTCTGGGAGTTGATCTCGTTGGCGATGGCCTGGATCCGGGCGGCGGCCTGGGCGTTGAAGACGGCGCTGTTCTCCGGGAAGAGGACCTCGGACTGCAGGGCCATCATCACGGACTGATTGGTCTCCTGCCGCCGCTGCTCACCGCCGAGGTCTTCGACGACCTCGGCGATGTCGAGCACCTTGATCGGAGCCAGGGTCCCGCCCTGGGGGATCTTCAGCCCGGGCGCATTGGAGTCGATGGGCACGGGCGCGGCGGCGGAGGGCTCTGTGCCGGGGGGCAGGGACGGCTTGACGTCATCGGCGTGGGCGCTCGTCGCGCCGATGAACTGAGCCCCTGCGATGACGAGCCCGGCGACGGCTGTCGCGGCGGAGACGCGGTGGCGTTTATTCATGGGGTCACCCGGAGATTTTGATGGTGGCCGTGGCGAAGGTGGGCAGGTTGAAGTCCACCTCCGTGGTGCCGGCGGGGGGCGCCGGGAACTGGGCGAAGAACGGAATCGTCGCACCGTGTTCGATGAGGGCGATTCCCGTGGTGCACAGACACCTGCCGTCCGTGTCACGCAGGACGTAGTAGCGCTTCTTGCCCGCCTTGTCGGTGACGGTGACTCCGGCGATTGACGTCCCGCTCTGCGTGAGTTCGTTTCCTCTCCAGGCGGGGGTCTTCGCGTAGTCGGCGCTGCCCCCGTTCTTGAACTGACCGCTGACGGTCAGGAATCCACCGGCGTCACGGGTTGCCGAATTGACGGTCATCACCATGCCGTCCTCACCGTTGGCCGTGGCCAGTACCTGCGTAGGGGTTGGCTTGGCACTCCCGCCGGCAGCAGGGGTCTGGGGAGTGGCACCTTGAGGGTTGGCTGCAGCAGATTTCTGCGGCTCCTTCGACTTACCGTCATCGCCACCGCCGCACCCGGCCAATGCGAAGGTGAGGGCCGCCGCAACCGCCACTGCCGCTCCCCAGCGGACTTTCACCGTGTGCCGAATGCTCATCTATGCAGCTTCCTTGTCTCTCGTTCGCTGTTCAGTCGACCAGTCGTACCGTGAAGAGCACCCTTGCCAGTTGGGACAGCGATCCCGGCTTTGCCGGATCGACGGTGAGGGGCTTCCCACCGCACACGAAGGTCACGCCGCCCGCCCCGGGCGTGGGTGAGGGGCTGGGCGGCGGCGTCGGTACCGAGGTGAGGCTGGGAGCGGGAGTAGGCGCCGACCGCAGCGAGCACCGAGGTTCGATCCGGGCTTTGGCTGTGGCCGCACCCTTCATTTCCCCACTGGCCGGAATCACCGAGTTGCCCACCGTGCCGTTGGTCGTCACCGCGACCGCGAACTCCCGCCTCCCAGGCGTGCAGTTGACGGTGGCGTTGTTCAGCTCGGCGAATTCGGCGGCCTTCCCGCAAGCACCCTTGCCGTCAAGGAGATCCCCATTGACGATCTTCTCCCAGTCGGCAGGCTTGAGGGCCGACAGGTCAAGTCCGAGGAACGCACCGTCCCTGGCTTCACGGGCAGCCGCCAACGCCGCGGCATCGGCCGCACCCTGCGCGTTGCTGCGCGTGATGCCCGCCATTCCGACAACGAAGAAGGCGAATGCGGCGAAGAGCAGACCTGCCACCACCACGATGTAGATGGGGAAGGCCTGCCCTTTGTCGCTCAGGAGGCCATCCTGGGTCACTTGCCGGCCGTGATCGCGCCGATCTGAGTCGTGATCTTGGCCGTGATCGTCTGACCGATGCCCGTGCCGACGATCGCGCCGATAATCACTACCACCACCAGGATGATGCCCAGGTATTCGAAGGCCGTCTGGCCTCGGTCGGGGGTGGTTCGGCGGTTTCGCATCCTCGCCAGGGTGTTCTGCAACATGGAGGTCCCCTCCCGGGCCGGTGCCGCTGTTGGTTTGCGGACCGTACGGGGAGTCACCGGTGATAACCAAGGGTCCCGGGGCCCAATTACGGACCCACTGCGCACTCCGTCTACCCATGGCCGGACACCCCCGGACGGGCCGTTCCCAGCCAGCGGGCTATCGCCTCGCTGCGGCTTGTGCTCTGGAGCTTCGCGAAGATGCGGTTGATGTGGTTCTTGACCGTCTTCTCGCTGATGAAGCAGGTGGCCGCGATCTGCTGGTTGCTCATCCCGGACGCGATCAGATCCATGATCTCCACCTCCCTTGAACTCAGGCCGAAGAGAACCGTGTTGTGCAGTCGGTTAGAAGAGCGTGCCACATTTCGTTGCGGTTGCGAAGAGGTGCGGAGGTCCGCGAGGAGGGCGCTCGCCGCCGTCGTCGTGAACTGGGCCCGGCCCTCGCGGACGTCGCGGACCGCGCGGAGCAGGTCCTCCGGCGTGAATTCGCCGTGGACCAGGTAGCCGCCCGCGCCCAGAAGCAGCGCCTCACGGACGACTTCCGCCTCCTGGCTGTACGTCAGCATCAGTACGGGCGCCAGCTGTACGAGGTGCGGCAGGGCCGAGATGCCGTCGACGCCCGGCATGCGCACGTCGAGCAGGATCACGTCGGGGGCGTGCCGTCGGGTCAGGCTCAGGGCCTCGCGGCCGTCCGCCGCCTGGGCGACGACCGCCATGTCCTGCGCCGTCGCCAGGAGGGACGCCAGGCCGGCCCGTACCACCGGGTTGTCGTCCGCGATCAGGACGCGGAGCGCGGTCACGGGCCGCCCTCCCCCGTGAGGGCCGCCAGCGGGAGGTCCAGGCGGACGAGGGTGCCCGGGCCGGCCGGGCGGGCTCCGAGGTGGAGGCGGGCGCCGATGGCCGTCGCGCGTTCCGTGATGCCAAGCAGCCCGAAGCGGCCGCTGCGGTGCAGGGCGTCCGGGGGGAGGCCCCGGCCGTCGTCCTCGATGCCGAGGGTGAGGTCGGTGCCGTCCACGGCCGCCCAGACCGTGACGCGGGTGGCTCCCGCGTGGCGGCGGGCGTTCTCCAGGGCCTCCGAGGCGACGGCGAGCAGGTGGTGCGCCACCGGGGCGGGGAGCAGCGGGAGCACCCCCGAGGTGCGGAGTTCCGCACCCGCCGCATCCGCGGCACGGCGCAGCTCGCCCAGGAGGGAGACCCCGGGGGCCCCGGCCTCGCTGCGCAGCCCGGTCAGGAGTGCGCGGGATTCCGCCGCCGCCCGGCGGGCCGCGCCGGACAGCAGGTCGGCCTGCCGGCGCAGGGCGGCCGGGTCGGTGGTGCGGGCGAGGGCGTCCGCCGTCAGGGCCAGGCCGTGCAGGGTCTTCGACACCGAGTCGTGCATCTCGCGGGCCAGGTGCTCCCGTTCGGCGCGTACGGCCTCGGCGACCGCCAGCCGGGCCCGGGTCTCCGTCAGGGCCTGGCTGGCCGCGCCGAAGCGGAAGAGGAGGTCCCGCAGCGAGGCTCCGGCCGCGCCCGCCAGGAGACACAGGGCGGGCAGGGTCGCCCCGCCGGCGAGGGCGGTGACCGCGACCGCGGCCAGGGCCGCGTAGACCGCCGAGCCGCGCCAGCCGTGGACCAGCCCGGCCAGCAGGGGCGAGCAGAGCACGGCGAAGCCGAGGGGTGACCGCGGGGTCGCCGTGACCAGCAGCAGCCCGCAGCAGGCGAGGTCGGGGGCCAGCAGCCAGCGGTGGCGCAGCAGCAGCGGCCCGAAGCGCTCCCAGTCGCGGAAGAGCAGGTACGAGAGCATGAAGGTGAGCAGGATCGCGCCGGCCACGAGGTACGTGGGCCCGCCGCGGGCCGTGCGGCCCAGGGCGAGCGGCGCGCCCAGGCCGATCATCACCATCCGGAACGCGAAGACCCGGCGGCACAGGGCCTGGAGGGCGTTGGCCTGGAGGGTGAGGGAGGGGCCGGTCCGCTGGCCGCGTGGGGAGCGTCCCACCGGCAGGGCGGCGGCCCGGACGTGGAGGACGGCCATGGCTCATCCGCCTCCGAGCATCGCGCCGAAGTCGACGTCCGCGCCGTACACGAAGCCGCACACGAGCAGGATCAGCGTGCCCGGCAGCATGAACATCGTGACCGCGAACGTGGCCTTGGGGACGGCCCGGGCGGCTCGCCGCCGGGCGTTCTGCGCGTCGGTACGGCGCATGTCCTCGGCGATCGCGATCAGCGTCTCGACGATCGGCGAGCCCAGCTCCTCGCCCTGCTGGAGCGCGGTCACGAACTGCGCGACCTGCTCGGAGTCGTTGCGCCGGCGCAGTTCGTCGAAGGCCTGGCGGCGGCTGACGCCCATGTCCATCTGCTGGAGGGTGATGCGGATCTCGTCTGACCAGGGTCCCTCGTACTTGGCGGCGACCCGCTCCAGCGCCTGCCGGAAGCCGAGCCCGGCGCTCACCACGACCGCCAGCACGTCGAGGAAGTCCGGCAGCGTCCGCTCGATGTGGTCGCGGCGGACCCTGATCGCCGACCACAGACCGACCTCGATCCAGAAGAGGCCGAAGGCGACCATCAGCAGGGCGGGTACGAGCTGCCCGTTGATCAGCATCGAGAAGGCGCCGAGGGCTCCGAGGAATCCGTAGACCGCGCGGCGCGCCGCGTACCGGTCGATGGTCAGGCCGGCCGGGTTGCCCGCCATGTCGATCTGGCGGCGCTTGCGGGCGACCCGGTTCGGGCCCATGAGGCGCAGGACGAGCGGCGCCCATCGGATGCCGATCCGGTCGACGGCCGAGCCGACGGCGGTCGTACGGGTGGCGCCGACCTCCAGGGCGAGCGCGAGGTCGCTCGGCAGTCTGGTGTCGGCGCGGTAGAGGCGGATGCCGTGGAAGACGCCGAGGACCGACACCCCCAGCAGCAGGGCCAGCAGCAGAGCGGTCATGTCCGTCGCCCCCTCACACGTCGATCTTCGAGAGGCGGCGGATCAGGACGAATCCCAGGGTGAAGAGCCCGATCGCCACCAGTACCGCCGTCTGGCCGATGAACGCGCCGGTCATCCGGTCCAGCGCGCCCGGCATCATCACGTTGACCAGCAGCAGCGAGCCCAGCCCGATGGCCGGTACGAGGTAGGCCGTCACGGTCACCTGGGACAGCTGGGTGCGGATCTCGCGCCGCGTCTCCTTGCGCTGCTCCAGCGTCACGGTCAGGTTGCGCAGGCTGCCGACGATCGCGCCGCCCGCCCGCGCGGACAGGACGAGGGTGGAGACGAGGACGACCAGTTCCCGGGACGGCAGCCGCTGCGCGATCTCGCCGAGCGACTCCTCGATGGAGTGACCGACGGCGAGGCGGTCGGCGACGCGCGAGAGTTCCTCGCCCGCCGGTGCCTCCAGTTCCTCCGCCGCCATGGCGATGGCCGTGCGCAGGGCCAGTCCGGCCTGGGTGGCGTTGGCGAGGATGCGGGCGAGCTCGGGAAGCTGGTTGATGAAGCGCTCGGTGCGGCGGGCCCGCTGCCAGTTGAGGAAGGCGTCGGCCGCCCACAGGCCGATCAGGCCGGCCACCGGGCCGAAGAACGGCGCCAGGAAGCTGGCCGCGACGAGCCAGACGCCGGCGACCGACATCAGCATGTAGACGAAGAACTCGCCGGGGGTGAGGTCCAGGCCGGTGACGGCCAGCTTCACCTCGATCCGCTTGCCGAGCGCGGTCTTGCGCAGGCGCCGGTCCACTCCGGCGAAGCGGCGCCTGCGGCCCGTCGGCGGCGGTGCTCCGTCCGTGGCGAGGCGTTCGATGAGGGCGGCGCGCTGGGCGCGGCCGGCGGCGTAGGCGTGGGCGCCGGCGATCACGAGGACGCCGGCCAGGAGCGTGGCGCCGAGGGTGAGGAGGATCAATGGGTTCACAGGGCGGTCCGGGTGATGCGGGTGGCGAGCTGGTCGTCGGACAGGGCGACCCCGAAGGCCTGCGGGATCGGCTGGTTGTTCATGTAGAGGCGGTCCGCGATCCGGCGGGGCAGCGGGAAGTACTCGAAGCGGCCGTGGACCCGGCCGTCGGGTCCCATGGGCTGTGCGGCGAACCGGCAGACGGTGGTGATGCGGAAGGGTTCCCGGCCGTGCGAGTCGAGGATGGAGATCTCGGTGACGCGGCGCGAGCCGTCGCCGAAGCGGGTCAGCTGGACGACCACGTTGACCGCGCTGTTGATCTGGTCCTGGAGGGCTTCGAAGGGGACTTCCACCTCGGACATCGAGGCGAGGGTCTGCAGGCGCATCAGGGCGTCCTCGGCGCTGTTCGCGTGGACGGTGGCCAGGGAGCCGTCGTGGCCGGTCGACATCGCCTGGAGCATGTCGAGGGTCTCGCCCCCGCGGACCTCGCCGACGATGATGCGGTCGGGGCGCATGCGCAGGGAGTTGCGTACGAGGTCGCGGATGGTGATCCGGCCCTTGCCCTCCACGTTCGCCGGGCGGGATTCGAGGCGGATGACGTGCGCCTGCTGGAGCTGGAGTTCCGCCGAGTCCTCGATGGTGATGATCCGCTCGCCCTCCGGGATCAGTCCGGAGAGGGCGTTGAGGAGGGTGGTCTTCCCGGTGCCGGTGGCGCCCGACACGATGACGTTCATCTTCGCCTGGACCAGCCCGGACAGCAGCAGGAGCATCTGCTCGTCGAGCGAGCCGAGACCGATCATCTCGTGCAGGGTGAACGCGCGCGGGAAGCGCCGGATCGTGAGGGTGGCCCCGGTCAGGGACAGCGGCGGGATGATCACGTTGACGCGTTCGCCGCTGGGCAGGCGTGCGTCGACCATCGGATTGGCCTCGTCGACGCGGCGGTTGACGGTGGAGACGATCCGCTCGATGGTCTGCATCAGCTGGTCGTGCGAGGCGAAGCGCAGGGGCAGCTGCTCCACCCGGCCTGCGCGTTCGACGAAGATCTGGTCCGGGCCGTTGACCATGATCTCGGAGATCGAGGCGTCTTCGAGGAGCGGTTCGAGCACGCCGAGGCCGAGCGCCTCGTCCACGACCCGGCGGATCAGCTGCGCCCGCTCGACGGTGGACAGGACCGGCCCCTCGCGGCTGATGATGTGCCCGAGGACGCGCTCCAGCCGGGCCCGCCGCTCGGCGGGGGCGAGCGCCGACATCTCGGCGAGGTCGATCTCCTCCAGCAGTTTGGCCCGGTACGCGGAGACCAGCCGGCCGTCCTCGCGGGGGCCGTGCCGGTCGTCGGGGGTGTTGACCCGGGAACGCAGGCTCATGGACGGGCTCCGCTCGGGTCGTCGTTGGGCATGACGGCAGTGGCCCTGGCGGCGTCGATGGAGAGGCCGGGCACGATGGACTTGACCGGGATCGAGACCCTCGCGGTGACCGCGTCGGGGCCCTTGGCGATCTCGACGCTCGGGTCGAGGCCGGAACTGACGGCTGCCGTCCCCGCCGCCGCCCCGGCGCCCGGGTTGCGGGCCTCCACGCGTGCGGCGGTGCGGGCTGCGGTCTCGGCCTGCTGGTGGACGTAGCCGACCCAGCCGAGCTGGATCCCGCACAGCGCGACGAACAGCAGGACGGGGATGAACCCGATGTACTCCAGGGCCACTTGGCCCCGGTCCCGGACCTGATCCGGGACCCGCAGCCGGGCGTCGGAGCGGATGCGCCGCCGGTGTCCCATGTCAGTCCGCCTCCTCTTCGGTCGCCGCGCCGCCCGTGCCCGTGATCTCGCCGCAGTTCAGGCCGGGGTAGAGGACGGGGATCTTGAGCGTGACCCTCGCCCTGTAGACGTCGCCGGACGCGCCGCACGACGCCGTCATGCCCCACGCGCCGCTGATGTGCCTGCCCGCGGCGCTCTCGCAGGCCGCGCCGCCGTGCACCGCCCCCGCCCGGGCCGCCTCGTCCGCCGCGTTGCCCGCCAGGGAGAACGCGTACCCGATCAGTACGCACTCCCACACCGCCGCCACGAGCAGCAGGATCAGCGGCACCATGCCGACGAACTCGACGGCCACCTGGCCGCGGTCACCCCGGGCCGCGCCCCGGACGGGTCTGCGCGCGGGCATCCGTCAGCCCTCCCGGCCGCGGCGCAGCCAGGGGCCGGCCGCGCGGGCCACCGCTCCGGGGGTCCGTACGGCGAGGGCCGCGCCCGGGGTCCCCGGGGCGGCGGCCCCGGGGTCCGCCGTGGCCGGGGGTGTCAGCAGGCCGAGTTCACCGGCCAGCGTCCACAGGGCCTGCTTGACGCTGGAGCGGTTGTCCAGGTCCTGCACCCGGCCCGCGTCGACCACCGCCTGGAGCTCCTTGAAGGCGGCCGGGACCGGGGTCCGGGTGGCCCGCGTCTTGGTGATCCTCTCGATGAGCGCGGGCTGGATCTCCGTGTGCTTGCTCCAGCGGTTGACCACCATGGCGGTGTCCTCCGCCTTGCGGACCTGGAGCCGTTCCCACATCCGGACCAGGCGCTTGGCGGCCCGGACGGAGACCACGTCGGGGGTGGTGACCAGGACGGCCACGTCCGCCGACTCCACCGCCGCCGCGTTCGCGCCGGTGACCTGGGTGCCGCAGTCGACGACGACGAGCTCATACCGGCTGCGCAGGGCGGCGACGATGTGCCGGGCGGCGCGTTCGTCGACCTCCTCGCCGCGTTCGCCTTCGGCCGGGGCCAGCAGCAGGGCCAGTCCGGTCCGGTCGTCGTAGACGGCGTCCTGCAGCACCCGCGGCGAGATGTCCTGGATGCCGGCGAGGTCGGCGATCGAGCGGCGGAACTGCACGTCGAGGTACGAACCGACGTCGCCGGCCTGGAGGTCCATGTCGACCAGGGCGGTACGCCGTCCCGAGGCGGCCGCGGCGAGCGCGAACTGCACGGCGGTGAAGGTGGTGCCGACACCGCCCTTGGCTCCGCTGACCGTGACCACCTTGCCGCCGGGGCCGCTGAACACGTCGGCTCCGCGGCCCAGGTGGCGGCGTACGCCCACGGACCACTGCGCGGCGGCCTGGACACGGGCGGCGAGTTCCTCGTACGCGAGCGGCAGCCCGATCAGACCGCGCGCCCCGGAGTCCATGGCGGCCGAGAACAGCGCCGGGCCGGCGTCCGAGGACAGCAGCACCACACCCACCGCCGGGAAGCGGAGCGCGACCTCGCGGATGAGGTCGAGGGCGGGCACCGGGCCGATCCGCTCGTGGACGAGGACCACCTCGGGCAGTTCGTCGACGGACTCGGCGGCCAGCCGGCCCAGGGTGTCCAGCAGCGAGGTGGAGTCGGGGACCGGGGCGCCGGGCTCGGCCGCCGGGAGCTGACTGAGGAGGGTGGAGATGGCGCGGGCGGCGTCCGGGTCGCCGGCCGCGGGGAGGATTCGGGTGGTCATCCGGGCCTCACTTGTCCCCGTCGAGGGTGTACGTGCGGTCGCCCGCTCCGGGCACGGAGTCGGTGCCGGGGGCCACCAGGGCCAGGCGTACGTGCTCCGCGAAGGACTCGGCGTAGGCGACGCGCTGGGTGTCCTTGGTGTTCAGGGCGAAGGTGATCGGGACCGCCTCGGCGGGGCCCTTCCTGTCGCTGTCCTTGTCGAGTGCGGTGAGCTTGCCGACGTTCAGGACGCGGGCGTTGGCGACGATGATCACCGAGCGCGAGGGCTCGGTGTCCTTGGTGCCCTTGAAGGTGGCGATGATGTTGACCTTGGCGCCGGAGTAGATCTTCCCGGCCACTCCGGTCGCGGCGTCGATCATGATCGCGATCTCCTGCTCCCCGGGCTGGAGCTGCGGCTTGTCGACGAACATGCCCGCCTGGAGCAGCGACCCCTTGCGCAGGGCGGTGAGCGTGATCTTGTCCTTGAGCTGGCCGAGGTCGGTGACGGCGGTGTCGGACAGCCAGCGCCTGGGGATGGAGACCTCCTCGAACTGGCCCGGCGTGAGCGGGCTGTACGGCGCGATGTCGCCCTTGGCCCGGTAGGCGACGACCTCGGCCCCGACCTTGGAATTGACGTCGCCGATCACCACGAGGACCCCGCCGAACGCCGCGAGGGCGCACAGGACCGACAGGAGCAGCAGGATGACGCCGCGGCGCTGGCGTGAGTTCATGTGCCGTACTACCTCGCCGTTCTTCGATCGTTCGGGCGGTCAGTGTCTTGGTCCGGGGGCGCCGGAGAAGGCCGGGGGCGTCGTCCGGCCCCCGTTCCCGGCCGGCGGCGGTGCGGCCAGCGGCGCGGCGCAGAACCCGCACCGGTCGCCGATGAGTTCGAGGCCGCACCAGTGGCACTGCTCGCGCCGGACGGAGGCGACGAGCTGGTAGAGCACGGCGGGGTCGGGGATGGCGGCGGCGAACTCCACGAGCTTCGGCGTGGCCCACCAGACGGGCGAGTCGGCCGGGAGCGGATTCTCCATCACGCCCTGGACCCGCCAGGCGGGGGCGAGTTCGGCCGCGACCCAGTCGGAGGCCAGCTGGCCCCGTGCGAAGGTGAGGTGGGTGGCGAACGCGGGGCCGGGCGGCAGTCCGGCACTTCCGCCGTGCGCGCCCGCGCCGTGCGATCCCCCGCCGTGGGCCCGGCCCCCGTGCGCCCGGCCGCCGCCGGAGCCGGAGCCGGTCAGTTTGACCAGGTGCGGGGTCGGGTGGGCCAGTACGGCGAACTGCGCGTTCGGCGACCACGAGCGGGCGTGCGCCTTGAGGCCGACGGGGACCCGGTCCAGTCTGGCGACGGAGCCCAGCAGGGCCCCGGCGTGGATGTAGTGGGACAGCAGCCGGGCGGCGGAGGCGATGACCCCGGGGCTGAAGTCGCAGACGCTGAGCTGGCGCAGCTGACGTACCAGCAGGGCCGTGGCCAGCGGCGGCAGATCGATGTCGAGGAGGGCGATCCGGTCGGTCTCGAGGATGGCCCGCACCGTGCGCAGCCGCTGGACGGTCGCCGCCGGAAGCCAGGGCGGTACGACCGCCACGAGATGGCCGTGGCGCTCCAGCAGGGCGCTCGTCTCCGCGACCGCGCCCGCCAGGTCGAGTTGTCCGGGCGGGTGCAGGACGACGGCCGGCGGCGTGTGCCGGTCAGGGGCCGGCAGCACCAGATCGGCGCTGGTGACGGCAATGGCGGTCGGCACGCGAATCCCCCTGTTCACCCCGTACGCCCCATACGTCGGCGCCGTCGTCGCGTACGCGCACCCTGCGCGACCGCAAACGATCGGTGCCCTTCCCCCGTGCTCCAGCACCATATCCGCGTCGTCCCTGGCAGGGCAGGGCCTTGGTGATTCCCGTCCTGCGGGCCCCTGTTACAGGTGGCGGGAAAACCGGACAACCGGGATCGGACGCCCAATCAATTCAAGCCACATTGCAAAGAGCCTTGACAGGGGGATTGGTCTGGACCAACTTGGGGCCAGCGTGCCGGCACCTGCCGACGGGGCTTCCCCCACCGCCCGGCCCCGGGCATTCGACCGCTTGTTCCACCACCCCCTTTCACATCCCCTTCTCCCCCCACGGAGACCACGTGAACCACATACGCTCGCTCGCCCTGCTGGGCGCCGCCACCCTGACCGCAGGCGGGCTGACCGCCCTCGCGACCGGCACCGCGCAGGCCGCCGACGTCAACGTCGCCCGCAACGGAGGCTTCGAGTCCGGTCTCGCCGACTGGAGCTGCACCGCCGGCAGCGGGGCCGTCGTCTCCTCTCCCGTCCACGCCGGGGCCGCCGCCCTCAGGGCCACTCCGTCGGGCCAGGACAACGCGCAGTGCAGTCAGACCGTCACGGTCAAGCCGAACTCGACGTACACGCTCAGCGAGCAGGTGCAGGGCCCGTACGTCTACCTCGGCGTGACGGGGACCGGCACGCAGGACACGTCCACCTGGACCCCCGGATCGGGCGGCGGCTGGCAGCAGCTGTCGACCACGTTCACGACGGGGGCGAACACCACCAAGGTCACGGTGTGGACGCACGGCTGGTACGGGCAGCCCGCGTACGCCGTCGACGACTTCAGCGTCTTCGGCCCGGACGGGGGCGGCGGCACGGACCCCGGCCCGTCCGTCCCCGGCGCCCCCGCCGGGACCGCCGTTTCCGGCCAGAGCGCGAACGGGCTCACCCTTTCGTGGAACGCGGTCAGCGGGGCCACCGGCTACTACGTCTACCAGGACGGCGTGCGCGTCAAGACCGTGACCGGCTCCCCCGCACCGATCACCGGACTCGCCGCGGCCACCTCGTACTCCTTCCAGGTGAGCGCGTACAACGCCGCGGGCGAGGGACCGAAGTCGGCGGCGGTGACCGGCACGACGACCGGCGGCGGGAACCCGGACCCGAACCCCTCGGTCCCCAAGCACGCGCTGACCGGCTACTGGCAGAACTTCAACAACGGCGCGACCGTCCAGAGGATCTCCGACGTCCCGTCCCAGTACGACATCATCGCCGTCTCGTTCGCCGACGCCACGACCACGCCCGGGGCGATCACCTTCAACCTCGACTCGGCGGGTCTCGGCGGCTACACGGTGGCCCAGTTCAAGGCGGACGTCGCCGCCAGGAAGGCGGCCGGCAAGTCCGTGGTCCTCTCCATCGGCGGCGAGCGGGGCACCATCTCGGTGAACGACCCGGCCTCCGCGGACAACCTGGCGAACTCGGCGTACGCACTGATGCAGGAGTACGGCTTCAGCGGGATCGACATCGACCTGGAGAACGGCCTCAACCCGACGTACATGACGCAGGCGCTGCGCTCGCTGTCCGCCAAGGCGGGGCCCTCGCTGGTGCTCACCATGGCGCCGCAGACCATCGACATGCAGTCCACGGCGGGCGGCTACTTCAAGACGGCGCTGAACGTCAAGGACATCCTGACCGTCGTCAACATGCAGTACTACAACAGCGGCTCGATGAACGGCTGTGACGGCAAGGTCTACGCGCAGGGCTCGGTGGACTTCCTCACCGCACTGGCCTGCATCCAGCTGGAGGGCGGCCTCGACCCCTCGCAGGTGGGCATCGGCGTGCCGGCCTCGCCGAGCGGCGCGGGCAGCGGGTACGTCTCCCCGACCGTCGTGAACAACGCGCTGGACTGCCTGGCCAGGGGCACGAACTGCGGGTCCTTCAAGCCGTCGAGGACGTACCCGGGGCTGCGCGGCGCGATGACCTGGTCGACCAATTGGGACGCCAAGGCGGGTGGCGCTTGGTCCAACGCGGTGGGTCCGAAGGTTCACAGCCTGCCCTAGGCGGTACGTGTGGGGGTGGCCGTCCCGGGATTTTGGCCGGTTTGCAGTCCTTGACCGGGACATGCCACAAGAGCACGCTGTGCGCGTCCGCACGGCTACCCCCACCCTCCACCCAGGAGAACGCATGCGGCTCCACACCCGACGCAGGGCCGCCGTCACGGCGGCCCTGCTCGCTCTCGCGCTCGGCGCACCCGCCTACGGCATGAGCGCGACGGCGGCCCCGCCACCGACCCCCTCGACCGCCACCCAGGACGAGGCGGTCACCCAGTACGAGATCAAGGGCCCGGCCACGGCGGCCGAGCGAACGGCCCTGCTCCGCACGGGCGTCTCGATCGACGAGGTCGACGCCCGCTCGGTCGTCGTCAGCGCCGACCCCATGCAGGCCCGGAAGCTGCGTGCGCTCGGCTACACGCTGACCGCCCTGCCCGGGCCGCCGGACCGCTCGGAGCGGGGCGTCGCGGCGAACCCGATGGACTTCCCGTCCAAGGACTCGATGTACCACAACTACGCCGAGGCGAGCGCGGAGATCGACCAGCGCATCGCCCAGTACCCCTCGATCATGAGCAAGAAGGTGATCGGCAAGTCGTACCAGGGCCGGGACATCGTCGCGATCAAGATCAGCGACAACGTCGCGACCGACGAGAACGAGCCCGAGGTGCTCTTCACGCACCACCAGCACGCCCGCGAGCACCTGACCGTCGAGATGGCGCTGTACCTGCTCAAGGAGTTCGGCTCCAAGTACGGCAGCGACGCGCGGATCACCGACATGGTCAACGCCCGCGAGATCTGGATCGTGCCGGACCTCAACCCGGACGGCGGCGAGTACGACATCGCCACCGGCTCCTACCGCTCCTGGCGCAAGAACAGGCAGCCGAACTCCGGCTCCTCGTACGTCGGCACCGACCTGAACCGCAACTGGGACTACAAGTGGGGCTGCTGCGGCGGCTCCAGCGGCAGCAAGAGCTCCGAGACCTACCGCGGCGCGGCCGGCGAGTCGGCCCCCGAGGTGAAGGTGGTCGCGGACTTCGTGCGCAGCCGGGTGGTCGGCGGCAAGCAGCAGATCACCGCCGCCATCGACTTCCACACGTACAGCGAGCTGGTGCTGTGGCCGTTCGGGTGGACGTACAACGACACCGCGCCGGGCATGACGGCCGACGACCTCGCCGTGTACAAGACCATCGGCACCAGCATGGCGCGCAGCAACGGCTACACCCCGGAGCAGTCGAGCGACCTGTACATCACGGACGGGACGATCGACGACTGGCTGTGGGGCAACCAGAAGGTCTTCGCCTACACCTTCGAGATGTACCCCTCCGACACGGGCGGCGGGGGCGGCTTCTACCCGCCGGACGAGGTGATCGACCGCGAGACGGCGCGCAACCGCGACGCCGTCCTGCAACTGCTGGAGAACGCGGACTGCATGTACCGCTCGATCGGGAAGCAGTCGCAGTACTGCGTGTGACGGCTGCCCCGACCGGACCGGGGCGCCCCACCGCCAGGGGGGCGCCCCTTCCGGCGAGCCCCTGGCGGGCCGTCGGCTATCCGAGGACGGCGAGGGCGTCGATCTCGATGAGGAGGCCCGCGGGCAGCCCGACGTAGACCGTGGTGCGGGCGGCCGGGGCCTCCTTCAGGCCCTGCTCCTCGAAGTAGCCGTTGTAGAGGTCGTTCATCTCGGCGAAGTGCCCGGTGTCGGTGAGGTACACCCGGATCATCATCACGTCGTCCCAGCCCGCGCCGCCGGCCTCCAGGACGGAGCGCACGTTCTCCAGGGTCTGGAGGGTCTGCTCGCGCAGCGTCGGCCCGGCGGGGGTGGGCGCCCGCCCGTCCACGTGCGGGAGGAAGCCGACCTGGCCGGCGACCTGGAGGATGTTCCCCTTGCGCACGCCGTGCGAGAACCGCGCGGGCGGGGTGGTGTGGGTGGCGGGCGTGATGGCGGTCTTGTCGGTCACGGGGTGTCGTCCTTGCGTACGGAGCCGCAGTACTCGCGGCTGATGGCGTGGGCGGTGCTCAGGACCACGGGCAGCAGTTCGAGCAGCCCCTCGGCGGTGACGACCACGCTGGGCGCGGTGACGGACAGCGCGGCGGCGACCCGCCCGTCCGGCCCGTGCACGGGCGCACCGAGGCAGTTGACGGACTCCTCGTGGCCGCCGAGGTCGGTGGCCCAGCCCTGCTCCCGTACGAGGTCCAGCTCGCGCAGGAAGGCCTGCGCGTCGGGGGTGGACCGGGCGGTGTAGCGGGGGTAGTCGATGCGCTCGGCGAGACTGCGGCGCTCGTCCTCGGGGAGGTCGGCGAGCAGCAGTTTCGCGACGGCGGCGACGGTGAGCGGGACGGGCCTGCCGATGCGGGAGTACATCCGGACCGGGTAGCGGCTCTCGACCTTGTCGATGTAGACGACCTCGTCGTCCTGGTGAAGGGCGAGGTGCACGGTGTGGCCGGTGAGCCGGTTGAGCTCCACGAGGTGCGGGTGGGCCACGCTGCGGACGTCCAGGCTCTCCACCGCCTCCGCGGCGAGCGCGAAGAGCTGGGCGCCGAGGCGGTAGCGGCCGTCGGGCTGGCGGTAGACGAACCCGTGTGCGTGGAGGGTGCGCAGGAGCCGCAGGGCGGTGCTCTTGTGGACGCCGAGCTCCGCGGCGACCTCGCCGAGGCCCGCCGGACCCCGCGCGAGCAGCGGCAAGATCCGCAGGGCCCGCTCCACCGACTGACTCACGCCGTGTCCTCTCGGGCCGGTCTGCCGCGGGTCCCCCACGGCAGGGCGGACGTTGACCCGCCGTCACGCGGGATGTTAGACAGCTTGCAGCACCACGCGCAACGACCGTTGCAGCAGTCGCAACACCCTGCGCAAGACCCCGGGAGGCACCGCACATGCCCAGTGACCCCGTACAGGCCCTCGCGGCCGAACCGGTGGACCACCGCTTCAAGGGCCTCCCCCCGGACGCCGCCTCCCTCGGCCTCACCGTCGGCGCGCTGGCCGCCGAGCGCCGGGACCTGTACACCGGCGGGTTCACCACGCCGGTGCTGACCCTCGACGCCGAGGCGCTGGAACACAACCTCACCGCCCTCGGCGCGTACGCCGCCCGCCACGACCTGGCGTTCGCCCCGCACGGCAAGACCTGCATGGCGCCGCAGCTCTTCCGCCGCCAGCTCGACCACGGCGCCTGGGGCATCACGGCCGCCGTCCCCCACCAGGTCCGCGTCTACCGCGCCTTCGGCATCGAGCGGATCTTCCTGGCCAACGAGCTCGTCGATCCGGCGGCGCTGCGCTGGGTGGCCGCCGAGCTCGCCGCCGACCCCGCCTTCCGCTTCGTCTGCTACGTCGACTCCGTGCGCGGCGTCCAGCTGATGGACCGGGCCCTGCAGGGGCAGTCCCAGGTCCTCGACGTCGTCGTCGAGCTCGGCGCCGGCGAGGGCGCCCGTACCGGTGCGCGGACCGACGAGGACTGCCGGGCCGTCGCCGACGCCGTGGCCGGGGCCGCCACCCTGCGTCTCGTCGGCCTCGCCGGGTACGAGGCCGAGGTTCCCGGAGCCGACCCGGACTCGGTCCACGCCTACCTGCGCCGGCTCACCGCGCTGGCCGTCGAGTTCGACAAGGCCGGGCGGTTCGCCGACGTCGACGAGATCGTGGTCAGCGCCGGTGGCTCCGCCTGGTTCGACGCCGTCGCCGACGTGTTCGCCGAGCTTCCGGAGCTGTCCCGGCCCGTCCTGCGGCTGCTGCGCTCCGGCGCGTACGTCTCCCACGACCACGGCTGGTACACGCGCCTGACCCCCTTCAACCGGATCCCGGAGGAGGGCGGCCTGCGCCCCGCCTTCCGGCTCTGGACGCAGGTCGTCTCCCGGCCCTCTCCCACGCAGGCCTTCGTCAACGCGGGCAAGCGCGACGTCGCCTACGACCTGGGGCTGCCGCAGGCCGAGCTGGTCCGCGACGCCCTCACCGGCGAGGAGCGCCCGGCCGACGGCGTCCGCGTGGTCAAACTGTCCGATCAGCACGCCTGGCTGGAGACGGACGCGGCCGAGGACGTGCAGGTCGGGGACTGGGTGGCGCTCGGCATGTCCCACCCGTGCACGATCTTCGAGAAGTGGCCGCTGATCCCGGTGGTGGAGGCGGACGGCACGGTCACCGACTACGTGCGCACCTTCTTCTAGCGGAGCCGCGCCGGTGGACATGGTCATCCGCGGGGCCCGCGTCGTCGACGGCACGGGCGGGCCCTCGTACACCGCCGACGTCGGCGTGCACGAGGGCCGGATCGCCGGGATCGGCCGGATCCGCTCCGGCGGTCTGCGCACCCTCGACGCGCACGGCCTGGCCCTGGCCCCGGGTTTCGTCGACATGCACGCGCACAGCGACCTCGCCCTGCTCCGCGACCCGGACCACAGCGCCAAGGCCGCCCAGGGCGTGACCCTCGAAGTCCTCGGCCAGGACGGTCTGTCGTACGCGCCCGTCGACGACCGCACCCTCGCCGGGGTGCGGGCCGCCATCACCGGCTGGAACGGCGCGGGCGACGACGTCCGGTTCGACTGGCGGGACGTGGGCGGCTACCTGGACCGGCTCGACCGCGCCGGCATCGCCGTCAACGCCGCCTACCTCGTCCCCCAGGGCACCGTCCGCGCGTACGCCCTGGGATGGGAGGACCGTCCCGCCACGCCCGCCGAGCTCGACCGGATGCGCGGCCTCGTCGCCGAGGGCCTCGCCCAGGGAGCCGTCGGCCTGTCCTCCGGGCTCACCTACACCCCCGGCATGTACGCGTCCGGGGCCGAACTGACGCAGCTGTGCCGGGTTGTGGCCGCGTACGGCGGCTACTACTGCCCGCACCACCGCTCGTACGGGCGCGGCGCGCTCGCCGCGTACGCCGAGATGATCGCGCTGACCCGGGAGGCGGGCTGCGCCCTGCACCTCGCGCACGCCACCATGAACTTCGCGGAGAACGAGGGCCGGGCGGGCGAGCTCCTGACCCTCCTCGACGAGGCCCTCGCCGCCGGCGCCGACATCACGCTCGACTCCTATCCGTACACCCCCGGCTGCACGACCCTCGTCGCGCTCCTCCCGGGCTGGGCGAACGAGGGCGGCCCCGATGCGGTCCTCGCCCGCCTGCGCGACGACGCCGAGGCCGAGCGGATCCGGTACGCGCTGGAGGTGACGGGGTCGGACGGCTGCCACGGCGTCCCCGTCGACTGGACCACGATCGAGATCTCGGGGACGGCGGACCCCGCGCACGGGGCGTACGTCGGGACGCGCGTGCGGGACTGGGAGGGCGCGCGGCGGCTGCTGCTGGCGGACCGGCTCGGGCCGACCGTCCTCCAGCACGTCGGCCACGAGGAGAACGTCCGAACGGTCATGCGCCACCGGGCCCACACCGGGGGTTCCGACGGCATCCTCCAGGGCGCGAAACCGCATCCGCGGGCGTACGGGACGTTCCCGCACTACCTCGGGCACTACGTGCGCGAGCTCGGCGTGCTCTCGCTGGAGGAGTGCGTGGCCCATCTGGCCGGCCGCCCCGCGGCCCGGCTGCGACTGCCCGACCGGGGCGCGGTCCGCCCCGGGTACCGCGCCGACCTGGTCCTCTTCGATCCGGACACGGTCGCGGCCGGGTCGACCTTCGAGCACCCGCGCGCGCTGCCGGCCGGCATCCCGCACGTGCTGATCGACGGCCGGTTCGTGATGCGCGACGGGCGCAGGACGGACGTGCGGGCCGGCCGTTCGGTCCGCAGGACCCCCTACCGCGGCCGCTGACGTCCTGCGCGCGGCAGGCGTTGCCGGCGCGGGCCCAACGGCCGCGGGGGACGGGCCCCTTCGAGGTGCCGGACCGTCCGCCTACGATGGGCGGCATGTTCGCCTTTGTCCCCGCCGCACTGCTTTTCCTCCTCTTCTGCGTGAGTGTGCGGGAGGACCGCCGGCGTTTCCGCAACGCGGTCCTCCTGGGCCTCACCCTCATATGCGCGTCGATCGGGGTGCTGCTGCGGATACCTGAGCTGCCGTCACCCCTGGACGCGATCGCGGTCCTGGTGGTGCTCACCGTGCCGACCGTCGGCACCCTCGTCCTCGCCGGCTACCTCATCCGCAACGGTCTGACGATGGTCCGCAAGGAGGGCCGCAGGCCGACCAATCTGCTGTCCATGGCGGCGGGGCTGGGGATCCTGGCGCTGATCGCGCTGGTCCTGGGGGTGGCCGGGCGGGGCTCCCGGGTCGCGGACACGTTGGTGGCGGGTCTGGTCCTGCTCGTCGGCTACGTCTCCTTCCTCTTCCTCTGCTTCCTCGCCTACGCCTTCCTCTATGCACGGATCACGGTGCGCGGCGACGTCGACTGCGTGGTGGTGCTGGGCTCCGGTCTGATCTGCGGTGAGCGGGTGTCGCCGCTGCTGGCTTCCCGGCTGGAGAAGGGACGGCAGATCCACGCCGCCCAGGCGGCCCGCGGCGGCCGGGTGCCGCTGCTGCTGGTCTCGGGCGGGCAAGGGACGGACGAGAAGCTCTCGGAGGCGCGGGCGATGGCCGACTGGCTGATCGCGCGGGGCTTCCCGGAGGAGGGGATACGGCTGGAGGACCGCTCCCGCACGACGAGGGAGAACCTGGCCTTCAGCCGCACGATCATGGCCGAGGCCGATCCCGGCTACCGCTGCGTGGTCGTCACCAACAACTTCCACGCCTTCCGGGCCGCGATGACCGCCCGCAGGGCCGGGGTCAACGGCCAGGTGCTGGGATCCCCGACCGCCACGTACTTCTGGCCGAGCGCCACCCTGCGCGAGTTCGTCGCGGTGTTCTGGGAGCACCGGACGGTCAACCTCGGCATCTGCGCGGCCATCGCCGCCCTGACCGCGGCGGCGGCCGTCGCCGCCGTGTAGCCGACGTGCGTTCATGGCCGTGCCGCCGGAGGATGAGGGGATCGGGGGGCATTCCGAGGAGGTAACCGATGGACAGTGAATCGGACCAGCAGCCCAACCGGCCGGCCAAGCTGTACAGCGGCGGGGAGCGGCCGTACGACCCTGAGGACCTCGTGATGGTGCAGGGGATGGAGCCGACTCCGGAGCGGCTCGAGAAGGCGCGCCAGCTGATCGAGAAGGAGGGTCCGCAGGTCATCGAGCGCTACCTGCCCTAGCGGGGCGGTGGCGCGGGACGAAAGCTGCTGGCGGCCCCGGCCCGGGCATCCCCCCGGCCGGGGCCACACGTGTGCCGCCCCTGCCGCTACCGGGCGCTGCCGGAGGCGGCCGCCGGGGCCCCGGCGGCCCCGGCCGCTTCGGCAGGCCCGACGGCTTCGGCGGCCCCGGCCGCTTCGGCAGTCCCGGCCGCTTCGGCGGCCCCGGCCGCTTCGCGGTACACGCTCCACAGGACCGAGCCGAGCAGCAGCGCTCCGGGCAGGATCCCCGCGACCACGGCGACGGCCGCCCGGGGCGAGCCGAGGGCGCACAGCACCAGGCCCGCGGCGCCGCACGCCGACATCGCGGCGGCCAGCCGGTTCAGCGCGGGCATCCGCCAGACGGCCGCGAGCCCGAAGAAGTGCACTCCGACCACGAACGCGATCCACGCGACCACGGCGTCCGGAGCGTCCAGCGGGCCGTTGAGGACGATGATCCCGGCCGCGCCGGCGATCACCTCGGCGCCCACCACGTACCCGTAGCGCCGGCCGAAGTACGACGGCGCCCCGGCGCCCTCGTGCGCGGCCGGCAGGGGCGCGGGGCTGCGGCGCACGCCGCGGAGCACGGCCAGGAAGGCGATCAGCGCCAGCGCCCGCAGGGGTACGGCGGCGGCTGTCGGCAGGGCGGCCGCGTTCACCTGGACGAAGGCGAGCCCGAATGTGGCGCCGATGATGCGGCCCGTCTTTTCCCTTGTCATGTCCACAGTTTCACCGATGATGATCATGGGGCACAACGCGCACACCAGCGGTACGGCGCGCCACTGCGGCCGACCGCATCCAGAATCGGAGAAGGATCGTTAAGCCGCGCGGGGGGTCTGATTCCGGAGGCACCGCCATGCAGACGATCACCATCGACTGGGACCACCCCACCGACCCGAAGCCCGGCCGCGAGCGGGACCACGTACAGGACTACGTGGCGACCGGCGGACTCGACGGCCACCTCTGGCACGGGGTCCCCACGCTCCTGCTCACCACGTTCGACCGCGCCACGGGCCGGACCGCCCGGACCCCGCTGATCTACTCGACCGACGCGGACCGGCACATCGTGCTCGCGGCCGACTGGGGCGCCCCGGAGCACCCGGCCTGGTACCGGAACCTGACCGCCCACCCCGAGGTGCGCCTCCAGGTCGGCGGGGCCGTCTTCCAGGCCACGGCCCGTACGGCGTGCCCGGCGGAGCGGGACGTCTACTGGCCGGCGATGGCGGCCCTGTGGCCCCTCTTCGACGACTACCGCAGCGCAGCGGCCCCCCGCGAGATCCCCTTGGTGATCATCACCCGGTAGCGCCCGCCCCGCGGCAGCGGCCCCGCCCGCGCCCGGGCGGGGCCGCCCGGCCGGATTCGCCCGGGCGGAGCGCTCAGGCGAAGTCGTAGACCGTCACGGCCACGTCCCGGGCGCACAGGGCCCCGGTGACCAGCGGCTCGATGCGGGACCACTTGCCGCCGGCCAGCCCGCATCCGATGCGCGGCATGTGGACCGAGGCCCCCCGATCGAGCGCGTGCCCCGCCAGGGCCGTGAGGCAGCGCTCCACGGCGTCGTAGCGGATCGGGGGGCCACCGCTGCCCGTGCGTATGCCGCGCTGGCCGACCATGTTGGCCACCCAGACGTCCTCCCGCACCCGGACCAGCTGGACGGCGCCCAGGCCGAAGTCATTGCCGCTGCGGCGGCGGTGCCAGGCCCGGAACTCCTTCTCGGGCTCGGGCCAGCGCTTCGAGAGCGCCAGCACGAAGCCCTTGCCCCATCCGCCGATGTCGTTGCACACATGCGCGATGATCTTCGGCCCCTTGGCCTGCGGGCTGGTCGCGTCCCCCGCGATGACCCTCAGCTGCTCCACGCCGTGCCCCCTTTCCCCACCCACGACCGTACGGGCGGCCACTGACAACGACGCCGCGGCCCGCCCCCCGAGTGACCCCGCAGTGTCCCGAAGTGACCCCGAAGTGACGAGCGCAACACCGCCGCTCGCCCGCACCCCGCACTCACCCATTCCGCAGGCCGGAGCGCTCGGTGGCCGCCGTTTCCAAGGGTGGACCCCACCAACACCCTCCCATCGCGCGAACCAGGACATATCCCACCCCCTGTCCCTGCTCGCAATACCCCGGCGGACCGGCCGTCCGGCCCGTAAGCTCCCGTCATGCAGGTGATCCAGTCAACGAAACTCGCCAATGTCTGCTACGAGATCCGCGGTCCCGTCCTCGAAGAGGCGATGCGGCTCGAAGCAGCAGGTCATCGCATCCTCAAGCTGAACACCGGCAACCCCGCGGCCTTCGGCTTCGAGTGCCCGCCGGAGATCCTCGAGGACATGCTCCGCAACCTGGGCAACGCCCACGGGTACGGGGACGCGAAGGGGCTGCTCTCCGCGCGCCGCGCGGTCATGCAGCACTACCAGACCAAGGGCATCGAGCTGGACGTCGAGGACGTCTACCTCGGCAACGGCGTCTCCGAGCTGATCCAGATGTCGATGCAGGCGCTGCTCGACGACGGCGACGAGGGCCTCGTCCCCGCGCCGGACTACCCGCTGTGGACCGCCTCCGTCTCACTGGCCGGCGGCACGGCCGTGCACTACCGCTGCGACGAGCAGTCCGACTGGATGCCGGACCTCGCCGACATCGAGCGCAAGGTCACCGACCGCACCCGCGCGATCGTGATCATCAACCCGAACAACCCGACCGGCGCCGTCTACGACGACGAGATGCTGCGCGGGCTCACCGACATCGCGCGCCGCCACAACCTGGTCGTCTGCTCCGACGAGATCTACGACCGGATCCTCTACGACGGAGCCACGCACACCAACACCGCCGCGATCGCACCGGACCTGCTGACCCTCACGTTCAACGGGCTGTCCAAGAACTACCGCGTCGCCGGCTACCGGGCCGGGTGGATGGCGGTCTGCGGCCCCAAGAAGCACGCCTCGTCGTACATCGAGGGCCTGACGATCCTGGCGAACATGCGGCTGTGCGCGAACATGCCCTCGCAGCACGCCGTCGCGACGGCCCTCGGGGGCCGGCAGTCGATCAACGACCTGGTACTGCCGGGCGGGCGGCTGCTGGAGCAGCGCGACACGGCCTACGACCTGCTGACCCAGATCCCCGGCATCACCTGCGTGAAGCCCAAGGGCGCGCTGTACCTCTTCCCGAAGCTCGACCCGGCCGTCTACAAGATCAAGGACGACCGCCAGATGGTCCTCGACCTGCTGCGGGCCGAGAAGATCATGGTGGTCCACGGCACCGGCTTCAACTGGACCGAGCCCGACCACTTCCGCATCGTGACGCTGCCGAACGCCAAGGACCTGGCGGACGCGGTGACGCGGATCGGCACGTTCCTGGACGGGTACGGCCAGCACTAGGACCGCCCCCGCGTACCAGATACCGGACCGAGCACAACTTTAGAACCAATCCAATGTAGGATGGCCTCCTGACCAGACGGGAGGCCTCCTCATGTACGAGCCGATCCGCACCAAATCGGTCGTCCACCGTGTGGGCGGCCACCACTCCGACCCGCAGGCCGGATACCCGCGGAGCAGCCGCGCCGAAGCGCTGGACCACCAGCTCGCCGGTCATCTCGCCGCCCTGCTCACCGTCACCGACGAGCTCGGCCTCGACGGCGCCGCCGCCCGGATCGCCGCCCAGGTGACGCGGCTGCGCGGCTCCGAGCCCGCCCGCGCACCGCACGCCGACGTCACGGGCGCCGCCGAACTCGCCGCCCTGCACCAGCGGGCCCACGACCTCGCCGGCCGCGCACTGGTCGTCGCCGCGTCCCGCGCCGACACCACCGTCGCGATCCTGGCCGCCGAGCGCATGGACGCCCACGCCGCCGCCCTGGCCCCGCAGCACCTGGCCGGCAGCCTCTGACCGGCCCCGGTCCGGGGCCGCGGAGGCTCCGGACCGGGCGCCATGACCCTGCGGCTACGGCGCCGCCGTGAACTCGGCGGCGGCGACCCCGCACCACGGCACCGTCGCGGCCGGCCACACCGGCCCGACCGCCTCGCCGCGCTCCGTCGCGCCCGGGGCCACCCCGGGGATCCTCACCAGCGCCTGGGCCGCCCGCTCGCCCGGCTCCGCATCGGCCTTCTCGCGGAACTCCACCGTGACGACGTACGCGCCGACCGCACCGGGCCGTCCCGCCACGTCCACCGCCGCGACCACCCGTCGGCTCCCGGCGTCGATCCGGCACCCGGTGACCCGTACGTCCTCCACCGCGGGCCGCGGCGGCGCCGCACCCGGCTCACCGCTGGCCCACACG
This sequence comes from Actinobacteria bacterium OV450, assembly GCA_001298555.1. GTDB lineage: Bacteria > Actinomycetota > Actinomycetes > Streptomycetales > Streptomycetaceae > Streptomyces. Next base: position 55,627 of record LJCW01000208.1, read on the forward strand.
TACAGGCCCAGCGGGGCGAACACCAGCAGGCCGGCCACGACCGTCAGGCCGACCACCCAGCCCTGCCACTTCAACGCGCTCACGCCCATGGGACGATCCTCCCGGCCTGCCGCCCCGCCTGCCAGCACCGGCCGATCCAGACAGCATTTCGAAGTGGGACCGCCTGGACACCTGACGTTCATTCGACGTCGCGCGGAATGTGGGTTTCCGCGAGCACGCTGCCCCCGTGAGACGCATCCTGGGAATCGCCCTGGCGGTCCTCCTCCTCGGTGGCGTGGCCGCCGTCGCGCTCGCCGGAGGAGAGAAGACCCCCATCACGGCAACGAAGACCGTGAAAGGCGTCATCGGGTCCGAGGAGTCCGCATACTTCCGCGACCCCGACGTCGTCAAAGCCCTGGCCGACAAGGGCTACACCGTGAAGACCGAAACGTCCGGCTCCTGGGCGATGGACCAACTCGCGCTCAAAGAGTTCGACTTCGCCTTCCCCGGCAGCAGTGAACCCGCCCCGGCGATCGAGGCCGCGGCCGGCGTCAAGGGCGCCCAGACCACCAAGCCCTTCTTCTCCCCGCTCGTGGTCATCGCCCGCGTGAACGCCGCCGAGGTGCTCGCCGGCAACGGCCTCGCCAAGATGACCGGCAAGAACTGGGGAACCCTCCTCATGGGCCCCTGTCTCAAGGCCGCCGACGAGAAGCGCACCTGGCAGCAGCTGTCCGGCTCGGCCGCCCACCCCGAGCTGAGCGGCACCGTGTTCATCAAGACCACCGATCCGGCGACCTCCAACTCCGGGGCCCTGTTCCTCGCCGCCACCTCGAACGTCGCCAACGGCGACAACGTGGTCTGCGACCAGGCCGGAATCGACCGCACCACGCCGCTGATGCAGAAGCTGATCTCCGTCCAGGGCGCCCTGGAGCCGAGCACCGACGACCCGTTCCGCGCCTTCGTCTCCGGCAGCGGCGAACCGCTGATCCTGGCGTACGAGTCCCCGGCCGCCGCCCTGCTCCAGCAGAAGCAGACCCCGGGCGACATGGTGGTGCTCTACCCGGACACCACCGTCAACTCCCCGCACACCTTCGTGCCGATCAGCGAGAACGCCAAGGAACTCGGCACCCTCCTCGCCGGCGACCCCGAGCGGGCCGTCCGCCACGGGTTCCGGCCCCAGAACGGCGTGCCCGAGTTCACGGCGGCCACCGCCGCGCACGCCGCGTACCTCAACCCGGAGCTGACCGGCATCCGCCAGGTCGGCGCACCGACCGTCAAGATCCTCATGGCGCTGGCCGAGCGCGCGAAGGGGTAGGGGGACCACCGGATGACTCTGACTCCACCCGAGGAGAGCCCGCTCGTCCTCACCGCTCCCGAACCCGTCGCCCCCATCCGGCGGGTGCTGCTGCACGAGGAGGCGGAACGCCTGACGGCGGACCTCCAGGACAGGGAGGCCCGCCGTCAGCAGACGCACACGGCCTGTCTCGAGGAGCGCGGACGCTCCTGAGGCGGCCGACGGCCGGGACAGTGGCCGGTCGGTCAGCGGTGGACGTGTGCTGCGATGGGAAAACCTTGGTCGGGGATTCCCACAGCGGTGGGAGCACCTTGGTCGGGGACTCCCACGTTCGAGTGCCCTGCGGTGGCAGGGCGGGCACGGCTCAGCCCAGGCGCTCGACGAGCGCGAGGTACTGGTCCCACAGCTCCTTGGGGGTGTGGTCGCCGTAGGTGTTCAGGTGCTCGGGGACCAGGGCGGCCTCCTCGCGCCAGACCTCCTTGTCGACGGTGAGGAGGAAGTCCAGGTCCTCGGCCGGGATGTCCAGGCCGTCGGTGTCCAGGGAGTCCACGGTCGGCAGGATGCCGATGGGGGTCTCGACGCCCTCGGCCGTGCCGTCGAGGCGCTCGACGATCCACTTCAGGACGCGGCTGTTCTCGCCGAACCCGGGCCACACGAACTTGCCCGCGTCGTTCTTGCGGAACCAGTTCACGTAGTAGATCTTCGGGAGCTTCGCGGCGTCCGCGGACGCGCCGACCTTGATCCAGTGGGCCATGTAGTCGCCCATGTTGTAGCCGCAGAACGGCAGCATGGCGAACGGGTCGCGGCGCAGCTCGCCGACCTTGCCCTCGGCGGCGGCGGTCTTCTCGGAGGCGATGTTAGAACCGATGAAGACGCCGTGGTTCCAGTCGAAGGACTCGGTGACCAGCGGGACCGCGGAGGCGCGGCGGCCGCCGAAGAGGATCGCGGAGATCGGGACGCCCTTGGGGTCCTCCCACTCGGGGGCGATCGTCGGGCACTGGGAGGCCGGGACGGCGAAGCGGGCGTTGGGGTGGGCGGCGGGGGTCTCCGAGTCCGGGGTCCAGGCGTTGCCCTTCCAGTCGATGAGGTGCGCGGGCGCCTCCTCGGTCATGCCCTCCCACCACACGTCGCCGCCGTCGGGCGTGAGCGCCACGTTGGTGAAGACGGTGTTCGCGTACATCGTCTTCATGGCGTTGGCGTTGGTGTGCTCGCCGGTGCCGGGCGCGACGCCGAAGAAGCCGGCCTCGGGGTTGATCGCGTACAGGCGACCGTCCTCGCCGAAGCGCATCCAGGCGATGTCGTCGCCGATCGTCTCGACCGTCCAGCCGGGGATCGTGGGCTCCAGCATGGCCAGGTTCGTCTTGCCGCAGGCGCTCGGGAACGCGGCGGCGACGTACTTCGCCTCACCCTGCGGCGGGGTGAGCTTGAGGATCAGCATGTGCTCGGCGAGCCAGCCCTCGTCGCGGGCCATGACGGACGCGATGCGCAGCGCGTAGCACTTCTTGCCGAGCAGGGCGTTGCCGCCGTAGCCCGAGCCGTAGGACCAGATCTCGCGGGTCTCCGGGAAGTGCGAGATGTACTTGGTGGTGTTGCACGGCCACGGCACGTCGGCCTGGCCCTCGGCGAGCGGAGCGCCGAGGGTGTGGACGGCCTTCACGAAGAACCCGTCGGAGCCGAGCTCGTCGAGGACGGCCCTGCCCATGCGGGTCATGGTGCGCATGGCGACCGCGACGTAGGCGGAGTCGGTGATCTCGACGCCGATCGCGGAGAGCTCGGAGCCGAGGGGACCCATGCAGAAGGGGACGACGTACATCGTCCGGCCCTTCATGGAGCCGCGGAAGATGCCCTTCTCCCCCGCGAAGAGGTCCTTCATCTCCGCCGGGGCCTTCCAGTGGTTGGTCGGGCCCGCGTCCTCCTCCTTCTCGGAGCAGATGAAGGTCCGGTCCTCGACGCGCGCGACGTCGGACGGGTCGGAGGCGGCGTAGTACGAGTTGGGGCGCTTGCCCTCGTCCAGCTTCTTGAACGTGCCCTTGGCGACGAGCTCCTCGCACAGGCGCTCGTACTCGGCCTCGGAGCCGTCACACCAGACGACCCGGTCGGGCTCGGTGATCGCTGCGATCTCGTCCACCCAGGAGATCAGCTCCTGGTGGGTCGTCGGGATGGAAGTGGGAGCCGCGTTGTCGCGCGCCACGATTGCTCCTTGTTGAGGGGTGTGTTTGGTGTTTGCCCCGTGGGGGCTGCGACCCGGACGCTTCGCGCTCCGCTCATCCGGTGCCGACCGCACTCATCTGATCATCCGGTGGATGTGCGCATATGTCCAGGGGGCTTCTCACGTGAGCATCGCCACTCCCGTCAATCTTCCGTAAAGCGCACTAACGGAAACCTACGGACCCGTAGGTACCATGGCGGTCATGACTTCTGACGCCGCCGCCGTGCCGGTCGACGCCGTGCCGGTCACAACTGAGGCACCCGAGGCACGTGCCGAGGCACCGGAAGCCAAGCCGCTGATGCGCGGCTGGCTGCACACGGGGATGTTCCCCGCAGTGATCGTCGCGGGCGTGGCGCTGCTGGCCTTCACCGAGTCGACCCGGGCCCGGGTCGCGTGCGGCGTGTACATCCTCACGGCCTGCCTGCTCTTCGGCGTCAGCGCGGTGTACCACCGCGGCACCTGGGGCCCCCGGGGCGAGGCGATCCTGCGGCGTCTCGACCACGCCAACATCTTTCTGATCATCGCGGGGACGTATACCCCGCTGACGGTGCTGCTGCTCCCGCCCTCCACCGGACGGACGCTCCTGTGGGCGGTGTGGATCGCCGCCGCGGCCGGCATCGCCTTCCGCGTCTTCTGGGTCGGCGCCCCGCGCTGGCTGTACACCCCCTGCTACATAGCGATGGGCTGGGCGGCGGTCTTCTTCCTGCCCGACTTCATGCGCACCGGCGGTGTCGCGGTCCTGGTCCTGGTGATCGTCGGCGGGCTCCTCTACAGCGCGGGCGGCGTCATCTACGGCATCAAGCGCCCGAACCCCTCCCCCCGCTTCTTCGGCTTCCACGAGGTCTTCCACTCCCTGACCCTGGCCGCGTTCGTGGCCCACTACGTCGGCATCTCCCTGGCCGCCTACCAGCACTGAATCCGCCCGTGTGAAGTGCGAAGCGGGACCGGACGGGGTGGACCCGCAAGCTGCACGCGGCGGTTGCGGGCGGCGCGGGAGCGGCCCTCGTCGCGGGGGAACCGAGGCGGAGCCCCGTCGCGGTCGGCGGCGGGGCTCCGTGGCGTGCGGGCGGTTGAGGGGTGGGTGCAGGCGCGGGCGGTGAGGGCCGGGTGCAGCGCGGGCGGTGAGGGTCAGGTGCAGGCGTAGCCGTCGCCGTCGGGGTCCAGGCGCAGCGGGTCGCTGCCGTTGACCCTCATGCGCTTCGGGTACTGATGCGAGGCCAGCCAGTCGCAACGGGCCTTGGTCGTCTCCCCCACCTCCGCCGGGAACCTCGTCGGGACGCACTGGTTGACCGTGCCGTAGTGCCGGTCGCAACCGGCCACGGCCGGGGCGACGGGCACCGAGTCCCGCTTCCCGGGGTTCTGCTGCGGGGCCGCCTGCGGTGCGTCCGCGAACTCGTGGACGTGCGGGGACGGGGCCTCCTGCGTGGCCGCGAGAGCCGACGGACCGCCCAGGTGCACCCAGGTCGCCAGGGACGGGACGCCGTTCGCGTCGACGCCGAAGAGCATGTACCAGCCGGGCGGTGCCAGGTTGGGGTTGCTGGTGACGTTGAGGTCGACGGTCGTGTTGTTGACCACCGACATCGGCAGGTCCACGAACCGCTGGTTCGGGTCCGAGGAGTGCGTGACCGCGGCCGGGCGGATCAGCTCCGCCTTGGCGATCGGCCGGTCGACGGTGATGCGCTGCGTGTCCCCGTACAGCCACTGCGTGTCGATCACCGAGGTGAGCTTCGGGCGGGCGCCCTTGAAGAGGTAAGGCGGGGTGTAGATGGACACGTTGTCGTTGTACGTGCCGTTGCCCGGGTTGTCGCCGACGGCCATGACCCGCCCGTCGGGCAGCAGGAACGCCGCCGAGTGGTAGGTCCGCGGGATCGGGTCGGCCGGCAGCCCGGCCCTGTACGTGTTGGTCGCCGGGTCGAAGAACGAGGCCTCGTACACCGGGTCGGCCCGGTCGTGCAGTCCGCCGCCGGTCTCCAGCACCTTGCCGTCCGGCAGCAGTACGGCCGACACGTACATCTTGCCCTCGGCTCCGGTCTGGGCCCGCCTGACGCCGCCCACGTCGACCAGGCCCTGCGGCAGGTCGGGTCCGGCGGTGTACGCGGGGCTCGCCGCCTTCAGGTCGATCAGTTCGGTGAGCCGGTTCGCCGCCGGGTTGGACTCGTTGTTGCCGCCGCCGACGGTCAGGACCCGTTGGTCCTGCGCGGGCGGCAGCAGCACGCTCGCCGACTCGTCGCGCTCGTCCTTCTTGCGCAGTCCGGGCACGTCCGTGATCGTGTTCGCGTTGTAGTCGTAGATCGACGCGCCGCTGCCCTGGGTGCCGTTGCCGAAGGTGTGGCTGCCCGAGTAGAAGAGCCGCCCGTCCTGCATCAGGATCATCGACGGGTACAGGCCCCAGTAGGACCAGGTCTGGTTGACCTCGTTCATCGGCAGCCACTTGCCCTGCGCCGCCGAGAACCTCTCCGCGGTCACGTTGCCCGTCGAGTCCTCCTTCAGCCCGCCGAAGGTGATCACGTCACCGTTGCCGAGGACCGTCGCCGACGGGTACCAGTGCCCGCCGTTCAGGTCGTTGGTCCTCGTGTACGTCTCGGTCACCGGGTCGAAGACGTAACTGTCCTTCAGTCCCTGGTAGCCGGTCTTGCCGTCGGCGGACGGGTACCCCTTGTTCCCGCTCATCACGAGCACCCGGCCGTCCGAGAGCTGCACGTGCCCCGAGCAGAACATGTCCACCGGCGTCGGGATCGTCTTGAACGACCCGTTCGCCGGGTCGTACACGGCCGAGGTGAACGTGCCGGCGTTGAACTGGGCGATGTCGTTGCCCGAGCCCGCGATCAGCAGCACCTTGCCGTTCCGCAACACCACGGCGTGCATCGAACGCACCGGGTTCTTGGCCGGGATCACCTCCCACCTGCCCTTGGCGCACTCGTCGGGCGTGCCCGTGCAGCCCGGCTGCGGCGGGACCGCGCCGACCTCCTCCAGCGCGTAGTCGTCCGAGGTGAGGGTGCCCACCCCGTAGACCGAGAGCCCCCACGTGATCTTGTCGGTGCCGGGCGGGACGGCGGGAGTACGGACCTGCGTGCGCGCCCATCCCGCGCTGACCGGCGGGTTCTGCAGGTCGGTCCAGTACTGCCAGCCTGCGGTCGCGTCGTGGCGGAACACGGTCACCGACACGTCCGGGGTGTTCGACTTGTACCAGGCCGACAGGTCGTACTGCTTGCCCGGGACGACCGTCGGTGCGCAGGTGGTGTTCTCGGTGACCAGGGCCTTGCGGTCGCCGCTGAGGCGGCGGGTGAGCGAGACCTTCATGGCCTTGCTGCCGCTGTGGGCGTCGGCGACGGTGGCGAAGGTGAAGTCGTTGTCGCCCCAGCCGGACTTCTCCCAGCAGGACGGCATGTCGTCGCCGGGGGCGCCCGCGGTCTCGAACCCGGCGTTGGTGAGCAGATTGGGCGGTCCGGCCGTGGCCTGCTGCGGTGCGGTGAACAGCAGGCCCGCGGTCATCGCCCCGACGGCGGCCACGGCGGCGCGCCGCCCGGCCCTCCGCCGGAAGTTCGCTGGCATGGACGGTTCCCTTCTGTGCGGTGCGGCTCAGCTCTTCGTGGTACAGGCGGTACGGGCGGGGCGCGGCATGTAGACGAGGGCCTCGGTGGCCGCGAAGCGCAGGACGAAGGTGGTGACCAGGGCGAGGGCGGTGGCGGGCAGCACCTGCATGCCCAGCCGCCCGACGAACAGGGCGATCAACGGGATGCGCAGCAGCAGGTCGGCGTTGGCCAGCAGGGCGAACCGCCCGACCCGGTCCGCCCAGTGCCGGTGGCGGCGCCGGTTGCGGAAGAGCAGGGCTTCGACGAGGGCGAAGTTCCAGAGCACCCCGGCCTGGTTGGCGGCGATCTCGGCCGGCAGGTAGTGCACCCCGGCGTGCGTGAGCAGCCACAGCGCGATCAGGTTCGGGACGAAGCCGGAGAGCCCGATCAGCCCGAAGCCGATCATCCGGGCGGGCGGGGTCGAGGAGCGCAGGACGGCGAGGTGGGCGAGGAAGCGCAGCCCCTCGCGGGCCCCGGACTTGGACGCTCCGCAGTGGCGGTCCTGGAAGACGAACGGCACCTCGGCGACCCGGTCGGGGCGGCAGCGCACCGCCAGTTCCAGCAGGATCTTGTAGCCGAGGGGTGCGAGGGCGTCGGTGGTGACGAGCTGACGGCGGATGGCGAAGAAGCCGCTCATCGGGTCGCTGATCCCACGCAGGGCGCGTGGGAAGAGCCCCTTGGCGAGCCAGGTCGCGGCGCGCGAGACGGCGATGCGGTGGCTCCCGGCGAGTCCGGCGGGGCTTGCGCCGGGCAGGTAGCGGGAGGCGACGACGAGTCCGGCGCCGGTGCGTTCACCCGCGCCGACGAGCTCGGGCACCAGGTGGGGCGGGTGCTGGAGGTCGGCGTCCATGACGACGATCCAGTCGCCGTCCGCCCGCCTGACGCCTTCGACGACCGCGCCGCCGAGGCCGCCGTCCGCGCTCTCGCGGTGCAGGACGGCGACCGGGAAGGGCAGTTCGAGGGCGGCCTTCTCGATGACGGCCGGGGTGTCGTCCGTGGAGTCGTCCACGAACAGGACCTCGCAGGCCGGGCCGGTGGGGAGGGCGTCGGCGAGCCGGGCCAGCAACTCGCCGATGTTCCCCGCCTCGTTGAAGGTCGGGATGACGAGGGTGACGCTGCCCGCCGCCGGCCCCTCCTCCGCGAGGGAGCGTTCCGGATCGCTGAGGGCGCGCGGGGTCCGCAGGTCCTCGCTCATGGCGGATCAGCTCCCACTCTGGCGGCCGGCGGAGTCGGTCCGGCGGATCTCGATGCGGTCCTCGCCGGAGCCGAAGACGGCCACCACGGCCGAATGCTCCAGCGCGGCCTTCACGTTGGGCAGGTCCGCCGCGTCCCGGCGGACGGTGGGCGAGGAGACCACGTAGTCGATGTCCCGCCAGCCGGCCGGCAGCGTCCCGGTGACTGCGGGGTCGAGGTCGGCCTTGTAGAACCAGATCGCGCCGAGGCCCGGCTCGAAGCCGTGGTGGACGGCGTCCAGCCAGAGCGCGTCGTCGACCAGGACCCGGGTGCGGGCCGGGTCGGGGACCTCGCGGCCGAGCCAGGCGGCGGCCTGCCGGTACGGGGCGTTCGCGTCGGCCGTGAGCGCGGTGCGGTCGCCGTCGTACCAGCGGGGCAGGACGTACACCGCGGCGGCCGCGGCGAGCACGCCGACCAGCACCCGGCGCCCGTGGGTGAAGGGGCGGGGCTCCCCCGGCGCGCGGCGGCGGCGCAGCACGGCGTGCGTGACGCTCGCCGCGCCCCCGGCGAGGACCAGCGCGAGGAACGGCAGCGCCTGGATCACGTACATCGCGGGCAGGTAGCCGGAGGGCCGCATGGCCACGGCGGCGAGGAGGACGGCGGCGAGCGCCGGGCCGGCGAGCGCGTGGGCGGTGACCGACCACCTGAGGGTGGCGAGCAGCAGGAGCGCGCCGGCCAGCCCGCCGAGCGGCAGGACGGTGTCGTAGTACAGCCAGGACCGGAGCACGCCGTTCGAACCGGAGCCGGGGCTGAGGATGAAGCCCGAGCCCGGCCGGCTCATCTGGTAGGTGATGCCGTCGATCAGCGAGACGTGTCCGGCGCCGGGCAGCAGCTCGTTGTTGAGCAGCGCGTACAGGGGGTACGAGAGCCCGATGAGCAGGCAGGCGGTGACCGCGCCGGTGACGGCGAACTTGCGGGTGTCCCGGTGGCTGTGACGCCACATCGTCACCAGCAGTGCCGGGAGCACCACCAGCATCGTCTCTTTGGTCAGGACGGCGGTGGCGGCCGCGAGTCCCGACCCGAAGTGGTGCCACAGGTGGCGGCTGGGGGACGCGGCCAGGCAGAAGGCCAGCAGCATCCACATCACGGCGAGGTTGTCGAGGAAGATCTCCCGCTGGAGCACCACGGAGAGCGGGGAGAGCCCGAAGAGGGCCATCGCGAGCCCGGACGCCCAGCGCGGCAGCCACAGCCTGCGGGCGAGGACGTAGATCAGCACGGAGCTGACGGCGGAGACGGCGACCATCGACAGGCGCATCGGCGCGACGGTCATCCAGTCGGGTACGAGGAGGGACGGCAGGTACGTCAGCCCGGCTATCTGTATCCAGCCCAGCGGCGGGTGGTCGTACCAGTACGTGTAGTGCGCGAGGCCGTCGCCCTGCTGGACGGCCCACGCCTGGGCGAGGTAGGTGCCCTCGTCGTCGCTCAGGGTCGGGAACCGCGTGATGTTCCAGCCCTGGACGAGAACGATGGCGAGCAGGACGACCGCGCACAGCAGCAGGTCGGAGCGGGAGGAGCGCAGGCGCAGCAGGGGGTGGGCCGGGGCGGGCGGCCGCACCCCGAGGCCGCCGGGGCGGGTCCGCTGCTGCGGGACCTGGGGTGCGGTGGCCGTGGCGGCGCCGGGCCGGGGATCAGTGGCCGTGGGCAGGGTGGCGGTCACTGGTGGCTGTCCTCTCGGATCGCGGTGGACGCACCGGCGGTGGACGCGCCGGCGGTGGCGCCGATCGGAGCGAGGTGGGCGCCGGTGTGGCTGGTCAGCTCCCACTCGTTGCGGCCGCGCTGCTCGCGCCAGACCGCGCGGATCGCCGCGCCCGCGAGCATCACCTGGTAGAAGGGGCCGCCGGCGACGAGCTTGAGGTAGTGCACGAGGCGGACGCGCAGGCCGTACTGGCGGCCGAAGTCGTGCAGGCCGACGATCTCGAAGACGAACGTCACCATCGCCGTGATCATCGGCAGGAAGGTGACGATCGCGATCCCGACGGGTACGTCGAGGAGGACCGCGACGGCGAAGTTGAGCGGGATGATCACCCCGGAGGCCGCCTGCATGAACGGCGTCATCAGGGTGTAGCGGGCCAGCCAGCGCTGGCCCCGGCCGGGCAGCTGCTGCCAGTCCTTCTTCCGGTAGACCTGGAGGAAGCCCTGGTTCCAGCGGGTGCGCTGTTTGAGCAGGCTCATCAGCGAGCCGGGCGTCTCCTCGCGGGTGACCATGTCGCAGTCGTACGCGACGACCACCTTCTTGCCGACCGAGGACAGGCGTACGCCCAGGTCGCAGTCCTCGGCCAGGCAGTTCTGGTCCCAGCCGCCGGCCTCGCGGAGCACGTCGGTGCGGACGAAGACGGTGTTGCCGCCGAGCGGGATGAACCCCTTCTCGGCGTGCAGGTGCAGCCGCGAGCGGAACCAGAAGAAGTACTCCAGGCAGTTGCGCAGGCTGTACCAGCTGGAGTGGAAGTTGATGAGCTGGACCCCGCCCTGGACCACGTCGGCCGCGGTGGAGCGGAAGGCGTGGTCGACGTGGGAGAGCAGCTCGGGGTGGACCTGGTCCTCGGCGTCGAAGACCCCGACGATGTCGCCCCGGCAGTGTGGGAGGGCGGTGTTGAGGGCCTTCGGTTTGTTCTTGGTCTCGTTGTGGTCGACGACGACCCGTACGCGCTCGGGCGCCAGCGCGGCGGCGGCTCCGGCGACGGCGGCGGTCTCCGGATCGTCGTGCCCGACGATGACGATGATCTCGTAGTCGCCGTGGCCGGATTCGAGCAGCCGCTCGATCGTGTGCCGAAGGACCGCCTGCTCGTGCCGGGCCGGCAGGAGGAGCGAGAAGGCCAGCCGGCCCTCGCCGTCGGGACGGTCGAACCGGGTGGAGGCGAGCGTCTCGGGCGTTCGCCACGCGTGCATCTGCCACCACAGTGTGAACGCGGCCATCCAGAACAGCGCGAACGAAATCAGAATAATGACGACAGAGGTGAGCAAAACGTCCCCCACAGACATGCCGCGACACCCGACGGCGCCCGGCAGACCCCCCAGGGGTCAAGGCGGGCCCCCCGGCCCGCCCGCCCCCGCTTCCCCCTCGGGCGCACCCCCCAGTGCGCCGACTCCGCGGGCTCCCCAGCTGATCCCGCAGGACATGAGACTAGGCAGCGAAAATGAAACTCAGGAGCCGCGCGGATAAAAACCAGGTTTCCGAACTGCCGGACACGCAACCGGAATTGACGGTACTCCGATCGATTCAGGGATGAACCGCACCCAACTGGTTCGCAAGTTCGACCGGATCTGTCGTAGGCCGCGCGCAGACGAAATGTCGACACACATACGCCGTCGGAAGGTCGTGTACGAGTGTGCGCTCGGCCAGCAGGGGGAACTCGCCCCCGCTGCCGTCGGCCGCCCGCGGCAGACCGACCGCCACAACGGCCCCGGGGGCCGTCCCCAGCAACGCCGTCCGGTGCAGTACGGCCAGCGCCGGATCCTCCGGATGACCCACCACGGCCACCTCGCGCGGACCGTCGGCCAACGCCTCGGCCACCGCGAGCCCGTGCCCGATGAAGCGCGGGACGCGCGGACCCAGCGCGTGCACCACTCCCAGCGCCCGCTCGGCAGCACTGCGGTGCGCCTGCGAACCGGTGTGGGCGGCGTACGAGAGCAGCGCGCCGGCCGCGGCCGTCCAGCCGGAGGGGGCCGCGGTGTCCGTCGGGTCCTGGGGCCGCCTGATCAGCTGCTCGGCGTCGTGCGCGGTGTCGTAGAGGGAGCCGTCCTCGGCGGTGAACCGGTCCAGGACCAGGTCGACGAGGAACCCGGCGAACTCCAGCCAGACCCCCTCGCCGGTCACCGACGCCAGCGCGAGGAAGCCCTCGGCCACGTCGCCGTAGTCCTCCAGCACCCCGGCGTTGCCGCCGACCCGCCCGTCCTTGCTCGTCCTGGCCAGCCGGGCCCGCCCGGCGGCCGCGTCGAAGTGGACGCGGACCAGCAGGTCGGCAGCCTCGGTGGCCCGCTCGACCAGGTCCGGCCGGTCGAAGTACGCCCCGCACTCGGCCAGCGCCGCGATCGCCAGACCGTTCCACGCGGCGACGACCTTGTCGTCCCGGCCGGGCGCGGGCCGCGGCGCGGGCGCCGCGAACAGCCGCTCCCGGATCCCGGCGATCACGGCGGCGTCCACGACCGGCCCGTCCTGCGGCAGCTGGAGCACCGAGGTGCCGTGCTCGAAGGTGCCCTCGTCCGTCACCCCGAAGTACGCGGCGGCCAGCGCCCCGTCCGCCTCGCCGAGCACCTCGGCCAGCTGCGCGGGCGTCCAGGCGTAGAAGGCCCCCTCGACGTGCTTGCCGGTCAGCGGGTCCTCGCTGTCCGCGTCGAGCGCGGAGGCGAAACCGCCCTCGGCGGTGCGCAGCTCGCGCACCATGAAGTCGGCGGTCTCCAGCGCGACGCGCCGCGCGAGGTCCGAACCGGTGGCCCGCCACAGGTGGGCGTACACCCGGCACAGCAGCGCGTTGTCGTACAGCATCTTCTCGAAGTGGGGCACCACCCACTCCCGGTCCACGGAGTACCGGGCGAACCCGCCGCCGAGCTGGTCGTAGATCCCGCCGCGGGCCATGGCCTCGCAGGTGTCGGCGGCCATCTGCAGGGCACCCTCGGCGCCGGTGCGGGCGTGGTGGCGCAGCAGGAACTCCAGCACCATGGACGGCGGGAACTTCGGCGCGCCGCCGAACCCGCCGCGGACGGCGTCGTACTCGCGGGTCAGCCCGAGCAGCGCCTGCGCCAGCTCCTCGGGGCCGGGCGCGCCGGCCTTCCCGTAGTCCAACTGCCGCCCGGTGAGGTCCCGTACGATCCGCTGCGCGACCTCGGCCACCTCCTCGGGCCGCCCCACCCAGGCGGTCCGCACCCCTTCGAGGACCTGCATGAAGGAAGGCATCCCGTGCCGGGGCTCGGGCGGGAAGTAGGTCCCGAAGTAGAAGGGCTCGGCGTCGGGGGTGAGGAAGACGGTCATGGGCCATCCCCCCTGCCCGGTGGCGGCCTGCACGGCTTCCATGTAAACGGCATCGACATCGGGCCGCTCCTCGCGGTCCACCTTGATGTTGACGAAGTGCTCGTTCATGTAGACGGCGGTGAGTTCGTCCTCGAAGGACTCGTGCGCCATGACATGGCACCAGTGACAAGAGCTATAGCCCACGCTGAGCAGGACCGGCACGCCCCGTTCCCTCGCCTCCGCGAACGCCTCGGGCGACCAGGGCCACCAGTCGACGGGGTTGTCTGCGTGCTGGAGCAGATAGGGCGAGGTCTCGTTCGCGAGGCGGTTCGGCATGGCCCCATCCTCGCGCACCCGACCCGAACGCTGCCCGTGCGCCACAGGCAAACGGGGTTGCGGGCGGGGTACGCCTCGGCCGTCGTCGCGCGGGCCTACGCCGAGGACGTACCCGCTGCGGTCCGGGCTGCGGACCGGGCCCTCCAGTAGGCGGCGGCGTCCTGTCCGTTCTGCATCGCAGTGAACTCGCCGGTCCTCCGGGCGAGGGCTGCGACAGGCGCTTCGCCCTCGATGTACGACTCCAGGGCGATGTTGAGCGCGCCACCGCTGAGGAACTCGGCGTACTCGCTCACGGACCCGACGATCGCGAAACCGGCGGGATTGCCGTGCACCAGAGCGTTGCGCACGCGGCTCCGTCGCCCCTCCAAGACGATGCCTTGAGCGGCGTACCGCTCGACCAGGGTCCGGTATCCCGCGTGATCGCTCACGCTGGAGATCATCCGGGTGATCCAGGCGCGCTCGTGCTCGATGCGGCAGAGCGAGAGCAGATCGGCGGAGCGGTCGGCGACGAACAGGATCCATGGGCGCGACGGACTGTTCGCGAACCACTCCCGGTCAGCTCGTCGACCAGACCACTCCGGTTTCCTCCGCATTGAGGCCGCGCCTGCGCAACTGGTCGAAGAGCAGGTCGGCGATCGGGCGGTACTCCCGACCCGCCAGAGTGCGGTCCCGCGCCGTGGCCACCAGGTCGTCCCAGCTGACGCAGGCACCTTCGTCGGATTCGAGCGCGGCGAGCAGGTTCTTCCCGGCCGTTGCGAGATCGGTCCAGACCGCATCGGTGCGGGTGCCCGGCGGCTGCTTCAAGACGGCTCCGGGACTGCTGACGAGCCGCGCGAAGGCGGCTTGGAAATCGGCGAGCGGTGTGGCGATGTGGGTCCGGACCGCGGGACCGAGTGCCCGCAAGGACTCCTCCAGATCGCTGCGCAACGATGCACGGTTGGCCGAGTTCTTCCAGGCGTCGACGCCGCTGGCGAGCTCCAGCCATTCCAGGACCTCGTCCACGATCACGGTCAAAGGCAGAACGGTGCTTCCGCCGTGGCGCCGGTAGAGGGACGAGACGAGGGACTTCAACCAGTCCGGCGCGTCCGCGGGCCAATGATCGCTGACGTTGTGGTCGATCATCATGCCGCGGCCACCCCGCCTGCCGTCCTCGAACCGAGAGGCCTGTCGCATCACTTCACCTCAGAGTACGGGGAAAGCCCGGTCGGCTTGCTTCGGAAAACTGTCGACCTCGTGCGATCCGGATCGCGGAAGTACTGGCGGCGCCCGCGGATCGGTTCTTCAGCCCTCGCGGTGTAATAAAGGTTGTCGTACACTCTGGACATGAAGCCGACCCGAGCCGGGAGCACCGAGAACATCTCCGTGTCCATGCCCTCCGAGCTGGTCACTGAGCTCCGTTCCCGAACAGGTCGCCGCGGCCTGTCCAGCTACATCACCGAAGCAGTCAGGCACCAGCTCGCCATGGGCGGGCTCGCCGAGATCGTGGCGTCCCACGAGGACGTGCACGGCGAGCTCACAGAGCAAGAGATCGAAGCCGCTCGCCGCGAGCTGTTCGAGGACGAGAACGCCCAGGATCTCGATCGGGGCGCTGCGTGAAGGAGCAGCCGGCCCGCTCGCTGATGCTCGACTCCGAGGCACTCTCTCTGCTCCTGCGCAACGACCGCAAGATGGCGGCGCGCATTGAGGCATCGCGGCAGGCCGGGGTGCCCGTCCTCGTGTCTGCCCTGACCATTGTCGAAGCCGTCCACGGGAAGACCGATCTGACGCGCTTGAAGTGGGTGCTGTCGAGGCTGCGGGTGGAACCGGTCAGCCAGGAGGACTCGCTGACCGCGGTGGCCCTGCTGCAGGACGCGGGCGGGCTGCACGGGCGCAAGTACGCGATCGACGCCCTCGTCGCCGCGCTCGCGCTCCGCGCCCCGGCCCCCGTGATCGCCCTGACCTCCGACCGTGACGACTGGTCGAAGCTCTGCGGCAGCCGCGTGACCATCAGAGAGGTGTGAGGACCGCAGACCACCCGGTTCGCGGGTTCACCGGCACCGGTGACAACTGCGGCGTCGACGCCGTTCGCGGCCGCGGCCGACGCGTGCACGCCGTTGCCGGGCCGGGCGTACATATATGCGCGGTTGCAGTCGAAGATGTCCCAACTCCCTCTGATCTAGCTCAGATTCGCTCGCGCTCGCGGCAGTCACGGCGGACACTTGGCGAACGTTGCCGGAGCTCTCTTGAGGGGGATGCCGATGCGGGACAGCCATCGCGGTGAGGCCGAGCGGCTGTTGGAGCGGGCCGTGGACGAGGAGGCCCAGCGGGCTGCCGGGGCGGGGCAACCGGTCGACAGGGCGGCGCTGCTGGCACGCGGCCTGGAGGCACTGGACGCGCTCGCGGCGAGCGCCGCCGAGGAGTACGAGGCGTACGTGCGGGCCCTGGACGAGGCGACGGCCGGGGACGAGTCCCTCGGCGAGGCCTTCCGGCGCGGGAACACGTCCGCGGCGCTGCTCGTGACGGCAGTCGCGGCGGCCGCCGCCGTCGGGGCCGACCTGTCCTTCGGCGTGTCGGCGGGTACGGCGCTGGCCGCCGGGGCCGTCACCGGTGTCGCCGGGGCGGCGGCCACGGTCGCCAAGGTGACCGCCTCGCACCTGCCGGCGGCGAACCGGCGGGCGGGGGTGCGCGGCCGTCCCGGCGGGCCGGAGCAGCTGCGGCTGCAGTGGCTGACGGCGCTGGAGGTGCGCGGGGTCCGCCCCTTCCTGGAACAGCAGCGCGCGGTGGCCGCCGCGGCCCGCGCGCCGCGGCAGACCTCCCGGACGGCCGTCCCCCAGCTGCGCGGGACAGACCGCAGCGCGGAGGCCCGGCGGCGCAGCGTGCTGGAGCAGTCCTTCGCGCAACTCCCGCAGCCCGAGGCCTCCTTCACGGGCCGGCGGGCGGAGCTGACCCGGATCGCCCAGTGGGTGCAGGCTGCCCGGGCGAGTACGGAGACCCGCCCGGTGGTCGTGGTGCTGCACGGCGAGCCGGGAGTGGGCCGCACCGCCCTGGCGCTGCGGGCTGCGGACGCGCTGCGCGACCAGTTCCGCGGGGCCTGTGTGGTGGACCTGCGGGGCGGATCGCTCAGCGGGGAGGCTCCGCTGCCGATCCGGGAGGCGCTGCTGCACCTGCTGAACCGGCTGGGCGCCCCGCGCGAGCAACTGCTGTTCCGCGAAGGGTCCTCGGCGGAGCAGCAGGTCAGGCGCCTCGGGGAGCTGTACCACCAGCACCTCCAGGGGCTGCCGGTGACGGTGCTGCTGGACGACGCGGTGGATGCGGCGCAGGTCCGGATGCTGGTGCCGGAGCGGTCGGAGAGCCTGGTGCTGGTGACGGCGCGGGAGCCCCTGGAGCTGCCGGACCTGGCGGCCTGGGTGCACCAGCTGCCGGTGGAGCGGCTCGCGGAGGCGGAGGGTGCGGAGCTGGTGCGCGCCGGGGCCGAGGCGGCCGGCGCGTCCGGTGGGTCCGGCGGGTCCGGCGCGTCCGGCGGGTCCGGTGGGTCCGGCGCGTCCGGTGGGTCCGGTGGGTCCGGCGGGTCCGGCGCATCCGGTGGGTCCGGCGCGTCCGGTGGGTCCGGCGGGTCCGGTGGGACCGGTGGGTCCCCGTACTGGGAGGAGGCCCTGCGGGGGCTGCTCGCGCTCGGCGGGGGGCTCCCGCTGGCCCTGCGCGTCCTGGCCCCGCTCGGCGCCGTCGACGCGGACCCGGCCGGGCCGGCCGCTCCCGGTGGCGCCGGGGCGCTGGAGGACGCCCTCGGCCTGGCCTACGTACGCCTGCCCGAGGAGCGGCGCCGGCTGCTGCGGCGGCTCACGCTGGCCGGCCGGGCCTCGCTCGGTCCGTCGGCGGCGGCGGCGCTGATCGACGCGGACCGGGTGGAGGCGGGGCGGTTACTGCGGGAGCTGGCGCGGGCGGGCCTGCTGGACCACGTACGCGGGGAGCGGTACCGGATGCACGACGCGGTGCGCTCGTACGCGGCGGCGCGGCTCGCGGCGGACGAGGACCGGGCCGAGTCCTCGGCGGCGCACGGACGGCTGATCCGCAACTACGCGCAGCTCGCGGACGCGGTGATCCGGATGGTCGACGGGAAGATGTCGACGCGGGCCGACCACTTCGGCGGGCACGGCTTCCCCTCGCTGGACGCGGCGCTGCGCTGGCTGGACGACGAGTCGAGCTTCATCACGGCGGCGCTGCGGCACTCGGAGGACGTGGACCAGCAGGCGGTGCTCGACCTGCTGGGCGCGCTGTGCGACTTCTGCCTGCTGCGCGGGGACCTGTACCGGCTCGGTGAGATCAACGAGCTGACGGTGGCGGTGGAGGCCGCGCGCGGGGGCCGGCCCGGCCAGGGGCGGCTGGTCCGCTCCGTGCAGTGGCGTACGGGCATCGCGGCGCGCCAGCTCGGCGAGCTCGACAAGGCCCGGACCACGCTGACCTCGGTGGTGGACCAGTACCGGGAGGCCCAGCAGGACGCGGGCGCGGGCATGGCCCTGATCTCGCTCGGCATCACGCTCCACCACCAGGGGCAGCTCCCGGAGGCCGCGGCCCGCATCCGCGAGGCGCTGGTGCTCCAGGAGCCGGACAAGCTGGCCGGCGACCGGGCGTGGGGGCTGCACGCCCTGGCGGCGGTGGAGCGGGACCGGGCGCACCTGGCGGAGGCGATGCAGCTGCTGGAGCAGTCGCTGGCGCTGCACCGGGAGAGCGAGAGCGTGCACGGGGAGGCGTGGGCGCACTTCCAGCTGGGGCAGGTGTACCTGCGGCTCGGTGACGTGCCGCGGGCGGAGGCGGAGCTGAAGCTCGCCATGGACCTGTACGGGCGCACGCGCGACGAGCGCGGCCAGGCCTGGGCGCTGACGCAGCTGGGCCGGGCCCGGGTCGTGGACGGGGACCCGGGGCCGGCGGCGGAGCGGCTGCGCGAGGCGCTGGCCCGGCACCGGGAGCAGGAGGACGCGCGCGGGGAGGCGTGGACGCTGTACTACCTCGGGCAGGCGCTGGAGGAGGGCGGCGAGCGCGATCAGGCGGTCCGGGAACTGGAGCGGGCCCGGACGATGTTCTCGCGGATGCGGGACGTGTACGGGCTGGCGCACGCCCGGCACCATTCGGGGCGGGTGACGCGCGACCAGCGTGCGGCGCAGACGGGGAACCTGAAGAACTCCGGGTTCGCGCGGCAGCTGCTGACGGACGCGCGGGCGGACTTCCGGCGGATCGGGCTGGCGCACGGGGAGGCGTGGACCTGCCTGGAGCTGGCGGTGGTGGACGGGGGCAACGCCAGGGTGTCGCAGGCGCTGGGCCTGTGCGAGGAGGCGGCCCGGCTGTTCATCTCGTACGGGGACCGGCGCGGGGAGGACTGGGCCCGCTTCCTGCGCTGCACGCTGCTGCCGTACGCGCTGCCGGGTGGCGCGGGCGTGGACGAGGCCCGGGCGGAGCTGGCCCGGCTGTCCGCGGCGCCGCATCCGATGCGCGACGGGCGGCTGGAGGACAGCCTGGACACGTACGCGGTGGTGCTGGGGCGCGGGGTGGACCCGGCGGAGGGCTGGCAGGCGTGGCGGCTCGCGCTGGTCCCGAACCTGCACTCCCGGGAGATCATGGGCGTCCCGATGCCACCGTCCTGGCCGGCCCCCTGACCGCACGCCCGGCCCCGTCCGGCCTGGCCCCCCGCCCGTGCCGACCGGCCCGGCAGGCCTGCCCGACCCGACTGGCACAGCCCGGCGCCGCAGGCCCAGCCGGCCCGGGTCGGGCGCCGGCCGGCCCGGCTGGCCCGGCCAACCCTGCGGGGGCGCCGCGGGCCCGCTCGACGCGGCGCCGCATGGCGGGCCGCCCCCCGCACGAGGCAGTCCGCCCGGCGCGGCCCAGATCAGCCCGGTCGGGCGTCGGGTGGCGCGGC
>LJCW01000198.1 GCA_001298555.1 Actinobacteria bacterium OV450
CGGCGAACTCGGCGCCGGCGCCGCGCCCGGGCCCCGCCCCGGACCGACGGCGGCCCGGCGGGAGCCGGCGCGGCCGCGCCGTGCAACGTATCCGCAACCTGCCCGCTCCTAGCCTCCTCCCGAGCGCCGCCCGACGGCGGGCGGCGCCCGGCAAGGGGAGGACAACCATGGCCCGTTACGCTGCGCCCGGCACCGAGGGCGCGCTGATGTCGTACGCGTCCCGCTACGGCCACTTCATCGGCGGCGAGTACGTCGAACCCGCTCTCGGCCGGTACTTCGCCAACCCCTCCCCCGTCAACGGCCAGACCTTCACCGAGGTGGCGCGCGGTACGGCCGAGGACGTGGAGCGGGCCCTGGACGCGGCGCACGCGGCGGCGCCGGCCTGGGGACGCACCCCGGTCGCCGAGCGGTCGACGATCCTGCTGCGCATCGCGGACCGGATGGAGCAGCACCTGGAGGCGCTGGCGGTCGCGGAGACCTGGGAGAACGGCAAGCCGGTCCGGGAGACGCTCGCCGCGGACATGCCGCTGGCCATCGACCAATTCCGCTACTTCGCGGGTGCGCTGCGCGCCCAGGAGGGCGCACTGAGCCAGCTCGACGACGACACCGTCGCGTACCACTTCCACGAACCGCTGGGCGTGGTCGGGCAGATCATCCCGTGGAACTTCCCCATTCTGATGGCGGTGTGGAAGCTGGCTCCGGCGCTGGCGGCCGGGAACACGGTGGTGCTGAAGCCGGCCGAGCAGACCCCGGCCTCGGTGCACTACTGGCTGAGCCTGGTGGCGGACCTGCTGCCGCCGGGCGTGGTGAACATCGTCAACGGCTTCGGTGAGGAGGCGGGCAAGCCGCTGGCGTCGAGTCCGCGCGTGGCGAAGATCGCGTTCACCGGGGAGACGTCCACCGGCCGGCTGATCATGCAGTACGCGGCGGAGCACCTCAAGCCGGTCACCCTCGAACTCGGCGGCAAGAGCCCGAACCTCTTCTTCGACGACATCTGGGCCACCGACGACGACCTGCGCGACAAGGCGCTGGAGGGGTTCACCATGTTCGCCCTGAACCAGGGCGAGGTGTGCACGAGCCCCTCACGCGCCCTGATCGAGCGCGGCCGGTACGGGGACTTCCTGGACGCGGCGGTGGCCCGGACCGAACTGATCGTGCCGGGGAACCCGTTGGACACGGCCACGATGATCGGCGCGCAGGCCTCCGAGGAGCAGCTGCGGAAGGTCCTGTCGTACGTGGAGATCGGCCAGAAGGAGGGCGCGAAGATCCTCACGGGCGGCCGGCGGATCGACCAGGGCGGTGAGCTGGCGGGCGGCTTCTACGTCGAGCCGACCATCTTCGAGGGAGACAACCGGATGCGGATCTTCCAAGAGGAGATCTTCGGCCCGGTGGTATCCGTGACCTCGTTCCAGGACTTCGACGACGCCGTCCGCATCGCCAACGACACGGCGTACGGACTGGGCGCCGGCGTATGGACGCGGGACATCAACACGGCCTACCGCGCGGGCCGCGCCATCCAGGCGGGCCGCGTCTGGACGAACTGCTACCACGCCTACCCGGCACACGCCGCATTCGGCGGCTACAAGCAGTCGGGCATCGGCCGCGAGACCCACAAGATGATGCTGGAGCACTACCAGCAGACGAAGAACCTGCTGGTCAGCTACTCGCCGAAGAAGCTCGGCTTCTTCTGAGCGTCTCCGGCGAGGCAGGCACCCGCTCCGTAAGCCGACCGGTCCGTCCGACTTACGGAGAGTGGTTCAGGAGTCGGCGGCGGGGGCTCGGTGCTCAGAGGTCCACGACCGCGGCGGTGTCCCGGTCACCGCTTCGCCCGGCACCGCCCTGCACCGCTGGCTCCGCCGGGGCCACACCGCAGCGGCACTGGTCCGCCCCGACGGCACCGTCCAACGCACCGCACCCGACCCGGAGACCCTGTGCGGGCTCCTGCCCGCCCCGAGCTCCTGCGGGCGTGTCCGGGAGTGATTCCCTGTCGGTGCGAGGGCGAGTCGACGGACGCGGCACAGGACCGGTGGTCACTCGTCATCCTGTTACCGGGACGGAGCCGGCCCGGAGGTCGCGTGAGCCGCGGGCACCACGGGGGCTGTGGCGCCGAGGCTGAGCAACAGGGCGGCTGACAGCCGGAGCAGGCCGCCGGACATGCGCTTCGTGGTGTTCGCGTCGCGATCACGACCTGGTCTCTACCGCTACACCGTGACGGGCGGACCCGTGCACGTCACCCGCTCGGTGCCGGCCACCGGCCCGCGCACGGTACGGCTCTCCGGCCGGACCGGACTGTCCGTCTGCGGCACCGGCTCCGTCCCGTGGACCTACCAGGTCACCGGCAGTCCCACCGGCCCGCGGATGAGCACGTCCTTCTGCCAGACCACCTCGCCGGGATCGACTGCCAGCCGCAGGTCCGGCAGCCGCTCGACCAGCGTGGTCAGGAGCAGCTCCGCCTCCAGCCGGGCGAGCAAAGGTGCCACGCAGTGGTGGGGACCGTAGCCGAACGCCAGGTGGGGCCGGCCCTGGCGGTCGATGTCGATGCGGCCCGGCTCGGGGTAGCACGACTCGTCCCAGTTGGCCGCCACGTACGAGACGTACACGGCCTCGCCCCGGCGGATCCTGACCCCGCCCACCTCGACGTCCTCGGTGGCGACGCGTGGCTGTCCCACGCCGTGCTTGTGCGGAATCCAGCGCAGCAGCTCCTCCACGGCCGCCGGCACGGCCCGCGGGTCCGACCGCAGCCGGCTCATCAGGCTGTCGTCGGTCAGGAGTACGTACATCATGTTCGAGGTGTGGTTGCGGACGGCGTGCCAGCCGTTCAGCCCCATCAGCACTGCCAGGGCGAGCATTTCCTCTTCCTCGATCCGGCCGCTCGCGACCGCGGCCGCCAACGTGCTAGTGAGATCGGCCTGCGGCCGGGCCCGGCGCTCCCGGGCCAGCTCGCGGAACAAGGCGCGGGCGGCCTCCTTGGCCTGACGGGCCCTTTCGACGCCGGCCTCGTCCGTCGCCCTCGTCAGCACGGTGTCCGCCCAGTCGCGCAGCCGCGGCCGGTCGGCCTCCGGCACGCCCAGCACCGCTCCGATGACGTGGAGGGGGAACGGGGAGGTCACCTGCCGTACGAGGTCCGCGGACGGTCCCGACGCCACCATGCGGTCGATCAGGTCGTCGAGGACGGCCTGTGCGCACGGACGCAGCCCCGCCATGCCGGAGCGGTTGAACGCCGAGGAGACCACGGAACGGACCCGGCTGTGGTCGGGGGGATCCACGAAGCTCACCGCCCGGTCCAGCGGCACGAGGTACCTGTTCATGCTCGGCAGCGGCCGGCCGACGATGTCCCGGCTGAACCGGGGATCGGAGGTGACGAAGCGGACCGCGTCGTGCCGCGTCGCCAGCCAGCACTCACCAGGAGTCCCGTGCAGCAGCCGGACCCGGACGACCGGCGCTTCCCGCAGTGCCTCGCGGAGGAACGGGTCGAAGTCCAGCGCCGCCAGGTCGATGGCCTCGTACACGGGGGGAGCGGTGTCCCGCATCACCGGCTCCCCGCCGACCGGTCGTGGCGCAGCGGGGTGAGCTGCTCGATGTCGTAGCGGCGCCGCAGGGCCGCGATGGCGGTGTGGTCGGTGGGTCCGTCGGCCGAGAGGATGTCCATCAGCTCCTCGAAATACCGCTCGTGGTCCGGCGGCGGGGACGACTGGAAGAACATCCTCGCCGGGACTTCGGTGCGATTGGCGAACGCGTGCGGGCAGCCCGGCGGGACCACGATGACCGTACCGGGTGTGGCGCGGACCACGCGGTCCCCCTGTGCGGACCGCCACCCGCGCCAGCCGTCGGGAGTCCGCACGCGGGGCTCGAAGGCGAGGACGTCCAGTTCCCCTTCGAGTACGTAGAAGAGCTCCTCGCTGCGGGTGTGGACGTGCGCGCCGACGTCGAAGCCGGGTGGTACGACGACCTCGAAGCTCGATGCGCTGCGCGATGTCGCAGGTTCTTGAAGACTGACCCCCGGGAGACTTCCGAAAGTTGACCCCCCTTGTCGATCATGGAGGGTGCTAAAGGTGGAGGACTGGGCCGAGATACGCCGTCTGCATCGAGCAGAAGGCGTC
>LJCW01000199.1 GCA_001298555.1 Actinobacteria bacterium OV450
ACGGTGTGCGGCGGCCCAGTCGGCGGCCGCGGCCCGTCCCGCCGAGTCCAGGCCGACACCGGCGGCGAGCGCGAGCGCGGCCAGCGGGCCCGCCTCGTACGGCCCCGCCGCTCCGAGCGCGGCGGCCGCGCCCGACGACCCGGCCGACCCGGCCGACCCGGAGCGCGCGCCGGGCAGCTGCCGGACGTCCGCGAAGAGTTCCTGCCGCTGCGCCCGCCAGATCAGCGCGGCGGTCTGCGCCCACGGGTCGGGGGCCGCGGCGGGGGCGGACGCGCGGGCCGGGTCGTACACCCGGTAGCGGTGCTCCTGTCCGGCGAGGCCCAGACCGTCCTCCGGCACCACGCCGATGATCCGCTGCCGGGCGAGCTGCGGTCGCCGGGTGTACGTGGTGAAGGTGAGCCACTGCCCGCGCCGGTGCGGCAGCACACTGCACGCGAGCATGATCCACCAGGCCACGGCCTCGCTGTCCTCCTCCACCAGGACGAGCTGCGGGGCGGCCGGATCCTCGGCGAGCCTGCGCACGTCGGCGAAGAACCCGGCAAGCCACTGCCCGCGGGCCGTGACGAAGGCCGCCAGCCTGCCGAGGTCGAGCGGGCCGGGGGCGGGCACCGACGCCAGCACCGGCACGGGCGCCCCGGCCGGCGGGGAGTCGGCCGCCCACTGGGGCGAGCCCCAGGAAGTGATCGGCAGCTGCCCTCCGGCGGGCCGCTCCGCGTCCGCGGGCTGCGGCAGGTGCACCGCGTGCGCGTGGAAATTGCCCCAGCGGCCGCTGTAGTCGGCGCCCGTGTACACCGAGCGGGCCAGCAGCCGGCTGCCGTCCGAGAGCACGTTCAGGCTGAGGGCCTGCGGAAAGGAACCCAGCTGGTCGGCGCTCGGCCGCGGCGGGGCGTCCCGCGGCGGCTCGTACCCGATCAGCTGCTCGGCCTCGCGCAGCAGCGACGCGGGCACGCCGGGGCTCACCGCGGTGAACCGGAAACCGGAGCCGTCGGGGCCCGGCGGGGCCGAGGTGTAGTGCAGTTGGGCGAGGTTCACGCCTCTCCTCCCGGAACGTGCGTCCCGCCGGTCACGGCACCCGTGCTCGCGGCGGGTCTCGCCGCCGTACGCCGGCCCGCGCCACCGGTCCCGGTACGCGGCAGCAGCCCGCCCAGGCCCAGCAGCCACAGCAGCGGATCCTCGACCCGCAGCGGCTGGGGCCCCGACTTGGGCGCGTCGGCCGGGGCGTGCGCGGGTGGCGGGGAGCCGAGCGCCGAGAGCCCGAACAGGGACAGCTGCGCGAAGTCGCGGTCCAGCTGCCGGAAGAGGGCTCCCGAGTCCCAGCCGTCGAGCAGCCCCCGCATCTCCTCGTGCACCGCCAGCCGGTCCTCGTCGTCCACCGCGCCGCCCGCGTGGTCGGCGTTGCGGCGCAGCGGTGAGTGGTCCCCCAGCAGCGAGAACAGGGAGTCCGTCTTGGTCACCGCCACCGCGACGGGTGTGGTGACCCGGCCTCGCGAGGTGCCCCGGGCGTGGGCCCGCAGCTGTGCGGCCAGATCCGCCGCGATCTGCTGCGGCGGGGTCTCCACCGTGGGCAGCGGAAGGCCCGAGTCCACCGGCAGCTGGTCCCGTACGGCCCGCATCTGCAGCGGGTCGACCAGCAGGATGATCCCGTCGGCGGCCGCCAGGTAGTGCGTGTAGCGGTCCATGGCCTCGGCGCTGCCCAGGTCCTCGCCCGCCGCGTCGAAGAAGACCAGCGCGGTGTGCCGGCTGCCGTCCCCGCGTAACCGGCGGCGCAGCGGCAGGCTCAGCCGGTACAGCAGCGGGTCGTTGAAGCCCAGGGCCGCGGGTCTGGTCGCCTGCGGCAGCCGCAGCCGGTCGTACAGGTCCTCGGCCATCTCCCGGTCCCGGCGCTGCGTCTCGCCGCCCATCGCCGTGATGGAGGCGCCGTACGCGCGGCCCACCCGGTTGCGCAACTCGTTGATCAGCACCGACACGTACGTGCTCTTGCCCGACGCCTTGGGACCGAGCAGGGCGATGATCCGGGTGTCCTGGTCGGTGTAGTCGCTCGGGAAGTCGCTGTGGCAGCGCAGGCAGACCCGGACCGGCGTCGACACGCCGCAGTCCGGGCAGTCCGCCCGGGTGCCCCCGCCGAGCCGGCCGGCGAGCCCGCGCGGAGCGGAGAAGACGGGACCCCGCATCTTGAGCGCGGGCGGCACGCTCGGCCCCATGAACTCCGCCCATATCCCGTCGAGTTCGGCGGTGCAGGGCTTGCCGCCGCGCACACCGGTGGCGGACATCTGGCAACGGAACGGCAGCCGCGCGGCGGCCGAACGGTCGAAGCAGTAGGGGCAGACGACGGAGGTCATGTCAGCGGACCACCAGGGAGGTGAGGGAGGGCTCGTCGAGCCGGACGGAGGCGGCACGGCCGCCGAGGAGGAAACCGCGCACGGCGTACGGGCCGCCGGGTGCGCAGGGGGCGAGCTCGCGCTCCACGGTCCCCGAGACCGCGAGCTCTGCGCCGGTCACCCGGCACAACTCGGTGCCGTCGGCGGCCCGGTGGGGCCGGGCCCCGCCGTCCGTCGCGGCGACGAGGATGAAGTCGGGCAGCCCGGAGCCGGCATCCCCGCCGGATGCGAGCAGGGTCACCCGGAGCACGGCCGGACCGCGCCCTAGCATCCGCCGGGGCCCGGGCACGACCCGGTAGGCGATGGCGACGTCGGCCGGGAGCAGGGCCTGGCCGGCCTCGCGCGGGGCGGCCGCGGTCGCGAGCGCGCTGCGCGGGGCGGCGTACGCGGTGACGCGGACGGCGTCGGGGCCGACCGGAAGCTCCAGCCCCTCGCGCAGGAACACGGCCCGTACGACGGGGTGTTCGGTGCGCTCGCCGCCCCGCTCGGGGGTGAGTGCGACGGTGACCCGTCCCGCTCCGCCGGGCCAGTCGAAGGTGATCTTGGCCCGCCCGGCGGCGGTCCGCCGGACCGTCAGCCCGGCGACGGCCTCCGGGGCCTCGACCGCCACGCCCGGCCCGGCCAGCGCCCGCTCGCCGAGGACCGCCACGGCGCTGACGGTGGCCAGCGTGCCCGGCGGGGGCTCGGCGATCCCGGCCGCGTCCACCCAGGGCAGCGCCGGCGGCAGTTCGGCGGCCGCCAGTTCGGTGCCCTCCGCCGGGGCGTCCCCCGGCCACTCGACCAGCCGTACGTCGGCCCCCGCGCCCCCCGCCCAGCGGAACTCCAGCCCGCCCGCGTCCCGGGGGGCCACGGCGAGGCCGAGCACCGGATCGGGCCAGTGGTGCACGGTGACCGGCGCCTCGACCCCGGGGGAGAGCACCTCGTCCGCGCCGTCGCCGGGCCGGTACCGGCACTGCACCCGCAGGACGTGGGCACCGGCCGCCAGTCCCTGGGCCCGTACCGACTCCCGTCCGCCCCCGGCGGTGGTGCCGTGGGCCGCGTCGCCCGCGGCCTGGCCGCCGGCAGCACCGGCCGTGGGGGTGCCGTGGGCGGTGGCAGCCGTACGGCCGCTGCCGGCCGAGGCTGGGCCGCCGGCCGCACCGGCCCAGGTGCTCCCGCCGGGCCCGGTGCCCGGAGCGGCCGGGTCGAGGGGGACCGGGGAGCCGAGTTCCACGGTGCGTCCCTGCGGGCCGGTCAGTGTCACCCGGACCCCGGCCGCGCCGGGCGGCCGCAGCCACGAGGCCTCGATCCGGGCCCGGCCGTCGGCGAGGCGCAGCTGCGCGACCTCGGGGGCCACCAGCAGCGGCGCGCTGATCAGGGGGGTGCCGTGGGCGTCCCCGCGCGGGAGGGCCACGTACCGGACCTCCCGCCCGAGCGGGGCCCGCGGATCGGTCAGCGGCCCGGCGCCGTGCGGCCCGGCGCCGAGCGGCCCCGCACCGAGCGCACCCGGCACCTCGGGGAGCGGAGTGGTGAGCGGTTCGCGGCGGGTCAGCCGGACCACCCGCCAGGTGGCGTCCGGGTCGGCGCCGGAC
>LJCW01000200.1 GCA_001298555.1 Actinobacteria bacterium OV450
GGCCAGATCGCGTTCGCTCGGCAGGACGGCGCCGAGCGAGAGCCGTCCGTCCAGTACGAGCAACCGCAGCCGGTCGGAGAGGCGTTGATGGGCGGGCCCGGCTCCCTGCTGCCAGGTACCCAACATGCGCGCCATCGCGTACGAGCTGGTCTTCACCGAACCAGCGTAGTCAATCTGGCTATGGATTCCGTGGCCAGATACCCCGCAGGGTTGCCGCATGGCACTTCTACCTCCCCCACCTCCCTTGTCCCTCACCCGCAAGGGCCGACGGCCCGTGACACCACCGCGGAGGAACTTCGCCGCTCAGCTCCGGGCGGGCCGCAAGGCCCGTCGCCTCCCGCAGCTCCTGATCGGCCTGGCCGGGTACGGAGCATCCGTCATGCTGCTCGTCGAGTCCGGGCTCGGCCCGGCCAGCTGGAACGTCCTCACGGAGGGCACCGCCAGGACGCTCGGCATCTCCTTCGGCTGGGCCACGAACCTGATCTCGCTCCTGGTGCTCCTCGCCTGGATCCCCCTGCGGGAACTGCCCGGCATCGGCACGCTCCTCAACGTCGCCGTCGTCGGCTTCGCGGCGGACGCCACCGCTGCCGTGCTCCCCAGCCCACACGGCCTGCCCGCCCAGGCCGGCTACCTCGTCCTCGGCCTCGTCGCACTCGCCTTCTTCGACGCGCTCTACCTCGGCGCGCAGTTCGGGTCGGGCCCACGCGACGGCATCATGACCGGCCTCGTCCGCCTCACCGGCCTGCCGATCGCCGCGGTGCGCACGGGCATCGAGGTCACGGTCGCCGGTATCGGGTGGCTGCTGGGCGGAACCGTCGGAGTCGGAACCGCCCTCATCGCCCTGACCCTGGGCCCCCTGGTCGCCTACTTCCTCCCTCGCGTCATGGTCCGCCTCCCGCCCCCTCCGGCCGGCGATGCATAGTGGTGAAGGCTCGACGACCCTCGGTTCACGAACGCAGTCCTTGCCACCGTGGGGCCGGACTCGGTGAGAGTCCGGCCTCTTCGTCTGGATGGACCGTTGCGCAGCTGGGGAGCTGCGGAGCGCACGAACAACCGGACCGGAGGAGGGGCAGTGCATGGGAACGGTGCTGGTGGCTCAGGACGCCGGCTGGAACGCTGATGATGTGGATCTGACCGACCCCGACTTCGTGGAGTGGCCCCGCGGCGCCGCCCCCGGGGAGTGGGAACCTTCCCTGTGCCTCACAGCGATAGATGTCACCTCGCAGCGCAGACTGTCACCGCACAACCGTTCGTGCTGGCGATGAGTCAGCCTCCACACGACGCTTCAGGTCGGCGGACATGCAACTATGCGAGACCTTCCGAGGTCAGCGTTGCAAGGCGATCAGGTGGCCGGTGTCCGACAGCCGGATATCGGTGGCGATGTAGACGGTGTCCTTGCCGATGGCCGGGCCGGCCACCACTTCGCCTTCGCTTGTGTAGGTCCAGCGCTCCGCTCCGGTGGCCGTGTCGACTGCGTGGAGTTTGCCGTCCATGCTGGTGAAGTAAATGGCTCCGTCCGCCGTCGACGGGTTGTCGTGGATGGAGTCCTTGGTGGTCACTGACCAGACCTTCTCCGCCGTGGAGGTGTTGAGGGCGTAGAAGGTGTTGTTCATGCTGCCGAAGTAGACCAGGTCTCCCAGCACTATGGGGTCGGTGGCGATCTGGGTGCCCCAGGCGACGTCACCCTCGACCCGGAACCTCCAGCGTTCCGTGCCGCCCGGGATGTTGACGGCGAAAAAGGTGCCCTGAGTCCCGCCGATGAAGACCGCACCGTTGGCCACGACCGGGGAGGAGTCGTGGAACGGCTCACCCGCCGCGTAGTGCCACAGCTCCTGCCCATTCCTGTCGTCCAGGGCGTAAAGGTTGCCGTCGCGGCTGCCGGCGTAGACGACTCCGTTGTCGACAGCGGGGGAGGAGACGATGCGGTCCTTGGCGGTGAACTTCCAGAGACGCTCGCCGGTGGCCGCGTCGACGGCGTGGAGTTCGTTGTTCCAGCCTCCGATGTAGACCGTGCCGTTGGCGACCGTCGGCGCCTTCATGGCCCCGGTGTTCCTGGCACCGGTAGGGAAGTGCCAGAGCCACTGCGTGCCCCGCCCGGCGTGCAGGATCCCTTTGCCGTCGACAAAGTAGAAGCGCCCGTCGGAGACGGCCAGTGCGCCGGGTGATTCGAACTCGTTGAGGGACAGTGTGGTCTCCACTGTGCCGGAAGCAGCATCGATCGTCAGGAGCTTCATCCCTGCCTCACCGGCGAAGGAGGTGTAGTAGATCCTGCCGTCGCTGACGACGGGTGCGGTGACCCAGGGGTGGTTGGGGAGCGACCATCGCACGGCGGGCTGCGCTGCTGTGGCCGGAGCCGAAGGCGGAGTACCCTTGGGCCCCGTCTGGCCGCCGGTGGTGCCAGGCTGCGCGCCGGTCTGCGACTTCGCGTCGGACGGTGGGGCGTTGCCGCCGCCGATGATCTGGACCCCTCCGTACCCGGCGAGTGCCAGGATGAGGACGATCACAGCGAGGACGGCGAGGGTGCGGGCGTCACCCTGCCGGATGTGGTTGATGACGTCACGCCCGGCGAAGGTACCGCGGAGCCGGTTGTTGGTCCCCTGAACCACGGCACCCCCAGCGGAGGCGAAGTAATGGGGCGCGGCCACTGTGCCGGTCGCGGGCACCATGGTGGTCAGCTGGACAGCGAAGGGCTGGTCGGCCGTCATTACGGTCAGCAACGCGGTGTGCAGCGCGGCCTGGGCGGCGGGTTCCTGCGGTGCCGCATCGAACGTGGCCACCGCGTCACCTTGGCTTGTGCCGGCCAGCCGGGTGCGCACCAGTTCGCCCACCTGCTCGGCGGCGGCCCCGCCCACACCGGTGGCGGCTGCCGTAGCGGCGGCGACCATCAGCTGGACCACCGTGGACGCAAGGTCTTCTAACCCGCTCATCGAGATGCCCCCCCTGGACGATGACTGTCCTGAGCATGCTTCCAGGTGCGCCGGTGACTCAAGAGGGTAGAGGCCCAATCGCAACCTGCCCCGCTTGGGAGCCACACACCGCAAGCGCCTCGGTCGGGACTCTTGGCTCGTTTGCAAGTTATGGACGCATGTCATGGACACCTGTTCGGGCGGCGCCTCGGCAGGTCAGTACGGATCTGCCTGGGGACTCCAGCCAAGATTCCGGCGCGGGGCCGCAGTCCGGGGCCGTCACCGGTGACAACTATCGCTGCAAGTCACATTCCCTCTGAGCACCGACCGCTTCCCGTGCGGGACGGATCCTCAGGCCCGGGGGCTGCGCGCTGGAGGGTGAGTGGGCAAGCCCGTTACCCACCGGTGAGTGACGGGTTCCGCAGTCACCACTGCGCCTCCCCATCGCAGGACAGCCGGGGAGTTTGCGGGCGAGCACGAACCTGGCGGGCGGGTGAGGAAGCCGTTTCGGAGACGGGGGGCGCCCCCGCCCGCTGGCCCCCGGGGGGGACGGCCGGGCGCGGGCCCGCCGCGCTTGGAGCATACGCCCTCTTCCAGCTGCGTTCGGACGCACGCGGCGCGGCGGCCGCCGCGGACGCCGCCGGCGCGCACGCACGCGACCGGCGCCCCGCGCGGCCGGCTGCCGCCGCCGCGGGCGGCGGCCCCCTGCTGTGCCCCGGCGAGCCCGTCCGCCCCGGGCCCTCCGCCCCCGCCCCCGCGCTGGCCCCGCTGCGCGAGACCGCCGAACGCGTGGCCGCCCGTACCGGCTGGGAA
>LJCW01000201.1 GCA_001298555.1 Actinobacteria bacterium OV450
CGGCTGCCGCCGGCTCCCCCGCCGCTACGAGCGCAAGGCTGAACACTTCCTCGCCTTCGTCGGCATAGCCGCGGCCCTCATCTGCCACCGCCGCCTCACCAAATGAAACGGCGCCTTATCGGGATCAAGGGCGTCCAGCGGACACCGATTGAGAGGGACGGCCGGGTGACCTGGCAACCCGGGCCGAAGTTCGCCCACGGAGTCGGCACATCGCGTAGCGAACGCCTGGTACATCGACGGGAGCGGTCCGGGGGCGGTCTGCGGGATGGTTTGGGTCACTGCTTGCAGCCCTGGATGTCGTCTGGGCATCCGTGCACGTCGTGGGGCTCAAGCGTGTTGAGGTTCCAGACGATGACACCACTGGGGGCTGGTTCTTTGTCGATCGGCGGGATCTTGACTGTGAAGGCTTGTCCTGCAGGTACGTTCACACGTAAGGCCTGCCGGTTGCCGCAGTGGACCTCAAGAGGCCGCTTGGCGGCGCCGCGGGTCACGGTAACGGTCACAGTGGGGACGCCGTCAGTGTCGCAGGCGATGTCGAAGCGGTAGGGCTTGTCGCCCGGTGTGTCCAAGGTCTTATCGATGCCAGAGGCGACGTAGCTGGACGCCTCGGCTACTTGTGTGGTGTCTGCGTCGTCGGCGTCCAAGGCCCGCTGTGCGCGTTGCAGTGCGTCGTCGGGTTCCCATTCCCTGGCTCGGCTGCCCTCGCCCTGGGTACAGGCGGTGGCTAATGCGGCGGTGGCGAGCGAAACGGCAAGGGCACGGGTTATCCGCATAGCAGCATCCTAGAGGGGGGCCGGGGCCCCGCGCTGTGTTGGCGAGGCCCCGGGACGTTGTACTGGTGGGCGGCGTCAGTGTGTACGGCGATAGAGCTCGGGGCCGCAGACGATGGCGCATGGATCTTCGGGGCGGCCGGCCGTGGTCGGCGCGGCAGCGCGCAGAAGGGGCGACGGCGGGACGAGGACGTACTCGCGTCCCATGGCACTGGCTTGCGTGTTGCCGTACATGGTGACCTCACCATCGGACCAGCGGACGAAGAGGTCGTCTTCCCAGTCGTTCATTCCGTATTCGCCGGCGGCGATCACCCGGGCGTGGGACCAGGTGTCGTTGCCCTCGGCGGTGGGCACGACCGTTTCGGTTTGCACCCCGCCGGCTCTGACGTCGGGGTAGATGCTTACCTCTCCGCTCGTCCAGACCACCAGAAGGTCATGGTTGGGGGTGGTGTCGTTGCTGTCGCCGTCGAAGTCCCCGCCTGTGATGAGCGCTGCCGACTGCCAGAGATCGTTCGGCGCTGCCAGCTGTTCCTCGGCGTGCAGGCCGGCTCCGTCGACGTCGACTAACTTGGTGACTTCACCGTCGCTCCACCGGACGATGAGGTCGTCAGGCCATCGGTTGCCTCCGTACTTGCCGGTCGCGATGCCGCGAGCGTACTTCCACACGGAGTCGGCGGGCGCGACCGCAATCTCGTTGGGCAGATGTTGGTCGAGGGAAGTCGGGAGCTTGGTGTTCTGATCGATATCGGGGTAGATCGTCACCTCGCCGTCGACCCACTTGACCAACAGGTCGTAGGCAGCCCCGCCGGCGTAGTCACCTGCGGTGATGAGGTCTGCGTATTTTTTGAACAGATCATTCGGCTTGGCCAGCTGGGTTTCGCACGGCATGTCCTTCTGGCAGCCCGGGTAGAAGCCGAAGTTCTGGTCTCCGGGGTAGAGGGTCACTTCGCCGTCGTCCCATCGGACGATCAGGTCGGAGTCACCGTTTTCCTGGGAGCTGGTGTGGAAGGTCCCGGCCGCCGCGCCGAGTGCATGCTTCCAGAGCCCGGCAGTGCCGAGCTCACTGCGGGTTCCCATGTCCGGCTCTTCGTTGTTGACGGCCTGGTTGAACAGCCGGGTGACTTCGCCGTCGAACTGCGACGAGTAGGAGATGTCGTTCGTGGGGCCGCCGGTCTTGTATCCGCCGATGACGCCGATGATCTCGCCGCGCTTCCCGTCGAAGTTGCGCAGGAAGGGGCCACCGGAGACGCCAGGGGCGTAGCCGTTGCATGCGATCTTCAGGAAGCGGTCGCTGTAGCCGCTGGTAGTGGTGGGGCCGCAGACGAGTGGAGCCTTCGAGTCTCCGGGGAAGCCGAAGAGACTGACGTTCTTCTGGGCGAGTTCGGAGAAGTGGATGGTGGTCAGCTTGTTGCCGGTGCCGGTGGCGTCCTCGAGGAACTGGCCCTTGGCGTTGGGTCCGCTTCGCAGGAAGGCGAAGTCCAGGTCGTCGCCCTTGACGGGCCCCAGGGTCAGGTAGCGGCCGTCGATGTAGACCTTTCCCTGCTGGATGGGGAACACGCCGTAGGGTGCGGTACCTCGGGACGGATTGCCCGGGTCAGGCTTCCAGCCGGGGACGAAGGCCAGGTGCTTGAACCGGTCGTTGTCACTGAGGCAGTGGGCCGCCGTTATCACGATCGACTTCGTCGGCGAGGTCACGGAGGAGCCTGTGCAGAACTGCGGACGTGCGCCGGGGTCGGACTGGGGGTCATCGTCCTCTGTTATCAGGAAGACCCCCACCGTTGCGACACCGTCGTTGTCGAAATGGGACGGCGCTCCCGCCACAGCGCCGCGTTCGGGAGAGGCGGTTCCGTCTTTCGGCTTGCTCTTGTCGACGGGGACGGCGCTGGCGATGCGTTCCGGGGTCCAGTACGCCTCGGCCCGTTTGGCAGCGGCGATCTGCTGCGCGGTCGCCTTCAGTTCCCCGCCTGCCGGAGGCTCGCCCGATTCAGCGGGCTTCGGCTGCTGGCTGGCTGTGGTCGGAGACGGCGATGAGGTGCCCGGTGCAGAGGGGCTCGGCTTGACGGGCAGGGGCGAGGCCGGCGGAGTGGGGGCGGGCTTGCTGGCACGAACTGCCTCTTCGTACAGGTTCTGGACGTCAGGGCCGAAGTAGGGGCTGTACACCGCGGTTCGGGCGGCTTCGGAGGGCTGGGGTTTCGGGGTGGCGGAGGCGACCCCGATGATGTCGCCTGTGCCGTTGGCCGCGTCGTACCGGGTGATCAGTGCTGCCCCTGCCAGGCTGTGCTCTGTCCCGTTCGGGCAGTCCAGACGCAGTCCTGCAGTGGATGCTCCCGCCATGGAAGCTTCCGAGGTGCTGCCTGTACAGGGTCCGGCTTGGCTGCCCGGACTGGCGGCGACTCGTACGTTGCTCTGTACGCGGTCGGCCCCCGTGAGCAGTCGGAGCCCGGGAGAGGTGTCCTCCAGTTCCTTTCCGTTGCCGTCTGGGCCTACGACGGCAAAGGTGGTACCGGTCTCTGTCTCGGTTGAGCCCGCTGATTTCGCGGTGTGCGCGCCAGACCACACCCGGTTGCGGCCGTCTTGACGCGGGATGGCGAATTTCCCGTCAGGTGTCTCGATGGCGCCCTTGGCGTTTTTTCGAACCGATGGCGCGTAGGCGAGTTTCTGCTGGTTTTCCCCGCCTGCAACGCAGTCGGTCGACGTCACGATGAGGTTGCGTTGCGGGCTTGAAACAACGGAAGCGGCACAGAAGTGCACAGCATCCTTACCGATCTTGAAAAGGGTTCCGGCCTTCGGACCTTCGGGCCAAGTCGGCGATACCAAGGAGGCCAGGGTTTCCTTGCCTGGCTGGACACCGGAGGAACTGGGCTCGCCTTGGGTCGGCCACGGCCGCGCCAGCGCCATGCGTTCGGGAGTCAGCAGTTGCTCCGCTTCCTTGGCCGTCCACGGGGCTTCCGCCGACGGCATCGCACCCCCTGCCGCCTTCAGGGAGGGCGGCAGCGCCGAGGCTGCCGAAGCACCCGTAACCACCAGCGCTGCAGCACAGGCCCCTGCCCCTAGGTATCGAAGTGGCTTTCTTAAGGCGCCGTTTCATTTGGTGAGGCGGCGGTGGCAGATGAGGGCCGCGGCTATGCCGACGAAGGCGAGGAAGTGTTCAGCCTTGCGCTCGTAGCGGCGGTGGAGCCGGCGGCAGCCGGCGAGCCAGGA
>LJCW01000202.1 GCA_001298555.1 Actinobacteria bacterium OV450
TGTGGTAACCAGCCAAACCAGCGGGACGCCCCGTTCGTCACGTCACCGTCAACATCCTGCCGCCACCCCACCCTCAAGCCGTACAGATGGAAAAGGCTCGCTGAAGGAGTGGCTTTGGCCAAGTCGCTATGCCCGACCGGCATAATCTTGTACGCGCCGGTAGACTGGCGGGCATATCGAAGCCCTCGATACTTTATTTGATCTTACGTCGCAGGGCAAAATGTTTAATAAGCTATGCCCGGGTGGTAGGCCTATCTGGACGCGTCCAAAGCAGCGCAGCGATCTCCGCCCCGATACTGCACCCTACAGTCAGCGATTCTGGCGTACGCCAACGCGGTAGCACTTACCTCCAAGGGAGAGAATTCAATGCGCCGAATTATCCGCTTGGGTTTCATCGCAGCCTTACTACTGCCAGCGGCGGCCGTGCCCAGCGTCGTACACGCCAATCCGATCGTCATCACATGTACTGGATCTACCACACAGACTTACAACCCGGGTATAACGCTAACCGCCCAAGCCACCGATGTCTCGGCTGTGGGGGAGCTTTCCTGCATGGGCGGCGGTCCGGTGGACTCCGCGAGCTACTCGTTCGCCTACACCGTCAGCGCCAGTTGTCTTGCGGGCAGTCCGATCACCTCGGGTTCAAACACCTTCGGCTGGAACAGTGGCCCGAACAGCGTGACCGCCGAAACCTTCGTCGTTACTCGCCCCCTCGGCCAGACTGTGGTGACAGGAGTCGGAACCGTGACCAGCGGTCAGTTCGCCGGCTACGCGGTGGTGCACGTTATCACCTACCCCGCATTAAACCTGCTCGACTGCCTCGGCGGCGGCGTGACCTCGCAAACGGGCGTAGAGAGCCTCACCCTGACTTCGGCCTAACGTCATTCGGGTCTGCCGCACGATCGGGTGGCATCTGAACTGGCTTGCCCTGTGGGGCAGGTGGGAAGGATGTCGCTGTGCCCAAGCCCTGCCCACGGGTCACGGGTCTACAACTGGGCCAGGACGCCGGGTGCGGGGTTGGGCCTTTACCCCGGATCCTGGACACGGGTTATGCGGCTTGGGCCAGCTTAGTTGATGTTGTTGTGGTGGCGGTTTCGTAGGTGATGGGGCTGCGGTGTCCGAGGCGGGAGTGGCGGCGTCGGGTGTTGTAGCGGTGGAGCCATCGGAAGGCGTCGAGGCGGGCCCCGCGCTCGCTGGACCAGCTCTTGCGGCCCTGGAGCGTTTCGCGTTTGAAGGTCGCGTTGAAGGACTCGGCGAGCGCGTTGTCCGCGCTGGACCCGATCGCGCCCATGCTCTGACGCACCCCCGCTGACCTGCATGCTTCGGCGAATGCGCGGCTCTTGTATTGCGATCCGTGGTCCGTGTGCATGATCGCCCCGGCCAGGCTGCCGCGAGTCCGCCGGGCAGCGGCAAGCGCGTCGGTGACGAGTTCGGTGCGCATGTGGTCGGCGATGGCCCAGCCTGCAAGGCGGCGTGAGGCGAGGTCGATGACGGTCGCGAGGTAGCAGAACTTCCCGCCGTCGATGGGCAGGTAGGTGATGTCGCCGACGTACTTCGTGTTCACCGCGGTCGCGGTGAAGACACGTCCGAGCAGGTCAGGGGCCTTCGCCGCGGCCGGGTCCGGCGTGGTGGTGCGGTGTCGGCGGCGAAGCCGCACCCCGGCGAGATTGATGCTCCGCATCACGCGGGCGACCCGCTTGTGGTTGACGTGTTCGCCCTCGTCGCGGAGCTCGGCGGTGATCCTGGGAACGCCGTAGGTGCCGTCCGACTCGAGGTGCACGGCCCGTATCCGAGCCGCGAGCCGGGAGTCTTCCGCCTGACGGGCAGCCCGGTCGCCGGCCGTCGAACGCCAGTAGTAGAAGCTGGAACGAGAGACCTTCAGGATCGAGCAGAGCCGCTTAACGCCGTGGCGGCGCTGGTGGTCGGCGACGAACTGGAAGCGGTTCACCAGCGCGTCTCCCCGGCGAAATACTTCGCCGCCTTGCGAAGGATCTCGCGTTCCTCCTCGAGCTCGCGGATCCTTTGACGCAGAGCGGCGTTCTCCGCCTCGATCGGCGTGGCCGGCTCCGCGGAGACTTGGGCGCGATGTCCTCGTGGCCGGCTCGCGCCGGCCTCCCTGATCCAGTTGCGCAGAGTCTCCGGGTTGACCCCGAGATCGGCGGCGATCTGCCGGATCGTCGACCCCGGCCGCGACTCGTACAGCGCGACCGCATTGTTGAGCGGCATTGAAGATGCCCATGTCGCGGGCGGGTTTGCGGCGTTGAACATGCCGACGTTTTCGGTTGCATGCCGTTGAGGTCGGGGGTGTTCGTTGGCGGCGGCACCTTGCCGATGAGGGCATGCAAAAGGCCCTCCCGCATTTCTCTTGGCCGAGTGTCCGGGAGGGCCGTGCAGCGCATGGAGGCGCTTGTGCTCACGGTAGAGGCGGACGCGGCTGGGGTCGAGACCCGGCTGTTATCGGGTGGCATGGAGTGTCCTGTTTGTGGGGGTGTGCTGACTCCGTGGGGCTGGGCCAGGTGACGGGTGCTGCGGGGCGGTTCGGGGCCCGTCCGGGTTCGTCCTCGGCGGGCCAGGTGTGGTGGCTGCGGCACCTCGCAGGTCCTTCTTCCGGCGTTCGTACTGGTCAGGCGGGTGGATCTGGTCGAGGTCATCGGGGCCGCTCTGGTGGCGAAGGCGTCGGGGGCCGGTGCGAGGACGATCGCGGCATGGCTGGGACGGCCGGTCGAGACGGTCCGGGGGTGGCTGCGAAGGTTCGGGCGGCGGGCTGAGCACGTTCGCGCGTACTTCACCGTGCTTCTGGTTGACGCGGGCGTCGATCCGGTGCCGCCGACGGCCACGCTGACGGTGTTCGCGGACGCGGTCTCGGCGGTCGCCGGGGCCTGGGAAGCGGTCCGCTCGCGGTGGCCGGCCGTCGGCGAGGTGTCGCCGTGGCGGCTGGCCGTGGCGGTCTCGCATGGCCGGCTGCTGGCTCCGTCCTGGCCTTGATCAACGATCAACACCAACTGCCCCTGATGAAAGGCGGGTTGTTCCTGACAGCCTCGGCGGGCCCATGAGTGCGACCGAGTCTCAGGAAGGTGCACGTGTCACACCAAGACGATGAACAGGCTGCCCGGCTCGAACGGGCCAGGCAGATCGGCCTGTTCCGCTACATGCTGATCAGGGAGGCTGCCGACCCGTCCTTAACCGGGCGGCAGCGGGGGGCCCTGGTCCGCAAACTCGCAGGTGAAGAGCACGCCGACCCTGACGGGCGGCGGATTAGGATCAGCCGCTGGACGCTGGACCGGTGGATCCTGGAGTGGCGCCAGGGCGGCTTCGACGCGCTGGTTCCCTCACCCAGGCAGGCCCAGCCGCGGACGCCTCCGGAGGTGTTCGAGCTGGCCAGCGCGCTGAAGAAGGAGAATCCGGAGCGGACGGCCGCTCAGATCCGGCGGATCCTGAAAGCACAGATCGGCTGGGCCCCGGACGAACGAACGCTCCAGCGGATGTTCCACCGCACCGGACTGACCTCGCTGCGGGCACCGAAGCAGACGGAGATCTTCGGCCGGTTCGAGGCCGACTGTCGTTGCTCCCGTAAGAATGACCCCCAGGTGCTCCCGCAGAATTAACCCCCCTTGATCATTTGGAGGGTGCTGAAAGTGGAGGACTGGGCCGAGATACGCCGTCTGCATCGAGCGGAGGG
>LJCW01000203.1 GCA_001298555.1 Actinobacteria bacterium OV450
ATCGACCAACTGGCCGCGGTGTTAGCTGCCCATGGTTTGCAATCGTTCACCAGGCGTCGCCTGCTATCACCCCCGCGACGAGCGCTGGCCCTCTTCCCTCGTGCCTTCCAACGCAGTCCGGATACCGTTCCAATCCTTTGCGACTATGTCGGCCCGGCTTACGCAAAGCGGCAGCTTTCCAAAGACTGGCCCAGGACACGGGATGGCAGGCCGGTACTCCTGATCTCGCTCGGCACCCTATATGATAATGATCTACCATTTTTCCGCATGTGCATCGAAGCGCTGGGCGACACTCGATGGCATGTAATCATGAAAATTGGTCGGCGTGTCGACACGGCCGCTCTTGGCGCACTGCCGAGACACTTCGAGGTGCACTATTCGGTGCCCCAATTCGACATCCTTGCGGGAGCTGATCTCTTCATTGGACACGGCGGAATGGCCGGAGTCATGGAAGCCACTGTCCACAGCGTCCCCATTGTGGCGATCCCGCAGGTGGCCGAGCAACGCGTCACAGCGGAACAGGTGGCCCTGAACAAGATCGGTGTTCATCTCCCGCGGCAGCTCGTCACGGCAAGCTCCCTGAGGGACGCTGTCCTGCGCGCCGCCAGCGATCCAGACATCGTCCACGGCATCGCCGTCATGCAGCGCCACATTCAGAGGTCGGGTGGCGCGCCGGCAGCGGCCGACCTGATCGAGAAATTGTTACCCCATGGGTGGCCGCCAGGCAACCGGCCCCCGCCGTTGCCAGTCTGTTCTCGATCCGGTGATCCTTTACCGATTGTTCCGAAAGTCACCTCAGGAATGGAGGAATAGGTTTCAGATTTTTTGAATCCTGTATCGTTTCGTCCGATTCTGGTTTCTGTTTGGAGATCGTGAGCTGTACAGGCAGAGCGCACTCCGCTGCACCACGATCATCCACGCCGTGGCCTTCCAGGGCCGCCTGCCCGGAATGCCGAGACGTGCCTTATGACAACGCAGTTTAGCGTGCCCATCCGAGCCAATCGCACCGTCGCAGTTACCGGTATAGGCATGCTCACTGCAGCTGGCCCCACGACCGACTCCACATGGGCAGCTCTGTGCCGAGGGCGGGGGTTGGCACGGCGGCTGAACAATCTCGCTGGACTCCCCGTCGAATTCGGATGCGCCGTTCCCAACTTTGATGCGGCCACAGAACTCGGCCACCGCCTTGCACGCCGTCTGGACCGCTTCACCCAGTTCGCCATGATCGCGGCACGGCAAGCAGTGACCGACGCGGATCTTGATACCTGCGTGTGGAACTCCGCGCGTGTCGGGGTTGTCCTGGGCGTCGGAAGCAATAGTCTAAGTGGCTATGTCCGCGAGTTCACACTCCTCGGCCAGGGACACC
The DNA here is from genome assembly GCA_001298555.1 of Actinobacteria bacterium OV450. Taxonomy (GTDB): domain Bacteria; phylum Actinomycetota; class Actinomycetes; order Streptomycetales; family Streptomycetaceae; genus Streptomyces. Next base: position 1,367 of record LJCW01000203.1, read on the forward strand.
CCTCGCACGTTTCTCCCCTGGCACTTCCCCGCAGTGTGCCAAATATGGCCGCTGCCGAGGTCGCTATCGATTTGGGGGCAACCGGCCCCAACTTCACCATCGCCAGCGCCTGTGCCTCCGGCGCGACCGCGATTGGCGTAGCAGCGGACCTGATCTCGTCTGGCACGTGCGACATCGTCCTAGCCGGTGGTGCCGAATGCGGGCTCGCTCCCATGACTGTGAGCTGCTTCGCCCGTATGCACGCACTTTCCCGACGCTCAGGCGATCCGGCTACTGCATCACGCCCGTTCGATACCAACCGAGACGGCTTCGTCCTTTCCGAAGGGGCCGCTGTTCTCGTCCTCGAACACCCGAGGCACGCCCTGCGGCGGCGCGCCAGTCCCCGTGCCTTGCTACGAGGACACGCCTCCACTAGCGACGCCCACCACCCGGTGGCTCCTGATCCATACGCTGCCGGCGCTGAAGCAGCCATCCGTACTGCCCTTTCTAACGCTGGCTGCACCTCACGCGACATCGACCATGTAAATACCCACGGCACCTCAACCAGGCTTGGAGACGCTGCCGAAGCACTCGCTATGCTGCGTGTGTTCGGTGAGAACCAGCCTTTAGCCACCGCCCCCAAGAGCGTCCTGGGCCATGCATTGGGAGCGGCAGGCGCCATCGAGGCAGCACTAAGCGTCTTGGCCCTTCACCATCAACTGATCCCGCCCACTGCCAACCTCTCGTATCAAGACCCCTCACTTCCTTTGAACATCGTGTCGGGTCGGCCACTGGCGACACCATTGGCCATGGTGGTGACCAACTCGTTCGGCTTTGGCGGCCATAACTCCGTCCTCGTCTTCAGTACCCCATAGGGGCACAGGAGGCGTCCAGGTGAATCCGACTCTCCATGGCCCGCGATGCCCACGGTACGGCGGCAGCCACCGCCGTACCGCCCGCAATCTAGCCGAAGTTTTATTGGTCGTAGGGGTACAAGAACGCAGAGTGTGAGTGAGCCGAGTCAGCGAGAAGATCGAGGAGCGCGATTTCCTCAACTAGAAGTGACCAGGCAAGGCGATCCCGTGCGGCATCAGTGGCGTCGCTGCGAATACCGAGGGTCAATGGCGGCATCACCGTGGCGTCGCGGCCTTCGCTGCGGAATGATCTGCCGATGGTGCCAGGCCCGGACCGATACGACTACTTGCCTGACCACCGCAGAGGTCGCGTTGCTCACAGGTGTCACACAACCCGCACCTGCACGCCGAGAACACGTACCTGCTGTCCACTTGGGGGTTTTATGCCGAGCCCGTTCCGTTTCGGTGTCAGCCTAGTCAGTCTTGCGTCGGCTGAGGCTTGGCGCAAGAAGTGCGGCGAGGCTGAGAAATTGGGATATGACGTTATCCTCGTCCCTGATCATTTAGGGATGCCGGCACCATTCCCGGCGCTGGTCGCGGCTGCGGAGGCGACAGAGCATACCCGATTAGGAACATTCGTCCTCAATTCGGCTTTTTGGAACCCAACTCTACTCGCGCGGGAGGTAACCACCACAGACACGCTAACTGGGGGTCGACTTGAACTCGGCTTAGGTGCAGGGTATTTAAGGGCGGAAAGTGAATCCGCGACGCCATTTTATGGAACTACTCCACGGAAGCGAGTCGATCACCTAATTGACACAATTGAGCGATTGGATACAATGCTCAATTGTGATGAACTTTCTCGCTGCCCTAAGTCGGTCCAAAGTCCTCGGATTCCCCTTATGGTGGGTGGTAATGGGGATCGGGTGCTGAGGCTGGCGGCAAAATATGCGGATATTGCAGCCTTTGCGGGCGCCCGCACTGTGCCAGGGAGCGTAACGGGGCGGCTGGTTCCACTAAAGGCCGAGGATCTTGATGAGCGCATCGCCCGTTATCAGTGGTTCGCGGCCGGACGGGGAGAGGCAGCTGAACTCAACCTGATGATCCAAAGCGTCGTGATCACCAACCATCGCGAGCGAGTGATCCGCCCATTTCTGAAACAGATGCCTCACTTGACCACAGGCCAGGCCCTGGAGTTGCCTATCTTCCTAACGGGTACTCTTAGGCAGATCATTGGACAAGTGCGTGAGCGGCGCGATCGATACGGCTTCTCTTATTTTGCTGTTCTGGAACGACATATGAGGGAATTTGCTCCCGTGGTGTCCGAATTACGCGGAAGGTAATCGGTGAGTCCAAATATTGAGTCAAAACTATTGGGTTGCCTATTCGATGGTGTAGCGGACCAGGGCTGATTCAAAGTCGTGGCGAGCCGACTCGTCTCGTTGAGCCGGACATGCGACCAAGTCGCCGTCTATGCAGGTCAACGTTGCTTCGCTGCATG
>LJCW01000204.1 GCA_001298555.1 Actinobacteria bacterium OV450
CAAGCAGTGGCGTGGCCTGGCCACCCGCTACGACAAGACGGCAACCATCTACCAGGCGGCTTTACACCTCGCTGCCATCCACATCTGGGCCGCGAGGTGATCGCTAAGAAACGGCCTAGGCCGGGTCGTCAAAGTCCCGTCTGGCCGGCGGGTCCGGCGGCCCCGCCCTTCGGCCGGCCGACGCCACGCTGACGGCACTCCCCAGGGTGTGCCCTTGCGCAGGGGCCCGGCACGGTCACTCGTACTCCGTACCGCCCTTGCGCGTCAGGTACGCCGGACTGACGGCCTTGGCGATGGCCCGTCCCCCGACGACCGGGCTGTGGCGCTCCACGGCCGGGCGGATCACGACGCCCTCGCGCAGGTGCACGGCCCTGCCGGACACCGTCTCCCGGCCACTGGCCAGCTCCAGCACCGTGTCGAGCGCGTACGGCCCCTCGAACAGCCTGGGCACGAGCGGCAGTTCCGCGTCGGGGAAGACCTCCTGCGGATCCAGCCACCGCACCTGCCCGTCGATCTCCGCGGAGACGTCGAAGACGGCGTACCCCGGCCCCCGGGCGGCGGTGCGCGCGTCGGTTCCGTAGCCGAGGTCCTGGACGCCCGCGCCGTACACCTCGCCGAACACGCCGATCCGGGTGGCGCCGAGCCGAGCGGCGGCCTTCGCGGCGGCCTCCGGGACGCCGTGGCCGCGTACGGCCCGCCAGTACAGGTTGCGCTCCTCCTCCTTGAGCGCCAGTCCCCTGGCCCCGAACCCCTTGGAGGACACGAGCACGCGCCCGTCGTCCGCAACGTAGGTCAGCAGGCAGGCCGTGCCGTGCAGTTTCTCGGTGAGGACGACCGGCTCCCCGGGCTCGAAGAGGTGCGGGTAGCGCTGGAGGTTCTCGATGTCCACCCACGGCAGCAGGTCGGGCGCCGACTCCACCTCGCCGTTCATCGTCGTCGGGACGGGCGGCGCCCACTTGGTGATCCCGAGCAGTCCGGCGAAGTCCGTGCCCTCCTGCGCCGCCCGCGCCAGGTCCACTCCGGCCAGCGCACGCGGCCGGCACACGAGCCCCTGCGACAGTTCCCCGCGCAGCCGGACTGCCTTGACCCGGTCGGCGTCGCCGCCGGCGAGGCGCCCGGTCAGCCCGAGCTCCTCGATCAGTGCGGCGGGCAGCACGGCCTGTTCGGGTATGTAGACGGCGAACTCGCCGGTGCGGTAAGCGCCCTTGGCGACGACAGCGCGGTACAGACCGACCTGGGCCAGCTCCAGCGCGTCGGCGTTCGGATGGTCGTGGACGGTCAGCTCTTCGGCGGTGACCCGCAAGGTCGACATGGCGCAACTCCTCGGACGTGACGGTGCCGTGTGTGGCGGTGTGGTGTGTGGCGGTGTGGTGTGTGGCGGTGTGGTGTGTGGTGGTGTCGGATATGACGGCGTCCACTCTGCGGGCCGGTATTTCTGCTGGTCCAGCGGAAATCACGGTGTTAGCCTGACCCGCTCTTCCTCTTCCCCTTGCCCGCCGTCCCGGAGGTTCCCGTGCCGAGCCGCCCCGTCACCGTCGTCACCGGGGGCAGCCGGGGCATCGGCGCCGCGACCTGTGTGCGGCTGGCCGCCGAGGGCCATGACGTCGTGCTCGGCTACCTCCGGGACGACGCGGCGGCCGCGTCCGTCGCCGAACGCGTGCGGGCGGCCGGCTCGCGCTGTCTGACCGTACGGGGCGACACGTCCCGGGAGTGTGGCGTGGAGCGGCTCTTCGACCTCGCCGGGGCCGAGTTCGGCGCCGTGACGGCCCTGGTGAACAACGCCGGGGTGACCGGCCCGCTCGGCCGGCTCGCCGACGCCTCGACCGAGGACCTGCGGCGTGTGGTCGAGGTCAACCTGCTGGGTTACCTGCTGTCCTGCCGCCGCGCCGCCCGGGACATGGCGCAGGCGGGCGGCGGGGCCATCGTGAACGTCTCCTCGACGGCCGCCACGCTCGGCAGCCCGGGCGAGTACGTCCACTATGCGGCGACCAAGGCCGCCGTCGACGCCCTGACGGTGGGGCTGGCCAAGGAACTCGGCCCGGACGGCGTCCGGGTCAACGGGGTCGCGCCCGGCATCATCGAGACGGACATGCACGCCGCGATGGGCGACCCGGACCGGCCGGCCCGGGCGGCCGCCGGCATTCCGCTCGGGCGGGCCGGACAGCCCGAGGAGATCGCCGGGGCCGTCGCGTGGCTGCTGTCCCCGGACGCCTCGTACACGACGGGCGCCGTCCTGCGGGTCTCGGGCGGCCGCTGAGCGGTGGTGGCCGACGGTGTCAGCCGCCGGTCAGCCGCCGAACGCCGCCTGCGTGGCCGGGCCGTACACCCCCGGCTGGTCGCCCTTGATGTCCCGGTCGCGCTGGAGCTGCGCGACCCCGCGCTTGGTCTGGCTGTCGTAGACGCCGGTGACCGAGACGTACGTGAACCCCTGCCCGTGGAGCCGCTGCTGGAGGGCGCTCACCTCGGGCCCGCGGTCGCCCATCCGCAGCGTCCCGGACGACGGCGACGACGGCTGTCCGGCCGAGGTCCCCGGCGGGGGCGTCGGCTTCGGGCTCGACGCCGTGGACGGCCCCGACGGCGACGCCGGTGCGGTCGGCGGGGGCGTCGAGCGCACGGAGGCACGTACGGACCCAGCGGGCGAGGGCTCCTCGGTGTCGCCCCCGGCGCCGGGGCGTGCCGGGAGCATCGGAACGGACAGGTCCGGCCGGACCACGGTGCGGCCGGGCTGCGGGTCGGGGCCGCTCAGCAGCCACACCAGTGAACCGGCGCCGCCGAGGGCGAGCAGCGCGAGGACCGCCAGCGGAAGCCGGCTGCCGCGCTCGCGCCCGGCGGCTCGGGCTCCGTGCGCAGCGCCCGTGCCGGGGGCGGCGGTTGCGGCTGCCGGCTCCGCGCCGGCGGTGCGCTCGGAGTCGCCGCGCCGGGCCTCGGGCGTGCGGAGCGAGACGGGGACGGGCCCGGTGTGCGGCCAGGCGGGCGTCGCCGTCGACCGGGCCGATGTCCCGGAGGGGGCGACGTACGGGCGTACGAGCAGGCGGTCGTCGGGGACGGCGGCGCTCTCATCGGAGTGGTGGGACACGTTGTCTCCCGGCGGGGGTGGGGACCGGCGCGGCGGTGCGGTGTCGGCCCCCACCCGGCCGGTCAGGCCCTGCGCCGCCGCGCGACCAGGACCGTGCCCGTCCCGGCACCGGGTACGGGGGCGCCTGCGGTGGTCACGGGGTCAAGCGAAGAGCGGACCGATATGAACATGGGGATGTCTCCGGGGTGCAGCTCATGCGGTGGTTCTCGAGTGCTTGATCGGGCGCACTCTTTCCTCCCGGGATGGCCCGGGTCAAGCCGGGTGTCCGAACTGCCCGATCCATCCGGTCTGGTGGTCGGCCGTGGTAGCCGTCGGCATCCGGACCGTGACGGTGAGGGTGGCGGTGGCCGCCGCGAGGAGCATCAGGGCGGCCCCCGTGAGCGGGGCCGTCGGAGCCCCGATCCCGTCGACGGCGAGACCGCCCGCCAGCGCGCCCGCCGCGATGGCCAGACGCGAAGACGCCTGCCGGCGCGGGCCCGGACCGGGGCCCGCGCCGGCGAACCCGGGGCCCGCGCCGGCGGAACCCCGGGGCCGGTTCCCCGGCCTCGTCACCCGGACGCGTGAGCGCGGGATCCGGCCCGCCCTGCGGTACGGCATGGTGGTCGGGTGCGGTTCCGCCGGGCCCTGCCCCTGTCCCTCGTCGCGCTGCTCGCGAGCGCCGGCTGCGTCTCCACGGGCCCGGAGACGGCTCCGGCCCCGGATG
>LJCW01000205.1 GCA_001298555.1 Actinobacteria bacterium OV450
GCGTGTCCTGCTTGGCAAATCCTCGGAGCAGGTCGATGGAGCCATCGGAGGACTGATCGTCGGTGATCAGCAGCTCCAGGTCGCTGTGGGTCTGTGTCAGAACCGATCGGACGGCTGCGCCGAGGGTGACTGCCGAGTTGAACACGGGCATCACGACAGACACCAGAGGCACAGCGATCTCCTTACAGACCAGGAACGACGGTCCATTCAAGCACCGCAATCGAGTAGGAGCAGCCATGCAGATAGCTGTCGCTGGTCAAGGCTACGTAGGCCTTCGGCTGGCCGTACGCGCCGCAGAGGCGGGTCACCTCGTCGTCGGCTACGACGTGGATCCGCCCGGCATCCAGCAGCTCGCCGCCAGCGATTCGTACGTGGAGGACGATTCCTCGCGGTAGCGGTTGCCTTTGGGGGTGACCGAGGATCCAACCGGATGAGGGGTCCGTTTGCGGTGGGATCGGGGACACACACCGTCATGCCGGCGGCGGGGTCTTCGCGGACGGACGGCCACCGCGGCTGGTGACCGCACCCGCACCCTTTCCCCTGGGTGCTGCGTGCGAGCCCGGCGCCAGACCCCAGTGCCCCCATGCGCCACCAGCTCCAGCGGGCACATGCCTTCCGGTGACCGGCTCCCGGCCGGGACGAGCGCCGATCATTGGAGGTGAGCAGGTTCCCTGCTGCGTCACGGCGACCGCCCCGGCTGTCTCCGCGGATACCCCCGGTACCCCGTGCCACATCTCTTTCCCCCATCCCTCCCCTCGCCTGCCCTCCAGTCCTCTCCCAGCACCCCACCCCTCCCAAGCCACATGACCCGCCCACTCGCCAACCTCTACAACCACCACCCCATCAACCCCAAGCCCCCCGGAACAGACTCCACCCCACCAAACCCGAACCCATCCCTCCCCTATAACTAAATCTGACCAGTCACCAGCACTGCGCCCCACTCTGACCAGTCAAAATGCAAGATCTCCGTTGAACCGGTTTCCCCCTCATGCTCCCCCTCAGATTCCCCCCCATAGACCCCCCTCAGGTTCCCCCTCACTGTCCCCCTCAGCCGCCCGGCCCAGCACGTCGCCATCAAGCCGGGCAGTCAGACGCCGAAAGCCACCTACGTGCCGAGGGTGAGGCCGGAGAAGGCCATAAGCTAGGGGTTTGAGACAGGTGAAGGAGACCCCCGGACCCGCGGGCGGGAGCGGGGCCTCGTCGTCGGTGCCCCACTGGGACAAGGGCCTTGTCGCGCAGACTCTCGTGTGGCGCGGCCGGTCTGCGCCCTCCAGATCCAGCGGATCCGGAGGGCTCTGGAGACTGGGCTTCAGAAGTGGTCTGGGAGCCAGGGCTCGTGGTCCGTCGTGCTTCGGATCATGCTCGTGAGGGCGTGCTCGGACGAGGCCTGAACTCCGGCCATGCGGGCGCTGGTGGCTGTGCGGTACCCGCCGGCGTACCAGACCGCGAGCTGCCTCCGGCTCAGTGTCACCTGCCCGGGGACGCACGTGGGGGTGAGTTCCGCGGAGCCGTTCTTGATGTGGAGCAGCCAGCGGTTCCAGCCTTCGCCCGTCGCGTTCTCGATTTCGACGTGGACCGTGGCTGTGAGGTCGGCGGGCCAGCCGCGCAGCCGGATGGCTTCGGGTGCGTCGAGGATGCGGATCATCCAGGGGTGCCAGGGCTCTGCGGTGGTGCGGTGGTGGCGGAGGCCGTGGAGCAGGGTGGGGTAGGGCGGGAGGGCGCCGCGGCGGAAGTTGATGGTGCTGGCGCGGGTGTTGTGGCGGCCAAGGAAGGCGAGCATCGCGGCGGCGGTGGGCTGGCTGGCGGCCCAGAAGTCGTGGACGACCAGGCTCATGCCGTGGCGCTCGTGGCGTCTGGTCGTCAGGGTGAGCAGGCCGGCGGTGGGGAGGCCGGGGCGGGCGAAGCGGTACGCGGTGAGGTTACTCTTCTCCTCCTTCCACCGGGTCCACCAGGCGGGGCGGTGAACGGGTCCGTTCCACTGCCGGGCGAGCTGATGCTGGAGGGCTTCGGCTTCGTCGGTGAGTCCGTGCTCGACTTCGAATTCCTCGCCGGTGAAGGACTTCTTGAGGTCGTCGGTGGCCACGGCCCAGGCGAGGACATCGACCGGGGCCTCCCAGCCGAGGCGCCGGGCATAGCCGGTGGAGGAGGTGACGATGGTGGAGATCACCGCCCCGCGGTCGATGAGGGGCCGCAGCCGCTCGGTGGCCATGTCGGTGGCCAGGTGCTCGCCGCGCTCTTCCGGGGCCACGCAACCGTCGCCGAGGCAGGCGCTGGGGACGGGGGCGCCGCCGAAGAACTGGTCGACGAGGAGGCCGAGGCCGCCCGCGACGACCCGGCCGCCGCGGAGGGCGACCTGGAGGTCGGCGTGCTCACGCAGGTGGGTGACGTCGGAGATCGGGTGTCCGTAGGCGCGGGCGGCGAGCTGGTCGTACTGCTCCCACATGCCGCCGTCGGCCGCGGTGAAGGTCAGCGGATGGTTCACGGCCCGCCCTTCTAGTAGTTGGTGGCGTCGCGGACGGCGTCGGCGTCCAGGGGGACCAGGAAGGTCCGGTTGAAGGCCATGACGTCAGTGTCCGTCTGGTTGCGCGCGGTGGTGTGGCAGGTGATGACGCCGTTGCCTGGGCTGCTTTCCGAGGCGCGACGGGTGAGGATCCTGGTTTCGGCGTAGAGGGTGTCACCGATGTGAACAGGGGCGGTGAAGCGGACGCGGTCGACGGCGAGGTTGGCGGTGGTCAATCCGCTGATGCTGCGGACGGTCATGCCGGCGACGAGGTTGAGCGTGACGCCGGAGCAGACCAGGATCCGGCCCCACTGGGTCTGGCTGCAGTAGTGGGCGTCGGTGTGGATGGGGGCGACGTTGCCGCTCAAGGCGGCGCCGAGGAGGCTGTCGAGTTCGGTGACGGTCCGGCCGGGCCGGTGCTCGATGACCAGGCCGGGGGCGAGCTCGTCGTAGGAGAGGCCGACGTTCTCCCGGATCCGCTCTTCGTCGATGGCGCGGTATCCGTGGGGCAGCACGGTGCTCATCAGGTCTGGTCCGCTTCGGCGACCAGCGCGCGGGCGCGGTTGAAGAAGGGGGTGCCGCGCATGTGGCCGTCGACGGTGGTAACCGTGCCGCCGCTGGCGTCGGCGGCCGCGACGATGGCGCGGGCCTCCGCGATTTCCTGCGCGGTGGGGGTGAAGACGTCGTCGATCACCTTCACGTGGCGGGGGTGGACGCAGCCCTTGCCGTAGAAGCCCAGTTCCTTGGCACGCTCGGCGTCGCGGCGCAGGGCGGTGGGGTCGTCGATTTCCCAGGTGGGGGCGTCGATGGCGGGGATGTTAGCGGCGGTGGCGGCGTTGACGAGGGCCGAGCGGGCGTAGCGCAAGGCGTCCCAGTCCAGGCCGCAGCGGACGGAGGCAGCGTAGTCGGCGGAGCCGAAGATGACGCCGCCGAGGCGGGGTGCCCGCGTGATTTCGGGGAGCGCGTTCAGGGCACGGGGGGG
>LJCW01000206.1 GCA_001298555.1 Actinobacteria bacterium OV450
GGACCCTCCCCGTCACCACCCCGCACACCGGACAGGGAACGGGAACATCCCGGGTCCGAGCTGAAACCCGAACTATCTCGCCACCGTCCGCCACATCTTCGATGACCAACGCCGACAACCCCGAAAACACCGTTCCTACAAGGGCGTTCGCATCATGCACGCTCAATGATCACAGGCGAGCACTCACCGTCACCACCGACTACGGAACGGACCCGTTTACTGGACAGAGCCCCCCTCATGCGGTCCATCACGCGCTTCCAAAACACCCCGGACGACGTGGCCGAGGCGCTGACCGCCAGGATCGCCCGCAGCCGAGTCCTGTACGAGGGCGGTCACCGCTTCGACGTGGTGATCGAGGAAGGGGTGCTCCGCCACCGGTTCGGCACCGCCGAGGAGATGGCTGGCCAGCTCCGACACCTCCTCACGGTCATGCCCCTGGCCTCCGTCTCCCTCGGAGTCACCCCCTTCGGGGCGGAGCGCACCGTCTGGCCGCTGGAGGCGTTCTACCTCTTCGACAACGAGCACCTGGTGGTCGAGACGCTCACCGCCGAGATCAACGTGCACCAGCCACGCGAACTCGCCGACTACGCCCGAGCCTTCGCCGAACTGTCGTCCATGGCCGTGTACGGAGACGAAGCCCGCGCCCTCATCACGGTGGCGATCGACGCCTTGTCCGCGATAGCCGGACGAAGAGGTCTGTTCCGTGTCCGGGGGCCAGGCCGGCGGCGCCGCCTTGCATCCCCTTGGTAGGTCCTACAGGTAGTACTTACACACGGGTTGCAGGTCTCTCCCTCTGGGGGAAGGGCGCTGCACATCACCCGACCCCGCCTCCACTGAGACTGGCTCCGCCCGTCCGGCGCACATGATCCTTCCCGGCGCTGGACGCCCGCCTGTGGATGCGGTCAGCCGCCTCGGTGGCCTCGGTGGTGAGGATCGTGCACGCCTGGCAGAAGGTGGCCGCACACGGCGTGATCGCCTGCGCAGGCCTGGGCCGGTGCGTGGTGCTACTTGTCGAGGAGGCCGACCGCGTGGGCGATGACGAGGAGGGAGGTGATGAGGGCGGCGATGCTCTCAATGGCCATCAGGGCTTTGGCCCGGGTGGAGAGCGGCATGGTGTCGGTGGGGCTGAAGGCGGTGGAGTTGGTCACCGAGACGTACAGGTAGTCCATGAGAGTGGGGACCCAGTCGCTGGTGCGGGAGGAGCCGTCGGCGACCTCCTCGATGGTGTCGTCGTTCTCGTCCTGGGAGAACCGGAAGTCCGCCAGCGGCAGTTCGGAGCGCTCCGCCTGGGTGCGCACCACTGGGCCGCCGCGGTCGAGCTCCCAGAACGCCAGGCCGAAGACGATGATGCCGGTGGCCCAGACCTGGAGTGCAGCGAGCAGCAGGGGACCGCCCTGGTGGGCCTTGGCGGTGACCAGGGCGTGCACGAGCAAGCCGAGTGAGACCAGGTTGCTGATGCCGATCAGGGCGACCAGGGTCAGCGACACGGTCCGGGAGAAGCGGTTCTGCCGGGTCATGCGGCGCGGGTTGACCGCGATCAGCGGGATGAGTAGCAGCACCTCCAGTGCCGGCAGGATGAAGCGGGGGACGAACAGGAGCCGTTCCGGCAACGCGAGGTAGAGCAGGATTGCGGCCAGCGTGGCGAGGACCGCGGGCAGCCGGGGCTCGCCGCGGCGTTCGTGGCGCGGGAGGCGTTCGTGTGCCTTCACCCGGTGGTCGGGTGTCTTCCTGCTTGAGTCCATGAAACGTCTCCCATAGCGGTGCGGCTGTCACCAGTGGATTCCCCGGCCCGGCGAGGTCCACGCAGGGCCACAGAGAGCAGGTACCTCCTGATGGAACCCACTACCCACTATGACCATCAGCGCCGCCTGAACCGGCTGGAGGCACTGGCCTGATCGTGATCGGCGGCGCTGATGGACATAGTGGGTCATGGCGACCTTGATGCCGAACCCGATCAGGACGACGCCCGTGATGCGGTCCATGGCGCGGCGCGCGGATGGCTTTTGGAAGAAGGCTCGGGCTTTGGCCAGGAGCAGCACGTAGCTGCCGAGCCATAGGGCGGTCAGCATGGCGTGGAGGAGGACCAGGAGCGCCATACCGGCGTGCGGGGAGAGTCCGGGCAGGGCGAGCATGGGCAGCAGGCCGGTGTAGAAGACGGCGATCTTGAGGTTGAAGAGGTTGCTGACCAGGCCGGTGCGCCAGGGACTGCCTGCCGGTGCGGCGGCCGGCAGGTCCACCGCGGTCTGTGCCCGGCCTGTCGCCGAGTGCGTCACTGGGCTCCGGTGTCCCGGGCCCGGCTTCGTCTGGACGGCTCCCCGCGACGGTGAGGATGCCCTCGCGGCAGCACTGCGCGAGGTCCACCACACCAAGTTCCACGTACGGATGCGGAGTTGCGGAGGGCTACGCCACCGGCGCCGGGGTGTGGGCTCCCGTGCTGCCGTGCCGGAGGGCCCGTACGGCCTGCGCGAGTCTGCGCACCCCCTCGCACAGTTGGTCCGCGGGGAGCGTGTACGGCAGCCGGATGTTGCGTTCGAACGCGCCGCCGATGCCGAAGCGGGGGCCCGCGGCGATGACCACTCCGTGGTCGGGCGCGACGGCCGCCAGCCGTGAGGTGAGGGGTTCGGGGAAGGTCGCCCAAAGGGTCACACCGCCGGCCGGCCGTGGTGCGTGAACGTCGGGCAGGTGCTCGGCGAGCGCTTCCCGAAGTACGTCGCGCTGTGTGGCGAGTCGTGCGAGCGCGCCGGGCCGCCGGCTCTGCTGTGCGCCCAGGAGTACGGCCGTCGCGAGCTGCTCCACCACGGGGGTGCCCAGGTCCGTGGCGGGCCGGATCTGTTCGACACGCCTCAACAGGGACGGGACCGCGCGGATCCAGCCGATGCGCAGACCACCCCAGATGCTCTTGGACACGGAGCCGACGCTGATGACCGAGGGCATGGGCGCGGGCGTGAGCGTCGCGTAGGGCACCGGGCTCGGCCAGGTCGGTCAGGGTCTCGTCGATGACGGTGGGGCAGGAGAGCCCGAGCCTGCCGCGCACCTCCGCGGGCATGCACATCCCGGTCGGATTGTGGAAGTCGGGGATCAGGTAGGCGAGGTGTGCCGCGCGCCCCGCCGCCCGGAACTGTGCGACGTCCCATCCGGACGGCACGACGGATACGGGCAGGAGGCGGGCGCGCGCCTCGGTGAACGCCTTGATCGCGTGCGGGTACGTCGGGTGCTCGATCAGCACCTTGTCGCGGGGCGAGAGCAGTGCGCGCGCCAGCAGGGCGACCGCGTGCTGTGCGCCGTTGGTGATCAGGATGTGGTCGGGCGACGTGGGCAGCCCGCGCCGCTCGTACCAGCCGGCGACCGCCTCGCGCAGCTCCGTGGTGCCGTAACGGTCGTAGCCGTGCCTTTCCAGGTGCCGGGGCAGTTGCCCGAGGGCGGTGACGTAGGCGGCGTGGAGGATTTCCACGGGTGCGGGTGGCGCGGCGATGGACAGGTCGACGACCGCCGAACCGGGGGCGGCGGCGCCGGCCCCCTGCTCGGTCGGCGTGTCGTCGGGCAGTCGCACGGTCGCCCGGGCGCGAGCGCGCGTGGCGAGGTAACCGTCCTCGACCAGCGTGCGGT
>LJCW01000207.1 GCA_001298555.1 Actinobacteria bacterium OV450
GTGATCACGCCACCGTCCACCCCGCTTCGGCGTCCGGTCCGGCAGCAACGGCTCGATCCGCGCCCACTGCGCGTCAGTCAACGACACACATCAACCAACGATCCGATGATCCGAGAGAAACGGCCTAAGTCCCATTCCAAGCCCTCGCCGGCTAGCTGATCACGCAGCTTGCGCAGTTCAGGAACCTGACCCGAGACGAAGTGATCCGGGGTCAAGCGCTTGTGCAGCTCCCGGACGGACACAGCAGCTCCGTCCAACCATCCACGCATCAGATCGACCAGGCTGTTGATCTCTCGGCATGAGCCGCGCGCCGGCGCCCACGGACGCCCCGGCCGCTTGGTCCCCACCCCTGCCCCCTTCACGTGTTGTCTCCCGAACAACCCGGTGTTGTACGGAGGACAACATCCAACCCCTTCGAAACGCCGCCTCGCAGGTAGATCCTCAACTCTGTACCCCGCACCACCCGGGGGCCCGCGCCGCCGTCCGCGCGGGCTGGCCCCCTGCTCAGACGCCTTCGAGCCTGGCTACATACCCCTCCGCTCCGAGCCTCGGTGCTGGACCTGTCAGCCCACGGCGCCCGAGCTGGCGAAACGACGATCTCCGCTCCATACAACACGCGAACAGGTAATCCATGCTGACCACCATCCTGACCGGATCAATCGCAGAACTCATCGGAGGTCTGGCCCTTTTGCTTTTGGGCGTCATTGCCACCTGGTTCCGCCACCGCCGACGCGCCGTACGCACGAGTGCGGACTCCCAGGTGGTCGCCGGCCGACAGGCCCGGACTTACACCCTCCTGGGCACCCGCGCCCCCGATGGCCACCCGGTCCATCTCGTCAGCGCCCGTACCGCCGGAACCGTTGTCACTCACAGAGGCCCGACCGGACGCCAGCGCTATGAGCTGACTGATGCAATCCTGGCAGACGGCACCTATGCCGCCGAACCCCTCCACCGCTACCAGTGAACGCCGACGGCAGGCCTCCCGCCAACTCCTGAACGGCGGGCAGATCACCACATGGCATGCCTCCTGCACGAAGGCGCGCACGGGGCGCGGTGGTACGCACGAGGCGCTCAGCAACCGCGCGGCCGTAGCGCGTGGCACGGACGGGGTTGCTGGTGGTATACCCGCTGACTGCCTGCCGCACAGCGCCACGCCCCTTCAGCGGCAGGACGGCCATCGCTCTTCCGGCAGTCTCCTCCGGCGGCGCCTAGAGGACACGTCTTACTCGGCTCAGGGCTTCGCAGACTGCCAGAACGACCTGGAGAGAACCCTCTGGTGATGCTTCGAGCGTTCTTTACGCAGGGCGTCGGTGAAGCTCCGATCCAGCCGTGCGGTGGCTGCCGCAATCAGCGCAGTGGCTTCGCCGGGGAGTCCGGCCGCCTCCAGCGCCAGTACGAGCCCGACCTGGTATGGCATGGATCTGGCCTGCGCGATCTCCTCCATGATGTGGTGGCCGATCACGGCGGGCTCCGGGCCAGCAGCACTACTTAGTCGTTCCAACTGCCGTAGGAGGAGCACGATCTCTTCTGCATCCCGGTGTACCAGGACCTGTAGCAGCACGGTCATCTCCTCCTGCAGGCCTGCGGCTCCGAGACCGAGGAGGAGTGGTGCCATTTGCGCAGGCGGGCCACTCTGTGCTTGCTGTACGAGGAAGGCACTGTCCATGAAGGCAGACCGGGCCTGGCGCAGGTAGATCAAGAACCAGGCGACGTGGCCGGTGGGCCGACCACGCACGATGCAGCCGAAGACGGTCTGTGCATGGTCAGTCAGCCCGTTCACCTCCAGACCAGCGACCACCGCAGCGGCTTCTTTGTGGCCGGCGGTCCGCGCAGCGCTCTCCAGCAGGGCTTTTGTGCCGGGGCGGGCGCGGTTGAGGCCGTTCAGGAGCTGGGGCAGGTCAGTGGGAGCAACGCTCTGCAAGGCGGTGATCAGCGCTTCGGACGCTTGCTGGTGGCGGCCTGTGGCGTGCATATCCGTGATCAACAAGCAGGTATCAGCCGCTGGGCGGGAGGCGATGGCATGGTTGATCACGGCGGTTACGACGTGGTGCTTGTCCATGGCCTGCAGGGCGGAGACAAGAGCGAGTAGATGCTCAATGGTCTGGCCTTGGGTCGTGCGGAAGACGTTCTCTGCATCAAGGTGTAGGCCTGAACGGGAGAGAGCCTCGGCCAGTGCGGCCACCTCGTAGGCGGACCGACGCGTCGCCGCAGCGGTGTGCAGGGCACTCTTGACCGGAAGCATGCCCGCTTCCGTGAGAGCGCGGCTCAGGGTGGCGATATCGTAGATGGAGCGTTCGACAGCGACTGCACCAATGGCAGAGACGATCAACGTGTCCAGCCCTGTGCCTGCCAACCAGGTGAGCATGGGAACCACGTCAGTCACCGGCCGGGTTGCGCAGGCGGCTCCAAGCAGGGTCGCTGCTTGCTCCAGCAGGCTGCTGGCGTGGAGGCTGCGGACAAGTACAGCGATGTCGCGTGGGGTATGCAGCTGCACCGAGGCGCGCAACAACTGGACCAGATGCTCTTCCAGGCCTGCGCGGTGCAGGTGCACCATCAGTGCGCAGGTCTCCTCTACTGATCGTGTCATCACCAACGCAGGCAAAGCAGCCTCAGCGTGTGCATGGAGTCCGGCATTCTGGAGGCCGGCGAGCAGCACGGCAACCTCCTGGACCTCGCGGGAGCGGCTGACCGAGGCCACGAGTTCACTGGCCATGGCCCGCTGGGTCCGCGACTCCAGATCGGCAACGACCGTGATCAGCTCTGCCACGGAGGCGCTGCGGTCTGTCTCCTCCAGTACGGCCATTAGCGAGATCCGGCCAGCCGGCCCGGTCTCAGGGTCCTGAGCCTGCTCGAGCTGGACTTCCAGGTGATGGCACTGATCCTCGGCCGCAATGAGTTCCGCGCGAGCCACGGCCAAGGCTTCTCGGAGGTAGACCACCTGCTGTTCGAGCTCGCGGCACTCGCTCTCAAGCTCGTCGAACTCGCCCTGCCACAATTCCAGGTCGTTGCGGTGGGTGAGCCGCTGCTCCTCAAGGTCCATAGCGAGTTGCCGACAGCGTCCGTGCGCTTCAGCCAAGCGCTGGGTGCGGTCCACCAAGGCTTCTTCCAGGGCACGCTGACGGGTTCGTATGCGACGGGTTTCCTCGTCGGCGTCGGCCAGGCGGTCCTGCAGCGTCTGCTTCTCACTGTCGGTGCGGTGAGACTTGCCAGCCTCTCGGTGCAGGGTACGCAGACCGCTCTCGGCTTCGAAGGTGACGGGTGAGTCGGCCTCGCGTAGGTCGGCGAGGATCCCGGCAACGAAGTCCCAGGGAGGGATCCTCTCCCCATTGAGGTAGCGAGTCACCGTGCTGGGGTCCATGTGCCGACGGGCGGCATAGCGGCGCACGCTGACACCCAGCGCCTGGAACATGCCGCGGAGGTCCTCGGCGAAGGCCCGCTTCTCAGGCGGGAGGCCCTCTTTCAAAGGCGCTAAGCGAGCCGGTTGTGCTGTGCGCTCCATGTCCAAGAACTCCGTTGCTGACGCTGCCGATTCGATCGAACGTCGAGTATCCCGGTTGTCGAACCGGTCACCGCCGTTGCGGGTGTTGCCGCCTCAGACGGCAACACCAGGGTCGCCGGGAAGGCAGTGCCGTCTACAGCGGCAACACCCATTCCTGCCGTGCCAAGGCCCATCTCGCCGAAGATGAAACGGGCCACTCCAAGCCCTGGCTGAGACAGGAGATACCAGCGAATGGCAGTGCACGACGACAACAGCGAGGAATGCAAGGCCCCAAATGCCGCCTCGCCTTCCCATCCGCACCAACGACACCAGCTGAATCGGTTGATGCGCCGGCTGCTGCGCCAGGCCATGCTGGGCGCGGCCGGAGCTGCGGGCGCCGCACTGATCACCGGGATAGTCACCTGGCTGCAAGCCTTCTGACGGCAGGCACCAGGCTTCAGCACCCTCCGGGAGGCCGCCCGATGCATGGTGCCTGAAAGACGGGATCGGCCCCCGCCAGCTGAGCCGCTTCGGCAACGGGTGCTAACGGCGTTAGCACCCTCGTCCCATACACGGGTGATCCCCGCCCAGACCTCGGACGGGCTCATTCTTTGTCGGCTCCGGCTATCCTCCCCGTGCGCAGCGAGGAGCCTCTCCAGGAGAACTTCAGCGCTGCGCGGCTTCCATCTTCTGGAGGATGAGCCCGGCTACTTCGCTGCCGTCGTGCCAAGGGACGCGGTTGAGCTTGCGGATGTCCACGATGAAGAGGGATGAGGGCTCCGGGTCCGCCTTCGGCAAGCATGTGCTGGGCTTGGAGTTCCTCGCTCACAGGGTTGGGTGATGCAGGGCTGGGGACCGTGAGGGTGCTACTGACCTTGAGGGTGGGTTGTCGTAGGGGCTGCGCAACTGCCGCACAGACTGATCCCGCCCGGCTTTGGAACACCGCCGGGGAGTCGGTCACGCCTTGACGAATGCCGGTCTGCCGGTGCGCACCAAGCCACCGGATGCGCTCAGTGCCCGGCCTCTCTGCCGCGGTGAGGTCCGGGCTCCTGCGGGCGGTGCGCCTGCTGATCGTCCTGGCGCGCTGGCTGCACTCCATCGGAATGGTCCTGTTCGGCATAGCGGTCCGCGCGGGTGCGGGAGGCATTGGCCGCCTCGGAGAACACGTCTTGGAGGTGCCGCAGCCGTTCGGCCGTGAGATCGAGGGCTTCCACGTCTGTGCGGGACTCTCTCAAGGCCCGCAGCGCCATCAGGTCGATCCCCCCGAAGGGCCCGGCCTCCTGTTCCTGGCCGTCGAGCTCGAGGCCGGCGGTCGCGGGCGCGAGTAGCTGCTCGGGCATCGCCGCCTGCTGGTGCCGGGCGACGTCGTACGCCCGGCCGCGAACGGTGGTGGTGCGGAGCTTCTCCCGCACCGCCGCACCGGCGAGGACAGCTCGCTCGTACTGCAACGGGATGCGGGGTACCTCCCACTCCCCCGCGTCCTGGCTCGGGGGCCGGGGCGCAGCCGGCTCGCCGGGATCGGCCGGGGGCTGCCGGTCCGGGTCGGATGCGGAGGCGGGTGGGCGGCGGCGGGCGGGGAGGTCGGACAGGGCCCACCGGGCGGTGTAGAGGCGGTAGCCGGCCTCCAGGCCGCGTACGGTCTTCGGCTCGCTGATGTCCAGGCAGTGGGTGGAAATAGCGGCTGCCACGATCTGGTCGTCCAGGCCGGGGTCGCGACGGCGGCCGCGCAGGACAAGGGCGAGGTGGCGGCGGGCTTCGGCGAGCAGATGCCGGCGGTGGAAGCGGCCGCCGTCGTTCATCACGAACACGGTCGCGGCGACGTCGACGGCCGCCAGGGCGACATCGACCACGGCGGCAACCCTGGCCCGGATCGCCGCAGCCGCGGCACGAGCGTACTCGAGGAGGGAGGTGATGACGTCGACGGCCGCCCCGGAGGTCAGGATCGCGCTCACCTTCCACCAGACGCGCAGCTGCGCGAGCGGCAGGGTCTTCTGCTTGGGCGGGCGGGTCTTGCGGGCGGCGATCTGGTTCAGCTTGGCGCGGGCCCGCTCGGAGACCACGGGCAGGAACTTCAGCTCGCCGTCGTCGTCGATGGCGGTGACATACTCGTGCTCCAGCTCGGCCAGGCAGGCGGCGATCTGGTCGCTGCGCCGGGAAGTCCAGCGGATCAGCTCGTGCGGCACCCCGGCAATCTCCATCACCGGCCGGCGCCCCAGGGTGACGGTGCGCGGCTCAGTCGCCAGCCCCAGCATTTCGCAGACCTCCGCGGCCACGAGCTCGTTGTAGAGCGCGGAGGCAGCCACGGTGTTCTCGTGCAGGGCCGTGGTGTGGATCGAGCCCCACTTGCCGTCCAGGCGCTGCCCCTTCACGGACAGCAGCAGATGGTCATGGAGCAGCGGCATCCCGGAACGTGCCTCGTAGTGGCGGAAGCGGGCGGCGACCAGACCGTCGGGCGGCCGGACCCGGTAGATGCCGTCCTTGCCGTACCGGATCACCGCGACCTCGTCCTCGATCCACTCGAGCACCCGCTTGATCGCGCGCTCGTGCGCGGCCTCGATCACGCGCCTGGTCTCCTCATCTCCCAGCGCCCACAGGAGGTAGATCGTCGGCTGCGGCCGGAAGACGAAGTCGACACCCGTGACCATCACCCGGCGTCCAAGGGCGCCGGCCTTGAACGCCTTCTTCGCCGACTCGCCCTTGGCGAGCCGGTCGGCCTCGATCCGGTCCGCGTACGGGTGCCGGCCCCGCTCGCCGAACAGGTTCCGCAGCTGCGCCTCGGTGACCTCCTCACCCGATGTCAGTCCGAGCACGGCCAAGCCGCGGCCCATCCATCGCCCGGCCGGGACACCGGCTTGCTCCTGGGCGACGCGCAGCGGTGTGCGAGCGCCGCGGCGGCCGTCGCCGACGACGGTCTGACGCAGGTAGTAGCGGTACATCTGACCCGCCCGGATGACCCTGATATCCACTGTCATGCAGACCACGCCACACCGCCCTGGCCTGCAAGGAAAGGGCGTTCAGCGGGAGGTCCCGTCAGGCGGGAGCAGCGGCCGAACTTTCTTCTCAGGTGCCCGCCGGGCGGGAAGCGGCACCCGGGCCGGACGCAAATGTCATCGCTCTCTGGCAGTCCTCACTCACGACCCGGACAACCCCATCCAGCACTACCGGGCACCGTCCAGCACCACGGAACGAGCACCACGAACGAGCACCACCTACAGCAGCCTCCGGCACGCGCCGGGGGCTTCGTCATGCTGCCCGGAGGAGACCACCATGCCCACCTTCGACCCCATCTCGCGCTTCACCGCCGGCCTCCAGCACCTCACCCCCGCCCGGCCCCCAGCTTCCGCCGGACCGCCTCGGACGCCATCGTGCGCGACCTGCGTTCGCCCGGCAGCCAATTCCGCCCTTAGACGCCGTTTCTTATGGCGTGATCGTTCGTTGAATCGTGCATGACGGATTTGGTTGAGCGGCTGGTGCCGGATGAGTTGTGGGTGTTGTTCCGGCGAGTGGTGC
>LJCW01000219.1 GCA_001298555.1 Actinobacteria bacterium OV450
TTCAGAACTAACACAGTGGACGCGAGCAACTGAGGACAAGCCCTCGGCCTATTAGTACCAGTCAGCTCCACCCGTTACCGGGCTTCCACATCTGGCCTATCAACCCAGTCGTCTACTGGG
The DNA here is from genome assembly GCA_001298555.1 of Actinobacteria bacterium OV450. GTDB lineage: Bacteria > Actinomycetota > Actinomycetes > Streptomycetales > Streptomycetaceae > Streptomyces. The sequence continues at coordinate 121 of LJCW01000219.1, forward strand.
AGCCTTACCCTCTCAAGGAGGTGGGAATACTCATCTTGAAGCAGGCTTCCCGCTTAGATGCTTTCAGCGGTTATCCCTCCCGAACGTAGCCAACCAGCCATGCCCTTGGCAGGACAACTGGCACACCAGAGGTTCGTCCGTCCCGGTCCTCTCGTACTAGGGACAGCCCTTCTCAATATTCCTACGCGCACAGCGGATAGGGACCGAACTGTCTCACGACGTTCTAAACCCAGCTCGCGTACCGCTTTAATGGGCGAACAGCCCAACCCTTGGGACCGACTCCAGCCCCAGGATGCGACGAGCCGACATCGAGGTGCCAAACCATCCCGTCGATATGGACTCTTGGGGAAGATCAGCCTGTTATCCCCGGGGTACCTTTTATCCGTTGAGCGACGGCGCTTCCACAAGCCACCGCCGGATCACTAGTCCCGACTTTCGTCCCTGCTCGACCCGTCGGTCTCACAGTCAAGCTCCCTTGTGCACTTACACTCAACACCTGATTGCCAACCAGGCTGAGGGAACCTTTGGGCGCCTCCGTTACCCTTTGGGAGGCAACCGCCCCAGTTAAACTACCCATCAGACACTGTCCCTGATCCGGATCACGGACCGAGGTTAGACATCCAGCACGACCAGAGTGGTATTTCAACGGCGACTCCACAACCACTGGCGTGGCTGCTTCAAAGTCTCCCACCTATCCTACACAAGCCGAACCGAACACCAATATCAAACTGTAGTAAAGGTCCCGGGGTCTTTCCGTCCTGCTGCGCGAAACGAGCATCTTTACTCGTAGTGCAATTTCACCGGGCCTATGGTTGAGACAGTCGAGAAGTCGTTACGCCATTCGTGCAGGTCGGAACTTACCCGACAAGGAATTTCGCTACCTTAGGATGGTTATAGTTACCACCGCCGTTTACTGGCGCTTAAGTTCTCAGCTTCGCAACCCCGAAAGGTCACTAACCGGTCCCCTTAACGTTCCAGCACCGGGCAGGCGTCAGTCCGTATACATCGCCTTACGGCTTCGCACGGACCTGTGTTTTTAGTAAACAGTCGCTTCTCGCTGGTCTCTGCGGCCACCCCCAGCTCACGGAGCAAGTCCGATCACCAGTGATGGCCCCCCTTCTCCCGAAGTTACGGGGGCATTTTGCCGAGTTCCTTAACCATAGTTCACCCGAACGCCTCGGTATTCTCTACCTGACCACCTGAGTCGGTTTAGGGTACGGGCCGCCATGAAACTCGCTAGAGGCTTTTCTCGACAGCATAGGATCATCCACTTCACCACAATCGGCTCGGCATCAGGTCTCAGCCTTATATGAGGGACGGATTTGCCTACCCCTCGGCCTACACCCTTACCCCGGGACAACCACCGCCCGGGCTGGACTACCTTCCTGCGTCACCCCATCGCTTACCTACTACAAGTCTGGTTCGTCGGCTCCACCACTTTCCTTTCCCCGAAGGGTCCGGAACGGCTTCACGGACTTAGCATCGCCTGATTCGATATTGGGCGTTTCAAAGCGGGTACCGGAATATCAACCGGTTGTCCATCGACTACGCCTGTCGGCCTCGCCTTAGGTCCCGACTTACCCTGGGCAGATCAGCTTGACCCAGGAACCCTTAGTCAATCGGCGCACACGTTTCTCACGTGTGTATCGCTACTCATGCCTGCATTCTCACTCGTGAACCGTCCACAACTAGCTTCCGCTGCTGCTTCACCCGGCACACGACGCTCCCCTACCCATCACAGCGGGCGTTGGCCCTATTGCTGCAATGACACGACTTCGGCGGTACGCTTGAGCCCCGCTACATTGTCGGCGCGGAATCACTTGACCAGTGAGCTATTACGCACTCTTTCAAGGGTGGCTGCTTCTAAGCCAACCTCCTGGTTGTCTCTGCGACTCCACATCCTTTCCCACTTAGCGTACGCTTAGGGGCCTTAGTCGATGCTCTGGGCTGTTTCCCTCTCGACCATGGAGCTTATCCCCCACAGTCTCACTGCCGTGCTCTCACTTACCGGCATTCGGAGTTTGGCTAAGGTCAGTAACCCGGTAGGGCCCATCGCCTATCCAGTGCTCTACCTCCGGCAAGAAACACACGACGCTGCACCTAAATGCATTTCGGGGAGAACCAGCTATCACGGAGTTTGATTGGCCTTTCACCCCTAACCACAGGTCATCCCCCAGGTTTTCAACCCTGGTGGGTTCGGTCCTCCACGAAGTCTTACCTCCGCTTCAACCTGCCCATGGCTAGATCACTCCGCTTCGGGTCTAGAGCGTGCAACTCAATCGCCCTATTCGGACTCGCTTTCGCTACGGCTTCCCCACACGGGTTAACCTCGCTACACACCGCTAACTCGCAGGCTCATTCTTCAAAAGGCACGCAGTCACGACCCATTGGGTAAACCCAATGAGCGACGCTCCCACGGCTTGTAGGCACACGGTTTCAGGTACTATTTCACTCCGCTCCCGCGGTACTTTTCACCATTCCCTCACGGTACTATCCGCTATCGGTCACCAGGGAATATTTAGGCTTAGCGGGTGGTCCCGCCAGATTCACACGGGATTTCTCGGGCCCCGTGCTACTTGGGAGATGAGCAAGCAAGCCGCTGATGTTTCGTCTACGGGGGTCTTACCCTCTACGCCGGACCTTTCGCATGTCCTTCGACTACACCAACGGTTTCTGACTCGCCGACCGGCCGGCAGACCGATCAAGCTCATTCCCACAACCCCGCATGCGCAACCCCTGCCGGGTATCACACGCATACGGTTTGGCCTCATCCGGTTTCGCTCGCCACTACTCCCGGAATCACGGTTGTTTTCTCTTCCTGAGGGTACTGAGATGTTTCACTTCCCCTCGTTCCCTCCACACTGCCTATGTGTTCAGCAGTGGGTGACAGCCCATGACGACTGCCGGGTTTCCCCATTCGGACACCCCCGGATCAAAGCTCAGTTGGCAGCTCCCCGGGGCCTATCGCGGCCTCTCACGTCCTTCATCGGTTCCTGGTGCCAAGGCATCCACCGTGCGCCCTTAAAAACTTGGCCACAGATGCTCGCGTCCACTGTGTAGTTCTCAAACAACGACCAGCCACCCATCACCCCACCAGACAAGCTGGCGAGTTCACTGGGGCCGGCACTGAAGACAAGACCTCACGGCCGTACCTTCAGGACCCAACAACGTGCCAAGCACGATCACCCTCACTTCACTGTGTTCCACGCCGAAGCAGTACTTACAGAGAGATCAGGAAACCGTGCCAACTAATCAACGTTCCACCCATGAGCTGACCGTGCAGAACGTTTGTCTGCAATCGGTACTGTGCTCCTTAGAAAGGAGGTGATCCAGCCGCACCTTCCGGTACGGCTACCTTGTTACGACTTCGTCCCAATCGCCAGTCCCACCTTCGACAGCTCCCTCCCTTACGGGTTGGGCCACCGGCTTCGGGTGTTACCGACTTTCGTGACGTGACGGGCGGTGTGTACAAGGCCCGGGAACGTATTCACCGCAGCAATGCTGATCTGCGATTACTAGCGACTCCGACTTCATGGGGTCGAGTTGCAGACCCCAATCCGAACTGAGACCGGCTTTTTGAGATTCGCTCCACCTCACGGTATCGCAGCTCATTGTACCGGCCATTGTAGCACGTGTGCAGCCCAAGACATAAGGGGCATGATGACTTGACGTCGTCCCCACCTTCCTCCGAGTTGACCCCGGCGGTCTCCTGTGAGTCCCCATCACCCCGAAGGGCATGCTGGCAACACAGGACAAGGGTTGCGCTCGTTGCGGGACTTAACCCAACATCTCACGACACGAGCTGACGACAGCCATGCACCACCTGTATACCGACCACAAGGGGGGCACTATCTCTAATGCTTTCCGGTATATGTCAAGCCTTGGTAAGGTTCTTCGCGTTGCGTCGAATTAAGCCACATGCTCCGCCGCTTGTGCGGGCCCCCGTCAATTCCTTTGAGTTTTAGCCTTGCGGCCGTACTCCCCAGGCGGGGAACTTAATGCGTTAGCTGCGGCACCGACGACGTGGAATGTCGCCAACACCTAGTTCCCAACGTTTACGGCGTGGACTACCAGGGTATCTAATCCTGTTCGCTCCCCACGCTTTCGCTCCTCAGCGTCAGTAATGGCCCAGAGATCCGCCTTCGCCACCGGTGTTCCTCCTGATATCTGCGCATTTCACCGCTACACCAGGAATTCCGATCTCCCCTACCACACTCTAGCTAGCCCGTATCGAATGCAGACCCGAGGTTAAGCCTCGGGCTTTCACATCCGACGTGACAAGCCGCCTACGAGCTCTTTACGCCCAATAATTCCGGACAACGCTTGCGCCCTACGTATTACCGCGGCTGCTGGCACGTAGTTAGCCGGCGCTTCTTCTGCAGGTACCGTCACTTTCGCTTCTTCCCTGCTGAAAGAGGTTTACAACCCGAAGGCCGTCATCCCTCACGCGGCGTCGCTGCATCAGGCTTTCGCCCATTGTGCAATATTCCCCACTGCTGCCTCCCGTAGGAGTCTGGGCCGTGTCTCAGTCCCAGTGTGGCCGGTCGCCCTCTCAGGCCGGCTACCCGTCGTCGCCTTGGTGGGCCATTACCCCACCAACAAGCTGATAGGCCGCGGGCTCATCCTTCACCGCCGGAGCTTTCAACCCCCACCCATGCAGGCAGGAGTATTATCCGGTATTAGACCCCGTTTCCAGGGCTTGTCCCAGAGTGAAGGGCAGATTGCCCACGTGTTACTCACCCGTTCGCCACTAATCCACCCCGAAGGGCTTCATCGTTCGACTTGCATGTGTTAAGCACGCCGCCAGCGTTCGTCCTGAGCCAGGATCAAACTCTCCATGAATGTTTACCCGTAATCGGGTGCACACACACGTTGAGCGGGCCAGTCATGGTCGGAATATGACCGACTGACCACTGCGTCCTCGCTGTGTTGTCGCCTGCCAGTGCCCGAAGGCCCGACAGGTCTTTTTCAAAGGAACCTCATCCACCGAAGTGGACGGGGTATCAACTTCTGGCGTTGATTTTTGGCACGCTGTTGAGTTCTCAAGGAACGGACGCTTCCTTTGTACTCACCCTCACGGGCTTTCCTCCGGGCTTTCGTTCTTCTTTCCTGCGTTTCCGACTCTATCAGACTCTTTCGTGTCCGATTCCCGGTCGAAGCGGGTTTCGCTTTCCAGGTCCTCGCTTTCGCGTTTCCCTTTCCGGCGATTCCGACTCTATCAGATCCTTTCGGGCCTGACTCCCAGTCAGCGGGTTGCGCCGCTTGGGTTGTTGGCCCTTGCGGCGAGTGAGACAGTAGCGGATTCCTTGCCCCCGAACCTAATCGGCGGCTGCGTCCTCGGACACGGATTCCTCATTCGCAAATACGCATGAAAACGAGACGACAGAGTAAGTCGTTCGTTCGAATGTGTAGGTGCGGGACGGCTGTCCGGGGACCGACCGGGGTCGGCGCTCACGTCGGACAACTCGGAGAACCTTACGGATCCCGCACTCATGTGTCAACTCCAGGACAGGGGCCACCGGAAGAGCTAGCCTGTGGCCCATGACTACGCATGCGCTCACGCTCAGCCTTTGCTGGTGGGCCGCCTGACGGCGGCCGACCATCCACGCGAGCACGCATGCGCTCACGGCCGCCGCTACGGCGGCCGTTTCTGTTTCTCCCTCTGAGGAGTGGCTCGGTCGCCCGCCGCGGCGGTCACCACACCAGCCACGAACAGGGAGACATGACATGACGACGAGGATCTTCAGCGGCATCAAGCCGACCGGGCACCTGACGCTGGGGAACTACCTGGGGGCCATCCGGCAGTGGGTCGCCGCCGACCAGGAGCCGGACGAGGCCCTGTTCTGCGTCGTCGACCTGCACGCACTGACCGTCGAGCACGATCCGGCCCGAGTACGCCGGCTGAGCAGGCAAGTCGCCACCTTGTTCCTCGCTTCCGGGCTGGACCCGGAGAAGTGCACCCTGTTCATGCAGAGCCACGTCGACGAGCACACCCGGCTGTCGTACGTACTGGAGTGCACCGCCGCCGACGGGGAACTGCGGCGGATGGTCCAGTACAAGGAGAAATCGGCCCGGGCCCAGAGGACCGGGGAGAGCGTGCGGCTGTCGCTGCTGACGTATCCGGTGCTCATGGCCGCCGACATCCTGGCGTACGGGACGGAGGAGGTCCCCGTGGGTGAGGACCAGCGGCAGCACGTGGAGCTGGCCCGGGATCTGGCGGTGCGGTTCAACCAGCGGTACGGGCACACGTTCACGGTGCCGAAGGTGACGCTGCCGAAGGTGGCGGCGCGGGTCATGGACCTCCAGGACCCGACGTCGAAGATGGGGAAGTCCGGCGGGGCGGGGCCCGGGGTGGTGTTCATGCTGGACGAGCCGGAGGTGATCCGGAAGAAGGTCATGCGGGCCGTGACCGACAGCGGGGACGGCGGGGTCGTCTACGACCGGGAGGCGCGACCCGGGGTGGCGAACCTGCTGGACGTGCTGGCGGCCTGCACCGGCGGGGAGCCGGCCGTGCTCGCGGACGGCTACGGCGGGTACGGGGACCTCAAGCGGGACGTCGCCGACGCGGTGGTGGAGGTGCTGCGGCCGGTGCGGGAGCGACATGCCGAGCTGGCGGCCGATCCGGCGGCGGTGGAGAAGGTGCTGCGGGAGGGGGCCGGGCGGGCGCGGGCACTGGCGCGGCCGTACGTGGACCGGGCCTATCGGGCGATCGGGCTGCTGGCGCCCTGAGGCCTGACCGGCCCGCGGCCCGGCCCGGCCGCGTCCCGCACCGGCGTACGGGACGCGGCCGTGGCCGGGTCAGCTGTTGCCGGAGGCGAGTTCGCGGCTGCGGTCGCGAGCCGCTTCGAGGGCTGCGATCAGGGCGGCCCGTACGCCGTGGCGTTCGAGTTCGACGATCGCGTTGATGGTGGTGCCGGCCGGGGAGGTGACGGCCTCGCGGAGTTTGACCGGGTGTTCACCGCTGTCGCGGAGCATCACCGCGGCGCCGATCGCAGCCTGCACGATCAGGTCGTGGGCCTGGGCGCGGGGCAGGCCGAGGAGGATGCCGGCGTCGGTCATCGCCTCGACGAGGAAGTAGAAGTAGGCGGGTCCGGAGCCCGAGAGGGCGGTGGCCGCGTCCTGCTGGGACTCGGGCACGCGCAGGGTCTTGCCGACGCCGCCGAAGATCTCCTCGGTGTGGGCGAGGTGCCCGGCGGTGGCGTGGCTGCCGGCCGAGATGACGGACATGGCCTCGTCGACGAGGGCGGGGGTGTTCGTCATGACGCGGACGACGGGGGTGCCGTGGGCGAGCCGCTCCTCGAAGAAGGAGGTGGGGATGCCGGCGGCGCCGCTGATGACCAGGCGGTCGGCGGGCACGTGCGGGGCGAGCTCCTCCAGGAGCTTGCCCATGTCCTGCGGCTTGACCGTGAGGATGAGGGTGTCCGCGCGCTTGGCGGCCTCCGCGTTGCTGACGGCCTCGACGCCGTAGCGGGAGCGGAGCTCCTCGGCGCGCTCGGGACGGCGGGCGGTGACGAGGAGTTTGGAGGCGGGCCAGCCGCCCCGGATCATCCCGCTGAGCAGCGCCTCGCCGATCTTGCCGGTACCGAGGACTGCGACTGTCTGGGTCATGCCCGATTCACCTCGCCGAACGAACCTTCAGGACGTACGTCCTCATCCTTGCACCCGGGGGCGCCGTGACGAGGGGGTGTCCGCTCCGTGGTCGCTCCGCGGTCAGGGGGTGCGGCGCCGGAGGGTGGCCGCGCCGAGGGCGAGGACGAGCAGGGCGCAGGCGGCGACGATCACGGCGTCGCGGACGAAGTCGGCGGTCATGTCGGTGTGGGTGAGGACCTGGGTCATTCCGTCGACGGCGTAGGACATGGGCAGCGCGTTCGAGATGCCTTCGAGTACGGGCTGCATGGTGTCGCGGGCGGCGAAGAGCCCGCAGAGCAGGAGCTGGGGGAAGATCACGGCCGGCATGAACTGGACGGCCTGGAACTCGCTGGCGGCGAAGGCGGAGACGAACAGGCCGAGGGCGGTGCCGAGCAGCGCGTCGAGGAGGGCGACGAGCAGGAGCAGCCAGGGCGAGCCGACGATGTCGAGGCCGAGGAGCCACAGGGCCAGGCCGGTGGCGAGGAGGGACTGGACGACGGCGACGGCGCCGAAGGCGAGGGCGTAGCCGCCGATCAGGTCGCCCTTGCCCAGGGGCATGGCGAGGAGGCGTTCGAGGGTGCCGGAGGTGCGCTCGCGCAGGGTGGCGATCGAGGTCACCAGGAACATGGTGATCAGGGGGAAGATCCCGAGGAGGGACGCCCCGATGCTGTCGAAGGTGCGCGGGCTCCCGTCGAAGACGAAGCGCAGCAGCGTCAGCATCAGGACGGGGACCAGCAGCATCAGTGCGATGGAGCGCGGGTCGTGGCGCAGCTGGCGCAGGACGCGGGCGGCGGTGGCGGCGGTGCGGGCGCCGCTGAGGGCGGTGGTGGCGGTCATCGGTTCTGCTCCTGGACTGCGGCGGGGGCTGTGGGGGCGTTGGTGTCGGCGCCGGCGCGGGCGTCGGCGTTGGCGTTGGCCTCGTCGACGAGGCGGAGGAAGCCCTCTTCGACGGTGGCGGACCGGGTACGGGTGCGCAGTGCGTCGGGGGTGTCCTGGGCGAGGATGCGGCCCTCGCGCATGAGGAGCAGGTCGTGGCAGCGCTCGGCCTCGTCCATGACGTGTGAGGAGACGAGGATCGTGGTGCCGCGGGTGGCGGCGATGTCGTGGAACAGGTTCCACAGGTCGCGGCGCAGGACCGGGTCGAGGCCGACGGTGGGTTCGTCGAGGACGAGGAGCTCCGGGGTGCCGAGGAGTGCGACGGCGAGGGAGACCCGGTTGCGCTGGCCGCCGGAGAGGTTGCCGGCGAGTGCGCCGGCGTGGGTGGTGAGGTCGACGTCGGCGATGGCGCGGGTGACGGTGTCGCGGCGGCGGTCGGCGGCGGCACGGCCGGGGTCGAGGACGGCGGCGAAGTAGTCGAGGTTCTGCCGGACGGTGAGGTCGTCGTAGACGGAGGGTGCCTGGGTGACGTAGCCGATGCGGGAGCGGAGCTCGGGGTGGCCGGCCGGGCGGCCGAGGACTTCGAGGGTGCCGGTGACGTGGGCCTGGGTGCCGACGACGGAGCGCATGAGGGTGGACTTGCCGCAGCCGGAGGGGCCGAGGAGGCCGGTGATGCGGCCGCGGGGGACGTCGAAGGCGATGTCGTCGATGACGGTGCGGGGGGTGCGGCCGGTGCCGCGGCGGACGGTGAGGCCGCGGGCGTGCACGGCGGTGGTGGCCGCCGTCTCTCGCTCTTGATTATTCATCATGTGATGAATAATGCTCCTGGCGGTGCCAGGGCGTCAATCACCGGGAGGGACGAGGACTACTTCTTCCGCTTGGGGCGGCGCGCGGCCGGGTTGCCCGTACGGGTGCTGCGGCGGCGGGCGAATTCGGCGGTGGCGCGCTCGTACTCGGCGCGGCGGAGCCGTTCGCCCGGAGCCTCGGCGAAACAGCGCAGGAAGTACGCGATGAGGGAGCCGATGAAACCGATCGTCTTCAGGCCCTTGAGGGCGGCCTCGTCGGACGACGGGGCGGGACGCCGCTTGAAGGAGTCCCAGGTCTTGGCGAAGGCGATGGAGCTGGCGATCGCGAAGAGGACGACGACGGAGATGCTGAGGAACGGACCGACGTTGCCGATCTCCAGGCCCTCGTAGGAGAGGCGGAGCAGCATGGCCGCGGCCATGGCGGTGACGAGCGATGCGGCGGCCATGCCGACGCGACGCAGGGCGTACGTGCCGTCGTGGTTCACCCAGGTGGTGCCGAAGAACTTGATCGGCTCGGGCTGGGGCCCGGCGGCCGCAGCGGGCCGTGCGGCGGGCTCGGCCGGGGTCTGGTCTCGCTGGTCGTCGTCGCTCACACCGGCGATTATCCCCCGCCGGGGCCGCCGCGCCCGGGTCGTCTCACGGGTCAGACGGGGCGGTGCCCCCGGCCGGGCACGGCCGCCGCGGGGGGTGTCAGCCGCAGCGGGAGGCGACGTAGCCGTCGCTGCCGGTCTTCACGTACGCGTCGGAGACGAACTCGCCGTTGCCGATGCAGTCCCAGATGTCGGTCGTGCCGTACGGGCCCGAGACGTTGGTGCCCTCGCACTGGCAGCGGATGCCGACGGACGCGCCGTACGGCAGGACGCCCACGATCGAGTAATTGGTGCCGGGGCCGCTGCGGACGTTGACCCGGTAGCCCGGCGCGACCGGAAACGTCGGGAATCCGGAGCCCGAGGCGACGCTCTGGACTTGGCTGGAATCGTTCTCCACCGACATGCGAAATCTCCCCCCGTGGGTGTTGCCGTGCGCAACTCGCGCAGGGTAGCAGGACCCTTGGAGATTCGTACGGCACATCGACTAGGCTCCGGCGGGGGTGGTGAGCGGTGCATTCGCTGCGCGCGGACTACGTGGGCTTTCCGGAGTACGCCGGGCAGTACCGACTCGAATCGGTGCTCGGTTCCGGAGGCATGGGCGTGGTCCATCTGGCCACCTCCGGATCGGGGCTGAAACTCGCCGTCAAGATCGTGCATGCCGAGCATGCGGTCGACCCGGAGTTCCGGGCCCGCTTCCGGCAGGAGGTCACCGCCGCCCGGCGCGTGAGCGGGGCGTTCACCGCGCCCGTCGTGGACGCCGATCCGGATGCCGAACGGCCGTGGATGGCCACCCTGTTCATCGACGCCCCGACGCTGTCCGAGCGCGTACGGGAGCGGGTGCTGGACCCGCCGGAACTGGCCCGGCTCGCCGCCGGACTGGCGGAGGCCCTGCGGGACATCCACCGGGCGGGCGTCGTCCACCGGGACCTCAAGCCCAGCAACGTGCTGATGGCCCCGGACGGGGTGCGGGTCATCGACTTCGGCATCTCGCGGCCGGCGGACAGCGATCTGCGGACCGAGACCGGAAAGCTGATCGGGACGCCGCCGTACATGGCCCCGGAGCAGTTCCAGCGGCCGCGGGAGGTCGGGACGGCGGCGGACGTCTTCGCCCTGGGGGCCGTGCTCGTCCATGCGGCGACGGGGCACGGGCCGTTCGACTCCGACAGCCACTACCTCGTGGCGTACCAGGTGGTGCACAGCGAGCCCGACCTGACCGGTCTGCCGGAACAGCTCGTACCGCTCGTCGCGCGGTGCCTGGCGAAGGAGCCGGCGGACCGGCCCACCGCGGAGCAGCTGATCGCGCAGATGCGGGCGGTGGCGTACCCGACCTCCGAGGACACGCAGAGCTTCATCCCGCAGCCGCGGACACCGCTCGGGGCGAGGCCGGCGGTCCGGGCCGAGGAGGCCACCCACCGGCGGGACCGGGTCGCGCCCGGCGGCGCGGGCCGGGGCACGGAGCGGCGCAGGCCGGTGTTCGCGGCGGCGGGGCTCGGACTGCTGCTGGCGGTCGCGGCGACCGGCGGATACCTGGCGTTCGGGTCGGACGGCGGCGGTGAGGCGGGACGGCTCGCCGCGGAGCGGTCCGGCCACGTCGCGCCGTCAGCGGAGCCGTTCGTACCGTGGGCGGTCCCGCTGAGCGGCGATCACGGGCAAGGTCAGGGGCAGGGGCAGTCGACCGTTGCCTGCTCCTGGCAGGGCGCGGCCCTTTACTGCTCGGGTGCGGGACTGGCCGCGGCCCGGCTCAGCCCGGCCAACGGATCGGTGATGTGGTCCGTCCCGGCGAACACCCCCGCCGGCACCCGGACCGCGAAGGACGCCCCGCTGTATGCGGGCGGGCTCGTCCTCGCGGTGGCGCAGGGCAGCGAACTGCTCCAGGCCCGGGACCCGGCCACGGGTGGGGAACGCTGGCGGCACAGCCTGCCCGGCGGCGCGCACGTCGTCCCCGCCGGGGCGCTGGTGCTGGCCGTCGCGGCCAACGGGAACGTCACCGCGCTGGACGCGGCGACCGGAGCCCCGCGCTGGACGAAGCAGATCGGCGGCGTCGGCTCCGTCTGGTGGAGCGGCCCGGAGGAGACCGGCGGGCAGGTCCCGGCGGTGTACGTGTCGACGCCGGACGGCGACGGCAGGTCGACGCAGCTCACGGCGGTGGACCCGGCGAACGGCGCGGCCCGCTGGCAGCTGCGGACCGCCGGACTGCTCAAGCCGGTCGGCGTGGCGCAGGGCGGGATCTACCTGCTGGACAGCGACGTGCAGATGAAGACGGACGCGGTCGTGCGGGTGGATCTCGGCACGCGTGCCGTGAAGCGGGTGCAGCTGGCGACGCCGCTCTACCAGGCTCAGGCGTCGGTGGGCCCGGACGGGGTGGTGTACGCGTTCGGCGCCTCGGGCGGGCTGGCGGCGATCGGCGCGGCCCGGGAGGAGTGGCGGCTGGAGACGGGCCTGGCGGTCGCGTCCCGGCCGGTGTTCGCCGACGGGCGGGTCTACCTGACGGCCCCGGACGGCCGGCTGCTGGCGGTCGACGCGGGATCCGGCCGCCCGGCCGGCCAGACCAGACCGCGGATGGCCTCCGCCCCGAACACGTTCACGGCGTCCCTTCCGTCACCGGTGGCCGCCGCCGGCCGCATCTACGCCTCGGCCCCGGACGGCTCGGTCTTCGCCGCGGACGCCACGAACCCGTCGGCCTGGTAGCCCCGCGGGGGTGGCTCACGGGGTCCCCCCGGCGCGGTGGCGACCGTCCGGCCCGGCGGCAAGCCGGACGTGCCGAAGCTGCGGGCGACGCTCCGGCCGAACGCGGCGAACCCCCGCCGGGAGTCCCGGCGGGGGTTCGCGGTGGTCCGCGCCGCCGGCGCCCGGCGGGGCCGGCGCGCCCGCGGACCGGGGTGTCAGAGACGGCTGACGTCGCGGACCGCGCCCTTGTCGGCGCTCGTGGCCATCGCCGCGTAGGCCCGCAGGGCCGCCGAGACCTTGCGCTCGCGGTTCTTCGGGGCGTAGACGCCGCCCAGCGCCTCGTGGCGGGCGGCCAGCGTGGCCTCGTCCACCAGGAGCTCGATCGAGCGGTTCGGGATGTCGATCCGGATCCGGTCGCCGTCCTCGACGACGGCGATGGTGCCGCCCGAGGCGGCCTCCGGAGAGGCGTGGCCGATGGACAGGCCCGAGGTGCCGCCGGAGAAACGGCCGTCCGTCACCAGGGCGCAGACCTTGCCGAGGCCGCGGCCCTTCAGGAAGGACGTCGGGTAGAGCATCTCCTGCATGCCGGGGCCGCCGCGCGGGCCCTCGTAGCGGATGACGACGACGTCGCCCGGCTGGATCTCCTTGCGGAGGATCTTGTCGACGGCCTCGTCCTGCGATTCGCAGACGACGGCCGGGCCCTCGAAGGTCCAGATCGACTCGTCGACGCCGGCGGTCTTCACGACGCAGCCGTCGGCGGCGATGTTGCCGCGCAGGACGGCGAGGCCGCCGTCCTTGGAGTACGCGTGCTGCACCGAGCGGATGCAGCCGCCCTCGGCGTCGAGGTCGAGGGTCTCCCAGCGTTCGGACTGGGAGAAGGCGGTGGCGGAGCGCTTGCAGCCGGGGGCCGCGTGCCACAGCTCCATGGCCTCCTCCGACGCCGTTCCGGAGCGGGCGTCCCACTTCGCGAGCCAGTCCTCCAGGCCCTTGGAGTGGACGGTGGTGACGTCCTTGTTGAGGAGCCCGCCGCGGTGCAGCTCGCCGAGGATGGCGGGGATGCCGCCGGCCCGGTGGACGTCCTCCATGTAGTACGTGCCGCCCGGCGCCACGTTCGGCGCGACCTTGGCCAGGCACGGCACGCGGCGCGAGACCTCGTCGATGTCGGTGAGGTCGTAGTCCAGGCCCGCCTCCTGCGCGGCGGCCAGCAGGTGCAGGATCGTGTTCGTGGAGCCGCCCATGGCGATGTCGAGGGCCATGGCGTTCTCGAAGGCCTGGCGGGTGGCGATGTTGCGCGGCAGGAGGGACTCGTCCCCGTCCTCGTAGTACCGCTTGGTGATCTCCACGACCGTCCGGCCGGCGTTCTCGTACAGGGCGCGGCGGGCGGTGTGCGTGGCGAGGACCGAGCCGTTGCCGGGGAGAGCCAGGCCGATGGCCTCGGCGAGACAGTTCATCGAGTTGGCGGTGAACATGCCACTACAGGAACCGCAGGTCGGGCAGGCGTTCTCCTCGATGCGCAGGATGTCCGCGTCCGAGACGTTCTCGTTGGAGGCGTCGACCATGGCGTCGATCAGGTCGAGCTTGCGGACGGTGCCGTCGACGAGGGTCGCCTGGCCGGCCTCCATCGGGCCGCCGGACACGAACACGACCGGGATGTTGAGGCGCATGGCGGCCATCAGCATGCCGGGGGTGATCTTGTCGCAGTTGGAGATGCAGATCAGGGCATCGGCGCAGTGCGCCTCGACCATGTACTCCACGCTGTCCGCGATGAGGTCGCGGGAGGGCAGGGAGTACAGCATGCCGGCGTGGCCCATGGCGATGCCGTCGTCGACGGCGATCGTGTTGAACTCGCGCGGGATCGCGCCCGCGGCGCGGATGGCGTCGGAGACGATGCGGCCGACCGGGGCCAGGTGCGTGTGTCCGGGGACGAACTCCGTGAACGAGTTGGCGACCGCGATGATCGGCTTCCCGATGTCCTCGCTCGCTACGCCCGACGCACGCATAAGGGCGCGTGCGCCCGCCATGTTGCGGCCGTGGGTGACGGTGCGGGACCTCAGCTCGGGCATCGGGTTCACTCCCCATGAGTGCGGTGGCGCGGGGCGCCTGCCGCGACTGTACGACTGTGGATATGGCTCGGTTACGAGGCTACGCCCCCGGCCCGGGATGCGGACACGTTGTCCGCATCCCGGGACACGGGGCTCAGTCCTCGGTCAGGTAGCGCTGCAGGGTGGGGGCCACCAGGGTGACGATGGCCTCCGGGTCCGCGGACGCGAGGGGCTCGACCTGGACCACGTACCGCAGGAGCGCGATGCCGATCATGTGGGAGGCGGCGAGTTCGGCGCGGAAGGTGGGGTCGGGGACGTTGAGGTCGGCCGCGACCCGCTCCAGGACCCGGCGCAGGATCAGCCGGCGCAGGACCGCCGCCGCGGCCTCGTGGGTGAGGGCGGAGCGTATGACGGCGAGGAGGGGTGCCCGGGAGGCCGGGTTCTCCCAGATGCCGAGGAAATACCTGGCCAGCCGCTCGCCGATGCCCTCGGGGCCCTCTCCCACGATCGCGGGGACGACGAGGGCGGGCTCCATGGTGACCTCGATCGCGGCGGCGAAGAGGTCGTCCTTGCTCCCGAAGTAGTGGTGCACCAGCGCCGGGTCCACGCCGGCCACCTTCGCGATGCCGCGGACGGACGTCTTGTCGTACCCGCGCTCCGCGAACACCTCGCGGGCGGCGAGCCGGATCCGCTCCTGCGTGCCGGGGCCGTCGACGGCCTCGTCGTGGCGGGGACGCCCGGGGCCGCGCCGCGGCTTGGCGGGTTCCGTCACCGGCGGGGGGCCTTGACGACCGGGGCGGCGGCGGGGCCGGCCGCGAGGTGGAGCCGGGTGAAGGCCAGGGCCTCGGCGAGGTCGGCCTCGCGCTCCGCGGAGGACATGGCGCGGCGCGTGTTGACCTCGATGACGACGTGACCGTCGAAAGCCGTGGCGGCGAGCCGCTCCAGCAACTCGGCGCACGGCTGCGTCCCCCGTCCCGGGACCAGGTGCTCGTCCTTCGCCGAACCGTTCCCGTCGGCGAGGTGCACGTGCGCGAGCCGGTCGCCCATCCGGTCGATCATCTCGGTGGCATCGGTCCGGGCCGTCGCGGTGTGCGACAGGTCGACGGTGAAGTGCCGGTAGTCGTCCTTCGTCACGTCCCACTCGGGGGCGTAGGCCAGCATCTCGCGGTCCCGGTACCTCCACGGGTACATGTTCTCGACGGCGAACCGCACGTCGGTCTCGTCGGCCATCCGCCAGATTCCGCTGACGAAGTCCCGCGCGTACTGGCGCTGCCAGCGGAAGGGCGGGTGTACGACGACGGTGGACGCCCCGAGCCGCTCGGCGGCGGCCTGCGCCCGCTGGAGCTTGGTCCACGGATCCGTCGACCACACCCGCTGCGTGATCAGCAGGCACGGCGCGTGCACGGCGAGGATCGGCACCTGGTACCGGTCCGACAGCCGGCGCAGCGCATCGACGTCCTGGCTGACCGGGTCGGTCCACACCATCACCTCGACGCCGTCGTAACCGAGGCGCGCGGCGATCTCGAAGGCGGTCGCCGTCGACTCCGGATAAACGGAGGCAGTGGAGAGGGCGACTTTCGCGGTCGGGATGCGGACTGGTTCTGCCACGGGGACAGAGTACGGGCCCACCCCCGCCCCCCCCCGTGACGATCACCACGCCCGCACCGGCCCGCCCGCACGGACCACGAGGCCCCACCCACAACGCCGCGCCGACCCGCCTGCCCGGCACGGACGGCGATCCGGCCGCTGTCCGCCTCCGGCCGGGCCGTGGGGTGCGGGCCCGACGGGGCGCAGGAGCCGGATCACCATCGGCACCCGCCCCGCCGGGCCCGCATACCCGACCGCTTACGACGGCAGGTGGTCCAGTCGGCGGAGGATGACGCCTTCGCGCAGGGCCCAGGGGCAGATTTCGAGCTCGTCCACGCCGAAGAGGTCCATCACGCCTTCGGCGACCAGGGCGCCGGCCAGGAGCTGGGCCGCACGGCCTTCCGAGACGCCCGGGAGGGCGGCCCGCTGCGCGGCGGTCATCGCCGCGAGGCGCGGGACCCACTCCTCCAGGGACTTGCGGGTGAGGTCCCGCTGGACGTACAGGCCGTCGGCCGAGCGGGCCGCGCCCGCGATGCGGGCCAGCTGCCGGAAGGTCTTCGACGTGGCCACCACGTGGTCCGGGGCCCCGAAGCGGCTGAATTCGCGGACCGTGCGGGCGATCTGGGCCCGCACGTGCCTGCGCAGGGCCCGTACGTCCGCCGCGTCCGGCGGGTCGCCCGGGAGCCATCCCGAGGTGAGGCGGCCCGCGCCGAGCGGCAGCGAGACCGCCGCGTCCGGGTCCTCGTCGATGCCGTACGCGATCTCCAGCGAGCCGCCGCCGATGTCGAGGACGAGCAGCTTGCCCGCGGACCAGCCGAACCAGCGGCGGGCGGCGAGGAAGGTCAGCCGCGCCTCGTCCTCGCCGCTGAGGATGGGCAGGTCGACGCCGGTTTCGAGTTTGACCCGCGCCAGGACCTCGTCCGCGTTCGGGGCCTCGCGCACGGCGCTGGTCGCGAAGGGCAGCACGTCCTCGCAGCCCTTGTCCTCGGCGGCCTGCGCGGCTTCGCCGATCACCGCGATGAGGCGCTCTATGCCCTCGGGGGTGACCGCTCCGCCCTCGTCGAGCAGCTCCGCCAGCCGCAGTTCCACCTTGTGCGAGTGCGCCGGCTGCGGGCGCGCGCCGGGGTGCGCGTCCACCACCAGCAGGTGGACCGTGTTGGAACCCACATCAAGGACACCGAGTCTCATGGGAGGAAACGCTACTGTGCGGCTGGAGTACGGGTGGAGTAAGGGGCCCTTAGGCTTGGGTTTGTGCCCAATACGAAGAAGGCCAGCAAGTCCAGGACCACCAAGGCGACCGACCCGGCGGAGAAGGCCGGCAGGGCCGAAAGGCCCAAGACGGCCAAGAAGCCCAAGGCCACTCGGGCCGGGGCGCCGGTCGCCGGTGACGAGAAGGGGCTCGACTTCGCGCGGGCCTGGGTGGAGTTCCCGGACCCGGCCGATGCCGAGCAGGTCTTCCGCTGCGACCTGACCTGGCTGACCTCCCGCTGGACGTGCATCTTCGGCAGCGGCTGCCAGGGCATCCGGGCCGGTCGGGCCTCCGACGGCTGCTGCACGCTCGGCGCCCACTTCTCCGACGAGGACGACGAGAAGCGGGTCGCGGAGCACGTGGCGCGGCTGACACCGGAGCTGTGGGAGTTCCACGACGTCGGCAGCGAGTCCGGGTGGACGCAGCACGACGACGACGGGGAGAAGCAGACGCGCCGCTGGGACGGCGCGTGCATCTTCCTGAACCGGCCGGGATTCCCCGCGGGTGCGGGCTGCTCGCTGCACATCCTGGCGCTGCGCGAGGGGCGCGAGCCGCTGGAGACGAAGCCGGACGTGTGCTGGCAGCTGCCGATCCGGCGGACGTACGAGTGGATCGACCGGCCTGACGACACGCGGGTGCTCCAGGTGTCGATCGGCGAGTACGACCGGCGCGGCTGGGGTCCGGGCGGGCACGACCTGCACTGGTGGTGCACGTCGGCGACGTCCGCGCACGGCGCCGGCGAGCCGGTGTACGTGTCGTACCGCGCCGAGCTGACCGAGCTGATGGGCAAGGAGGGGTACGAGGCCCTCGTGAAGCTGTGCGAGGCGCGGCTGTCCTCGCTGCTGCCGATGGCTCCGCACCCCGCTGATCCGGTCTCGTAGGAGCCCCGGTCGCGAGCCCCGTCTACGGTGACCCGGGCGCCTGCGGGCCCGGGTCCGCCGATGGGGAAACCGTTCCTTCTGATGCGGTCGGCGTCGGGGTGGGCGTCGGCGTGGGGGTTTCCGTCGGCGTGCGGGTCGGCGTCGGGGTGGGCGTGGGGGGGGGGGGGGGCGTCGGGTGCGCGGGTTCCGTCGGGGTGGGCGCGGGGCGACCGCGGCCCTGGATGGAGACGACCGCTCCGCCGGGATCCACGCCGACCCGCGCGGACCAGGCGCCGACGGGCTGCGCTTCGGTGTCGACGGTGATCCACAAGGTGACGGACTCACCCGGGGTCAGCGTGCCCGCGGTGCGGCTCGCACGCAGCCAGGGCGCGTCGGACCAGAGCTGCCAGTCGACCGGGGCGTCGCCGGACGCGGTGAGCGTGAGCATGGTGGTGCCCCCGTGCGAGGAGGCGGCGACGGAGAGCCGACCGGGGCTCCCGGCCCGATCGGCGGCGGCGGGCGGCCCGGTGCTGATCACCTCGACGGAGACGTCCGGGGTGTCGGGGCCGGCGCCGCCCCGGGTGAAGCCGGGCTCGCCGGTGGTGTGGGCGGTGTTGCCGGTGTTCTCGTAGCCGCGCAGTGGGCCGCCGTCGCGGTGCGGCAGGGGGATCCCGGACTCGCTCGCGGAGATACGGGTGCCGTCGGCGCCGACGGGTTCACCGGTCGGCGGTCCGCCCCGGTAGGCCGCCCAGAGGGCGATGACCGGGGCCGCGACGACGGTGGCGACGACGGTGGTGGTCACGGCCCGGGCGCGCAGCCGGTCCCGGCGGGCGGCGCGGTCCCGGGGGTCCATGGGGAAGCCGGTGCGGTCGAAGCGGGGGCCGGGCGGCCGGCGTCGGCGCCGGCCGCCGCCGGAGCGGAGCATGGCCGCGCGGACGGCGGTGCGCGGGGCGGGGACCAGCGGGAGGGCGGCGTCGATGCCGCCGGTGCCGGGCCAGGGGGCTGCGGCGTCGACGCGTTCGGCGACGCGGCGGCAGCGCGGGCAGTCGTCGACGTGCCGGACGAGCTCGGCGCGCAGGGTGGTGGACAGCAGGACCTGTCCGTCTCCGGTGAGACGGGATACGGAGGGGCAGCTGCCGGTCTCGACGACGGCGAGGGCCGCACGGGTCCGCTCCACCTCGCAGGCGGCTCCCGCGAGCAGTTCCCGGGCGGTCGCGGGGGGCGTGCCGAGGACGGCGGCGAGCTCGGGGACGCCGAGGCGGTGGCGGACGGCGAGTTCGAGGGCTTCGCGCTGGGCGGGTGTGGTGCCGGCGGCTTCGGGCCAGGCGAGCCGGGCCAGCTCGGTGCGCCGGTAGGCGCTCACGTCCAGGGTGCGGTGCGCATCGGGTGCGTGCTCGCTGTCCGTGCGCTCCGGCGTGCGCCGGGCGGAGTGCGCTCCCTGCCGGGCCCGCCGATGCTCGGCCAGCCGCCGCAGACAGGCCCAGCGGGCGAGGGCGTAGAGCCAGGCCCGGCGGTCCCCCTCGTCGGGGCAGCGGCCGGGATACCGCTCGGCGACGGCCAGGACCTCGGCGAGGACCTCGGTGGCGGTGTCGTGGTCGCACAGGACCGACAGGCAGTAGGTGAACAGGCCGTCCAGGTACGGCTCGTGGCGGAAGGGGGGCGGGCCCGGCTGCTGCTCACCCTCCCGGCCTCCGGGACCGGAGTCGCCGCCGCGGCCCTCGCCGCTGCTGCTGCGGCCGCCGGCACCGCTGCCGCCGGGACCTCGGCCGCCGGGCCCTTCGAGATCTCCGGGACCTCCCCGACCGACGGGACCTCCCTGACCGACAGGGCCCTCCTGACCGACGGGGCCCCCGTGACCCACAGCGCCTCCATGACCCACAGCGCCTCCGTGACCGACGAGGCCCCCGTGTCCCACCGGGCCTCCGTGACCGACCGGACCTCCATGACCCACGAGGCCTCCGTGACCGACCGAACCCGCATGCCCCACAGGGCCTCCGTGACCGACGGGGCCCCCGTGACCCACAGGGCCTCCGTGACCGACGGGGCCCCCGCGTCCCTCGGGGCCCTTGTGACCTCTGGGGCCCTCGGGGAGCGTGCGCCCGTGCGCCCGGTGTGCGCCGGTGCGCTGGGCGGGGCTCTCCTGGTTGCTGCTGCTCACCCTGGCGAAGGTAGGCCGCACGTCGGTGAGGGCCGTGAAGCCTTCAGCTGTTTTAGCCCTTACGGGTGAACAGATCGAACGTGTGCTGACCGCGGCCCTGACGCCGCGCCCGGCAACGGGTGCACACCGCCGGCGCGAAACGGCGCGGGACGGCCCCGGACCGGCCCGGGGCCGTCCCGCGCCGCGGGCATTGTCACAGGCGCCGGATACCGTGGGCGGCATGGCTGCCCGTACATCTCGTTCATCCGCCAAGGACCGGCCGTCCTACCGCTGCTCCGAGTGCGGCTGGACGACCGCCAAATGGCTCGGCCGGTGCCCCGAGTGCCAGGCGTGGGGAACCGTCGAGGAGATGGGCGGCGCGCCCGCCGTACGGACGACCGCCGCCGGCCGGGTCTCGGCGCCCGCGCTCCCGATCGCGCAGGTCGACGGCCGGACCGCGACCGCCCGCAGCACCGGCGTGGACGAGCTGGACCGGGTCCTCGGCGGCGGCCTCGTGCCCGGCGCCGTGGTACTGCTGGCCGGCGAGCCGGGGGTCGGGAAGTCGACGCTGCTGCTGGACGTCGCGGCGAAGGCGGCCAGTGACGCGCACCGCACGCTGTACGTCACGGGCGAGGAGTCGGCGAGCCAGGTGAGGCTGCGGGCCGACCGGATCAACGCCCTGAACGACCACCTCTTCCTCGCCGCCGAGACCGACCTGTCCGCCGTACTGGGCCACCTCGACGCCGTACAGCCCTCGCTGCTGATCCTGGACTCCGTACAGACCGTGGCCTCGCCCGAGATCGACGGCGCGCCCGGCGGCATGGCCCAGGTCCGGGAGGTGGCCGGGGCGCTGATCCGCGCCTCGAAGGAGCGCGGGATGGCCACGCTGCTGGTCGGGCACGTCACCAAGGACGGGGCGATCGCCGGACCCCGGCTGCTGGAGCACCTGGTGGACGTCGTCCTCAGCTTCGAGGGCGACCGGCACGCGCGGCTGCGCCTGGTGCGCGGCGTGAAGAACCGGTACGGGGCCACCGACGAGGTCGGCTGCTTCGAACTGCACGACGAGGGGATCACGGGGCTCGCCGACCCGAGCGGGCTGTTCCTGACCCGGCGCGCGGAGGCCGTCCCCGGGACCTGCCTGACGGTGACGCTGGAGGGCAAGCGCCCGCTGGTCGCCGAGGTGCAGGCGCTGACCGTGGACTCGCAGATCCCCTCGCCGCGGCGGACCACCTCGGGCCTGGAGACCTCGCGCGTCTCGATGATGCTGGCGGTGCTGGAGCAGCGCGGCCGGATCACCGCGCTCGGCAAGCGCGACATCTACTCCGCCACCGTGGGCGGGGTGAAGCTGACGGAGCCGGCCGCCGACCTGGCGATCGCGCTGGCGCTGGCCTCGGCGGCGAGCGACGTGCCGCTGCCGAAGAACCTGGTGGCGATCGGCGAGGTCGGCCTCGCGGGCGAGGTGCGGCGGGTGACGGGCGTACAGCGGCGGCTCGCCGAGGCGCACCGGCTCGGCTTCACGCACGCCCTGGTGCCGTCCGATCCGGGGAAGGTGCCGGCCGGCATGAAGGTCACCGAGGTGGCGGACATGGGCGACGCCCTGCGGGTCCTGCCGCGCGGCAGGTCGCGGGCGGCGGCCAAGGAGTAGCGAGCGCCGGGTCCCGGGGGGGGGCGCGGCTGCCTTCGGTCGCGGGAAGGAGCCGCTGGTGAGGGGCCCCGTAAGGGGGTCCGCACAGGCGCTCCTGGCCAAGCCACGGCGGGCGCACGGCGTGCGCCGGTAGACTTTGTGCTGGTCCGCCCGGCCGTACGCAGGCGGCGCAACCCGCGACCGGAGGAGTGCAGTGGCAGCCAAGGACGGGGCAGCAGCACCCGGGAAGTCCGGCGCGAGCTCCAAACACGAGGCGTTGATGCGCACTTCGCTGAGCGCGGTCGCACCTGGCCAGCCCCTGCGCGACGGTCTGGAACGGATCGTCCGCGGCAACACCGGCGGCCTGATCGTCCTCGGGATGGACAAGGCCGTCGAGGCGATGTGCACGGGCGGTTTCGTCCTGGACGTGGAGTTCACCGCGACCCGGCTGCGCGAGCTGTGCAAGCTCGACGGCGCCCTGATCCTCGACAAGGACATCACCAAGATCCTGCGGGCCGGCGTCCAGCTGGTGCCCGACGCGTCGATCCCGACGGAGGAGACGGGCACCCGTCACCGCACCGCGGACCGCGTCTCGAAGCAGTGCGGGTTTCCCGTGGTGTCGGTGTCGCAGTCGATGCGGCTGATCGCGCTGTACGTGGACGGCGAGCGCCGGGTCCTGGAGGAGTCCGGGGCGATCCTGTCGCGGGCGAACCAGGCGCTGGCCACGCTGGAGAGGTACAAGCTGCGTCTCGACGAGGTCGCCGGCACGCTGTCCGCGCTGGAGATCGAGGACCTGGTCACGGTGCGCGACGTGACGGCGGTCGCGCAGCGGCTGGAAATGGTCCGCCGCATTGCCACGGAAATCGCTGAATACGTGGTCGAGCTGGGCACGGACGGGCGACTGCTGTCGCTCCAGCTGGACGAGCTGACGGTCGGGATCGAGCAGGAGCGGGAGCTGGTCATCCGGGACTACGTTCCGGAACCGACCGCGAAGCGCTCCCGCACGGTGGAGGAGGCACTGCCGGCGCTGGACGCGCTGACGCATCCGGAACTGCTGGAGCTCGGGATCGTGGCCAGGGCACTGGGGTACACGGGCTCGCCCGAGACGCTGGACTCGGCGGTGTCCCCGCGGGGCTACCGGCTGCTGGCGAAGGTGCCGCGGCTGCCGGGGGCCATCATCGAGCGGCTGGTGGAGCACTTCGGCGGGCTGCAGAAGCTGCTGGCGGCGTCGGTGGACGACCTGCAGACCGTGGACGGCGTGGGCGAGGCGCGGGCGCGGAGCGTCCGCGAGGGCCTGTCCCGCCTGGCGGAGTCCTCGATCCTCGAACGCTACGTCTGACCCGGGCCCAGGGCCCGGCAGCCCCGGCCCCGCCCTGCCCGCTCAGTCCTGCTTGAGGACGAACGAGGTCCGGGCCACCGGCATGCCCGGGGCCTTGACCTCCACCACGTACGTGTCCGGAGCGGCGGTCCCCGCGGGGGGCGTCTGGCACTGGTCGGCCGCGCTGAACTTCCTGTCCCACTCCAGCGACTGCTTCGTCTCGCCTTGCGCCGGCACCCGGAAGAACGCGTTGGCCGCGCCCGACGGGCAGTCCGCCGAGGACCAGACGGCCTTGCTGGTGCTCGCCTGAAGGATGGTCAGGACGGCCTGCCTGGGGCCGAGGCCGACCTTGCAGGTGGTGCCGGACACGTTGCGCGCGACGAGTTCGAGGCGGGGCTTCTCGCTCGTCTCGTACTCGTTCTTCACGCTCTTGACCTCCCACTGCAGCCCGCTCGGGGCGCACGTGGGAAGCGGGGAGTCCGCCGGGACCTGGGCCGAGGCGCCACCCGCGCCGCTGCCGGCGCCGGCGCCCGCTCCCGCCCCGGCGCCGCCGGAACCGGAACCCGTACCGGAACCCGCACCCGTGCCCGGAGTGCCGCCCGGTTCGCCGTTCTTGCCCGCGCCGCCGCCCGACTCCGCGCGTCCGCCCGGTGCCTGACTGATCGCCGGACCCGTCCCCGACGGTCCCGGGGTGATCGAGGCGACGGGATCGGGTCCCTTCTCTCCCTTGCCGTTCGTACTCGTCTTCCCGCCACCGGAACTGACGGTCCATACGGCGAGGAGCGCGAGGAGCGCGACAACGGACGCCAGCACGGCCCTCCGTCGCCAGTAGATGGAGGAGGGGAGCGGCCCGACCGGATTGCGCATAGATCCCACGGACGGAACTTTACGAGAGTCCGGAGCCCGATCCGCGCCCCACATGCCGCACAACCGGCTTGTTTTGCCGATGATCATCTCGGGGACGGGTCCCGCGCCGTCGAGTTTCGGACAGGGGCCGGGCGACAGGCTTGATCGCGTTTGAGTACGGTCGGTGACCATGGACACCTCCGGCCTGTACCGCGACATCACCGACTCCGCCCGTTCCGCCCCCGGCTGGGTGCAATCGGCGTTCGAGGTCTGGACGGAGTACGGGCTGTTGTTCTTCGGCCTGCTCTTCATAGCCGTGTGGTGGCGTGCCCGCGCCATGGCCGGCGCGCGGCCCGTCGTCCTCGCCGTCGTGGCGCCGCTCGCCACCGCCGTCGCGTACGTCGGTTCCGAGGTGGTGAAGTCCGCCGTGCACGAGGAGCGGCCGTGCCGGGCCGTCGCCGGGGCCGCGGCCTCGCTGGTCGCCTGCCCGGCCCCGGGTGACTGGTCGTTCCCCAGCAACCACTCCGTCATCGCGGGCGCCGCCGCCGTCGCCCTGGCCTTCGCCGTGCGGCGCCTGGCGCTGCTGACCGTCCCGCTCGCCCTGCTGATGGCCTTCTCCCGGGTCTTCGTGGGCGTCCACTACCCGCACGACGTGGTGATGGGCCTGCTGGTCGGCGGTGCGCTCGCCGCGATCACCGTCCTCGTCCTCACCGGTCCGATCAGTACGATCACTGCCGCCATGCGGGCGAGCGGAGGGCGTGCCGCTGTCTGGTTCTGCGGCCCGGGCCCCGCGCGGCGGCCCTGAAACGTGCCAGGATGCCGTTTGCCATGACTGCATCCACCAGCCCTTCCCCCGACGTGTCCCACGCGCTGCACTCCCCGGTCATCGCCTGGTTCGACGAGCACGCCCGTGACCTGCCCTGGCGCCGCCCCGAGGCCGGCCCCTGGGGGGTCATGGTCAGCGAGTTCATGCTCCAGCAGACCCCGGTCAGCCGGGTCCTTCCCGTGTACGAGCAGTGGCTCGCCCGGTGGCCCCGCCCCGCGGACCTGGCCGCCGAGGCCCCGGGCGAGGCCGTACGGGCCTGGGGACGGCTCGGTTACCCCCGGCGGGCCCTGCGCCTGCACGGCGCGGCCGTGGCGATAACGGAGCGGCACGGCGGCGACGTACCGCGGGACCACGCGCAGCTGCTCGCTCTGCCCGGGATCGGCGAGTACACGGCGGCCGCCGTGGCCTCGTTCGCGTACGGGCAGCGGCACGCCGTGCTCGACACCAACGTGCGCCGGGTGTTCGCCCGCACCACGACCGGCGTCGAGTACCCGCCGAACGCCACGACCGCGGCCGAACGGCGCCTCGCCCGGGCCCTGCTGCCCGACGACGAGGACACCGCGGCCCGCTGGGCGGCGGCCTCGATGGAGCTGGGCGCCCTCGTGTGCACGGCCAAGTCCCCGGACTGCGCGCGCTGCCCGGTGGCCGGCCTGTGCGCGTGGCGGCTGGCCGGGAAGCCGGCCCACGACGGGCCGCCGCGGCGCGGGCAGACGTACGCGGGGACGGACCGGCAGGTGCGCGGGAAGCTCCTCGCGGTGCTGCGCGATGCGGTCGGTCCGGTTCCGCAGGCCGTGCTGGACACCGTCTGGGACGAGCCGGTGCAGCGGGCCCGGGCGCTGGACGGGCTGGTTTCCGACGGACTGGTCGAACCGCTCGCCGCGGGGATGTACCGGCTGCCGCAGGGCGCCCCCGCCCGTCCGGCCGCGGACACCGACACAAACTGAGCTGCCGATTCCGCTTGTGCCGGTCAAAGCCCAGCTCACGGCGCTGTTACACAACCTATGGGTGTCCGTGCGCCCACCGAAGTCTCACCCGCACAACCCCGTGACAACCCCTCCGTACCTTCGGATTCGCAGGACACGGGGATGAGCGGTTGGACGGGTGGAGGCGGTCTGAGATGGCGCACGGCGAGGTACTCGGATTCGAGGAGTACGTACGCACTCGGCAGGACGCGCTCCTGCGCAGTGCCCGGCGCCTGGTCCCGGACCCCACCGACGCGCAGGACCTCCTGCAGACCGCGCTGGTGCGCACGTACGGCCGCTGGGACGGCATCGCCGACAAGTCCCTGGCCGACGCGTACTTGCGCCGCGTCATGATCAACACCCGGACCGAGTGGTGGCGCGCCCGCAAGCTCGAGGAGGTCCCGACCGAGCAGCTCCCGGACGCCTCCGTCGAGGACGGCACCGACCAGCGCGCCGACCGCGCCCTGCTCATGGACATCCTGAAGGTCCTCGCGCCCAAGCAGCGCAGCGTGGTCGTCCTGCGACACTGGGAGCAGATGAGCACCGAGGAGACCGCCGCCGCGCTCGGAATGTCTGCGGGTACTGTGAAGAGCACCCTGCACCGCGCACTGGCCCGGCTCCGGCAGGAGCTGGAGAGCCGGGATCTGGACATGCGCGCGCTGGAGCGCGGTGACCACCGCGCTGACCACACCATCCGGTACGAGGGGCGTGAGCGGTGCGCGGCCTGAATGGCCAAAGCCTGAGCGGCAGAAGTTCGCTGGTACTGATGTCGGCGGGGACGATCGTCCTCGTCGGCACCGTGCTGTTCGCCGCCGGTTGCTCCACCGGCGGCACCGGGCTGCGCGACGGCGGCCCGGCCCACACCGAGTCCGTGGCCAAGAGCGGCTCGCCGACGACCACCCCGCCCGACCACGTCCCGGCCACCACGGGCGCGTCCGGCAGGCCCGCGAAGAAGGTCGACCCCGTCGCGCTGCTCAAGGCGGACCCCAAGGTCAGCGCCGAGGTCAAACGGGACCTCAAGCCCTGCACGGGCAAGGAGTACCCCGTCGACGTGAGCTACGGGAAGGTCACCGGGGGCCCCGAGGCCGACATCGTCGTCAACGTGCTGTCCTGCGCCGATGCGCTGGGGCGGGGCTCCTACGTGTACAGGGCGGAGGGCGGGACGTACGAGAATGTGTTCTCGGACGAGCAGCCGCCCGTCTACTCGGAGATCGACCGGGGTGATCTGGTGGTCACCAGGCCGGTGTACGCAAAGAGCGACCCGCTCGCCTACCCGTCGGGCGAAGACGTGATCACGTACCGCTGGAACGGGGAGAAGTTCACCGAGCAGGACCGCGTGCACACCGACTACAGCAACATCGACGGCGGGGCCCAGCCCGCCCCCGCGATCACCAAGAAGAACTGACGGACCGAGACAGCGAAGAACCGAGGCGAGGCTTCCGCATGGCCGAGACCCATGTCCTGTTCGTGGAGGACGACGACGTCATCCGCGAGGCCACGACCCTGGCGCTGGAACGCGACGGGTTCGTGGTCACCGCCATGCCCGACGGCCTGTCCGGCCTGGAGTCCTTCCGGGCCGACCGGCCGGACATCGCACTGCTCGACGTGATGGTGCCCGGCATGGACGGCGTGAGCCTGTGCCGCCGCATCCGCGACGAGTCCACCGTCCCCGTCATCATGCTGTCGGCGCGCGCCGACTCCATCGACGTCGTCCTGGGACTGGAGGCGGGGGCCGACGACTACGTCACCAAGCCCTTCGACGGCTCGGTCCTCGTCGCCCGCATCCGCGCCGTGCTGCGCCGCTTCGGCCACGCCGGCGGTCCGCAGAACGGCCGGTCCGGGACCAACGGCGAGGACCCCTCCGAGGAGCGCGGGGTGCTGCTCTTCGGCGACCTGGAGGTCGACACCGAGGGCATGGAGGTCCGCAAGGCCGGCGCCCCGGTGGCGCTCACGCCCACCGAGATGCGGCTGCTGCTGGAGTTCTCCTCCGCGCCCGGCACCGTACTGTCGCGCGACCGGCTGCTGGAGCGGGTCTGGGACTACGACTGGGGCGGCGACACCCGCGTCGTGGACGTCCACGTCCAGCGGTTGCGTACGAAGATCGGGCAGGACCGCATCGAAACGGTCCGGGGATTCGGATACAAGCTCAAGGCATGAGGCGCTTCACCCTCCGTACCGGGATCCGCTGGAAGATCACGCTCGCCATCGCCGCCGTCGGCGCGCTCGTCGCCGTGGCACTGAGCCTGGTCGTGCACAGTGCTGCCCGCGTGTCGATGCTGGAGAGCGCGCGCGAGACGCAGCTGGCCAACGTGCAGTTCATCGCCCGGTTCGCGGAGGCCGGTCGCAAGCCGTCCATGGGCGCCAAGCTCAACGACCCCGAACTGCCCGCCGCGCTGCGCGAGAAGGCCCGGTCGGGGCGGCGCGGCACGTACGTCCAGGAGTCTCACAGGGGCGTGCCGGAGGTGTGGGCGGCGGTACCGCTGGGGAACGGGCAGGTGCTGTCGCTGCACAACCCGTTCAAGGAGAGCGCCAACCTGGTGCGCGACCTGGACCGGGCCCTGGTCGTCGGTTCGCTGTCGGTCGTGATCGCGGGCGCGGCGCTCGGCGTGCTCATCGGCGGGCAGATCTCCCGCCGGCTGCGCAAGGCCGCGACCGCCGCTCAGCGGGTGGCGCACGGGGATCCGGACGTACGGGTGCGCGACGCGGTCGGGGGCGTCGTACGGGACGAGACCGACGACCTCGCGCGGGCCGTGGACGCCATGGCGGACGCGCTCCAGCAGCGGCTGGAGGCCGAGCGGCGGGTGACCGCGGACATCGCGCACGAGCTGCGGACCCCGGTGACGGGCCTGCTCACGGCGGCGGAGCTGCTGCCGCCGGGCCGGCCGACCGAACTGGTGCGGGACCGGGCCCAGGCGATGCGGGCGCTGGTCGAGGACGTGCTGGAGGTGGCCAGGCTGGACAGTGCGTCCGAGCGGGCGGAGCTCCAGGACGTCGCGCTGGGCGAGTTCGTGAGCCGGCGGGTGGCGTCACTGATGCCGGAGGCGTCGGTACGGGTGGTGGCGGACGAGATCGTCAGCACCGACCCGCGGCGGTTGGAGCGGATCCTGGGCAACCTGCTGGCCAATGCCGCGCGGTACGGGCAGCCGCCGGTCCAGGTCGACATCGAGGGCCGGGTCGTACGGGTCCGGGACCACGGGCCGGGCTTCCCGGAGGCGTTGCTGCGCGAGGGGCCGAGCCGGTTCCGCACCGGGTCGACGGACCGCGCCGGGGTGGGGCACGGGCTCGGGCTGACCATCGCCGAGGGCCAGGCGCGGGTGCTGGGCGCCCGGCTGACGTTCCGCAACGTGGCGGCTCCGGGCGGCGTGGACCACGAGGGTGCGGCGGCCGGCGCGGTGGCGGTGCTGTGGCTGCCGGAGCACGCACCGACGGCGACGGGAAGCTTCCCGATCATCAAGTTGACGGGCTGAGCCGGGACGCGCCCACGGGCCGGGCGCGACCGATCCGCCGGTCCGGACCGGACGTAGATCCGGACCGGGCCGTACTGCTGTGCGGGCCCGTGATTTAGCATCCCAGGCATGACCGACGGTACGAATCCCCCCAGCAACCCGCAGCCCGAGCCCGCCCCGGGGAACGGGGGCTACGGGTTCCCGCCGGTGCCACCGGCCCCCGCGGCGGGCTATGGCTACCCGCCCGGCGCGCCCGCCCCCGGTGGTGGCGGCTTCGGCCCGCCGCCCGCGGTTCCGCCCGCGGGGGGCTACGGCTACCCGCAGCCGGGCGCGAACCCAGGCGCCCAGCCCGGCCCGTACCAGCAGGCTCCGGCACCCGGCGCGCCGCAGCAGCAGGAGTGGGCCCAGGGGCTTCCGAACATGGGCGCGCCGACGCCGCCCCTCGGTCCGGGACCCGGGCTGCCCGGGCCGTTCGTGCCGCAGTCGGACCAGCCGGACTGGGAGGCCATGGCCGACCGCTCGGCGGCGGAGAAGCGCAAGAAGCGGCTGTGGATGATCGGCGGCGCGGTGACCGTCCTGGCGCTGCTCGCCGGCGGTGGAACGTTCCTGTTGCTGGGCGGCGGCGACAAGGGCAAGGACGACAAGGCGGACGACAACCCGTCGCCGACCGTTTCGGCCTCGCCCTCCCCCAGCGGTTCGAAGAGCAAGACGCCGGTCGACAACACCCCGACCGTCAAGGACGACCCGACGAGCATCCGGGACCGCAGCGGCAAGGCCCCGCTGAAGATGGGGCCCGACGCCGGGGTCTTCCCGATCGACAAGCGCTTCGAGATCCGCACGAAGGGCAACGAGAACTCGTACGCCGAGTCCGAGAAGCGCGTGGTGGACACGGCCAAGAGCTTCACCGTCTCGGCCCGGGTCTGGGCCCGCTCGGCGAAGGGCCGCCAGACGGCCGTCAGCCAGGGCAACGAGAAGACGTCGTCGTTCGAGCTGGGCCTGGACCAGGTGAACGGCAAGCCGGCCTGGGTCTTCCGCGTGCAGACGGGCGACCAGGGGGCGGACGCCACCACCGTGGTCGTGGCCGGCGACAGCCCGAAGATGGAGAAGACCTTCGTGGAGCTGACCGGGACCTACGACGCCGAGCGCAAGCTGGTCGCCCTGTACGTGAACGGGAAGAAGACGGGCGAGAGCCCGGTCCCGGGGGTCTTCCAGGCCCCGGGCCCGCTGGAGCTGGCCCGCGCCCGGCACGAGGACAAGTGGACGTCCCCGTGGAACGGCGCCATGGACAGCATCCAGACGTACGACGCCCTGCTGTCCCCGGCGCAGATCGACACGCTCAAGGCGGGCCGGGTGGACGCGTCGACCAAGCCGACGGGTTCCTGGCTCCTGTACTGACCGGACGGTGACGTGCCGGTCAGGCGGTGACCCACCGGTCAGACGGTGACGCCGGCGTTGCGCAGGAACGTGACCGGGTTGACCGCCGAGCCGTAGTTCGGGGTGGTCCGGATCTCGAAGTGCAGGTGCGGGCCGCTGGAGTTGCCGGTGTTGCCGGACAGGGCGATCTGCGTGCCCTTGGCGACCTTCTGGCCGATCCGGACCTGGATCTTCGAGAGGTGCGCGTACTGCGAGTACGTGTTGTTCGCGTGCTTGATCACGATGGCGTTGCCGTACGCCGGGCCGTCGCCGCCGCCGCCCGGGCCGGCCTTGACGACCGTGCCGGCGGACGCGGCCTTGACCGGGGTACCGACGGGGCAGGCGAAGTCCTGGCCCGAGTGCTTGTGGGACCACATGGTGCCGCCCTTGCCGAAGGTGGCGGAGAGCGTGTAGCTCGACACCGGCTTCTGCCAGCCGGCGGCGGCCTTGCCGGCAGCGGCCACGGAGGCCTGCGCCTTGGCCTGGGCGGCGACGAGCTCGGCGGTGCCGGTCAGGGCGGTCTGCGGAGCCGTGTCGGCGAAGGCGGCGGTCGTCCCGGCCCCGAGAGCCAGGGCCGCACCGAGGGCGGTGGCGGCGAGGGCGGTACGGGTACGAGGGGTGCTGACGCGCTTCGCGGACATGAACGGACCTCCGGGGCCGGGGACAAGGGCGGGGGCGGGGCATGAAGCCACCCGGCAGGCTCAAGAGCCGGTGCCGGGCTTGCCCACCCTTGGTAACCCGTGTCCCGCGGCATCCCCAAACCTCCCGATTACTACCGGGTCTCGTAGGCGCGGAGGTGTGACGCAGCCGTTTGACTGCGTCCTTTCTGGCCGAAGGGACTGCAATTTTGGGGCAAAATGGACACTCGATCTACGAGACGTCCTCGTAGGTCCGTTTTGCCCTGTGCGGCTTGTCACCGGAAAAGGGGCGGCCCCGGAACCGAATGGTTCCGGGGCCGCCCCTCGTGCAGCTGCGCTGCCGGTGCTTACGCGCCCTTGCTCAGGTCCGGGCCGGAGCCCGTGGCCTCGATCGGGGGCAGGTCCGGCAGAGCCGACTTCTCCTCGCCGCGGAAGGTGAACTTGGCGTCTTCGCCGTCACCCTCCTTGCCCACGACCACGATGTGGCCGGGACGCAGCTCGCCGAAGAGGATCTTCTCCGACAGGATGTCCTCGATCTCGCGCTGGATGGTGCGGCGCAGCGGGCGGGCGCCCAGGATCGGGTCGTAGCCCCGCTTGGCGAGCAGGAGCTTCGCGTCACCGCTCAGCTCGATGCCCATGTCGCGGTCCTTCAGACGCTCGTCGACCTTGGCGATCATCAGGTCGACGATCTGGATGATGTCTTCCTGCGACAGCTGGTGGAAGACGACCGTGTCGTCGACACGGTTCAGGAACTCGGGCCGGAAGTGCTGCTTGAGCTCTTCGTTGACCTTCGCCTTCATCCGCTCGTAACCGGTCTTGACGTCGCCCACGGCCGCGAAGCCGAGGTTGAAGCCCTTCGAGATGTCCCGGGTGCCCAGGTTGGTCGTCATGATGATGACCGTGTTCTTGAAGTCCACGACCCGGCCCTGGGAGTCGGTCAGACGACCGTCCTCCAGGATCTGGAGAAGGGAATTGAAGATATCCGGGTGGGCCTTCTCGACCTCGTCGAAGAGGACGACGGAGAACGGCTTGCGGCGCACCTTCTCGGTGAGCTGGCCGCCCTCTTCGTAGCCCACGTAGCCGGGGGGCGAACCGAAGAGGCGGGAAACCGTGTGCTTCTCGCTGAACTCCGACATGTCGAGGGAGATCAGCGCGTCCTCGTCGCCGAAGAGGAATTCGGCGAGCGTCTTGGAGAGCTCGGTCTTACCGACACCGGACGGGCCGGCGAAGATGAACGAGCCACCCGGGCGCTTCGGGTCCTTCAGACCCGCACGGGTACGGCGGATCGCCTGGGAGAGCGCCTTGATGGCGTCCTTCTGGCCGATGACGCGCTTGTGGAGCTCGTCTTCCATGCGGAGCAGTCGCGAGGACTCCTCCTCGGTGAGCTTGAAGACGGGAATGCCGGTCGCGGTCGCGAGGACCTCGGCGATGAGCTCGCCGTCGACCTCGGCGACGACGTCCATGTCGCCGGCCTTCCATTCCTTCTCGCGCTTGGCCTTCGCCGCCAGCAGCTGCTTCTCCTTGTCACGGAGGGAAGCCGCCTTCTCGAAGTCCTGGGAGTCGATGGCCGACTCCTTGTCGCGGCGCACGCCCGCGATCTTCTCGTCGAACTCGCGGAGGTCCGGCGGCGCGGTCATCCGGCGGATGCGCATCCGGGAACCGGCCTCGTCGATCAGGTCGATCGCCTTGTCCGGCAGGAAGCGGTCCGAGATGTACCGGTCGGCCAGCGTCGCCGCCTGGACGAGGGCCTCGTCCGTGATGGAGACGCGGTGGTGGGCCTCGTAGCGGTCGCGCAGCCCCTTGAGGATCTCGATCGTGTGGGGGAGGGAAGGCTCCGCCACCTGGATCGGCTGGAAGCGGCGCTCGAGGGCCGCGTCCTTCTCGAGGTGCTTGCGGTACTCGTCCAGCGTCGTGGCACCGATGGTCTGGAGCTCACCACGGGCCAGCATGGGCTTGAGGATGCTGGCGGCGTCGATCGCGCCCTCGGCGGCACCCGCACCCACGAGGGTGTGGAGCTCGTCGATGAACAGGATGATGTCGCCGCGGGTGCGGATCTCCTTGAGCACCTTCTTCAGGCGCTCCTCGAAGTCACCGCGGTAGCGCGAGCCCGCGACCAGGGCGCCGAGGTCCAGGGTGTAGAGGTGCTTGTCCTTGAGGGTCTCGGGCACCTCGCCCTTGACGATCGCCTGGGCCAGGCCCTCGACGACGGCGGTCTTGCCGACGCCGGGCTCGCCGATGAGGACCGGGTTGTTCTTGGTACGGCGGGACAGGACCTGCATGACCCGCTCGATCTCCTTCTCGCGCCCGATGACCGGGTCGAGCTTGGATTCGCGGGCGGCCTGCGTGAGATTGCGGCCGAACTGGTCCAGGACGAGGGAGGTCGAGGGGGTGCCCTCGGCCGGGCCGCCGGCCGTGGCCGACTCCTTGCCTCCGCCGGAGTAGCCGGAGAGCAGCTGGATGACCTGCTGCCGGACTCGGTTGAGATCGGCGCCCAGCTTCACCAGGACCTGGGCGGCGACGCCCTCGCCCTCGCGAATGAGGCCGAGCAGGATGTGCTCGGTGCCGATGTAGTTGTGGCCGAGCTGGAGGGCCTCTCGGAGCGAAAGCTCCAGGACCTTCTTCGCCCGCGGGGTGAAGGGGATGTGGCCGGACGGGGCCTGCTGCCCCTGACCGATGATCTCCTCAACCTGCTGGCGAACAGCCTCGAGCGAAATCCCGAGGCTCTCCAGGGCCTTAGCGGCGACACCCTCACCCTCGTGGATCAGACCCAGGAGGATGTGCTCGGTGCCGATGTAGTTGTGGTTGAGCATCCGGGCTTCTTCCTGAGCCAGGACGACAACCCGCCGCGCGCGGTCGGTGAACCTCTCGAACATCGTTTATCGCTCCTCAGAGCGGTCGGGCAGTTCGGGGTCGGTCCCCGCCCTGTCCTTCCGCATGCTAGTCCCGCGGGGCGGGACAGCTCATTCCAACTGCCGACATCCGTCCGCGATCACCCCCACGTCAGTGGGGAAAACCGGCTTCAACAGCCGACAACTGCTCCAACCCGATGGTGCGAGACGATGTTCCCGCAGGCCAGGCAGATACCCGTCACACGTGTACGCCGATGGCGAACGGAACCCGCTCAAATCAGCGTGTCGCCCCGATCCACTAGGAATGTCTTACCCGTAAGGACTGACACTCCATGCCGGTGGCCCCGGTTCCCTCCGCTACGGGCGAACACGATTGCGTCCCGAATGTGGGACTGCACCCCGCCGGATGTTTACGTTCCGCATAGAACCCGGCGCACTGCGTAACTCCGCGGCGCACGCGGAGTTGCTCCGGTCATGGCCGTCCCCGCTGTGCCCTCCCGCGTCGCCCCCGAGGATTCACCCGCGGATTCGACCCGGGGCGCGTACGCGTCCTGGTACGAGGGGGTGCTCGGCTGGCCCGTCGTGGCCGGGCCGCCCGCCCGGCTGGTCACCGGCGTGCGGTTCGACGTGCTGGAGCTGCCGGCCGGGGCCGGTGCGGAGCTGCTGCGCAGGCCGCTCGCCACGGGTCCGGTGGCGCTCGCGGGGAGCCGGATGCGGTTCCTGGTGGCTCCGGGGAGCGCGGACGAGCTGGAGGGGCTGCTCGACTGGCTGGAGTGGGGCGGAGTCGCCCTGGACCTCGTCGGCCTGGGCGGCGGCCGCCGGATCACGGCGCCGGTTCCGCCGGGACACCCCGGGGGAAGTCCCCGGGGGGCCGCCGTGTGGCTGCGACCCCCCGAGCAGGGGTGCGAGGCACTGCTGCCGTCCCTGCCCGGCCCCGGGCAGGGTGCCGGTCCCCGGCACGGTGGTGCCGGGCCCGATCTCGTACGCCTGGTCGCCGCGGCGGCGACGGAATGCCACCGGGCGCGCCTGTGGCGGCGTACGCCCCTGGCGCGAGAGGCCGCGGATCAGCCCTTGGCGTTCTCGTAGGCCTCGCGGATCTCCTGCGGGACGCGCCCGCGGTCGTTGACGCTCATCCCCTGGGCCTTGGCCCACGCGCGGATCTCGGCGGTGTCCGGGTTGCCGGAGGTCGCGGCCGTCCGCGTCTTGGCGCGGCCGCCGGAGGCGCGGCCACCGGTGCGGCGGGCGCCCTTGACGTAGTCGGCGAGCGCGGAACGCAGCTTCTCCGCGTTGGCGGTGGTGAGGTCGATCTCGTAGGTCTTGCCATCCAGAGCGAACGTCACGGTCTCGTCCGCCTCGCCACCGTCGAGGTCGTCGACAAGAAGGACCTGAACCTTCTGTGCCACCGGGATTTCCTTTCATCGAAAAGCAGTACGCGGAAAGGAAACCGCTTTTCTCTGGAAAACACAAACCCCCCTGGAGAGGTTCGAGACCGCAACGCGGCGGGAAACGTGCGCGATTCGGACATAGGCCACAGGTGCGCGGAGCCCGGGAAAAGCCGCCGTGATCGTCAGAGGTGCAGAAGCATCCGGCTGTTGCCCAAGGTGTTCGGCTTCACTCGTTCGAGACCGAGGAACTCGGCGACACCCTCGTCATAGGAACGCAGGAGCTCCATGTAGACATCGGTCTCGACCGGGGTCTCGCCGATCTCGACGAAGCCGTGCTTCGCGAAGAAGTCCACTTCGAAGGTCAGGCAGAAAACCTTCGCGACACCCACCGCCCGGGCGGTGTCCAACAACTGCCGCAGCAGCTGATGCCCCACTCCGGCGCCCTTCAACTCGCGGTCGACCGCGAGAGTGCGCACTTCGGCCAGGTCTTCCCACATGACGTGGAGAGCGCCGCAGCCCACCACCTGGCCGTCGGAGTCGCGTTCCGCGACCCAGAACTCCTGGATGTCCTCGTAAAGGACGACCGGGGCTTTGTCGAGGAGGATCCGCTGCTGCACGTACTGGTCGAGCAGTCGGCGCAGTGCGGGAACATCGCCGGTGCGGGCACGGCGGATCGTCACTGTTTTTGCGTGTGCAGCGGAAAACTCACCCATGCCCGGACGCTATCGCCCCGGCCCGTCGTCGCGCCCGGCGGAGTCCCCTTCGGCGGGCCGGGGTTCGGAAGGCGCTCCGGGGGGCGCTTCGGAAGGCGCTCCGGGGAGGGCTTCGGGGGCGGGCGCGGCAGGGGGCCCGGCGGCGGACTCGGCGTCGTACCCGACGATGCGGATGGCGTCCCGGAGGGCTTCGCGCTGTTCCGCGGACATCATCCCGAAGAAGGCCACGAGGGCGGCCGCGGGGTTGTCGCTCGTCGACCACGCTTCGTTCATCAGTGCGGCCGAGTACGCGGCGCGGGTGGAGACCGCCGTATATCGATAGGCGCGGCCTTCGGCTTCCCGGCGGACCCAGCCCTTCTGATGGAGATTGTCCATAACCGTCATGACCGTGGTGTACGCGATGGACCGTTCCTGCTGGAGGTCTTCCAGTACTTCACGAACAGTGACCGGGCGGTTCCACTGCCACACCCGCGTCATGACCGCGTCTTCGAGTTCTCCCAAGGGGCGAGGCACAACAGCACGATAGTGCGGAATGTGTGGAATTGCCCGGCCATTCGGGAGGCAACGCGCCACAAAATCCCGGGGGCGCCACGACGGAGTCGCGGGAACCCCCGGTCCGGTCTGCGCCGGGGGGACGGCTGAGCGCCGTCCGGATGCCGGGTACTTGCTGCCGGCTACTTGCCGGGCTGTGCCTGCCGGGCGGCCTCGGCGCGGGCGATCACGGCATCGACCGCCGCGTCTTCCTTCGCCTTGTTGGCGCCGCCCTGGCTCTTCACGATCGTCACGACGAGTGCGATGAAGAAGCCGGCCATCACTACGGGGGGCACGAGCGCGGAAACGTAGTCCATGCCCCCAGCGTAGCTACCCGGCGGCGAGCCCGGCCGCCGGGGGCGGGGAGGGCTTGCGGCGCGGCGGGAACACCTCGCCGGGCGTCGGAATGGGCCGCTCGGACGGACGTTCGGCGGGCCGCCCGGGGCCCTTCGGCTCCTTGGGGGCGGGCGCGGGGCGCGCGGGCTCCTCCTTGCCGCCCTTGTCGCCCTTCCCGGCCTCCGTCCCGCCCTCCGCGTCGTTCGGGTCCGCCGCGCCCCCCGCGTCCCTGCCGCCGGCCAGGGCGAGCAGGCGCGTCCGGGGTGCCGGCGCCGCCGAGAACCGCCGCCGTACGGAGCGCTCGGCGATGCCCTGGCAGCGTTCCAGCAGGGCCGCCGCGACCGCGTTGGCCCGCAGGGCGCGCAGCGCCGCGAGGTCGTCGGGCGCGGGCTCGTACCCCGCCGCCAGGGCGTCCTGGAGCAGCTCCAGGTAGCCGGCGAGGCTGCCGGGCAGGGCGCCGCGGTAGCGGGCGAGGTCGGCGAGGAGGAACTCTCTGAGCCGCCCCGCCTCCTGGACCGCGTCGTCCACCGACTGCGCGAGGCGCAGGCAGTCCCGGACCTCGGAGGTCGTCAGGGGGGCCGTGGAGGACTGGAGGGCGTGGGCGAGCGTTCGCCTGAGCACGTGCAGCTCGGCGGCGCTGAACGCCATGCCGCCGCGGGATCCGTAGGGCGTGGGCATGGGCCGAAGATACGCGCTAATCGGACAAAATCCCCTGAGGGGCGTGATTCCGGGCGCGTCAGCCGAGCGGCGGGCCGGGCCCGGCCCTACCCCCGTGCCTTGACGGCGTCAAGGAAGTCGGCCCAGGCCGCCTGGGTCGTGGCCAGTACCAGGTGCGCCGGGTCGGCCCGGTCGGCGACGCGGACGAGGTGTCCGGGCGCCGCGGAGACGTAGACGCAGGCGTCTCCTTCGCCGCAGTACGTCGACTTCTGCCAGGCGGGGTGAGCGGTCATGGTGTCTCTCCTCGGGGGACGGCTCCGTTGCTTCCCGTGGAAGGGACGGTAACTCCGCGGGGGCGCCTGACCCATGACTTCGGCGGAATTCGGTGCGTCGTCGTTGCACTGACGGGACCGTTTGTGCATCCGCGACGCCGTTCCGGGGCCCCGCCCCCACCCCCCCGGCCCTCCCCCGGCGTGCGCCGGAGGGACCTCCGGCCCCGGGCGCCGGTGGAGCCGGATCGTGCCGGGCGGGGAGCGCGGGGCGGAGCCCGGCAAGGCCCAGACGTGCCGGGGAGGGCCGGGGCGGAGCCCGGCAAGGCCCAGGCGGGGCCGGCTAGGCCCGGGAAGGACGGGGCGGCCCCGTCGTCAGATGCGGGCCGTGAAGGCCCTCGTGGCCTCGTGGACGTCCTCGGTGGTCCACAGGAGACCGGGCCCGGTGATCTGGACCTCCGTCATCGACACCCCCGGGACCGCCGTCGGTGACCACCTCCGGAACAGGACCGTGCCCGTCTCCTCCGCCAGGCGGACCCCCGCCTCCGTCAGCAGGTCGGCCCCGTACGGCAGCCACACCTGGAACTGGTGCGTGTGCGGGACCTCCGGGTTGATCCGGAACCACGGGACGGGGCTGTCGGCCAGCGCCCCGGCCAGCGCCGACGCCACCTCCCGCGCCCGGTCCACGTACGACGGCAGGCGCGGCAGCTCCCGGTCCAGGCCGGCCAGCGCCGACAGGGCCTGCGGGAACTGGCGGAAGACCTGGCCGCCGTACCGGTGGCGCCAGACCTTCGCCTCCGCGACGAGCGACGCGGAGCCCGCCAGGGCCGCCCCGCTCAGGCCTCCGAGGGACTTGTAGAAGGACACGTACACGGAGTCCGCGAGTCGGGCGATCTCCGGCAGCGGCCGCCCGAAGTGCACCGTCGACTCCCACAGCCTGGCCCCGTCGAAGTGGACCACCGCGTCCCGGTCGCGGGCCGCGTCGACCAGGGCCTCCAGCTCCTCCCAGGTGGGCAGGAGGAAGCCCGCGTCGCGCAGCGGGAGCTCCAGCATCAGCGTGCCGAAGGGCTCGGCCAGGTCCGCGACCTCCTCGGCCGTGGGCTGGCGCGGGTCCGTCGTCGGGTGCACC
Organism: Actinobacteria bacterium OV450; assembly: GCA_001298555.1. Classification (GTDB taxonomy): domain Bacteria; phylum Actinomycetota; class Actinomycetes; order Streptomycetales; family Streptomycetaceae; genus Streptomyces. Next base: position 39,506 of record LJCW01000219.1, read on the forward strand.
GTCCGCAGGCCGGAGACCAGCGACAGCGCACCGCCCTCCCACAGCTCGGGATGGCTCATCGGGTGGAGTGCGACGACCGGGTTGCCCGTGCGTCCCGCCCAGCAGCGCAGCGCGATCTGCTGGGCCATCGTCCCCGTCGGGAAGAACGCCGCGTCCTCGGTGCCCAGCAGCTCGGCCACCCGCCGCTCCAGGCGGGTCACCACGCCGTCCCCGTACACGTCGGCCGGCTCGTCGGGATCCGGCGCCTCCAGACCGGACAGCAGCTCGCCGACCGTCGCCTCCCGCAGGCTGCCGCCGAGCATCCGCTCGGCGTTCCGCCCCGCCGCCACCAGCCGCTTCGTCAGATCGTCGTCACCAGTCATGCCCCCGATCATCGCCGACCGGCCAACACGCCCAGGGGCTAGCATGGCGGCGTATCGTCCGGTACCCCCCGCGGACTGGAACGGAAGGCCCTCCCCGCGTGAATTCATCCCAGCAACCGCGCCCGGCCCGGCTCACCGTCGGCGTCGTCGGCGCCGGCCGGGTCGGCCCCGCGCTGGCCCGCGCACTCCAGCAGGCCGGACACCGGCCGGTCGCCGTCTCCGGCGTCTCCGACGCCTCCCGCCGGCGCGCGGCGCGGCTGCTGCCCGACGTGCCGCTCGTACCGCCCGCGCAGGTGCTGGAGCTGGCCGACCTGGTGCTGCTGACCGTGCCCGACGACGCGCTGCCGTCCCTCGTCGAGGGGCTCGCCGAGACCGGCGCGGTCCGGCCCGGGCAGCTCCTCGTCCACACGTCCGGGCGGTACGGGACCGGCGTGCTGGACCCGGCGCGACGCGCGGGCGCGCTGCCGCTGGCCCTGCACCCGGCGATGACCTTCACCGGCACCGAGGTCGACGTGCAGCGGCTCGCCGGCTGCTCGTTCGGCGTCACAGCCCCCGACGAGCTGCGGCTCGCGGCCGAGGCGCTGGTGATCGAGATGGGCGGGGAGCCCGAGTGGATCGCGGAGGAGAACCGTCCGCTCTACCACGCGGCCCTCGCCCTCGGCGCGAACCACCTGGTCACTCTGGTCGCCCAGGCCATGGAGCTGCTGCACAAGGCCGGGGTCGGGCACCCCGACCGGATGCTCGGCCCGCTGCTCGGCGCGGCCCTCGACAACGCCCTGCGCTCCGGGGACGCCGCGCTGACCGGCCCGGTGGCCCGCGGTGACGCCGGGACGGTCGCCGCGCACGTCTCGGAGCTGCGCAAGCACGCCCCCGGCACGGTCGCCGGGTACCTGGCGATGGCCCGCACCACCGCCGACCGGGCCCTCGCGCACGGCCTCCTGAAGCCCGAGCTCGCCGAGGACCTGCTCGGGGTGCTCGCCGACGGCGCGGACCACGTCAACGGCACCGAAGGGGACGACGGCCGGTGAACCACGACCTGCTGCTGATCGACACCGCGGAGGAGCTGCACAAGCTCCCGCGGACCGCCGAGGGCCCGCGGGCCGTCGTGATGACCATGGGCGCCCTCCACGAGGGACACGCCACCTTGATCCGCACGGCCCGCGAACAGGCCGGGCCCGCCGGCCAGGTCGTGGTCACCGTCTTCGTGAACCCGCTGCAGTTCGGGGCGAACGAGGACCTGGACCGCTACCCCCGCACCCTCGACGCCGACCTGGAGATCGCCCGGGCGGCCGGCGCCGACGCGGTGTTCGCCCCGGCGGTCGACGAGGTCTACCCCGGCGGCGCCCCGCAGGTGCGGGTCAGCGCCGGCCCGATGGGCGAGCGCCTCGAAGGGGCCACCCGGCCGGGCCACTTCGACGGCATGCTGACCGTCGTCGCCAAGCTGCTCCACCTCACCCGGCCCGACCTGGCCCTCTTCGGCCAGAAGGACGCGCAGCAACTGGCGCTGATCCGGCGGATGGTCACCGACCTGAACTTCCCCGCGAAGGTGGTCGGCGTGCCGACCGTCCGCGAGGAGGACGGGCTCGCGCTGTCGTCCCGCAACCGGTACCTGTCCGCGCAGGAGCGCCGCACGGCCCTGTCCCTGTCCCGCGCCCTGTTCGCCGGGCAGGACCGGCTCGCCGCGCAGGCCGCGCTGCGGGCCCGTGCCGAGGCCGCCCCGGCCAGCGACGAGCGGGCCACCGCCCTGGCGCGGCTCGGCGAGATCCGCTGCGCCGCCGACGCGCACGCCGTGTCCGCCGCGGGCACGGGCCTGCCGGACGCCGTACGGGCCGCCGCCCGGCACGTCCTGGAGGAGGCGGCCCGGCACGACCCGCCGCTGGTGCTGGACTACCTGGCGCTGGTGGATCCGCAGGACTTCACCGACGTCGGCCCCGACTTCACCGGGCAGGCCGTACTGGCCGTCGCCGCGAAGGTGGGGACGACGCGGCTGATCGACAACATCCCATTGGAGTTCGGAGCACACACGTGAGCACCCCAGGCACAGGCACCGCCGGTACCGGCATACGGCTGCACGCCCCCGCCCCCGGCTGGGCCGTCGACGCCGACGTCGTGGTCGTCGGCTCCGGCGTCGCCGGCCTGACCGCCGCACTGCGCTGCGCCGCCGCGGGCCGCCGTACGGTCGTGGTCACCAAGGCCCGCCTCGACGACGGTTCCACGCGCTGGGCGCAGGGCGGGATCGCCGCGGCCCTCGGTGAGGGCGACACCCCGGGGCAGCACCTCGACGACACGCTGGTCGCGGGCGCCGGGCTGTGCGACGAGGACGCCGTCCGGCTCCTCGTCACCGAGGGGCCGGACGCCGTGCGCCGGCTCATGGCCACCGGGGCCGTGTTCGACACCTCCGCCGAGACCGGCGAGATCGAGCTGACCCGCGAGGGCGGCCACCACCGCCGCCGGATCGCGCACGCGGGCGGCGACGCCACCGGCGCCGAGATCTCCCGCGCGCTGGTCGAGGCCGTGCACGCGGCCGGCATAGAGACCGTCGAGAACGCCCTCGTACTGGACCTGCTCCAGGACGCCGAGGGCCGTACGGCCGGCGTCACCCTGCACGTCATGGGCGAGGGCCAGCACGACGGCGTCGGCGCCGTCCACGCGCCCGCCGTGATCCTGGCGACCGGTGGAATGGGCCAGGTCTTCTCGGCCACCACGAACCCGTCGGTGTCCACCGGCGACGGGGTGGCGCTGGCGCTGCGGGCCGGGGCCGAGGTCTCCGACCTGGAGTTCGTCCAGTTCCACCCGACCGTGCTGTTCCTGGGTCCGGACGCCGAGGGCCAGCAGCCGCTGGTGTCGGAGGCGGTCCGCGGCGAGGGCGCTTACCTGGTCGACGGGGACGGCGTCCGCTTCATGCAGGGGCAGCACGAGCTGGCCGAGCTGGCCCCGCGCGACATCGTCGCCAAGGGCATCACGCGCCGCATGCTGGAGCAGGGCGCGCAGCACATGTACCTGGACGCCCGGCACTTCGGCGCGCAGATGTGGGAGCAGCGCTTCCCGACGATCCTGGCCGCCTGCCGTGCGCACGGCATCGACCCGGTGACCGAGCCGATCCCGGTCGCGCCCGCCGCCCACTACGCCTCGGGCGGTGTGCGGACCGACCTGCACGGCCGTACCACCGTGCCCGGCCTGTACGCGTGCGGTGAGGTCGCCTGCACCGGTGTGCACGGCGCGAACCGGCTCGCCTCCAACTCGCTGCTGGAGGGGCTCGTCTTCGCCGAGCGGATCGCCGCCGACATCGCGGGCGCAGCGCCCGCCGGCAGCGGCCCGGGCATCCCGGTCCCCGCGACCGGTCCGCTCCAGCCCGCCGGGGCGCGGTACGAGATCCAGCGCATCATGACGGAGGGCGCGGGCGTGCTCCGCTCGGCCGAGTCCCTGCGCACGGCGGCCGCCGCCCTGGAGGACCTGTACGCGACCGCCCTCACGGCGCTGGAGACGGACGGCAAGACCGCCGTGCCCGGCACCGAGACCTGGGAGGCCACGAACCTGCTGTGCGTGGCCCGCGTGCTGGTCGCCGCCGCCCTGCGCCGCGAGGAGACCCGCGGCTGCCACTGGCGCGAGGACCACCCCGACCGGGACGACGCCGCCTGGCGCCGCCACCTCGTCGTCCGGCTGTCCGCCACCGAGAAGCGGGCCCTGGTCGTCACCCCCACCGACTCCGCGGGCTTTCCGTCCGTACAGCACCCCCTGAGCCAGGAGCAGTCATCGTGAGCACCCCCGAAACGCACGACCACGAGCACGAGCACGCGGAGCTGCAGCTCCTCGACGAGTCCGCGGGCGGCTGCGGCGACGGCTGCGGCTGCGGCGACGGCGAGGAGTCGGGGCTGGACCCGGCGCTGGCCCAGCTGCTGGCCGACGCGGGTCTGGACCCGATCGAGGTCGAGGACATCGCCCACATGGCGATCTCCGAGGACCTGGACGGCGGGGTCGACGTGACCACCGTGGCGACCGTCCCCGAGGACGCCGTCGCGTACGCCGACTTCACCGCCCGCGAGGCGGGCACGGTCGCGGGGCTGCGCGTCGCCGAGGCCGTCCTGTCCGTCGTCTGCGAGGACGAGTTCGAGGTCGAGCGGCACGTCGAGGACGGCGACCGGGTGCAGCCCGGCCAGGTGCTTCTGACGGTCAGGGCCCGCACCCGGGACCTGCTGACCGGTGAGCGCAGCGCGCTGAACCTGCTCTGCCTGATGTCGGGCATCGCGACGGCGACCCGCAGCTGGGCCGACGAGCTGGAGGGCACCAAGGCGAAGGTCCGCGACACCCGCAAGACCACGCCGGGCCTGCGCTCCCTGGAGAAGTACGCGGTGCGCTGCGGCGGCGGCGTCAACCACCGGATGTCGCTGTCGGACGCGGCGCTGGTGAAGGACAACCACGTGATCGCGGCGGGCGGTGTCGCGGAGGCGTTCAAGGCCGTCCGCGAGCAGTTCCCCGACCTGCCGATCGAGGTCGAGGTCGACACCCTGCACCAGGTCCGCGAGGCCCTGGACGCGGGCGCGGACCTGATCCTGCTGGACAACTTCACGCCGATCGAGACCGAGGAGGCGGTGGCCCTGGTCGCCGGCCGCGCGGTGCTGGAGTCCTCGGGCCGCCTCACGCTGGCCAACGCCCGCGCGTACGCGCAGACGGGCGTGGACTACCTGGCGGTGGGCGGGCTCACGCACTCCTCCCCGATCATGGACATCGGGCTGGACCTGCGCGAGGAGCGGTAATGCTGCTGACCATCGACGTCGGCAACACCCACACCGTGCTCGGCCTGTTCGACGGTGACGAGATCGTCGAGCACTGGCGGATCTCGACCGACCCGCGCCGCACGGCCGACGAGATGGCCGTGCTGATGCAGGGCCTGATGGGCATGCACCCGATGCTCGGCAGCGAGTTGGGCGACGGCATCCACGGCATCGCGATCTGCTCGACCGTCCCGTCGGTGCTGCACGAGCTGCGCGAGGTGACCCGCCGCTACTACGGCGACGTCCCCGCGGTGCTCGTGGAGCCCGGCATCAAGACGGGCGTGCCGATCCTGATGGACAACCCCAAGGAGGTCGGCGCGGACCGCATCATCAACGCGGTCGCCGCCGTCGAGCTCTACGGCGGTCCGGCGATCGTGGTCGACTTCGGTACGGCGACCACGTTCGACGCGGTGTCCGCGAAGGGCGAGTACGTGGGCGGCGTGATCTCTCCGGGCATCGAGATCTCGATGGAGGCCCTCGGCGTACGGGGCGCGCAGCTGCGCAAGATCGAGCTGGCGCGGCCGCGCAACGTGATCGGCAAGTCCACCGTCGAGGCGATGCAGTCGGGCGTGGTCTACGGCTTCGCGGGCCAGGTCGACGGGATCGTGAACCGGATGGCCCGCGAGCTGGCCGGTCCGGGCGGTGCGCCGGAGGACGTACGGGTCATCGCGACGGGCGGGCTCGCCCCGATCGTCCTCGGCGAGTCCTCGGTCATCGACGACCACGAGCCGTGGCTGACGCTGATCGGGCTGCGGCTGGTCTACGAGCGCAACGCGCCGAACTTCGACTGAGCCCGGCCGGGGCCGCCGCGCCGCGGCGGCCCCGCCCCTTTCACTCCGCGCCGTTCTGAAGACTCGGGTTCGACTTGATGAATTAGCTTGAGCCCAACTCGTCGACCGGCACAGGACGGCTCATATGGCCCGTGATACGGCGTACTTGAAGGTGGCGGACTCGCTGCGCGCCCGGATCCGGGCCGAGGAGTGGCCCGTCGGCGCCAAGCTGCCGTCGCGGGCCCGGTTCGCCGGGGAGTACGGCGTCGGGCAGAGCGTCACGCAGCGGGCGCTGGAGCTGTTGATCATCGAGGGGCTCCTGGAGGGCCGGGCCGGCTCGGGCACCTACCTGTGCGAGCCGCGCGAGCGGTTGCGCATGGTCCGCTCCCGGCGGCGGCGCCGGGCCGGACCCGGCGGTTCGGGCCTGACGTGGGAGGCGCACTCCACAGCCCGTACACCGGCACCCGAGCGGATCGCCGAGCGGCTCGCCGTCCCGCCGGGCGACCCGTGCGTGCTCACCACGTACGAGTTCCTGGCCGAGGGCCGGCCGGTGGAGATCTGCGAGTCCTGGGAGCCGATGGCGGTCACGGACGGCACTCCGGTCGTCCTGCCGGAGGCGGGCCCGTTCAAGGGGGCCGGGGTCATCGAGCGGATGCGCTCGATCGGCGTGCTCGTCGCCTCGGCGCTGGAGGTCCCCCGCCCGGCGCGGGCGAACCAGCGGCAGGCCAATCTGCTCGGCATCAGCGTGGGCGACCTGATCACCGAGATCGAGCGGACGTACTACGCCACGGACGGGCGGGCGGTGGAGACCGCCGACATCGTGGTCGCCGACCGCCGATCCGAGATCGCGTACGAGATCGACTTCCACCCCGAGGACCGCTGACCGGCCGGCATCAGGTTCCTCCGGCCGCGTGCCGGCGGCCTCCCGCGGCCAGCCTGCGCAGGGCCGCCCACCAGGGGTGCCGCGCGCCCTTTCCGTCGAGGACGGCCTGGAACTGCGCGTACGTACGGGCCGCGCGCAGCACGGCGACGTCGTCCCGGCCCGGCGGCGGGGGCATCGGGGCGCCCTGCCGGGAGGCGCGCCAGGTGTCGACGAGGTACTGCTCGATCGCTGTCATCCCTCCACCCTGGACCCACTCGGGCCACCCCGCACGACGATTGACGCTCCTCGTCAATCGATCCGTGTCAGGCCTGGTCACAGCCCTCCGGCAGGTCAGAATGGGCCGATGAGCGTCACCATCGACATCGCCGGGCTCCCCGCGGAGCGCATCCGTTTCGCACCCTCTGCGCTCTCCGAGCTCTGCATGGCGCTGCACGCCCTGTCCCAGCCCGCTCACCACCCGCGCCTCGCCTCCTGGACCGCGGCCACCTCGGCCGCGCTGGACCCCTGCCTCGCGGACCGGCTGCTGGAGGGCGAGTTCATGTGGCGCAGCTCGTTCTCCGACATCTTCATGGCCTTCGCGGGCGTCCCCGGCGGCACCGGCCTGCCCGCCGCGACGCTGGCCGAGGAGCTCGACGTACTCGACCGGATCGACGACGAGCGGTTCGTGATGGCCGCCCTGGAGCACTGCTGGCTGGCTCTGTACAACGAGGGCGGCGGGCCCTCTCCGCTGACGGACCCGCAGGCCCGGGCCAAGGCGCTGGAGACCGCCGCCGCCCGCGGCCCGCGCCAGCTGGACTTCTCGCTTCGCCTGCTGGACGACACGGCCTCGGTGCGGGTGTGGCTGCGGCGCATGCTGGAGGACTGCGACGAGGCGTTCTTCGCGGAGACCTGGCGGCGGATCGAGCCGCAGCAGAGCGCCGACGCCCGGCACAAGACCGAGCTGCTGCGCCGCAGGGGGCTGGCGACGACGCTGCACGAGGTGTCGACGGCGCTGAGCGTCGACCAGGCCGCCACCACCATCACCGTCGACAAGATGGTCCACGGCTCGGCCACGGCGACCGATCCGGAGATAGGCCCCGGCCTGGTGTTCGTTCCGACGAACTTCGGCTGGCCCCACCTGCTGGTGCTGCACGCGCCCGGCTGGATGCCGGTGGTCCACTATCCGCTGCGTTCTCCCGAACTGCCCGAGCCGGGCTCGGTGGAGCTGCTCCAGCGGCGGATGGTGGCGCTGGCCCATCCGATGCGGATGATGCTGTGCCGGAGCCTGGCCCGGGCCCCGTACACGACGAGCGAGCTGGCGACCGTACACGGCATCACGGCGCCGGAGGTCTCGCGGCACCTGTCGGCGCTGAAGAAGGCCGGCCTGCTGCGCACCTGGCGCCGAGGACGTTACGTCCAGCACCAGTTGGATCTGGGCGTGGTGGCCCGGATCGGCTCGGAGTTCATCGAGGGCATCCTGCGCTGACGGCACCGATATGCGGAAGTCGGCCACCGGAATTCAGTGGAACCTCTGGCCAGACCGGCCTCATGGTCTATACCGTGCGTCCACCGCTCCCCCACGCACCGTGCACCTCTTCCGTCCGTCCGTGTGCCCGTCTGCCCGTACTTGTCGTGGAAGGATCTTCATGCCCTCACGTCGTATAGCCGCAGCAACCGCCGTCCTGGCCGCCGCGGCCCTCGTCTCCCCGCTGGTGCTCGCCGGGCCGGCCGGTGCCACCGGCAGCCCGCAGAGCGATGCCGCCCGGGGCGACGCACTGGCCAGGAAGCTGGTCAAGGACTCGACCGGCAAAGGCGCCTACAACCACCTGAAGGTCTTCCAGGCCATCGCCGACTACAACAAGGGCACGCGCGTGGCCGGTTCCAAGGGCCACGTGCAGTCCGCGCAGTACGTCGAGGCCGTGATGCGGGCGGCCGGCTACGAGGTCTCGAAGAACGAGTTCGACTTCGTGTACGTCGAGACGATCGCGGAGACGCTGAAGGTGGGCGGCGCGGGCGGCCGCGACGTGCCGATCAAGCTGATGACGTACACGGCGAGCGGCCCGGAGGGCGGCGTCACGGCGCCGCTCGCCGTCGCCCCCGTGGACGCGGACGGTACCAACGGCTGCGAGCCGGGCGACTTCGCCGCGGGCGCCTTCACGGGGAAGATCGCGCTGGTCAAGCGCGGCGGCTGCACCTTCGCGGTCAAGCAGGCCAATGCGGCGGCGGCCGGCGCGGTCGGCGCGGTCATCTACAACAACACCGAGGGCGCCCTCAACGGCACCCTGGGCGCGGCGGACGCGGGCAAGGTCCCCACCGGCGGCGTCACCCGCGCCGAGGGCGAACGGCTCGCCGCCGAGGCGGCGGCCGGCCCGGTCGAGGTCACCCTCGACATCCGCGAGTTCAGGGAGAACCGCAAGACGTACAACGTCGTCGCGCAGACCCGGGGCGGGGACGAGGACAACACCGTCTTCCTCGGCGCCCACCTCGACTCGGTGTCGGCGGGCCCCGGCATCAACGACAACGGGTCCGGATCGGCCGGCATCCTCCAGGTCGCGCAGCGTCTGGCGAGCAGCCAGAACAAGATCAAGAACAAGGTCAGGTTCGCCTGGTGGTCGGCCGAGGAGTTCGGCCTGCTGGGCTCCGAGGCGTACGTGAACGGGCTGACGGACGCCCAGAAGAAGCAGATCAAGCTGTACTTGAACTTCGACATGATCGCCTCGCCGAACGCGGCGTACTTCGTCTACGACGGCGACGACTCCGACCACGTCGGCTCGGGCCCCGGCCCGGAGGGTTCGGCGCAGCTGGAGAAGGGCATCACCGACTTCCTCGACGCGCAGAACATCCCCCACGAGGGCTCGGACTTCACCGGCCGCTCGGACTACGGCCCGTTCATCGAGGCGGGCATCCCGTCGGGCGGTACGGACACGGGCGCCGAGGGCATCAAGACGGCGGCGCAGGCGGCGAAGTTCGGCGGCCAGGCCGGTGTCGCGTACGACGTGAACTACCACGGCAAGGGCGACGACATCACCAACATCGACCAGCGGGCGCTCGACATCAACGTCGACGTCATCGCGAACGCGGTCGGCCACTACGCGTTCGACCTGGCCCCGCTGTCACGGCCGGTCGCCTCGAAGCCGACGTCGGGCGCCGGCACCGGGGGCGGACTGCGCCCGGGCCACGACCACGAGCTCGCCCAGTAGCCCCGGCGCCGCTGCGGGGGCCGGGCCGGCCCCCGCAGCGGGACCGGTCAGGCCGGCCAGGAACGCACGCCGACCGGCTGGACCAGCCAGCCGAAGTCGCCGAGGCCGCCGCGCGCGGTGAGTTCCGCCGCCTCGCCGGCCGAGGCCAGTGCCCGGACGTAGGCCGCGGGGTCCGTCGACGCCATGGCCAGCGGGGGGCGGGTCCCCGCGACACCGAGCCGGTCCAGCGCCTCCCGCTGCGACACCAGCACCGCCCCCGGCCCCGCGCACGCGTCCAGCGCCACGTGGGCGGTCACGTCGCAGCTCCCGTCCGGGACGGGCGCCACCTCCCGGCCGCCCCGGAACCCGGTCAGGGTGCCGTACGGGGGCCTGGCGTCGCGGGTGTGGGCGTAGTCCACGGCCACCGCCAGGCCCCTCGACACCGAGCGCACAGCCGCGGCCCAGGCCTCGTCCCGGGCCCGCCCGATCTCGGCGCGGCCGGCCCCGGGCCACCACCGCTCCAGCCAGGCCCGGTCCGGGCCGTCCACCACCGGCCCGGGGCTCTCCGTACCGTCCGGGGCGACCAGCACGTAGCGGCCGTCCTCCGCGATCTCCAGGGGCACGTTGTCCAGCCACTCGTTGGCGAACAGCAGCCCCGTGGTCCCCCCGGGCGGCTCGGCGACCCACCGGATGCGCGGATCGAGCCCGTCCGGCCGCGCCGCCCGCTCCACCGCGTACGGCCGCACCCGCGCCGCGTCCTGCTCCGGGAGCGCGGCCAGCACCCCGGTCAGCAGCTCGCCGCGCCCGGCCCCGACGTCGACCAGTTCCAGCTGCCTCGGCCGGCCGAGCTCCGCGTCGACCCAGCGCAGCAGCCGGGCCACGGCTCCCGCGTACAGCGCCGAGGCGTGCACGGAGGTGCGGAAATGCCCGGCGGGCCCCGGTCCGCCCGGCCGCACGTAGAACCCGCCGGGTCCGTACAGCGCGGCCTCCATCGCCGCCCGCCACCGGACCGGAACCGGAATCGTGTCCGCGACTTCTCCCTGAGTCCTCATCCCCGAAAGGTTAAGCTCGCCCTCCACCTTGGGGAGTACGCCCCCGGCGCACGGATCGCACCTGTGGTTGACTCCAGCACCTATCCCCGTTGCCTACTCTGGGTTACGTGCAGCGCCTCTACGACTTCCTCCGCAGACACCCGACGGGCGTCGACAGCTTCTGGGCTGTCCTCCTGGTCGGACTCGGGCTGCTGCAAGTCGCCGAAGACAGTTTCAACAGCACCACCGCGCGCCTGATCGCCGTCCCCTCGGTGCTCGCCATGGGCGTCGTCGTGGCCCTGCGCCGCACGTGGACGGTGCCGATGTTCTGGCTCGCCGTCGGCACCGGCGTCTACAAGCTGATCACCCACACCGAGGCCATCAACTCCGACCTCGCGATGCTGATCATCCTGTACACGGTCGCGGCGTCGGCCGACGTCTCCCGGCGGATGTCCCGCATCGCGCTGGCCATCGGGCTCACCGCCTCCCCGCTCTACGCGCTGCGCTTCACGGTGGACAAGGGGAACTTCCGCGACAACGTCTTCTTCGTGCTCTTCGCGATCGTCCCGTTCGCCCTCGCCTGGGTGCTCGGCGACTCCCTGCGCACCCGCCGGGCCTACTACGCCCAGCTCGTCGAGCGGAACCAGCGCCTGGAGAAGGAGCGCGTGGCCCAGGCCCAGGTGGCCGTCGCCGCCGAGCGCGCCCGGATCGCCCGCGAGCTGCACGACGTCGTCGCGCACAACGTCTCCGTGATGGTCGTCCAGGCGGACGGCGCCGCGTACGTCATGGACGTGGCCCCGGACCAGGCCAAGGAGGCCCTGCAGACCATCTCCGGAACCGGCCGCCAAGCCCTGGCCGAGATGCGCCGGCTGCTCGGCGTCCTGCGCACCGGCGAGCCCCAGGAGGCCGAGGACTACGTGCCCCAGCCGGACGTCGAGCAGATCGAGGTCCTGGTCGAGCAGGTACGGGCGGCCGGTCTCGCGGTGGACTTCGCCGTCGAGGGGGCACCGCGCCGGCTGCCCAGCGGCGTCGAGCTCACCGCGTACCGGATCGTTCAGGAAGCCCTGACGAACACCCGCAAGCACGGCGGTCCGGACGCCAGGGCGAGCGTCCGGCTGGTCTACTTCGACGACGGGCTCGGCCTGCTGGTCGAGGACGACGGCCGGGGCGCGGCCCACGAGCTGTACGAGGACGGCGGCGCCGACGGCGCCGGGCACGGGCTGATCGGCATGCGCGAGCGGATCGGCATGGTCGGCGGAACCCTGGACGCGGGCCCGCGTCCGGGCGGCGGCTTCCGGATCAGCGCACTGCTCCCGCTCAAGAAGAAATGACGACGAGGTCGAGGTAACTGATGTCCATCCGAGTGATGCTGGTCGACGACCAGGTGCTGCTGCGCACGGGTTTCCGGATGGTGCTCGCCGCCCAGCCGGACATGGAGGTCGTCGCCGAGGCCGGTGACGGCCTGGAGGCGCTGGAGGTGCTGCGGTCCACCAAGGTGGACGTGGTGCTGATGGACGTCCGTATGCCGAAGCTCGACGGGGTCGAGGCCACGCGCCGGATCTGCGAGCGGGACGAGCACCCCGACGTGATCATCCTGACCACCTTCGACCTGGACGAGTACGCCTTCTCGGGCCTGAAGGCGGGCGCGAGCGGTTTCATGCTGAAGGACGTGCCGCCGGCGGAGCTGCTGGCCGCGATCCGCTCGGTGCACAGCGGCGACGCGGTGGTGGCCCCGTCCACGACCCGGCGCCTGCTGGACCGCTTCGCGCCGATGCTGCCGACGAACACGCAGGAGCCGCAGAACAAGGAGGTCGAGCGGCTGACGGAGCGCGAGCGCGAGGTCATGCTGCTGGTCGCCCAGGGGCTGTCGAACGGCGAGATCGCCGGCCGCCTGGTCCTGTCAGAGGCCACCGTGAAGACGCACGTCGGCCGCATCCTGACCAAGCTGAACCTGCGCGACCGCGTCCAGGTGGTCGTCCTCGCGTACGAGACTGGCCTGGTGCGCGCCGGCGGCGGGGCCGCCTAGGGCCGGCGCCAGGGGCCGGGACGGCGTCGAGGTCCCCGGGTCAGCGTTGTACGAACTCGCACTGGGATCCGGTGACGAGGGTGTCGAGCAGGGCGCTGTCGGCCACGACGAGGTCGAAGCCGGGGCCGCACGAGATCTTGTCGAAGCCGTTGTTGCGGCTGACGATCGTGTCGTTGCCGCCCTGCCCGACGAAGGTGGTTTCGCCCGGTGTGGAGCCCCAGCCGTCCGGGTCGGTGAGCCGGTCGTTGCCGTTGCCGCCGACGACGATGTCGTCGCCGGCCCCGCCGTCGAGGTCGCTCGCGATCGTGGTCAGGTTCCTGATCCGGTCGTTCCGGTCGTTCAAGGAGGCCTGGATCCGGGTGACGGTGGCCGCGGGGCCGCAGCGGACGGCGTGCACGGTGAGCGCGGCACAGCCGGGTCCGGGGGTGAGCGTGCTCGTCGTATCGGTGACGATGAGGTCGCCCGTGGCGCCGTCGACGGCCAGGGTGACGTCGTTCACCTCGCCGGGCAACGCGCTGAAGTAGACCTGGTTGGCGCTGCGCGTCACGAACGACGGCGAGGCGGAGGCGGGCGCGGCGAGCGCCACCGACAGGGCGAGCGCGGCCAGGGCGGGGGCGGCGATGCGGGCGGAACGGCGGGGCGCGTTCGGGTTCATCTGCGGAACATCCCTCGGGGTCGCGGGGTGCGGATCGGGTCGAGGATCCGTCGGTCTCCTCGCTACCCGGAGCGGCCGCGGCCCCGGTGTGATGGTCCGGCAGTTCCTTCGTATGCCCGGGGCAACCCCTCGTCCGGCCCCTCCCGCCCCCTCCGGCCGCCCGTCAGGTCATCCAGCGGTCCGGGCGGGCGTCCGCGCGGGAGGTGCGGGAGCGGGCCGCCTGGGCGTCCAGCAGGGCGGCGGCCCCGTCCGCCGACCGCAGGCGGGCCGTGACCGTGCCGTCGGCCCCCGTGTCCACGTGGACGTCGGCGACGCCCCGGGCCCGCTCCCACGGGCCCTGCGTGAGCCGGACGCTCTGCACCTTGGCGTGCGGGACGATCTCCGTACGGCGGCACAGCAGCCCCTTGCGGGCGGCGAACACGTCCGGGGAGACGGCCAGGGCGTAGCCCCTCCACCACAGCGGCACCACCCACCGCGACCCGGTCTTCGGGGACCGGTCGAAGACCAGGGCGGCCAGGTGCACACCGGGCAGCACCCGGGCGACGAGCGCCTCGGCGGCGGCCCGCGAGGCCACCGGGACCAGCACCCCGTTCTTCGAGCCGGCCACCGCCAGCTCCACCCGCACCCAGCCCCGGCGCCGCCACAGCAGCGGCGCGACGATCCGGACGGTCTGCACGCGGCCCGGCGGCACGGTCTCGTGGGCCCGGTCCAGCAGCCCGTGGTCGAGGCGCAGCCCGTCCGGGGACTCGGCGACCCGCCAGTCGAACTCGGTGAGGAAACGGCCGGCCGTACCCGACCAGACGCCGCCCAGCATGGGCAGCAGGGTCGCGATCGTCGCCCAGGGGTTGCCGCTGAACCACCACACGGCCACGGGGGCGATCAGCCCGGCGGCGAGCGCCGCCCACGCCGAGAGGGTGAGCAGCAGCGACACCACCAGATCGGCGGGCCGCACCCGCAGCAGCTCCCGCTGCGGGGCCTCGCCGAGCGTGACGGCCTCGGCGGGGGCGAACCCGGCCGCCCGGGCCAGCAGCTCGGCGCGCAGCGCGACGGCGTCGCGCTCGTCGAGGAAGGCCAGCTCGTCCTTGTCCTCGGTGCCGATCACGTCGATCCGCAGCTTGGCGACCCCGGCCACCCGGGCCAGCAGCGGCCGGGTCACGTCGATCGCCTGGATCCGGTCGAGCCGGATGTGCGCGGTGCGCCGGAAGAACAGCCCGCTGCGGATGCGCAGCTCGGTGTCGGTCACCGCGTAGTGGGTGAACCACCAGCTCAGGAATCCGTACACGCCGAACACCACGACCAGGCCTGCCAGGGCCAGGGTCCGCAGGGTCACGGACAGCGCGCTCACCCACTGCTCGACCTCGTCGCCCTGCTTGACGACGACGCCGACGGTCGCGGCGATCGGCACCCAGGCCCGGCGCAGCGGCGTGAGCAGGTGCAGCCGCCGCTCGGCGCCCGGCAGGGCCGCGGCCCCGGTGCCGGCTCCGGCCCCGGATTCGGCTGTCGCCCCGGCTCCGGCCGTCGCCCCGGCTCCGGCTCCGGACTCGGCGGTCACAGGCCCGCCGACCTTGCCTCGCCGAGCTCCGTCAGCCGGTCCCGCAGCCGCTCCGCCTCGGCCGGGACCAGCCCCGGGATCTTGGCGTCCGAGGCCGCGGCCGCCGTGTGCAGCTGTACGGAGGCCAGCCCGAAGCGCCGCTCCAGCGGCCCCGAGGTCACCTCGACCAGCTGCATCCGCCCGTACGGGACCACGGTCTGCTCCCGCCACAGCACCCCGCGGCTGATCAGCAGGTCGTCCGCGCGCTCGGCGTAGCGCCAGGACCGCCAGTTGCGGCCGAGCAGCACCCAGCCCCAGGCCAGCAGCACGAGCCAGAAGGCCCCCGCGGCCGCCCAGGCCGGGCCGGCCGTCAGCCCCAGCAGCAGCGCCGTCCCCGCGGCGAGCGGCACCGTCCAGATCACCAGCAGCAGCCGCCGCAGGGTGAGCAGCCCGCCCGGCAGCCCCACCCATTCGGGCCGGCTCGTCCCACCCGTCGTCCCCGTTTCCATGGGTTCAGAGTAGGGCTGCGACAATGCGGCCATGACGGAGACCACGGTCGGCATCGGCGGTGCGGCGGAGAGCACCGACATGGTGCTCAACATCGGACCCCAGCACCCTTCCACCCACGGCGTGCTGCGCCTGCGGCTCGTCCTGGACGGCGAGCGGATCCTCAGCGCCGAACCGGTCGTCGGCTACATGCACCGCGGCGCCGAGAAGCTCTTCGAGGCGCGCGACTACCGGCAGATCGTGATGCTCGCGAACCGCCACGACTGGCTGTCCGCGTTCTCCAACGAGCTCGGCGTGGTCATGGCCGTCGAGCGGATGCTCGGCATGGAGGTCCCCGAGCGGGCCGTGTGGATGCGGACCCTGCTCGCCGAGCTGAACCGGGTGCTGAACCACCTGATGTTCCTCGGGTCCTATCCCCTCGAACTGGGCGGGATCACACCGATCTTCCACGCCTTCCGCGAGCGCGAGGAGCTCCAGGCCGTCATGGAGGAGATCTCCGGCGGCCGCATGCACTACATGTTCAACCGCGTCGGCGGCCTCAAGGAGGACCTCCCGGCCGGCTGGCTCGGCCGGGCGCGCGCCGCGATCGCCGACGTCCGCACCCGCATGGACGTCTACGACAAGCTGGTCCACGGCAACGAGATCTTCCGCGGCCGCACCCGCGGGGTGGGCGTGCTGTCCGCCGGGGCGGTGCACGCGTACGGGGTCTCCGGGCCCATCGCCCGCGCCTCCGGCGTCGACTTCGACCTGCGCCGCGACGAGCCGTACCTGGCGTACGGGGAGCTCCAGGACGTCCTGAGGGTGGTCACCCGCACCGAGGGCGACTGCCTGGCCCGCTTCGAGTGCCTGCTCGACCAGACCCACAACGCGCTCGACCTGGCCGTGGCCTGCCTGGACCGGATGGCCGAGCTGCCGCCCGGGCCGATCAACCAGCGCCTCCCGAAGGTGCTGAAGGCGCCCGAGGGGGCCACGTACGCCTGGACCGAGAACCCGCTCGGCATCAACGGCTACTACCTCGTCTCCAAGGGCGAGAAGACCCCGTACCGGCTGAAGCTGCGCTCCGCCTCGTACAACAACATCCAGGCGCTGTCGGTGCTGCTGCCCGGGCAGCTGGTCGCGGACATGGTGGCGATCCTGGGCTCGCTGTTCTTCGTCGTGGGCGATATCGACAAGTGACAAGTCGCGGGAACTCCCGCGATTCCGCGGGGGGTTTGTGCCTAGGCTGCGGGGATGACCCCAGGCACGTACGACGGCTACCTCCGGCGGCTCGGCTTCGCGCGACCGCCGCGGCCCACCGCTGAGGCCCTCTTCGCGCTCCAGCGCGCCCATCTCGAACGCATACCGTACGAGAACCTCGACATCCAGCTCGGCCGCCCGCCCGGCATCGACCCCGAGCTGTCCGTACGCCGCTTCGCCGCCGGGCGGGGCGGGTACTGCTTCCACCTCAACGGCGCCTTCGCGCAGCTCCTGGAGCACCTCGGTTTCGCGGTGACCCGGCACTCGGGCGGCGTCCTCGGCGCGGCGGACCGAGAGCGCCGCGACGTCAGCGGCGACCACCTCGCGCTGACGGTCCGGGTCGACGGCGAGGAGTACTTCGTCGACGCCGGGCTCGGCGACGGCCCGTACGAACCGCTCCCGCTGCGCGCGGGAACGCACCGGCAGGGCGGGTTCACGTACGAGCTGGGCCCGCTGGAGGGGGACGCGCCCGGCTGGAGGTACGTCAACGAGGCGGCTCCCTGCCCGGTGGTGAACATCCTCTCGGCGCCTGCGACGACGGCCGACTTCGAGGCCACGCACGTGCGGCTGTCGACCGCGCCGGACTCGGGCTTCGTACGGACCCTCGCGCTGCTGCGGCGCGACGCCGAGGGCGTCGACGTGCTGCGCGGCCGGGTGCTGAGCCGGATCGACCCGGTGAAGGGGACGACCGAGCGGGTCCTGGAGACGCCCGGGGAGTTCTGGGCGGTGGTGGGCGGCCTCTTCGAGCGGGAGCTCGACGATCTGACGCCGCAGGACCGGGCGCGGCTGTGGGACCGGGTCTGCGCGGCCCACGCGGTGTGGCTGGCCGGGCGGGCGGAGCCGGTGGGGACGTCCGGGAGCTGACGCCGGAGGCGGGCGGCGCTGGGCGGCGCGGGGCGAGGCGGGGCAGGGCGAGGCGGGGCGGTGCCGATGTCGGTGCGGGAGTGCAGACTTGGGGCATGTCCCACTCCCCCCGACGGGCCTGTCCCGCATGCGGGCGCGACTGCGCCGTGACCGCCGGCCGGATCGCCCGGCACGACCCGCCCGCCGGGCGGGGCCGCGGCGACCTGGTGTCCTGCCCGGGATCCCGGGCGCGGGTGGTGCTCGGGGCGTCGGCGCCCACACTGGACGGGTTCGTCCTGCCGGAACTGCCGGGACAGCTACCGCTGTTCTGAGCCCGACCACGACCCGGCCGCGGGTGTGAGGGACGGCCCTCAGGAGATGGCGGTGCGCAGCCGGACGACGTCGATCGGCTCGGTCTCGTCGTGGGCCGTCAGGTCGATGACCTGGCCCACCGCGCGCTGTTCGGGGGTGGCTGGCTTGAAGCCCTGCTCCTTGGCCGGCTGTTCGGCGCCGGCCTGGGCCGACTCCGCCTGGTGCACCGCGAGGGCCTCCGCACCGACCACGTCGGCCAGGTCCTCGTTCTGCACGGACTCGATCGCCGCGCGGGCCTGGGCGGCGTTCTTGGTGCCGAAGAAGTCGAAACCGCCCTCGACGCGGGACGCCGAGCGGCGCGCGGCCGAGTACGGTGCGACCGCCGCGGCGGGCCGGCGCGCCGGGACCGCCGCCGGGGGGTGCGCGCCGGAGCCCGTGCGGGCGTGCGGGTCACCGGCCGGTGCCCCGGACTCCAGCGCCCTGGCCCCGGCGCCCGTGCCCTCCAGCATCTTCGGCCGGGCCGGCTGCGCCTCCGCCTTGCGGACGAGGGCCGCCAAGGCCGCATGGGCCCGGGCGTAGCCGACGCTGGTCGGCGCGCCGCTCGACGTGCGCTCCTCGGACACCGGCGGGAGCTCCTTCGCCGCCGCCGGGGCCGCGGAGGCCTCGATGGCGAGCAGCCGGCGGCCCTCCAGCGCGCTGGCCCGTTCGGTCTCGGCGGTCGCGTACCGGCGCAGCAGGGCGGCGTGTTCGCCGCGCAGGCCCGCGAGTTCGACCCGCTTGGCACGCAGCTTCGCGTCGAGCTTGGCGCGCAGGGCCCGGGCCTCTTCGAGGTCGGACTCCAGCTCGGCTATCCGCTCTTCGGTCTTCCACTCGTCCTTGACGCGTTCGCGGGCGAGCTCGGCGACGCGGCGCCCGGCCGCGCGGGCCCCGGCGCGCATGACGACGGCGCCCGCCACCCCCGCGCCCGCCGCGAGGGCCACGAGCAATCGCAGGGGCACGGGTTCCGCGAGCAGCCAGGCCGCGGCCGCACTGGCGACGGAGACTCCGGCCACGGTCGTCGGCGTGAGCAGCCGGTGCAGGGGTTCGGGATTGCGGTGGCGTCCACGGGGCATGGCCTGAAATTTACAGGGCGTGGGGGTCGAGTGGGGTAACTGCCCGGCAATCTGTGGCCGGGCAGTTACCCGTCATTTCTCCATCAAACCCGCCACTACTCCCGTGACTGCTCCTACTTCGTCAGGCCCTTCGCCTTCAGATAGGCCTTCGCCACGTCCGCGGGCTTCTCCCGCCGGGCGTCCACCTGCTTGTTCAGCTCGACGAGGTCGGTGGTCGTGAGGACCTTGGTCAGCTTGTCGAGGGCTGCCGCGATCTCCGGGGACCCGGCGTCCTTGGCGTTGACCACCGGCAGGACGTTGTCGGCGTTCTGGAGCTTCTTGTCGTCCTCCAGCAGGACCAGGCCGAAGGTGTCGAGGGTGGCGTCCGTGGTGGTGGTGAGCACCAGCTGGTCCACGCCGTCCTTGACCGCCTGCTTGGCCTGCGGGGTGCCGACGCCCTTCGGGTCGATACCGGAAATGTCGATTCCGTACGTCTTCTTCAGGCCCGGTGCGCAGAAGGGCCGTACGGCGCATTCGTCGCCCGCCGCGATCTTCACCTTCAGCCCCGACCTGCCGAGATCGGAAAGCGTCTTCAGGTCGTTCTTCTGCGCGAATTCCTTCGACACCGCGAACGCGTTCTGGTCGACCGCCGGGCCCGCCGGGAGCGCCTTCAGGCCGAGCGGGCCGGCCAGCCGGTCCAGACCGGCCACCGTCGCCGCCACGTCGCTCGACGCGACCGGCTTCTCCTCGGGCGCCTTCGGCCCGTTCACCTTGGCGTTGAGGAACTCCGCGAGGGTGGCCGCGTACTCGGGGACGACGTCGATCTCGCCCTTCTCCAGCGAGGGTTCGTACAGCTCGCGGTTGTTCACCGTGGTGACCGACGTGCCGTAGCCGGCGTCCGCCAGCACCTGCGCGTACAGCTCCGCCAGGACGCTGGACTCGGTGAACCCGGCCGCGCCGATCACGATCTTGCCCTTGCCGGAACCGGAGCCGGAGTCCGAGGGGGCGGAGGCGCCCGCCCCGGAGTCCTTGCTCTTCTCCAGGCTGTCGCCGCCGCACGCTGCGAGCGAGAGGGTCAGGGCCGCCGCCCCCAGTACGGCGCCGAGGACACGCGTGGACTTGCTCATCTGTTGCTCCTCCAAGGGAGTGGGAACGACCAACGACAGGGGAGGGCGGGCGCGGCGGTCGCCGCAGGGGTCAGCGCGCCGCAGGGCGCGGGAACAGCCGGCCCGCCGCCACCAGGACCCCCTCGACCAGCAGGGCCAGCGCCGCCACCAGCAGGGCCCCCGCGAAGACCTGCGGCGTGTTGTACGTGTTGAAGCCGGCGGTGATGATCCGGCCGAGGCCGCCCTGGCCGACCATGGCCGCGATCGTGGCGGTGGCGATGACCTGGACGGCGCCCGAGCGCAGCCCCGTCATCACCAGGTCCCGCGCGAGCGGCAGCTCCACCCGCCAGAACAGCTGCCCTCCGGACATGCCCATGCCCCGGGCGGCCTCCACCACCGCGCGGTCCACCTCGCGCATGCCGACGTACGCGTTGGTCAGCAGCGGCGGCACGGCGAAGAGCACGAGCGCGGCGATGGTGGGCAGATAGCCCGCGTTGCGCAGGGGCGAGACCATGAACAGCGCCAGCACGGCGAAGACCGGGACCGCCCGGCCGATGTTGGAGACGTTGACGGCGAGCGCCCCGCCCCTGCCGATGTGGCCGAGCCACAGGCCGAGCGGGAGGGCCAGCGCGCAGGCGACGGCGAGGGCGATCCCGCTGACGTAGACGTGCTCGCCGAGCCGGTGCCACACCCCGTTCTCCCCGGACCAGTTGGCCCCGGTCGCCAGCCAGTCCCAGGCCCGTCCCAAGACGTCCATCCGCTCAGACCCCCTTCGTGGTGGGAGCGGGCGCGGGCGCCGTCGGCCGCAGCCGCGGCGCGCGTGGTGCCCGCGTCGCCCGCGTCCACGGTGTGAGCAGCCGCTGTACGCCGAGCAGCAGCAGGTCCGCCACCAGCGCGAGCAGGACGCACACCACGGACGCGGTGAGCACCTGCGCCTTGAAGGAGCTGTTGACCGCCGGGGCGATCAGGTTGCCGAGACCGCCCTTGCCGACGATGGAGCCCACGGTGGTCAGCGCCACCGTGGACACGGTGGCGATCCGCACCCCGGCGAGCAGGGCGGGCAGCGCCAGCGGCAGTTCGACCTGCCACAGCAGCCGCGCGGGGCCGTAGCCCATGCCGCGCGCGGCCTCCCGCACCTCCTCGGGGACGGCCTCCAGGCCGGCCATCGCATTGCGGACCAGGATCGTCAGCGAGTACAGCACCAGGCCGGTCACCACGAGGGCGGCCGACAGCCCGAACAGCGGCAGCAGCAGGGAGAACATGGCGAGCGAGGGAACGGTGTAGAGCAGGGTGGTCAGGCCCAGCACGGGCGCGGCCCAGCGCCGGCCGCGGCGGGCCAGCAGGGCCAGCGGGAGGGAGACGGCGAGGCCGATAAGCACCGAGACGCCGGTGATCCACACGTGCTGGAGCGTGGCGTCGGTGAGCTCCTGGGAGCGGGACGTGACGTAGTCCCAGCAGATCCAGTCGTTCGCCACCAGGCAGTTCTGCCCGGCCATGCGCTCACCCCCCACCGTCGTCGCGTACATCCATTCGAGAATGGCGCAGTCAGGAGCGACCCTAACCCCCGGCACCGACGATGGCCGGAATCCTTCGCACGAGGGTCATACTCCCGTCACAAATTCCGGAGCACGGGTGGGGGAGGATGGCCGGGTGATCCGATTCGAGCATGTGACCAAGCGCTACCCCGACGGGACGACGGCCGTCGAGGACCTGTCCTTCGAGGTGACGGAAGGCGAACTGGTCACCCTCGTGGGCCCGTCCGGCTGCGGCAAGACGACCACGATGAAGATGGTCAACCGGCTCATCGAGCCGACCTCCGGCCGGATCCTGCTCGGTGGCGAGGACATCGCGAGCGCCGACCCGGTCGAGCTGCGCCGGCGCATCGGGTACGTCATCCAGCAGGTCGGGCTGTTCCCGCACAAGACCGTGCTGGAGAACACCGCGACCGTGCCGCAGCTGATCGGCACCCCCAAGGCCAAGGCCCGCGCCCGGGCGGCCGAGCTCCTCGACCTGGTGGGACTGGACCCGGCCGTGTACGGGGGCCGGTACCCGGAGCAGCTGTCCGGCGGGCAGCGCCAGCGCGTCGGCGTCGCCCGCGCGCTGGCGGCCGATCCGCCGGTGCTGCTGATGGACGAGCCGTTCGGGGCGGTGGACCCGGTGGTCCGCGAACGCCTCCAGAACGAGTTCCTGGCGCTCCAGAAGACGGTGCGCAAGACGATCCTGCTGGTCACGCACGACTTGGAGGAGGCGATCCGGCTCGGCGACCGCATAGCCGTCTACGGCGCGGGCACCATCGAGCAGTTCGACCGCCCGGCGGCGGTGCTGGGCGCGCCGGCCACCGAGTACGTGGCTTCCTTCGTCGGCGCGGACCGCGGCCTGAAGCGGCTCGCGGTCACCCCCGTCGAGCGGGCCGACCTGACGGCGGCCGACGGGGCGCCCGCGGCGGCCGGGACGGTGGCGCTGGGGGCGAGCCTGCGCGAGGCCCTGGCCGCGCTGCTCCAGGAGGACTCGGGCCGGATCGGGGTCACGGACCCGGACACGGGCGCGCTGGCCGGCGTACTGACCCCGGAGGGCGTCCACCGGGCGCTGCGCCGGGCGCGGTTGCAGGAGACGTAGGGCCCGGCCGGGCGGCACGGCGCGGCTGCACGGGCCCGGAACGACGTGTGACCGGCCTCCTCGGGCCGGTCACGGTCATGCTGGCGGGCCGTCCCGCCGGGGGTCAGGCCTGGATGCGGTTGCTCATCCACACCAGCATCGGCGGGATCTCGCGGCGCCAGGTGTTGAAGTTGTGGCCGCCGCTGTCGAGGATGATCGAGGAGACCCGGTCCGGGCCCTTGACCAGCTTGATGAACTTCTTGGTGTCGTCCAGGTTCGGCTCGCCCTGCTCGCTGCTGGTGACCAGGAAGGACGTGCCGGACGGCTTCTTGTTCTCGATGCTGTGCAGGACGTCCGCGCGCTTCTTCAGCTTGTCGTCGCCCGCGAACAGGTTGCCGGTCGTCGCGTCGTTCGCCGCGTCGTAGTACGCGGACAGACCCGCGGCGGCGCCGAAGGTCTGCGGGTAGTGCGCGGCGATCTTCAGGGCGCAGTAGCCGCCCGTCGAGTTGCCGATGAAGCCCATGTTCTGCGGCTTCTTGCCGACCCGGAAGGTGTCCTGGATGGCCTGCGGCAGGTCCTGGCCGAAGAACGTCTCGGTCTGGGGGCCGCCCGGTATGTCCACGCACTCGGTGTCACGCGGCGGTGCGATCGTCGGGCGCAGCATCACCAGGATCATCGGCTTCATCTTGCCCGCCTTGGCCTGCTTGAAGGCCGTCATCGGGTAGTTCAGCCCTTTGATCAGGTTCTCGGCGGTGCCCGGGTAGCCCGTCAGCACGATCGAGGCCGGAAAGTTCTGCTCCTTGTGCTGCGGCTGGAAGTACTCCGGCGGCAGCCACACGTACCCCGGGCTCGTTATTTTCGACTTCTGCCCGGTTATGGCAACCTTCAGGATCTGTCCGCCCACCTGGGGCTGGGCGCCGCCCGGCACGTCGAGCTTCTGCTTGTCGACGACCTTGATGTCCTTGCTGCTCATCGAGTGGTCCACGACCTTGCCGACGGAAGTCTGCTGGCCGAACAGGTCCGCCCACGAGCCGTAGAAGGAGAAGGACTTGTTCGCCGCCAGACCGACGGCCGAGAACAGCGCCAGCTGGGTCGCGAGCAGGAGGCCGATCCGGCCGAGCAGCGCACGCCAGGTGCGGCCCGAGAGCCGGGGCCACCACCACACCGTGGCCGCGAACAGCAGCACACCGGCGATGATGGCCAGCGCCAGAACCGTATTACTGGTGAGACCCATGAGCAGTCAGTCGACTTTCTGATGGCAGGACTAGTTTTTCTCGGCGGAAGAGTGAACCCGCTCGGCCCCGATGTCGTCCTAGTGGACGCACCACACTCCGGAGGCTGTCGCGGCCTTCGGCCACATGATCTCTCGCGGAGCAACGGGAAGCGATGTCTAGCAGGATAGATGGCGATAAGTCGGGACAGGTTCCGAAGCAGGTCCGCCGAATCTTCCGCGGGCCCCGACCGGAGTCGGTGCCCGGGCTCGTAGGTACGGCCGTCATGATCGTCGGCCTTCTGGACATCGCGGCGGGCGTGTTCCCGCGGTTCCGGCACAGCCGGATCCACGCGGTCACCGAGGTGCTGCCCGGTTCGCTGGGCCCGTTCGCAGCCGCCCTCGCCATCAGCGCGGGCGTCCTGCTGCTCCTGCTCGCCCACGGCCTCAAGCGCCGCAAGCGCCGTGCCTGGCGGGCCGCCGTCGTGCTGCTCCCGGCCGGTGCCGTGGCGCAGTTCACGTACCGGCACTCCGTCATCAGCGTCGTCATCTCGGCGGTGCTCCTGGGGCTCATCGTCCGCCACCAGGGTGAGTTCAAGGCCCTGCCGGACCCGCGCAGCCGCTGGAAGGCGCTCGCCAACTTCGTGCTGATGAGCGCCGGCTCCATCGGACTCGGTCTGGTCATCGTCAACTCCCACCCGGGCCGTGTCGTCGGCCATCCGGGTGTTTACGAGCAGATCAGCCACGTCGTGTACGGCCTCTTCGGCATCGAGGGACCCGTCGACTACTCCGGCCGCGTCTCCTGGACCGTGGGCTACTCCCTCGGCGCCCTCGGCATGCTGACCGCGCTCACCACCATCTACCTGGCCTTCCGCCCCGAGCACCCGGCCGCCCGGCTCACCGCCGACGACGAGACCAAGCTGCGCGAGTTGCTCGCCAAGCACGGCGGCCGCGACTCCCTCGGCCACTTCGCGCTCCGCCGCGACAAGGCCGTCGTCTTCTCCCCGAGCGGCAAGGCCGCCGTCACCTACCGCGTCGTCTCCGGCGTGATGCTCGCCTCCGGCGACCCCATCGGCGACGTCGAGGCCTGGCCCGGCGCCATCGAGCGGTTCATGGAGGAGGCCAAGGCCCACTCCTGGACCCCGGCCGTCGTGGGCTGCAGCGAGACCGGCGGCGAGGTCTGGACCCGCGAGACCGGGCTGGACGCCCTGGAGCTCGGTGACGAGGCGATCGTCGACGTCAAAGACTTCTCGCTCTCCGGCCGCCCCATGCGCAACGTCCGCCAGATGGTGAAGCGCATCGAGCGCAACGGCTACACCACCAAGGTCCGCCGCGTCAGCGAGCTGACCGAGGAGGAGCTGGAGCAGGTGCGCGGCGCGGCCGTCGCCTGGCGCGGCACCGACACCGAGCGCGGCTTCTCCATGGCCCTGGGCCGGGTCGGCGAGGAGGGCGACGGCGACTGCTTCATCGCCACCGCGCACCGCGTGGAGGAGAACGACCCCAGCCCCTTCGGCGACCTCAAGGCCATCCAGCACTTCGTGCCGTGGGGCAAGGACGGCATGTCGCTGGAGATGATGCGCCGCGACCGCTCCGCCGACCCCGGCATGAACGAACTGCTGATCGTCGCCTCCCTGCAACAGGCGCCCGACCTGGGCATCGAGAAGGTCTCCCTGAACTTCGCGATGTTCCGCGCGGCGCTGGCCCGCGGCGAGAAGATCGGCGCCGGCCCGGTCCTGCGCATGTGGCGCAGCCTGCTGGTCTTCCTCTCGCGCTGGTTCCAGATCGAGTCGCTCTACAAGTTCAACGAGAAGTTCCGCCCCCGCTGGGAGCCGCGCTTCATGGTCTACCGCACCAGCAGCGACCTGCCCCGCATCGGCTTCGCCGTGATGCAGGCCGAGGGCTTCGTGACGGTGGCCCTGCCCCGGCTGTTCGCCAGCCGCCGCCGCCCCAAGCCGGTGCGCACCTGCGCCCACAACCCCGGGGCGACCGCGGTACCGGCGCAGCCGAAGCAGGACCGCGAGGTCCAGGTCGCCCCCCCCCCCCCGCCGCCCCGGAGCCCGGCCCGCCACCCCGGCGGGCCGGGCTCCGGCGTTTCCCGGCCGAGAGCCCGCGCCCCCGCCGGGCCGAGGGCCCGCGCCTCCGCCCGGCCGCAGCCCCCCCCCCCCCCCCGGGCGCCGGCCCGGGCCCTCCGCCCGCGTACCGCCCGGTCAGGGCGGCGGCCCTACCCTGGAGCCATGAACATCGAGCACGGGGCCGTCGGCAGGGGCCGGGTCACAGGCCTGCCGGACTGGGACCGCTGCGGGGTCATGGGCGTCGTCAACGTCACCCCGGACTCCTTCTCCGACGGGGGGCGCTGGTTCGACACCACCGCCGCCGTCAAACGCGGACTCGACCTCGTGGCCCAGGGCGCCGACCTCGTCGACGTCGGCGGCGAGTCCACCCGCCCCGGCGCCACCCGCGTCGACGAGGAGGAGGAGCTGCGCCGCGTCGTCCCCGTGGTGCGCGGACTGGCCTCCGAAGGGGTCACCGTCTCCGTCGACACCATGCGCGCCTCCGTCGCCGCCCGGGCCGTCGCAGCCGGCGCCCTGCTGGTCAACGACGTCAGCGGCGGACTCGCCGACCCCGGCATGATCCCGGCCGTAGCCGCCGCCGAGGTGCCGTTCGTGGTGATGCACTGGCGCGGCTTCAGCGACGGCATGAACAGCCTCGCCGTCTACGAGGACGTCCTCGCCGAGGTCACCGCGGAGCTGCGCACCCGCATCGACGCCGTCGTGGCCGGCGGTATCGCCCCCGAGCGGCTCCTCGTCGACCCCGGACTCGGCTTCGCCAAGAACGCCGAGCACGACCTGGCCCTGGTCGCCCACCTCCCCGAGCTGCGCGCCCTCGGGTTCCCGCTGCTGGTCGCCGCGTCGCGCAAACGGTTCCTCGGCCGGGTGCTGGCCGGCGCGGCGGACGCCGCGCCGCCGCCGGCCCGCGAGCGCGACGCCGCCACCGCCGCCGTCTCCGCCATCGCCGCCCATCAGGGCGCCTGGGCCGTACGGGTCCACGAGGTACGGGCCACGGCCGACGCGGTTCGGGTGGCCCGCGCCGTGGAAGGGGCCCTGTGATCCGTCCCGCCGGTGGCCGGACCCGTACAGCCAGGAGAGGGGAACGGTGAGCCGCACAGACATCGAAGCCGTCGACGAGGTCAACACGGCCTTCTACGAGGCCATGGAGCGGGGGGACTTCGACGCACTGTCGGCGCTCTGGCTCGAAGACGAGATCTCCTGCGTGCACCCGGGCTGGCCGGTGCTCTCCGGCCGCGGCGAGGTGCTCCGCTCGTACGCGCTGATCATGTCCCACACCGACTACATCCAGTTCTTCCTCACCGACACGAAAGTCGCCGTCATAGGTGACACCGCACTGGTGACGTGCACGGAGAACATCCTCAGCGGCGGCCCCGCCGAGGAGGGCGGCGCGCTCGGCCCGCTGGTCGGTCAGCTGGTCGTCGCCACGAATGTGTTCCGACGCACATCGGAGGGGTGGAGGCTCTGGTCCCACCACGGTTCTCCCGTCCTGACGGAGTCCGACGAGGACGAGGAAGAGGACTCCGCCTGACCCCACCGGCGGGGTCCGAGGCCTTTCGCAGGTAAATTCGAGGACGGACGACGCCGACCGCACTCGGCGCAGGCCCATGGATCCGGGGAGTCCCGGACCGCAAGCACCTACGAAAGCAGGAGTGATTCGCGTGGATCGTGTCGCGCTGCGCGGCCTCAAGGCTCGCGGGCACCACGGCGTCTTCCCCCGGGAACGCGAGGAGGGCCAGACCTTCATCGTCGACCTCGTGCTGCACATCGACACCCGCCCCGCGGCGGCCGACGACGACCTGGCGAAGACCGTGCACTACGGGGTCGTCGCCGAAGAGGTCGTCGACGTGGTCCAGGGAGAGCCCGTCGACCTGATCGAGACCCTGGCCGAGCGGATCGCCCAGCAGTGCCTGAAGCACGAAGCGGTGGCACAGGTGGAGGTCGTCGTCCACAAACCGGACGCCCCCATCACCGTCCCCTTCGACGACGTGACCATCACGATCACCCGGAGCCGCGTGTGAACAACGGACTGAACGCCCAGAGCGACCCCACCGTCCAGCCGGTGCCCGCATCCGTCGTCGAGACGGTGGACGCGGCCGATGTGACCCTGTCCAACCCCAAGTGGGCCGTGATCGCGCTCGGCGCGAACCTCGGCAACCGCCTGGAGACCCTCCAGGGCGCCATCGACGCCCTCGGCGACACCCCCGGCCTGCGGGTCAAGGCCGTCTCCCCCGTCTACGAGACCGAGCCGTGGGGCGTGGAGCCCGGCTCGCAGCCCTCGTACCTCAACGCGGTGGTCCGCGTGAAGACCACGCTGCCGCCGTCGTCACTGCTGGAGCGCGGGCACGCCATCGAGGAGGCCTTCGACCGCGTCCGCGAGGAGCGCTGGGGTCCCCGCACCATCGACGTCGACATCGTCTCGTACGCCGAGGTGGTCTCCGACGACCCGGTCCTCACCCTCCCGCACCCGCGGGCCCACCAGCGGGCCTTCGTCCTGGCCCCGTGGAACGACATCGACGCCGAGGCGCAGATCCCGGGGCACGGCCCGGTCGCGGCCCTCCTGTCCGGAATCGGCCTGACCGGCGTGACGCCGCGCCCGGACCTGGAACTCCGCCTCCCCGAGTAGTCGTTAACCTGTGGCTGGCTGAGGCCGACGACGTGGTGCGGAGAGCGAAAGCGGGGAACGGGCACGTGAAGCAACTGAGGCCGGCGGTCCTGGCGGGGATCTTCGTCGTCGCCGGGGTGCTGTCCTGGGCGGGCGCCCGGCTGTGGAACGCGTACGGGACCCTGCCGGGCGTCCCGCTGGCCGCGCCCATCGTCCTGGGCGTGATCGCGGTCGTCCTGCTGGCCACGGCACTGTCGCTGCGGGCCCGGCTCAGGGCCCAGCGCGAGCGCCGGCCGGGTGCCAAGGGCGTGGAGCCGCTGATGGCGGCCCGCGCGGTCGTCTTCGGCCAGGCCAGCGCGCTCGTGGCCGCCCTCGTGGCGGGCATGTACGGCGGCGTGGGCGTCTTCCTGCTGGCCGACGGCCTGGAGGTGCCCGCCCGCCGTGACCAGGCCTGGTACGCCGCCTTCTCGGTCCTGGCGGGCGCAGCCGTCATCGCCGCCGCCCTCTTCCTGGAGCACGTCCTGAAACTCCCGGAGGACGACGACACCACCCCCCACTCCCCGGCCCGCACCTGACCCGCGCCGGGGCCGGGGGTTCACATCCGGTCAGCGAGCCATGATCAGGCTCATGGCCTCGTTGCGGGTCGCGGGGTCGCGGAGCTGACCGCGGACCGCCGAAGTGATCGTCTTCGCGCCGGGCTTGCGGACCCCGCGCATCGTCATGCACATGTGCTCGCACTCGACGACCACGATGACCCCGCGCGGCTCCAGGATCTCCATCAGGGAATCCGCGATCTGCGTGGTCAGCCGCTCCTGCACCTGCGGACGGCGGGCGAACACGTCCACGAGGCGGGCCAGCTTCGACAGGCCCGTGATCTTGCCGTCGGTGGACGGGATGTAGCCGACGTGGGCCACACCGTGGAACGGCACCAGGTGGTGCTCACAGGAACTCATGACCTCGATGTCCTTGACCAGGACCATCTCGTCGTGGCCGAGGTCGAAGGTGGTCGTCAGGACCTCTTCGGGCTTCTGGTAGAGGCCGGCGAATATCTCCTTGTACGCCCTGGCCACACGGGCCGGGGTCTCCAGGAGGCCCTCGCGCTCCGGGTCCTCGCCGACCGCGATCAGGAGTTCGCGGACCGCCGCCTCGGCGCGCTTCTCGTCGAACTCGCCGATCGTGCCCTCGTCACCGGTCAGGGTCACTGGGTCGGTCATCTCTTCCTCGTTCCTGTGTGCACTGCCGCTCGCGGACACGCGAAAGTGCCGCGCCCCCCAGGCTAGAACCTGGGGGGCACGGCATCCATTCCGGGACGGTCCGGCCGAGGGCTACTCGGCGCGGTCCTCCGGCGCGGTGTCCTTCTCCACGGAGACGGCGGACGAGGCCGCCGACGTGCCGTTCGCCGAGTTCGTCAGCTGGAGCTCCTTGGGAGAGAGCACCGGCGGACGGGTCGACGGGGTGCGGTGCGAGGAGCCGGTCCACGCCGGACGGGCCGGGCGCTTCACGATCGTCGAGAAGATCTCGGCGATCTCCTCCTTGCCCAGCGTCTCCTTCTCCAGGAGCGCGAGAACCAGGTTGTCGAGGACGTCGCGGTTCTCGACCAGGATCTCCCAGGCCTCGTTGTGCGCCGTCTCGATGAGCTTCTTGACCTCTTCGTCGACCAGCGCCGCGACCTCTTCCGAGTAGTCCCGCGGGTGCGACATCTCGCGGCCCAGGAACGGCTCGGTGTTGTCCCCGCCGAACTTGATCGCGCCGAGGCGCTCGGTCATGCCGTACTGGGTCACCATCGCGCGGGCCGTCGCCGTGGCCTTCTCGATGTCGTTCGCCGCACCCGTGGTCGGGTCGTGGAAGACCAGCTCCTCGGCAGCGCGGCCGCCCAGCATGTACGCCAGCTGGTCGAGCATCTCGTTGCGCGTGGTCGAGTACTTGTCCTCGTCGGGCAGGACCATGGTGTAGCCCAGTGCCCGGCCGCGGGACAGGATCGTGATCTTGTGGACCGGGTCGGAGTTCGGGGAGGCCGCCGCGACCAGGGCGTGACCGCCCTCGTGGTACGCGGTGATCTTCTTTTCCCGGTCCGACATGATCCGGGTCCGCTTCTGCGGGCCCGCCACGACGCGGTCGATGGCCTCGTCCAGCATGTGGTTGTCGATCAGCTTGCGGTCCGAGCGGGCGGTGAGCAGCGCCGCCTCGTTCAGGACGTTGGACAGATCGGCACCGGTGAAGCCGGGGGTGCGGCGGGCGACGGCCGAGAGGTCGACGTCCGGAGCGACCGGCTTGCCCTTCTGGTGGACCTTGAGGATCTCCAGACGGCCCTGCATGTCCGGCCGGTCGACCGCGATCTGCCGGTCGAAGCGGCCCGGGCGCAGCAGCGCCGGGTCGAGGATGTCCGGGCGGTTCGTGGCGGCGATCAGGATGACGCCGCCCTTCACGTCGAAGCCGTCCATCTCGACGAGCAGCTGGTTCAGGGTCTGCTCGCGCTCGTCGTGGCCGCCGCCGAGGCCCGCACCGCGGTGCCGGCCGACAGCGTCGATCTCGTCGACGAAGACGATCGCCGGGGCGTTGGCCTTGGCCTGCTCGAACAGGTCGCGGACACGCGAGGCACCGACACCGACGAACATCTCGACGAAGTCGGAACCGGAGATCGAGTAGAACGGGACTCCGGCCTCGCCCGCGACGGCGCGCGCCAGCAGGGTCTTGCCGGTTCCGGGCGGACCGTAGAGGAGCACGCCCTTGGGGATCTTGGCCCCGACGGCCTGGAACTTGGCCGGCTCCTGGAGGAACTCCTTGATCTCGTGGAGTTCCTCGACGGCCTCGTCCGAACCCGCGACGTCGGCGAACGTCGTCTTCGGGGTGTCCTTGGTGATGAGCTTGGCCTTGGACTTCCCGAAGTTCATCACCCGGGAGCCGCCGCCCTGCATCTGGTTCATCAGGAACAGGAAGACCACGACGATGAGCACGAAGGGCAGGAGGGAGAGCAGCACGCTCAGGAACGGGCTGGTCTTGTCCGGCTGGACCTTGTAGCCGTCCGGGATCTGACCGGATTCGAACTTGGTCTGGAGGTTCTGGGCGAGCTCGACGCCCTGATCCCCGATGTAGTTGGCCTGGAACTTGGAGCCGGAGTTGTCGGCGAGCTTCTGGTCCTTCTTCAGCTCGACCTTGATCATCTGGCTGTCGCCGGTGGTGAGCTCGGCGCTCTGCACCTGGCCACTGTTGATCGCCTTGATGACCTCGCTGGTGTCCACCGTCTTGTAGCCGCCGCCGGAGCCGACGACATTCATCAACACGACCACGGCGAGGACGGCCAGCACGATCCACATGACCGGCCCACGGAAGTATCGCTTCACGTCCATCCATACGGGGTGCCGGGCACCCCGTCCCTCCTGCCCGTAGGTAAATGCTGCTCTGAGTAAAGACTGTTCTTCGGAATGTACCCCTGTATTGTCACCCGCGGCCTCGTGGGACGGCTGACAGAACTGCTTTCCCCTGCTCCAACGCCGGGAATCGTTCCAGGGTTCCCCTGTGCGGGCCCCGGCCGGGGCCCGCGGCGTCAGCCGCCGTAGACGTGCGGGGCGAGGGTGCCGACGAACGGCAGGTTGCGGTACTTCTCCGCGTAGTCGAGGCCGTAGCCGACGACGAACTCGTTCGGGATGTCGAAGCCGACCCACTTCACGTCGATGGCGACCTTGGCGGCGTCGGGCTTGCGCAGCAGCGTGACGACCTCCAGCGAGGCCGGCTGGCGGGAGCCCAGGTTCGACAGCAGCCAGGACAGGGTCAGGCCCGAGTCGATGATGTCCTCGACGATCAGGACGTGCTTGTCCTTGATGTCGGTGTCCAGGTCCTTGAGGATCCGGACGACACCGGAGGACTGGGTTCCGGCGCCGTAGGAGGACACCGCCATCCAGTCCATGGTGAGCGGGGTGGACAAGGCGCGCGCCAGGTCCGCCATCACCATCACGGCGCCCTTCAGGACGCCGACGATGAGCAGGTCCTTGCCCGCGTACTCCGCGTCGATCTTCGCGGCCAGCTCGGCCAGCTTCGCGTCGATCTCTTCCTTGGTGATGAGCACCGACTGGAGGTCGCTGCCCATGTCCTTCTCGTCCACCCGCATCACTTTCGTTGTCGGCCGGGGCTCCGGGGGGTCCCCCGGAGGACTCAGCCGTGCTTCAGCACCAATCAGCCCTGCCGGATGACAAGTCTGCCACCCTGCCGCTGCGCCTCGACCCTGCCGGGCAGGTTGATGGCACCCTGGCCCCGCCAGCCGGTGATGAGCCGGTCCACTTCCTCGATGTGGCGGGCGAAGAGGGAGCCTGCGGGGGAGCCGGCCGCGACCACGGCCCGGCGCAGCACGCGGCGGCGGACGGCCGGGGGCAGGGCGTACAGCTTGGCGCACTCCAGCCGGCCGTCCTCGTCCCGTACGCCCGTCTCGGCCTCGGCGGCCCAGGCGTCGAGGGCGTCGGCGTCGTCGCGGGACAGCTGGGCGGTGCGGGCGAGCGCCTCGACCACTCCCTTGCCGAGCGCCTTCTCGAGGGCGGGCAGTCCCTCGTGGCGGAGCCGGGAG
Source organism: Actinobacteria bacterium OV450 (assembly GCA_001298555.1). Taxonomy (GTDB): domain Bacteria; phylum Actinomycetota; class Actinomycetes; order Streptomycetales; family Streptomycetaceae; genus Streptomyces. The sequence goes on from LJCW01000219.1 coordinate 72,820, forward strand.
CGGGTGTAGGCGGGGTCGATGTTGTGCGGGTCGTCCCAGACCGCCAGGGACTGGACCATGCAGGCCTTGCGGGCGGTCTGCCGGTCGATCTGGAGGAAGGGACGGCGGTAGCGGTGCGAGCGGCCCGGGCCGCCGGACACCTCGGCCATGCCGGAGAGCGAGCGGATGCCGGAGCCGCGGGCGAGGCCCAGCAGGACGGTTTCGGCTTGATCGTCCCGGGTGTGGCCGAGCAGCACGGCCGATGCGCCCAGACGGTCCGCGGCCTCGTCCAGGGCCGCGTAGCGGGCGTCGCGCGCGGCGGCCTCGGGCCCCCCGTCACGGCCGACGCGCACGGCGACGGACTCCACCGGGTCGAGGCGGAGTGCGGTCATGCGGGTGACGACCTCGGCGGCGCGCAGGTCGGAGCCGGGCTGGAGTCCGTGGTCGACGGTGATGCCGCCGGCCCGGATGCCGAGCTTGGGCGCCTCGAAGGCGAGGGCGGAGGCGAGGGCCATCGAGTCGGCGCCGCCGGAGCAGGCGACGAGGACGAGCGGCGGGGAGCCGGCCGCGGTGCCGGGGGTCCCCCCGGACGGAGCCTGGGAGGGTTCGGCGGAACGGTCGGTGAGGTCGGTGAGGACGTCGTGGAGTACGCGGCGGACCGCCAGGCGTATCGCCGCGACCGCAGGATGGGGACCCATGTCCGGTGCCCTTCGGTGGAGTTCGGATGCCTCGAAGGCGTTGGGGTGTGGTACTGGAACGGCTGCTGTTCGGTGCTGTTCGACGCTGCCCTTGTGCCCCGGCCCCCGTGAGGAGCCCCCGCCGGGAGCCCTCGCGAGATGAGGGTTGTCACTCAGAGTGCGTCGATGGTGACAGAACCGAGCCGTTCCCTGAGCATCGCACGCCCTTCCACGCCCCACGGTCCCTCGGACGGGTGACGCTGCTTCCCCCAGTGAGACATGTTTACGCCCCCCGAGTCACCCCCCTTCGCTCCTATTCGCCCTTGCGGTGCACCCGCGCGACCCAGTCCGCGGGCTTGGCGATCTCCGCCTTGGTCGGCAGCGTGTTCGGAGAGGTCCACACCCGGTTGAAGCCGTCCATGCCGACCTGGCCGACGACGGCGCGCACGAAGCGCTCGCCGTCGCGGTACTGGCGCAGCTTGGCGTCCAGCCCCAGCAGCCTGCGCAGCGCGGCGTCGAGGCGGCCCGCCCCGCTGGCCCGGCGCTGCTGGAACTTCTCCCGGATCTCGGCGACCGAGGGCACCACCGCGGGGCCGACCCCGTCCATGACGTAGTCGGCGTGGCCCTCCAGCAGGGACATCACGGCGGTCAGGCGGCCGAGCACCTCGCGCTGTTCGGGGGTCTGGACGAGTTCGACCAGGGAGCGGCCCTCGTCGCCCTGGTCGGAGTCCGGACGGCCCCCGGCGAAGGACTGGGCGGCTTCGCGCAGCCGTTCGAGGATGGTCGCCGGGTCCAGCTCGGTGGCGCCGAGGAAGGTCTGGATCTCGCCCTCCAGGTGGTCGCGGAGCCAGGGGACGGCCGTGAACTGCGTACGGTGCGTCTCCTCGTGCAGGCAGACCCACAGCCGGAAGTCGTGCGGGCGCACGTCCAGCTCGCGTTCGACGTGCACGATGTTGGGGGCGACGAGGAGCAGCCTGCCGCCGCCCGCGGCGGAGCCCGGCAGATCACGGCCGGCCGGGGCGAAGGTCTCGTACTGGCCGAGCACGCGGGAGGCCAGGAAGCTGAGCAGCATGCCCAGCTCGACACCGGTGACCTTGCCGCCGACGGTGCCGAGGACGGCTCCGCCGGGCGCTCCGGCGCGGCGGTCCTGCATCCTGCCGAGCAGCGGGCCGAGGAGCTCGCGGAAGCCGGCCACGTTGGCCTTGACCCAGCCGGCCCGGTCGACGACGAGAACGGGGGTGTCGGGGACGGCCGCGCCCTCGGGGATCATGCGGGTGAACTCGCGTACGTGGCGTTCGGACGTCCTGGCATGCCGGCGCAGCTCCGCCACCACCGCGCGGGCCTCGTCGCGGCTGACCTCGGGACCCGGCCGCACCAGCCGGGTCGCGGTCGCCACCGCGAGATTCCAGTCGACCATCTCGGCACCACCGATGCTCGTCATGCGTCAACCGTACGTGGACCGGGGCCGGTGCGGAGCCCCCCGGAACCGCTACGAGGCCCGGGCGACGGCCGCGGCGAGCTTGTCGAGGCCCTTCTCCGCAGCCCCCGGGTCAGGGGTGTTCGCGGTCAGGAACGCGAAGGCGAGCAGTCGGCCGGAGGGGTCGACGACGGTGCCGGCGAGGGAGTTCACGCCGCTCAGGGTGCCCGTCTTGGCACGGACGAGGCCGGCGGCCGGGGAGGTGCCGGCGTTGCGGCTGCGCAGGGTCCCGGTGAATCCGGCGACGGGCAGTCCGGTGAGCACGGGCCGCAGCTCCGGCCGCAGCGGGTCGGCGGCCTTGGCCAGGAGTCCGGCGAGCAGCCCGGTGGTGGCCTTGTCGGCGCGGCCCAGGCCGCTGCCGTCTGCGAAGCGGGCGCCGGCGGTGTCGAGGCCGAGGGCGGTGAGCCGGTCGGTGACGGCCCTCTCGGCCCCTTCGAAGCTGGCGGGCTGTCCGGAGGCGAGGGCGGTCTGGCGGGCCAGGACCTCGGCGATGTCGTTGTCGCTGTTCGTCAGCATCCGCTCGACGAGGCCGCCGAGCGGGGTGGAGAGGGTGGTGGCGAGCGGCTGGGCGCCGGCGGGCGCCTTGGCCCTGGCGGGGTCGCCGGTGACCGTGATGCCGCGCTCCCTCAGGAGGGCGGCGAAGGTGCGGGCGGTCTCCCGGGCGGGGTCCTCGACCCGCTCGACGGGCCCGGAGGTGGAGTCGTCGGGGCGGCCCTCGTCGGCCGCGAGGGAGGTGATCAGCGCGATGTTGGGGTTGTCGCCGATGGGGTGGCGGGCGGGCCCGGTGAACAGGGTGTCGTCGTAGCCGAGGCGCACGGCGGCGGTACCGGCGGCCTTGAGGGCCTGGGCGGCGTCGGCGGCGAGGGCGACGAGGCTGCCGCCGGATCCGGCGGGGCTCTTCTTCTTGGCGGTGAGGGAGGGGTCTCCGCCGCCGACCAGGACGATCTCGCCGGGGCCGGCGCCGGGGGTCACGGTGGTGCGGATCCGGTGTTCGGGGCCGAGCGCGGAGAGCGCGGCCGTAGCCGTGGCGATCTTGATGGTGGAGGCGGGGGTCATGGGCTCGCGCGGCCCGGACTCGAAGAGCACCTGGCCGGTGGCGGTGTCGATGACCGAGGCGGTGCGGGCCGTACCGAGGGCGGGGTCGGCCAGCAGCGGCCGCAGGACGTCGGCGAGGCGCCCGGAGCCGGCGGGCGCGGCCCCGGCGTCGGCCTTGCGCAGGGCGGCCGGGCCGATCGCGGAGAGCACCCCGGGGGCGCTGGGCGCGGCCTGCGGCTCGCGTCCGCCGCCGGCGTCGCCACCGTGATCTGCGCCACCCGTGAGGCCCCAGGAGGCGGCCCTGTCCCGCTCGGCCTTACGCTGGCCGGAGTCCCAAGGACCGGCGGCGGCCACCGCAGCCACCGACAGGGCGAGGCCGGCCACGGCCGACACCGCGATGAGCTGCCACGTCTTGACCAAGGGCACCTCGGACCAGCCCCTTTCGCGATCACACATATGCGTGAGGGACACTTAACCACTGCGTCTTGCCGCGAGCATGGCACCCCACCCCGGTTGGGCTGGGAGGGACGCGCACGCAGGTGAATGAACGCAGTCTCGAAGCAATGAAGCTGATCATGGAGGAGCAGGACGTGGAGTTCGACGTCACCATCGAGATCCCCAAGGGTTCGCGGAACAAGTACGAGGTGGACCACGAGACCGGCCGGATCCGTCTGGACCGTCGCCTCTTCACCTCCACCAGCTACCCGGCGGACTACGGCTTCGTCGAGAACACCCTCGGCGAGGACGGCGACCCGCTGGACGCGCTGGTCATCCTGGACGAGCCGACCTTCCCGGGCTGCCTGATCAAGTGCCGCGCGATCGGCATGTTCCGCATGACGGACGAGGCGGGCGGCGACGACAAGCTGCTGTGCGTGCCGGCCTCGGACCCGCGCGTGGAGCACCTGCGGGACATCCACCACGTGTCGGAGTTCGACCGCCTGGAGATCCAGCACTTCTTCGAGGTCTACAAGGACCTGGAGCCGGGCAAGTCGGTCGAGGGCGCCAACTGGGTGGGCCGCGCCGAGGCCGAGGCCGAGATCGAGGCCTCGTACAAGCGCCTGGAGGCGCAGGGCGGCCACCACTGAGTCCGCTCCACCGGTAGCGGAACGGCGGGATTTCCCGCTGTCCCCGCACCCCTGTGACACACGACGGGCGGTACCCCTTCACCGAAGGGGTACCGCCCGTTCGTCATGTGGTTTCGCCGGGGACGAAAGGGTTCCGCATACTGATACCCGGGCTGGTCGGGGACTGGAGGACGTGTGGCGGAGGCCGAGGGATCCGGGGGCACGGAGGACCGGAAGCCGAAATCGGACGAGGCGCACAGCGCCTTCGCTCCGCCCGCCGGGATCGAGCCCGAACCGGTCGACGAGGACCAGCCGACCTCGGAGTTCACCGTGCCGGCCGGGCTGCCCGCGCCGCCGGTCGAACCCGAGGGCTCCGCGTTCGCGCCCCCGGCCACCTACAGCGCCCAGCACTCCCCGCCCGCGTACACCTCCGGCCACGGCTTCCCCGTCTCCCTGATGAAGGAATCCCCCTGGCAGGACCGCATGCGCACGATGCTGCGCATGCCGGTCGACGTCCGGCCCGTCCCCGAGACCGCACACAAGCACAGCGAGACCGGGCCGGCCGTGGGCCGCATCCTCGACCTGACCCTGCGCATCGGCGAGCTGCTGCTCGCGGGTGGTGAGGGCGCCGAGGACGTGGAGGCCGCGATGTTCGCGGTGGCCCGCTCGTACGGGCTGGACCGCTGCGAGCCCACGGTCACCTTCACGCTGCTGTCGATCACCCACCAGCCCTCCCTGGTCGACGACCCGGTCTCGGCGAGCCGGACCGTGCGCCGCCGCGGCACCGACTACACCCGTCTGGCCGCGGTCTACCAGCTGGTGGACGACATCAGCGCGCACGAGATCGAGCTCTCCCTGGAGGAGGCCTACCGTCGCCTCGCCGAGATCCGCCGCAACCGGCACCCGTATCCGTCCTGGGTGCTCACGGCGGCCGCCGGGCTGCTCGCCGGGGCCGCCTCCACCCTGGTCGGCGGTGGCGTGTTCGTCTTCTTCGCGGCCGCGATCGGCGCGATGCTCGGCGACCGGCTGGCGTGGCTGTGCGCCGGGCGCGGGCTGCCGGAGTTCTACCAGTTCGTAGTGGCCGCCATGCCGCCCGCCGCGATCGGCGTGGCCCTGAAGCTGGCCGAGACAGACGTCCGGGCCTCCGCGGTGATCACCGGCGGGCTGTTCGCGCTGCTGCCGGGGCGGGCCCTGGTCGCGGCGGTGCAGGACGGGCTGACCGGCTTCTACATCACCGCCTCGGCCCGACTGCTGGAGGTCATGTACCTCTTCATCGGCATCATCATGGGCGTACTGGTCGTGCTGTACCTCGGGCTCCAGCTCGGCGCCTCGCCGAAGCCGGAGGAGGTCCTCCAGATCACCCAGCGGCCGCTGATCCAGATCGCGGCCTCGATGGTGCTGGTGTTCACGTTCGCGATCCTGCTCCAGCAGGAACGTTCCACCGTGTTGATCGTGACGCTGAACGGCGGGGTCGCCTGGGTGACCTTCGGGGCCCTGCACTACGCGGGCGGCATCCCTCCCGTGCCCTCCACGGCCATCGCCGCCGGCCTGGTCGGCCTGTTCGGCCAGCTCTTCTCCCGCTACCGCTTCGCCTCCGCCCTGCCGTACACGACGGCGGCCATCGGCCCGCTGCTGCCGGGCTCGGCGACGTACTACGGGCTGCTGCTGATCGCCGAGAACCGGCTGAACGAGGGCCTCGGCTCGCTGGTGAACGCCGCCGCCATCGCGCTGGCCATCGCGATCGGGGTCAACCTGGGGTCGGAGACCTCACGCCTGTTCATGCGGATCCCGGGCGCCGCGAGCGCCGCGAAACGCCGCGCGGCGAAGCGGACCCGCGGCTTCTAGCCCCGCGCGTCCCGGCGCCCCGGGCACGCCCACGCACGCGAGAGCCCCGCACGCCCGCGCCCCGCGCACGCGAGAGCCCCGGGGACCCTCTCGGGTTCCCGGGGCTCTCGGACGGGCCGGTACGGCGCTCAGCGCTTGGCGTGGCGGCCGCTGCGCCGAGCCGGGGCGCCCGGGGCCTGCGGGTCCTCGGCGGTCGCGGGCTGCCCGCCGGAGGCCGCCGCCGCCTTCTTCTCCTTGCGGGACTTCAGCACCTCGAAGATCACCGGGATGACGGAGACGAGCACGATGACGATGAAGATCGGCTCGACGTTCTTCTTGATGAACTCGAACTGGCCGAGCTGGTAGCCCAGGACCGTGACGCCCGCGCCCCACAGGACACCGCCGATGACGTTGAACGTCAGGAAGGTGCGGTACTTCATCGCCGTCGCGCCCGCCACCATCGGCGCGAAGGTGCGGATGATGGGCACGAAGCGCGCGAGCACGATGGCCTTGGGGCCGTGCTTCTCCATGAAGTCGTGCGCCGAGTCGAGGTTCTCGCGCTTGAAGAGCTTGGAGTTCGGCCGGTTGAAGATCTTCGGACCGAACACCTTGCCGATCATGTATCCGACCTGGTCACCGAGGATGGCAGCGGCCGAGATCAGGGCGCAGACCAGCCACAGCGGCTCCTTGATCGCCCCGCTCGCGGTGAACAGGCCGGCCGTGAAGAGCAGCGAGTCCCCGGGCAGGAAGGCGAAGAGGCCCGATTCCGCGAAGACGATGACCAGGATGCCGATCAGACCGAATTGCCCGATCAGATACTCCGGGGACAGCCACTCAGGGCCGAGCGCAAGCGTGTACACGAGTTCCGGGCTCTCCTGGATCGGGGGTATCGCGGGCATCGCGGCAGGGCGCCCGCGGGTGCTGCGGAAAAGGCGGCGGTTTCAATTATCAACGCACAGGTCCCCCTCCCGGTTCCAGGTACCGGGAGGGGGCCGTGTGAGGAACATCTAGAGCTTGCGGACGGCGTTCGCGAAGATCGCGTCCCGCACGAAGACCGCCAGGCCGGGCCGGACGCCGTCGTAGTAGGCCGTGAAGCGCTCGTCCGCGACGTACATCTCACCCAGGCACGTGTGCATCTCGTGCGAGCAGGTGTAGCAGTTGCGGTCGATCCAGTTCCGGTGCTCCTCGGCCGCGTCCATGGCCTCCTCGGAGTCCGCGGCCGCACCGGCGGCGAGCAGCGCGGCGAACCGCCGGTTGATCCCGTCCGCCTCGTCCTGGAAGCGCTTCCAGTCCTCCTTCGTGTACGAGGCCGTCCGCCGGGCGGATTCCTTGTACGCATCCGTGTGGCCCCAGCGCTCGTGCGCCTCGTCCCCGTACTGGTCGGGGTCGAAGTCGCCGAAGACCTCGAACTTCTCCTCGGGCGTGAGATTGATGCCCATCCTCTGTGCCTCCATGGCGTGCTCCACGGCCGCGGCCATCTGCTGGAGCCGGGCGATCCGGTCGGACAGGAGGGCGTGCTGCCGGCGCAGGTGCTCCCTCGGGTCCGAGTCCGGATCGTCCAGCAGGACCGCGACCTCTTCGAGCGGGAAGCCGAGCTCCCGGTAGAACAGGATCCGCTGCAGCCGGTCCAGGTCGGCGTCGTCGTAACGCCGGTGGCCCGCGCTGCTGCGGGCGCTCGGGGCGAGCAGGCCGATCTCGTCGTAATGGTGCAGGGTGCGCACCGTGGTTCCGGCGAATCCGGCGACCTGTCCCACGGAGTAGCTCATCGTTTCCGCTCCTCTGGTCGGTACGCCCTTCACTGTGGGTCCTCACGCCACGTGAGGTGCAAGTCCCCCGGCCGGGGAGCCCCGGGGGCGGGACGGCCGTCGGCTACGAGGCGGGCGGGGCCTCCCCCTGGGCCTGCGCCACCAGCTCGAAGGCCGTCCTGCCGTCCAGCGACTCGCGCACGATGTCCGCGTGGCCCGCGTGGCGGGCGTGCTCCTCCACCAGGTGCAGGAGCAGCCATCGCATCGAGACCCTGCCCTCCTTCGGGAACCAGGGCGCCTCGGGCAGCGGGAAGGTGTCGTCCAGGCTCGGGACGGAGTGGATGAACTTCTCCAGCTCCGCCACGACCTCCTCCCAGAACTCCAGGATCTGCGGAACGCTCTCGCCCTCGACCAGACGGAAGCTGTCGCCCCAGGTCTCCTCGGTGCGCTGCTTCTCGTTCGGCTGCTGCTGCGCCATCCGCAGCCAGCCCAGTTCCGTCTCCGCGACGTGCTTCAGCAGCCCCGACAGCGACAGCCCGCTCGCGCTCGGGCGGCTCGCCGCCTGCTCCTCGGTCAGGCCGAGGACCGATCGGCGCAGGGCGCCGCGCTGGGCCTCGACGAAGGACAGGAGCGCTCCGCGCTCGTCGCCGTAGGACTCCGCGGGAACGTGAGTGACCATGCCGATCCACCGCCTTTTCCGTATGCCGTGCAGGTCGTGCCCCCTTTCCGGGGGGCACGAGACACGTTACGAAGGGTTGCGGTCAGGATCTGTCCGCAATGCCGATCACTGGGATGCGCCCTCGGGACGGATCGCCGGGAGTTGCGTCTGCGGCTGCGGGAGCAGGGCCTTGGACAGGTCCTGGTTGCCCTTCTCGTCGAGCCCGTACATCGCCTCGTAGATCTTGCGGACGGCCGGACCGGACGCCCCGGAGCCGGTACCGCCCTGGGAGATCGTCATGACGATCGCGTAGTCCCCGGTGTACGAGGCGAACCACGAGGTGGTCTGCTTGCCCTGGACCTCCGCGGTGCCCGTCTTCGCGTGCATCGGGATCTGCTTCTGCGGCCAGCCGCCGAACCGCCAGGCCGCGCTGCCGGTGGTGGCCACCGAGGCGAGCGCGCCGTCGATGTCGTCGCGCAGCTCCTCATCCATGGGCAGCCGGCCCTGTTCCTTCGGCGCGATCTCCTTGACCGAGGTGCCGTCGGCGCTGACGATCGCCTTGCCGATGCTCGGCTGGTGCATCATGCCGCCGTTGGAGATGGCCGCGTAGATCGACGCCATCTGGATCGGGGTGACGAGGGTGTCGCCCTGGCCGATCGAATAGTTGATCGCGTCGCCCTCGCGCAGCTGGTTGCCCTGGCGGCAGTTCTCGTACGCGATCTTCTCGGCGTACGAGCCGTCCTTCTTGCCGTCGCGGCACCAGGCGGCCTTGTTCGCCTCGAAGAAGTCCTTCTTCCACTGGCGGTCGGGGACCCGGCCGTTCACCTCGTTCGGCAGGTCGACACCGGTGGCCTTGCCCAGCCCGAACTGGTGGGCCGTCTTGAAGAACCAGTCGGCCGGGTCCTTCCTGGGATTGATCCCGCCGTCCTTCTTCCACTCCTTGTCCGCGATGCCGTAGTAGACGGTGTCGCAGGAGACTTCGAGGGCCCGGCCGATGGTGATGTCGCCGTAGCCCTGCGACTCGAAGTTGGTGAAGCTCTGGCTGCCGACCGAGTACGAGCTGGGGCAGCCGTAGCGCCCGTTGAACGGGTACCCGGCGTTCACCGCGGCGGTCGAGGAGACGACCTTGAAGATCGAGCCGGGGGCCGCCTGGCCCTGGATCGCGCGGTTGAGCAGCGGGTAGTTGGACTCCTTGTCGGTGAGGGCGGCGTAGTCCTTGGCGGAGATGCCGCCGACCCACGCGTTCGGGTCGTAGGTGGGGTTGGAGGCCATCGCGACGATGCGGCCCGTCTTGGCCTCCATCACGACGACCGCGCCCGAGTCGGCCTCGTAGTTCTTGTGCGTGATCTTGTCGTACGTCTTGCGGGCCTCGACCATCGCGTTGTTCAGCTCGCGCTCGGCGACCGCCTGCACGCGCGAGTCGATCGAGGTGACGATGTTGGAGCCGGGCGTCGGCTTCTCGGCCTGCGCCTGCCCGATGACCCGGCCGAGGTTGTCCACCTCGTAGTGCGTGACGCCCGCCTTGCCGCGCAGTTCCTTGTCGTACGTGCGCTCCAGGCCGGAGCGGCCCACCTGGTCCGAGCGCAGGTACGGGGAGTCGGTCTTCTTCGCCTTGGTGATCTCCGCGTCGGTGACCGGCGAGAGGTAGCCCAGCACCTGGGAGGTGTTGGCCTGGTCCGGGGCGGGGTAGCGGCGCAGGGCGGTCGGCTCGGCGGTGATGCCGGGGAACTGCTCGGCGTGCTCCCTTATTTCCAGCACCTGGTCCGTGGTCGCCTCGTCGGTGACGGGGATCGGCTGGTACGGGGAACCGTTCCAGCACGGCTTGGGCGTCTTGGCGTCGCACAGCCGGACGCTGTTGACCACGTCGTCGGGGTTGAGGCCCAGGACGCCGGCGAGCCGGGTCAGGACGCCCTTGCCCTTGTCCTTCATCTTGGTCAGGTCGGTACGGCTGGCGGAGACGACCATCCGCGTCTCGTTGTCGGCGAGGGGCACCCCGCGGGCGTCCAGGATCGAACCGCGCACGGCGGGCTGGACGACCTGCTGGGTGTGGTTGTTCTTCGCCTCGTCCGTGTACTCCTGGCCGTTGCGTATCTGGAGGTACCAGAGGCGCCCGCCGAGGGTGAGCAGCAGCGAGAAGACGACCACCTGGATGACCACCAGGCGGTTCTGGACCCGGGGCGTGCGCCCCGTCTCCGGAATGTTGCTCAACTCAGGTCTCCCCCGGAACGCTGCCCGCCGCCGACTCGCACTCGCACGAGTCTAGAACGAGGTCAGAACGGGAAAGTCGTCCGGCCGTGCTGGACCGAGATCCACTTCTGGGTGGTGAAGGCCTCGATCGTGGCCTCGCCATTGAGTCGGCCCAGGCCCGAGGCCTTCTCCCCGCCGAACGCGGCGAGCGGCTCGTCCCCGATGGTCGAGTCGTTGACGTGGATCATCCCGGTCTCGATGCGCTGCGCGAACCGGACGCCGCGCTCCACGTCCCGCGTGTGCACGGCGCCGCTCAGCCCGTACGGGGTCGCGTTGGTCAGCCGTACGGCCTCGTCCTCGCCGTCGAAGACCACCAGCAGAGCCACCGGGCCGAAGATCTCCTGGCCGAGCAGCGGGGAGTCCTCGGGCAGGCCGGCCAGCACGGTCGGCTCGACCAGGTTGCCGCGCGTAGAACCGCGGACGAGGGCCTGGGCCCCCGATTCCACGGCCTGGTCGACGAGCGCGGTCAGCGCGTCGGCCTGGAAGGAGTTGATCAGCGGGCCGATGTGGGTGTCCGCCTCGTGGGGGTCGCCTGTCTTCAGGCTCCGCACCCGGGCGGTGAACTTCGCGGTGAACTCCTCCGCCACCGAGGCGTCCACGAGGATCCGGTTGGCGGCCATGCAGACCTGGCCCTGGTAGACGAAGCGGCTGAAGACGGCCGCGTCCACCGCGTAGTCGAGGTCGGCGTCGTCGAGGACGACCAGGGCGCTGTTGCCGCTGAGCTCCAGGACCGTCCGCTTGAAGTGGCGGGCGGCGACGGAGCCGACGTGCCGTCCGACCCGGTCGGAGCCGGCGAAGGAGATGACCTTCGGGACGGGGTGCGTCAGCAGTGCGTCGCCTATCTCGGCGATGTCGGTGACCAGCACGTTCAGCAGGCCGGCGGGCAGCCCCGCGTCCTCGAAGACCTTGGCGATGACCCCGCCGCCGACCACGGGTGCGTTCTGGTTCGGCTTGATCACCACGGCGTTGCCCAGGGCCAGGGCCGGGGCGACCGACTTCAGGGTGACCAGGAACGGGAAGTTGAACGGGCTGATGACGGTGACCACGCCGACCGGCAGGCGCTGGACCCGGTTCTCCTTGCCCTCGACCTGCGACGCGAGGATGCGGCCTTCGGGGCGGACGGCCAGCTGGATCGACTCGCGGATGAACTCCTTGGCGAGGTGGACCTCGTACTCGGCCTTGGGACGGGTGCCGCCGAGCTCGTCGATCATCGCCTCGATGATCTCCTTCTCGCGCTCCTCGGTGATCCGCAGGGCGCGTTCCAGGACGGCGCGTCTGGCGTACGGGCTGGTGGCGGCCCACTCTCTCTGGGCGCGCTCGGCACCGCGGTAGGCCCGGTCCACCTGCTCGACGGTGGCCACGGTGATGGCCGCGAGCTTCTCCCCGTTGTACGGGTTGACGTCGATGATGTCCCACGAACCGGTGCCGGCCAGCCATTCGCCGTCGATGTACTGGTGAGCCAGGTCGTCGAATATGGACATGCCATCCCTTACTGCGAGCGCGCACCCGTGCGCTGCACCGGAGACCGATCGGTCATCATGCACTGATCAGACGTCATACTACGTGCGAATCAAGACAGTTGAAGGAGACCGCGGAGAAGATCCCGGGTCCGGTCCGGGTCGGGGCAGTCGGCCTGGAGCCGCTCCATCGCCCTTTCGTACTGCCTCACTTCCTCGTCTTTGTCCAGGTAGAGGGCGCTCGTGAGCTGTTCCAGATAGACGATGTCCTGGAGGTCGGACTCCGGGAAGCGCAGCAGGGTGAAGGCTCCGCTTTCGCCCGCGTGACCGCCGAAGGAGAAGGGCATCACCTGGAGCTGCACGTTGGGCCGCTGGGAGACCTCGATCAGGTGCTCCAGCTGACCGCGCATCACGTCGCGGTCGCCGTACGGGCGGCGCAGCGCGGCCTCGTCGAGGACGGCGTGGAAGACCGGGGCGCTCTCGGAGACCAGCACCTTCTGGCGCTCCAGGCGCAGCGCGACCCGGCGGTCGATCTCGGCCTTGGTGGCCCCGGGCATGCCGCGGCTGACGACGGCCTGGGCGTAGGCCTCGGTCTGCAACAGGCCGTGGACGAACTGGACTTCGTAGATCCGGATGAGCGACGCCGCGCCCTCCAGGCCGATGTACGTCTGGAACCATCCGGGCAGCACGTCGCCGTAGCTGTGCCACCACCCGGCCGCATTGGCCTCGCGGACCAGTCCCAGCAGGGACTCCCGCTCCGCGCCGTCCGTGACTCCGTAGAGCGTGAGGAGGTCCTCGACGTCCCTTGCCTTGAAGCTCACCCTTCCCAACTCCAAGCGGCTGATCTTCGATTCGGATGCGCGGATCGAGTAGCCGGCCGCCTCACGGGTGATGCCGCGGGATTCTCGGAGTCGCCTGAGCTGAGAGCCCAGGAGGATGCGGCGCACCACAGAACCGCTTGCTTCTGCGGTCACTTGTCCTGCCCTCCCCATCGCCTTGTGTACGCGTGGTCTGCGCGTGGTGTGCGTCGCCGGGGCCCCCGAACCCCAGGGCCCGCAGTCTGCCACCAAAATGCATCGGCCCGTACTCGTTCTGTAACGGAATCCGGGCTGCCGCAAAAGAAGTCCGTAAGTATGCGTAGGAAGAAATGAGCAAGAACCATCACGGGAGTGGACAGGTCCGGCGCGTGCACGTGCATCTGCCCTTGCATCCAGCTTCTGCATTCGGAACGATGGTGCCGCGCACCTGCGTGCTCTTCGCGCCGGCGCCGGACCCACCCCGCAGTTCTTTCTGGACGGAGTCACCGCTCCGGCCGCGAATCCCGGGAGTGCCTCGCATGGGGACGAATGGATCGACCATGCTCGAGCCGTTACGGCAGGGGCTGCCCCCGGTCGACCCCACGGCTGTCTCCGGGTCCGCCTCCTGCGCTCTGCCCGCCCGTTTCGAGGCGGTGCGGGGCGCACGCTCGTTCACCCGGTCGACCCTGTCCCAGTGGGGGCTCGACGAGCGCTTCGACGACGTCGCCCTGGTGGTCTCCGAACTCGTGACCAACGCGCTGCGCCACGCCCTGCCGGACGACGCACGGCCCGGGAGCGGCGCCGCGGGCGAGCCGGAGGCCTCGGTACGGCTGCACCTGATGCGGTGGAGCACCCGGCTGGTGTGCGCGGTGCGGGACCCCAGCGAGGACCGGCCGGGCGGGTCGTTCGCGCCGGAGCGGACGCAGGAGAACTGCGACCTGGAGTCGGGGCGCGGGCTGTTCCTCGTGGACGCGTACAGCGACGGCTGGGGCTGGCACCCGCTCGCCGGGCGGCTGACCGGCAAGGTGGTCTGGGCGCTGTTCATGCTCCCCGAGTAGCCGTCGCCCGGTCGTTCCGCCGGGTGCACACAGGCCAACTGGCCGGGGTTGATCGTTTCGATCAGTCCCGGCCAGTGCACGTTCATGGCTTGATCAGCGCGCTGTTCCTTCAGGCGATCAGGTGGTCGAACTCGCCGTCCTTGACGCCCAGCAGCAGCGCCTCTATCTCGGCCGGCGTGTAGACGAGCGCCGGCCCGTCCGGGAAGCGCGAGTTGCGCACGGCGACGGCGCCACCCGGCAGTTTGGCGAACTCCACACAGGAACCTTGTGAGTTGCTGTGTCTGCTCTTCTGCCAGGTCACCCCGTCGAGTTCTGCAGCTGCCATCCCGTTGTACGCGTGGTCCACAGGAAGCCCCCGATAGTGCAGATGTCAACTGCACCGGATCATAGCTGTGTTCATAAGCGCATGCATGGGCAGATGCACGTGCACGCAGAGGGTGCTGCCTTGATCACTGTCAGGGAAGAACTCGGGTGGATCAGGGGCGAATCAGACCCTTATAAGACCTGGATCAAGACCCGGGCCCCCGGATCTTCAGAACTCCTTCAGAGTTGTACGGATGCGCGGGGCGCTGTTCCATGGTCGGGCCCGACACCCGGAAATCCCGTCACCCTGTGGGGGAAGCGCATGCTCCGCAACGCCCTTGAGCCCTGGCACCTCATCCTGCTCCTCGTGGTCTGCGTGCTGGTCTTCGGCTCGAAGAAGCTGCCCGGCATGGCCCGCTCGGTGGGCCGGTCGATGCGCATCCTGAAATCGGAGACCCAGGCCCTGCGAGGCGAGGGCGCCGACCAGCCGTAGGCCGGGGCCCGGACGGGCCCCGGAGCGGGGCCTAGCGGGGCAGCGGGGGGCGCTTGCCGCCCACGTGGGCGCGGTCGGCGGCGGCCGTACCGTCCTCCCAGCCCGCGTGGTCGGTGGCCCCGCGCAGCCGGGTGGTCGTGGTCCGGGGGAACATCTCCTCGGCCCGGGAGGTGACGGCGACGTCGCGGGCGACCAGGGCGGGCAGGTTGTCGGGGGCCTCGGCGACGGTGTGCTCGGCGGTCTCCGCGAGCCGCTGGCCGAGCCGGCTGGCATACGCGAGCAGGAAGGACTGCCGGAACGTCTTGGTGCGCTTGCGTCCGCCGGAGCGCTGCGCGGCCTCGGCGCGGGTCATGGCGGCCGTGCCCTGCACGAGCAGCGAGGTGTAGAGCAGCTCCACCGCCTCCAGGTCGCTCTCGAAGCCCACCACGGTGGAGAACTCGAACGCGCTGTTCCACACCGCCCGGCAGCGGTTCGCGGTGGCCACCGCGTCGAGCAGCACCGCCTTGGCCTCCTCGTACGGCGCCTCGACCCCGATCCGGCAGGCCCCGGGCACCTGGGCCGGCCCCTTGCCGCTCGCCGCGAGCAGGGCCTCGTCGACGGTGTGCCGGGCCATCAGCTCCTGGGCTTTGGCGCTGAGCGCCTCCGCCTCCTCCGGGTACGTGGTCGCCTCCGCCTTGGCGAGCAGGGCGCGGATGCGTCCGAGCATGCGGGGCTCGATGTGCGCGTGCTCCAGGGCGTCGGCGGCCGGGTCGCCGGGAACCGGACCCACCGGTTCGATCGAGGGCAGCCGGATCAGCAGGCGGAACACCTCCAGCACCCCGGTCGCCAGGGTGAACCGGTCGGTCCGCTCCCGCTGCGCGAGCCCTTCGCCGTACTCCGCGTCGTCCGCCCACCACACCTCGGCGTCGGTCCACCGCTCGGGGAGCCGGGCGTACCGGCGGGCCTCGGCGGCGATCAGGTCGCGGGTGATCCGCAGGTGCCGGTCGCCGAGGTCCCGGCCCACCAGGCGGAGCACGTCCGCGGGCTGCCACCCCCGCTCCCAGGCCTGCCGTACGTACGCCTCCCCGCGCGCCAGCAGTGCCCGCCCGACCTCGGCCCACTGTCCGCCGTCACCGACGAGCACGGAGGCACCGGCGTCCAGCCCGGCATCGTCCTGGCTGTAGAGGGCGGCTTCGCACGCACGATCGACAATCTCTCTCACCCCCAAAGCTTGTCACGGCCCCCCACCGCCACCGGCGCCCCGGGCCAGGAGGGCCCCGCCCCTCCCCGTCCGGCCCACCGGCCATCTCCAGCCCGGCCGGCGATCGAGGCGCGCGGCCCGGGGACCAGGCCCGCAGCGGCCCCGCACCTGGGCAGCGAGGGCCCGGGGCCGACGCGACGCCGCAGGCGGGGCTGCAGGTGGGGGCCGCTGTCAGCCCCCGGTGGGACACTCGCACCCATGAGCGACCCCACCCCCCGCTGGGCCCTGGCCGAAGCCGCCGACGGCCTCTGGAACGCCAGGCCGCTCACCCCCGCCGTGAGGAGCAGCTCGCCGCCCAGGAGATAAGGCGACGGGTCCGCCATCTCGGAGGCGTGCACCC
>LJCW01000209.1 GCA_001298555.1 Actinobacteria bacterium OV450
TGGACAGCTTCTTCCCGGAACTCCGGTGTGTACTTGCTGGGCGGTGCCACGTCCTGCTTCCTCATTTCCTGTTCAGGACAATCCTATTGGACGCCTGTCCGGAAACATCGGGGCACCTCACCGACGATGCCGTGCTTGCGCATCAGCCGCGCGACCCGCTTGTGGTTGACCGTGTGGCCGAAGCCTCGTAGTTCGGCATGGACGCGAAGCGCGCCGTAGTTCCCGCGGTGTTCGGCATGGATTTCACGGATCTCCTCGACCAGGGCATCCTCGGCAGCCTGCCGCTCCGCCCTCGCCTGGGCACCGGCGATCCACCGGTAGTGGGTCTGTCCAGTGAACGGGTCTGTTCCGTAGTCGGTGGTGACGGTGAGTGCTCGCCTGTGATCATTGAGCGTGCATGATGCGAACGCCCTTGTAGGAACGGTGTTTTCGGGGTTGTCGGCGTTGGTCGTCGAAGATGTGGCGGACGGTGGCGAGATAGTTCGGGTTTCAGCTCGGACCCGGGATGTTCCCGTTCCCTGTCCGGTGTGCGGGGTGGTGACGGGGAGGGTCCACGGGTACCACAGCCGGACGGTGCGGGATGTGCCGGTCGACGGCCGGCAGGTCGTGGTCCGGGTGAGGATACGGCGGCTGGTCTGTCCGGTCCTGGGCTGCAGGCGGCAGACCTTCCGAGAGCAGGTCCCCGGGCTCCTGGAGCGCCATCAGCGCCGCACCACACGTCTGACCGGCCAGCTCTCCGAGCTGGTCAAGGAGTTATGCGGCCGGGCGTCCGCCCGGCTCGCCCGATCGCTGGCCGTGCCCGTGTCGTACGCCTCCGCCCTGCGGCTGCTGCGGCGGGTGCCCGTGCCGGAGGTGAGGATCCCGCAGGTGATCGGGGTCGACGATTTCGCCCTGCGGCGCCGGCACAGCTACGCCACGATCATCATCAACGCCGAGACCGGTGAGCGGATCGAGGTACTGCCCGGCCGCGAAGCCGCCACTTTGGAAGCGTGGCTGCGCGGGCATCCAGGAATCGAGGCCGTGTGCCGGGACGGATCGGCCACCTACGCCGAGGCGGTCCGCCGAGCTCTGCCCGACGCGGTCCAGATCAGCCACCGCTGGCACCTGTGAGGTTCCCCCGAGATGCGGAGAGTGTTGGCAGCGGGTCAGATGGGGCTCATGAGAGGACCAGTGGCCATGGCCGCACCCCGGAAATACTCGCTCGAGTTGCGTGAGCGTGCGGTGCGGATGTATCGCACCGCGGAGCCGAAGCCCCAGATCAAGAAGCTGGCCGTCGACCTCGGCGTGCATCCCGAGGCCTTGCGCGGCTGGATCCGCCAGGCCGAGGCGGACGCCGGCGAACGCGATGACCGGCTCACCACTGACGAGCGCGCCGAGCTCACGGCCCTGCGCAAGGAAAACACCCAGCTGAAGCGGGCCAACGATGTGCTGAGGACGGCCTCGGCGTTTTTCGCGGCGCAACTCGACCCGACCCGGCCCAGGTGACGGCGCTCGTTGACGAGCACCCGCGCCTGGGAATCGAGTGCGTACTGCGGGAACTGCACATCCCCTCCTCTACCTATTACCGCTGGCGCCGTGCGGAGGCGGAGCCGTGCGAGCGCAGGCGCCGTGACGTCGAGCTGACCGAGCGGATCAAGGAGATCCACGCGGATTCCGGCGGCAACTACGGCTCGCCGCGGGTTCACGCCGTCCTCAAGCGCGAGGGTGTCCACGTGGGCCGCAAGGGTCGAGCGTCTGATGCGCGAGGCCGGCGTCGCGTGGGTGAGCCCACGTCGCAAGGGCTTTACGCGCCGGGACCCGAAGGCCACCCTGGCCCCGGACCTGGTCAACAGGGACTTCACCGCACCGGCTCCGAACCGGCTGTGGGTCACCGACCTCACCATGATCTCCACCGGTGAGGGACCTCTGTGGCTCTCGGCTATCCGTGACGCCTTCTCCCGCCGGGTGGTCGCCTGGGAGACCTCCGCCCGCGCGGACGCCGACCTGGTCCTGACCACCCTGGAGTACGCCCTCGCGTCCCGCGAGGTCGAGCCCGGCCAGCTGGTTCATCACGCGGACCACGGCTGTCAATATACGTCGATCAAGCTCACAACCCGGCTGATGCGAGCTGGAGTTGAGGCGTCCATGGGCTCGGTCGGCGACTCGTACGATAGCGCTCTCGCGGAGAACCTCTGGATGCTCATCAAAACCGAGGGCCTCCGTGACCGGACCTTCACCACCAGGGCTGAGGCTAACCTCGCGCTCTTCGAGTACATCGACGGCTTCTACAACTCCCGTCGCATCCAGGAACGGCTCAGCTTCCTCAGCCCGATCGAGTACGAAGTGAAGTACTACGCCGACCAGGCGACGGCCGAACCAGCGAACCTGAACACCCGTCAACCCCTCCTGACCAGCTGATCGGCCCGCAACCGCACACAGAACGCGGTCCGCCGCACCGTCCCGTTCGGCCTGTACTGCTACTCGATCACCGTCCTCTGGTACGCCTTGCACGGCCACCATCCCAGCGACGCCACCGACCACCGCGCACGGGCCCCCTGGTACACCACCAAGACCAACCCGTCCTTCGCCGACATGCTCGCCAAGCTCCGCCGAGTGATCATCGCCGCCCGTTTTCTCCCCATCACCCCAGGCCAGCCAACAGGCTCCGAAATCCAGGCCGTCCACCAAGCCTGGACCCAAGCAGGCCTCCAACACACAGCCTGATCACACCAGCCCCACGAGATCAGCGAAAGTCGAGGGCGAGGTTGCGGAGGGTGGCCATGGCGCGGGGTGCGGTGCCGGTGTGGGCGGTGGAGGCGTCCTCGGCGAAGGTGACGTCCCTGATGTGGTGCGAGGAGTTCTCGATCCCCCGGTGGCCGCGGATCTCGGCGGCCAGGTCGGCCGGGCTGGCCTGGTGGGCGTCGAGGCTGGTGACGGCGTAGGCGCTTTCACGGGTTTCGCGTTGGCCGGTCTGCTTGCGGCGGCGGTGAACACGGATGGCCAGGCGGGCGTGGGGGAAGGCGATTGGGCCGGCCTCGCCGGCGACGGCGCAGGTCTTGATCGACCGTGACTCCCGCCGGCCGTGCCTGGTGGCGGAGGCTAAACTGCTCCCTCACGTGAAGAAGTGCTGGACCATCCCGCCGGCCGCGAACGCGGCCTTCGCCGCGGCGATGGAGGACGTCCTGGCGGTCTACCACCGACCCTTCGACCCGGCGCGCCCGGTGGTGTGCATGGACGAGAAGCCGTACCAGCTGCTCGGCTACGTCCGCGATCCGCTTCCCGCGCGGCCGAGCCGTGACCGGCGCGAGGACAACGAGTACGTCCGCTCGGGAACCTGCTCGATCTTCTGCTGGGTCGAGCCGCTGCGCGGATGGCGGCGCGTGGACGCGGGCCCGCCGGACCAGGGTCGACTGGGCGCACCAGGTCGAGCACCTGCTGACAGACTATCCCGACGCCGCCACGGCACACCAACAGCAACCAGCGCCAAGTCGACTGGCACTTCACCACCGACGACGCACGCGTGAAACTACGCCACCTCTACCCAACCACTTGTAGCCGCACCAGAAGAGGTCATCGCCCTTGGCGGACCAGCGGGCGTCGGGGTCGTAGGGGGAAGCCAGGCGGGTACTGCCGGGCGGGACACCGTC
>LJCW01000210.1 GCA_001298555.1 Actinobacteria bacterium OV450
GCGGGCGGTGCCGGGGGGCGGGCCGCGTGGCGGGGCGGCGGTGCGGGCACGTTCAGTGGGCGACACAATGACCACGGTTGTTCTCGTTGATCCAGCTCGGATCCGACACGGAGGAAGAGGACGGATGGTCGACGAAAGAGCGGGGCAGCAGGCGCGGCCCGAGGACCTGATCGACGTGGCCCAGCTCGTGACCGCGTACTACGCCCTGCACCCCGATCCGGCGGACCCCGGCCAGCGCGTCGCCTTCGGCACCTCGGGACACCGCGGCTCCTCCCTCGCCACGGCGTTCAACGAGGACCACATCGCCGCGACCAGCCAGGCGATCTGCGAGTACCGCGCCCGCCAGGGCATCGACGGCCCGCTCTTCCTGGGCGCGGACACCCACGCCCTCTCCGAGCCCGCCCGGGTGACCGCCCTCGAGGTCTTCGCCGCCAACGACGTGACCGTGCTCGTGGACTCCGCCGACGGGTACACCCCCACCCCCGCGGTCTCGCACGCCATCCTGACCCACAACCGCGGGCGCACCTCCGGACCGGCCGACGGGGTCGTGGTCACCCCCTCGCACAACCCGCCGGCGGACGGCGGCTTCAAGTACAACCCGCCGCACGGAGGGCCCGCGGGCTCGGATGCCACCGGCTGGATCCAGGAGCGCGCCAACGAGATCATCGCCGGGGGCATGAAGGAGGTCCGGCGCATCCCGTTCGCGCGGGCGACCGCCGCCCCGACCACGGGCACGTACGACTACCTCGGCGCCTACGTGCGCGATCTGCCGTCCGTGCTCGACCTGGACGCCGTACGCGCCGCGGGCCTGCACATCGGGGCCGACCCGCTCGGCGGCGCCTCCGTGGCGTACTGGGGCCGGATCGCCGAGGAACACCGCCTCGACCTGACCGTCGTCAATCCGTACACCGACCCCACCTGGCGGTTCATGTCGCTGGACTGGGACGGCAAGATCCGGATGGACTGCTCCTCCCCGTACGCGATGGCCCCGCTCATCGAAGGCCGCGACAGGTTCCGGATCGCGACCGGCAACGACGCGGACGCCGACCGGCACGGCATCGTGACCCCGGACGGCGGCCTGATGAACCCCAACCACTACCTGGCCACCGCGATCGCCTACCTCTACGGCCACCGCGAGCAGTGGCCGGCGGACGCGGGCATCGGCAAGACGCTGGTCTCCTCGGGAATGATCGACCGGGTGGCCGCCGACCTCGGCCGTGAACTGGTCGAGGTCCCCGTCGGGTTCAAGTGGTTCGTCGAAGGGCTCTCCGCGGGCACCATCGGCTTCGGCGGCGAGGAATCGGCCGGAGCCTCCTTCCTGCGCCGCGACGGTTCGGTGTGGACCACCGACAAGGACGGCATCCTCCTGGCCCTGCTGGCCTCGGAGATGCTGGCGGTGACGGGGCAGACCCCGAGCGAGCGGTACGCCGCGCTGACGGCCCGTTTCGGCGAGCCTGCGTACGCCCGGATCGACGCCTCCGCCACCCGGGAGGAGAAGGCGGTCCTGGGCCGGCTGTCCCCCGGGCAGGTCGGCGCCGACACCCTGGCGGGCGAACCGGTCACGGCGGTCCTGACGCAGGCCCCTGGGAACGGCGCCCCCATCGGCGGCATCAAGGTCACCACGGAGCACGCCTGGTTCGCGGCCCGCCCCTCGGGAACGGAGGACGTCTACAAGATCTATGCCGAATCGTTTCTGGGCGCAGACCACCTGAGCCGCGTACAGGAGGAGGCCCGCTCCGTCGTATCGGCCGCACTCGCCGGCTGACCGCCGGTCCGGCGCCCGGCATCGCGCGAACCCGCACCCCGCCGTGCAACTCTCAGTAGGCTGACGGATCCCGGGAGTTCGCGCGGAGGGAGCACGGCATGCAGGGCGGTACGGTCGCGGTGGTGGGCGGGAGCATCGCCGGGTGCGCGCTGGCGTCGGCGGCGGCCCGTGCCGGCGCCGACCGGGTGGTGGTGCTGGAGCGCACCCGCGGACGGCTGGCGGACCGGGGGCTCGGCCTGTGCGTCCACGACGGCCGGGCCGCCGAACTCGCCGCCACCGGGGCGCTGCCCGAAGGCATCGCCGCGCACCGGCTGACCCGCCGCCGCTGGGTGGTCCGCGACGACTCCGCGGCCGGGCAGTCCGGGCGGCTGTTCTGGGAGCAGCCGTTCCCCTTCCACTCGTACCACTGGGGGCTGCTGTGGCGCGGGCTGCGCGAGGCGACCCCCGCATCGGTCCTCTACCGGCAGGGCGTGGTGGTCTCGGGCGCCGCCGACGCCGGCGAGCGGGCCGAGGTACGGCTGGCCGACGGGACCACCGAGCCGTTCGACCTGGTCGTCGGAGCCGACGGGTACCGCTCGGTCGTCCGCGAGGCGGTCTGCCCCGAGTCCCGGCCCTCGTACGCCGGATACGTCTGCTGGCGGGGGAACTTCGACGCCCGGCGGCTGGACGCGCTCGGTGACGGCGACTGGCCCGCCGACGCGGTGACCACCGTCTGCTTCACCGGCGGAAGCTGTGTGGTCTACCGCATCCCCGGACCGGACGGCCCCCGGGTGAACTGGGTCCTGTACGCCCTGCCCCCGCAGGCCGGCCGGCTGCCGTTCGACGACCCGACGAGCTTCCCCCCGGGCCGGGTGACCGAGGAACTCACCGCTCACCTCGGCGCTTTGCTGGAGCGGGAGTTCCCGCCCTACTGGGCGAAGGTGATCGGGCTGACGGAGCCCGCGGACACCTTCGTCCAGCCCATCTACGACCTGGAGACGGCCCGTACGACGGCCGGGCGCCTGCTGCTCGCCGGAGACGCGGCCACCGTGGTGCGCCCGCACAACACCAGCGGTGCGGCCAAGGCCCTCCAGGACGCCACCGCGTTCGAGGAGGCCTGGCGCCGGTCCGGCACCTGGGCCGAGCTGCTGCACGCCTACCAGGCCGCGCGGGGCGCTGCGGGACGGGAGATGGTCGCGCTGGCCCGCCGCCTCGGCCGCGGGCAGGTGGAGCAGACCCCGGCCTGGGCCACGATGGACCACCGCGAGGTGCAGTCGTGGTGGCAGGCACTGCTCGGCGGCGCCTCCGACATCGGCGGCCAGGCCCTGAGGCCCTGAGGGGTGCCTTGCCGGCCAGGCCGGTCAAGCCCGCGCCCTCCGACGCGCCGCCACCGACGGGAGCGCTGCCCGGCCCGCGTTCGCCCGCGGTCGGCCGCGGTCGGCGGGTCGGCCGGTCGGCCGGGCCCGACGCCGGACGCCGGCCCAAGGCCCTGTCGTCAAACTCCCGTCGTCGCCCGGAGGGTGGCCCCGCGGCGTCTGGTGCGTGCTCTCGGCGTGCCGGGCGCAAGACCGCGTACTGGACGTACTTGGCTTTCGCCCGGTGCGGCGAGAGCGCGTGCCAGGCGTCGCGGGGCAGACGGCAGTTTGACGACAGGGCCT
>LJCW01000211.1 GCA_001298555.1 Actinobacteria bacterium OV450
AGCGCCTGGGCGAGGTCAACCGGCACCGGGGCGCTGGCGTGGCCGAAGCCGTGGCTGGTGCGGATGTGGTGATCCATCTGGCTGCGGTGTTGTGGGCGCGCTCGTGGGCGGCGTTTGAACGCGGCAACGTGGGAGTGACCCGGACTCTGGCGCAGGCGCTCGTGCAGACCGGGACACGGGCGGACGGCCGGAGGCCGCGGCTGGTGGTGTGCTCGTCGTTGGCTGCGGCCGGGCCGGTACTCGGCACAGGGCTGCCGCGCTGCGAGGAGGATCAGCCAGCGCCGGTGTCGTGGTACGGGCGCAGCAAGCTCGCCGCGGAACATGCGGCCGCGGAGGTCGCCGACCGTGTCGACGTGGTGGTCGTACGGCCACCGATCGTCTACGGACCCGGGGACCGTGCCTTCGTACCCTCAGTGGTGGGAATGGCACGTACTGGCGTCGTGCTGCAGCCCGGCCGAGTGAGCCGCGAGTATGCGGTGCTGCACGTGGACGACGTGTGTGATGCCTTGATGGCGGCGGCAGTGCGGGGCAGCACGGTGATCCCGGGGCAGCACGCGAGCGGCCTATACCACTTGTCGGATGAGCGGCAGTTCACGGTGCCGGCGATGGTGGGGGTGGCTGCTGCGGCCATGGGCAGAAAGGCCCCCAGAGTACTGCCCGTTCCCATGGCCGCCGTTCACGCAGTGGCCACCGCGGGCGAGGTGGCGTTGAGACCGTTCGGACGGGTGCCGCTGTTGAGTCGGGACAAGGCGCGGGAAATGGGGTTCGCGTGGACGGCATCAGCGCGGCGGGCGCGGCAGGAGCTGGGATTCGTACCCCGGGTCGGACTTGAGGACGGGTTGGGTGTGGCGGTTCGGGAGGGGGCGGCGTGCCGCTGACAGCGGTGGCGGAAAGGGGCCGAACGGCCTCTGGCGGTGCCCCTTCCCGACTGGTCAGGGGTGGTGCAGGACGAGCGCGGTGTTGCTTCCGCCGAAGCCGCTCGCGTTGGCCAGTACGTGGCGCAGGAGCTGCGGTCGGGACACCTTGGTGACGACATCGAGGTCGACATCGGGGTCGAGGTTGTCGAGGTTCGCGGTGGGCGGGATCCGCTGATGAGACAGGGCCAGGACGGCTAGTGCCGCCTGGATGGCTCCCGAGGCCCCCACAGGATGGCCGATAGCTCCCTTGGGAGCGGTGACGGGTGGCGTCGATCCGGCGAAGGTGTGGTGCAAGGCTCGGGCTTCGGTGAGATCGCCGAGGGGCGTGCCGGTGGCGTGCGCGGTGACCATATCGATGTCGGGGGGGGTGAGACCTGCATCGGCGAGAGCCGCGTGCATCGCGTGGCGCAGGCCGCGACCGTCGGGATGCGGAGCGATGGGGTGGTGGGCATCGGACGCGGTGGCATACCCAGCGACGAGAGCCTTCGGGCGGGCGTGACGGGCGCGGGCGTGATCGAGCCGTTCAAGGACCAGGACAGCGGCGCCTTCGGATAGGACGAATCCGTCGCGGTCGCGGTCGAACGGGCGGGAGGCTCCGGCCGGGTCGTGCCTGCGGGTCGACAGGGCTCGAAGACGGTGGAAGGCGATGCATGCGCTCGGGGTGCGAATGGATTCGGCACCACCGGCCAGGACGACGTCACAGCTTCCGGAGCGGATCAGGTCGCGGGCGATGCCGATGGCGTTTGCGCCGGAGGTGCAGGCAGTGGCCAGGGTGAGGACCGGTCCTCGGGCCCCGAGGTGGATCGCGGTCTCGTCGGCGGCCATGTTGGGCAGGCTGCGGGGCAGGGTCAGCGGAGACATCTCTTCAGGGTGGCTGCAGAAGAACGGCCGGTAGACGTCGAGGTAGGTGGTACTGCTGTTCGAGCTGCAGCCGAGAACGATGCCGACGCGGAGAGCATCGACGTCGCTTCCGATGGTCAATCCGGCGTCCACCGTGGCTTCCTGCGCTGCGGCGAGGACAAAGTGGGTGAACGGGTCGGTGCGGAGTGCGGTTTGGCGGCTGATCACGGTGCGTGGATCAAAGCCGGTCACCATGCAGGAGAAGTCGACCGCGTAGTCGGCGAGAGCCGGGTCCGGCGTAGCGAAGGAACGTCCTGAGCACAGTCCCTCCCACGTCGCGGCGGTCCCGACTCCGGAGGGGGTGACCATCCCGATGCCGGTAATCGTGATCGGAGAGCGGGACGCGGAGGCTCGTGGGTGTGCTGTCGGCTGATGTGTCACTGGAGGGCGCTGTGGGTCTGGAGAAGCATGCCGGAGTGAGTCGAGCCGTTGATGAGGTCGAGCAGGTCGGCCACTGTGGTCTGGGCGGTGGGCTTGAAGGACGCGCGTCCGCGGATCTCGAAACGGTTGGCAAGTACGCTCTCTAGCTCTGCGAACAGCATGGAGTCGATTCCCAGATCCACCAGCAGGCTGTCGGGGCGGATCATGTCCTGATCGACATCGGAGAAATCGATCAGGATCTTGACGATCTGTTCGTGGGTCACATGTGGCATGGGGTCTCCTGGCATTTGCTGAGAGTCGGCGGTGCGTTCATACGGGGGTGGAAGTGACAACAAGGTCGTGAAGCAAGGCCGCGGCGTCCTCGATGTGGCCGGTGGTGTGGGAGGAGGTGACGGAGAGTCGCAGCAGGGGGCCCGCCGGTGTCGATGGAGGCAGGAACAACGCGGCGTACACCCCGGCGTTCAGCAGTGCTCGCCAGATCTGCCCTGCCTGTGATGCGGAAGGCATGGGGACCGCTGCCACCGGGCTCGCCGGAGCGGAGGCAAGACGTGCGCGCGGCGCGGGCACGGTGCTCGACGATGAGTGCTGGTCGGAGAGGAGACGGTGTAGGTGTTGGGCGTTGCGCCACAGCATGGCGCGGCGCTGGGGTTCGGCGCGGATGATGCGCAGTGCTGCAAGGGCCGCGGCCGCTGCCGGCGGTGGCAGGGCGGCTGCGTAGACCGATGCGCGACCCAGGTGACGCAAAGTCTCGATGACCTCGTGGGGGCCCGCGACAAACCCTCCGACGGAGCCGAATGCCTTGGAGAAGGTGCCGGTGAGGATGTCGACGTCGGCCTCGCACGCGAGGTGCTCGGCCAGACCGCGTCCCGTGGCGCCGTAGACGCCGATGTCGTGTGCGCCGTCCACGATCAGCGCGCCACGGTGGCGGTGTGCCGCAGCGGCGAGCCGGGGGATGGGGGCGGGCGGGCCGCCGAGGCCGCGGCTGGGCACGCGGGCAGGGGAGGGGG
>LJCW01000212.1 GCA_001298555.1 Actinobacteria bacterium OV450
AGTCGATCACCCGGGAAGGTACGCCCTCCACATCCCACGAGGCACCCCACCCCGGGCCGATCCACAGGTTCCGAGCATTGCTCTCCGACCGCTCCCCTCCCGGTGGTGCCGACTGTCGCGACCACGGTCCCCACCTCACCAGTGCCCAGGAGGTCCGACAGAGCTGCAGGATCCATGCGACCGTGTGGGTCCACCGCCACGGTGCGGGTCGGCAAGCCCAAGAGGTGACACATGCGGGTGTGCGTGTAGTGCGCTTCGGCGCTTAATGCCACTGCCACACCAGGGTGACTTTCCCGGGCGACGAAAAGGGCTTCCAGGTTGGCGATGGTGCCGCTAGTGGTGAGATGTCCCAGGTGAGTCTGCATGCCGAACATGGCAGCCAGCTGCTCGACCACCTCTACCTCCAGCTCAGAGGTTGCGGGCCCCCCGTCCAACGCATGGTTGTTTGAATTAATCAGCATGCCTGCCACGTAGCCGACCACAGCCGCAGGATGGGGTGGCTTGAGCATCTGCCCGGCGTAGCGGGGGTGGAAGAAGGGGTAGCTATTACGCAGTCTGACGACGAGGGCGTCGAACGCCGCCTGCAGCGCTGCTTCGTCCACGTTCATGGACGGATGGACGGCAAACGGCCCATGGCTGCTCTCCCAGCCCTGAATCTCATCAGTTGCCCGGCTCAGCCATCTACTCAAGTCCATGTAGGATCTCGCCTCGTGCACGCTCCGGAAGGAGCGGGATGGCGGCCGGCTCCCATTCCCCTCATGCCAACCTGCGAAGACGCTACTGAGGACCGACCATGTTCGACTCGTGCTTGACGCCCGGCGGATCGGGGCGCGCCGGGCGAGGGCAGGCTCCCCCGGACTTGCGGCCAGTCGGCCGTACAAGAGTCCGGCATCGTGCTGCTTTCACCCAGCGCAGGGAATCGCTTCTCTCCGTTCAGCAGTGAACGCCGCGCTGCCAGACAGATGCCGGGCAACGCCTGTTCGACTTGCGGCCCCGCCCTCGGTACTTCGGAGCAGCATCCGACGCCTGGCTGCAGCGAGCGTCCAAATCAGGGGGAGATGAAGAAGAAAGGTCCCGCGATCTTCGTGACCCCGCTAACGATGGGGGGCAGTCCAGGAGCAGGGCTGCCCACCACTTATGCTTGGTCGTTGAGGGCTGCTCCAGATCGTCATTGAAATGGAGGATGTGAAACGCCCAGCAGTGTGTGGGGCACCTCAGGCTGCCCATTTAAACAGCCGCCGTAATAGCGTACTCACGGGGAGGTGAACGTAAACATGACTTCGGCATCGGTGTCGGTGACTCCAGTGCCGAGAATGCACGACCCGGTCAAGGCCGGGTTCGTAAGCCCGACGGCTGTGACGTGGAAGCCAGTGTAGCGGCTGCTGCTGGCCGTGATGCTGTCATTGGTGGCTGCAAAGGTGATAACGCCTGCAACTGTGGCGACTAGCGGATCGTTGATATGGAGGGTGCTGGATCCTCCGGCAGCATCGTGCCAGGTAAAGTTGACGTCCCCGGTGAACGTAGGCGTAATGGGCGGCACTTTGGTTGTGCTCGTACAGGTTCCGTTGTGGAGCTGAACGTCGTTGAGTACGCCTGTGGCGACTGGGCTTCCATCCAGGCCGAGGAGCACGGTCGAGCTGATGGTGGCACCGCTGCTTGCATCCACCAGCGCCTCGGTACAGCTCACGAGATCGGTGCTGCCAGTGACGTTAATGGTTTGGACATTGTTAGTGATCGCCGGCGAGAAGTCGTCGTGCACAGACGCCACGCATGTGACAACCATTTTGGTGCCCGTCGCCAGCGCAGGCGCGGCGGAGCCGATTACTAGAAGGACACCTGCAGCAAGCGCAGTCACGTACCGATTCTTCATGAGATCACTCACTGACCTTTCGTAACCTGCTGAGGGTCTTTTGCAGACACTGAGTCTTCTCTCCCGGGAAAATGACGAAGAGAATCTGTCCGGTGTCGGAGACGGCGGCCAGCAGGTGAGCGGCGGCAGTGCGTGAGCCGCGGGCGGTCTTGCCGTCCTCGGCCAGACGCTCGACGGTGGACGGGGTGGCGCCGAGTAGGTCGGCAAGTCCCCCGCGATACACGGCGAGCAGGACGCGCCGGAGGGTGGAGGCGCTCGGCGCGGGGCGGACAGCAAGCGGGTCGGCTTCACGGATGCCGAGCCGGGCGAGGGTGTCCTGGGGTGCGTTGCGAGCCCACTGGCCGATCGCGAGATAGGGTCGGGCTCCGGCCAGGACCGCGCATGCGGCGGTCAGTAGCACCGACACCATGGACAACTCGATGGTGACAGTGGGGATCGCCGAGTAGCCGAGGGGGATCTCACCCAATGCCAGGAACTTAAGAAGGTCACTGTCCGTGTTGGTCACGGTTTGGGTGCCAGTCGTGCGCTCTGCCGGACGCACGGAAGCTCCTCGTCTACGACTGGTGCTGTCGAGATAAACCAGGTGGGCGAGGAGCTTCCTTGTCGGGTCATGTTGCCATGGGCACGGGCTGGTCTTCCAGCGTGGGACGGTTGTTGACCGGTGTCGGAGGTGGGGTGCTGGCTCAGCAGGTCCCGCCGGGCCTGGTCGATGAGGTGCTGGAGGCCACCGGCCGCTCGCAGCGCCGGTTCCGGGCAATTCCCTCGCGGTTGGGTGTCTACTTCGTCTTCGGCTTATGCCTGTTCAGCGGCCTGAGCTACGGGAGTGTGATTGCCACGCTGGTGGCCGGGTGCCGGAGCCGGCTCGAGGCCGTGGGGTGGCGCCCGCCGTCGTCGACGGCGCTGGCCAAGATGCGTCGTCGGCTGGGGGCTGCCCCGTTCGAGCTGCTGTTCCGGCGCCTGTCCGGGGCATGGCCTGAGGTGACCCCCGGAGTGTGGACACAGGGGTTCATGCTGCGAGTGAGAGTTTAGCTGTCTTGTGGTGCTGTTGTTCGAACTCGATCGGGGAGAGGTAGCCCAGCGCGCTGTGGCGTCGGCGGGCGTTGTAGTAGACGAGCCACTCGAAGATCTCCAGCCTCGCCTGACGGAACGTCGAGAACAGCTTTCCGTGCATCGTTTCTCGCTTCAGGCCCTGCCAGAAACTCTCGGCCAGGGCGTTGTCATAGCTCGAGCCGACCCTGCCCATGCTCCTGCGGACGCCGTACCGGTCGCAGACCTGCGCGAACGCGGCCGACGTATATTGCGATCCGCGGTCCGCGTGGAAGATCACCCCGGCGACGTCACCTCCGCGGGCCGCGACCGCAGACTGGAGGATGGTGTCCCGCGGAGTGGTGTAACGGATCTTGGCTGGGAAGTGCGCCGCTCGTGTGCCCTCGCGTGCATCGACTGCTGGTGAATGCTCCCTGAAACAGGACAGACCACCGTGCAACTGT
>LJCW01000213.1 GCA_001298555.1 Actinobacteria bacterium OV450
GGGCACGACTGCGCTAGCCATGCGCAGGGCCTGGACAAGGGTGTCGGCCGGGGCTGCGTTGGTGCGGGCGATGCCGAAGTACTGGTCGTCGTCGGCCGCGCGGGGGTCGTCGTCCAGCGGTCGGCTGGGCCCTGGCGGTACGGGTCGGTGGCGTGCTGCGGCGTGACGCAGCAGGGCGAAGTGCTCGGGTAGGCGGTGGGGTGGGGGCAGCCGCAGGGGGCTCATACGGGTGGTCCTTGCTACAGGGGGCGCCGTGTGTGACGGTCACGTATGTACTGTCGGTCCATGAATGACGATTTTCCGGATGCGGCGGCCACAGCGGCGGAGCAACTGGCTTGCTACTGGCGGGCTTTGGCCACGCAATCGCTTCCGGTTGTCCCTCCGGGCGGGCCTGGTACGACGTGGAGGGCGCTTCCGGCTTCGGCTCCCGAGCACGGCGAGGAGCTGGCGCGGATCCTGGATGACACCTGGCGAACGATCGTGCCGCAGCTGGTCCATTGGCAGCATCCGGGGTTCTTCGGCTACTACCCGACGAATAACTCGCCAGCCTCGGTGCTCGCGGAGCTGGTGGGTGCTGGGCTGGGCGGGCAGGGCATGCTGTGGGCGACCTCCCCTGCCGGCACCGAGCTGGAGCAGATGGTCTGTGACTGGCTGGCCAAGGCACTGGATCTGCCCGAGGCCTTCCTGCACGCTGCAGGCTCCGGCGGAGGGGTGATCCAGGACTCGGCGTCCTCCGCGGTCCTGGTGGCTCTGTCCGCCGCGCTCAACCGCGCCTCGCACGGGCGCTGGCGCAGCCACGGCACCGAGGGACGCTACCGGGTGTACTGCACCGACCAGGCCAACTTGTGCGTTGCCAAGGCGGCACGGGTTACCGGAGTGGGCGAGGTCACGTTGGTAGCCACCACACCGGGCAGCCATTGCATGGATGCGGCGGCCCTGGCCGAGCGCCTGGATGCCGACCGCGCCGCCGGGCTGATGCCCGCGGCCGTAGTCGCCACCGTCGGCACCACCGGCACCTGTGCGGTCGACCCCGTCGACGAGATTGGCGCCGTGTCCCGGGCAAAGGGAGTCTGGCTGCACGTGGACGCTGCCTACGCCGGAAGCGCCGCTCTGTGCCCCGAATACCGTCACCTTAACCAAGGCGTGCAACACGCCGACTCCTATGCGGTCAACGCCCACAAGTGGCTGCGCACCGGCACCCCCTGCGACGTGCTGTGGACCGCTGACCGGCACGCTCTGACCGAAGCACTGAGCATCACCCCCTCCTATCTGAGCAACACCGCCAGCCAGTCTCAGTACGTCACCGACTTCAAGGACTGGCAGCTGCCGCTGGGCCGGCCGATGCGCGCCCTGAAACTCTGGTACGTGATGCGCGCCCACGGCTTAGAAGGGCTGCGCCAGGCGATCCGACACGACATCCGCATGGCCGGGCACCTGGCTCAGCACGTGCGGGACCAGCCCGGCTTCGAACTGGTCACCCACACACTGGGGCTGGTGGTCTTCCGGTGCACCCAAGACGAACACACCCGCCGGCTCACCGCCTGCCTGGAGGGCGAGCCGATGGTGCTGTGCACACCGGCCACCGTAGACGGCCGTCCCGCCCTGCGCGCCGCTGTCGGCTCCCCCTACACCAGCGAGGACACCATCAGCCGAGCCTGGCAGACCATCCGCAGCCACGCCTGGCAGGCGGGCGCCACCACCGGGCCGATGAAGGAAGATCACAGCCCGCCCGGGCGGATCCCGATGTAGTCGATCAGCTCGCTGCTCACGCTGTTCTGCTTGATGAGGTTCTGCTTGCTGATCTGCAGAGCCTGGCAGCCGTTGCCGACCCTAGCGCCGGGAGAGAGCAGCACGATGTTGCAGAGCATGAACGGCCGCTGCTCGGTCTGGTTGGAATCGGCCACTGCGGGCGCGGAGCAGGCCATCGCCGCGGCGAGCCCGCTCAGCGCCAGCACACCGATCCTGGAAGTGCCCATGCTCAGCCTCCCGTAGTAGCCGGGACGGCAACCGCCAGCCGGTTGATCAGGTCAACGTCCTGGGTGTGCGACTTGATGACCTCCTGCTCGGCATCCTGCCGAGCCGCACAGACACTCGTGCTCCTTTGCAGGGACAACGTGCCGGTACCGCACAGCATCGACGGGCTGTGCACGTTGAAGTTGGTGTCCGCGGCCGCCGAACCCGCGGCGGACACAACGAGCACGCTGGCCGCCGTCGCGACCACCGCCCCCGCGATGTAACGAGTACGCATGTGATACTCCTGGCTTGTAATGGAACGTGAACCGACGGCGGGCCACACGGGCACGCGACGAAAGCTTCAGCCCACCGGCGCGTCGACGGGTACGAGGACGTTCGCGAAGTCGATGAGGTCTGCGCTCTGCGTACCGCTCTTGATCTGCCGCTGCCTTACCTTCTGTTCAGTGACGCACGGCCGCGCCTGCTCCGTCAGGGACAGCGGCGCCGAACCGCAGACCATCGGCGGATCCGCCAGGTTCTCGTTGTTGTCCGCGTACGCCACAGAGGCGGACCCCGCCATAAGCAGCCCGGTAAAGACGGTGAAAGCCGCCCGCTTCGGCATAGCCATCAGCACTCCTCGCTCGGAGAATATGAACCACTACCGCCCGAGTAACGCGCGGATGCGCCGCAGGAAACGGGTGGAAGCCAGGAGGCCTATTCACGGAGGTTTTCGGCTCGTCGTTCTTGATCGTGAGGACGGCCCTGCTCGGTAGCGTGACGGTTGCGAAGACGTCAGGAGCCTTTTCCATCTGTACGGCTTGAGGGTGGGGTGGCGGCAGGACGTTGACGGTGACGTGACGAACGGGGCGTCCCGCTGGTTTGGCTGGTTACCACACCGTGTCTGACCTGCGGAGACGCCCCGTGTTCTCTTATCCTGCCGCATGCGACGTGGAGTTGGAACTCCTCGAAACGGTGACGATGGGTCGCGGCGCGATGGAAG
>LJCW01000214.1 GCA_001298555.1 Actinobacteria bacterium OV450
CGCCCCGGCCCGCCGGTCGTCGGGGTGGCGGTGGCCGGTCGGCGGGGGAGTCACCGAAGCCTGCCGGATGGCCCGGCTGCGTACAGCACCGGGAGATTGCCCATATGACACAGACACAGCCGCCGCAGGGGTCACCGACCGCGCAGGAGAACCCGCCTGCGCAGCTTGGGTCCCGCACCTCGCCCTCGTCAGCCGGGACGGCTCCGGGCGGGCCCTCGATGGGGCGCCTGGTCGGGGTGGACCTGGCCCGGGCGCTGGCGGTGTTCGGCATGTACATCGTCCACATCGGCCCGGTGCTGTCGGCCACGCACGGCGCCGGCACCTGGGTCCGGTACCTGGCCGACGGCCACTCGTCGGTCCTGTTCGCCACCCTCGCCGGGTTCTCGCTGATGCTGATCGCCGGCCGCCGTGAGCCGAAGAGCGGCCTGGCGGGCCGGCAGGCGAAGGCGCGGATCGCGATCCGCGCCGTGGTCCTGCTGGCGCTGGGCACCGTCCTGGCGGTGCAGTACGGCGGCGTGATCATCCTCGGCTTCTACGGCGTCTACTTCCTTCTCGCCCTGCCCCTGCTGCGCCTGCGCGCCGGGACGCTGGCGGCGGTCGCGGCCGGGCTCGCGCTGGTCCACCGCCGCTGGCGTTCGTCCTGAACTCACTGCTCAGCGAATCCGTCCAGCAGGGCATCAACGCCTACGACCCGCTGAAGAGCCTCAGCGAGGTGGGGATGCTCGACCTGCTGCTCACCGGCTTCTACCTGACGATCACCTGGATGTCGTTCGTGGTCGCCGGTATGGCGCTCGCCCGCCTCGACCTGTCCGCCCCAACGGTCCAGCGGCGCCTGGCCGCGCTCGGTGCGGCCCTGACCGTCGGCGCCTACGGGCTGTCCCTGCTGCTGGCCGGCAAGGACGCGCTGCGCAGCAGGGCGGAGGACGGGACGTCGTCCGCCGGGTCCGAGGCGGCGTCCTCGGCCGGTGGAACCTTCGGGTCGCATGGGGCGGCCTCGGACCTGCTGTCCGCCGGGCCGCATACCGGCACCACGTTCGACGTCATCGGCAGCGTGGGCGTCGCGATCCTCGTGATCGTTGGCGCGACCGTGCTGATGGACCGGCTGCCGCGGCTGCGCCGCCTGGCCGGTCCGGTCATCGCCGTGGGCACCATGTCCCTGACGGCCTACGTCGGCCACTTCCTCGTGCAGTCCCTGCTGGGCGTATCGGCCGGCGAAGGCACCCAGACGTCCTGGATACCGGTGCTCCTGTTCATCCTCGGTGCGATCGTGTTCGCGGCGCTCTGGTCCCGCTTCTTCCGCCGCGGACCGTTGGAGGCGTTGCTCAACGCCTCCACCAAGCCGGCGCAGTACATCCGATGAGGCCGGGCCGGGGCAATCGGCCGTCTGGGCCCGCCCCCGGCCCCGCAGGCCCTTCCGCCGGCTCGGGCGCAAGGGCACTCAGCCGTTCCCTCCGAAGTTCGTGAAGCGGGTTTCCTATGACCTTCGTCCTGATCGTGATCACTGCGGTGGTGGCCGGGTGGACGCTCGTCGCCAGACGGCTGGAAGGCCGTCATGTGCGCGCGCCCATGGTCCTGGTGCTCGCCGGCGTCGTCACCGGCGTGTTCACGCAGAGCCAGATCGCGGCCGCGCTCAACTCGGAGATCGCCCTGCGGGTGGTGGAGGTGATTCTGGCCGTCCTCCTGTTCGTCGATGCCACGGAACTGCCGGGCGGGCGGCTGTTCGGCCGTGATCCCGGTTCGGCCGCCCGGGCCCTGCTGGTGGCACTGCCCCTGAGCCTGATCCTCACGGTCGCGCTGGGGACGTGGCTGTTGCCGGGGCTGCCGCTGGTGGTGCTCCTGCTGATCGCGTGCATCATCGTGCCGACCGACTTCGCCCCCGCCGACCTCCTCGTGCGCGATCGGCGAATCCCGGAGCGGGTGCGCAGCGTGCTCAACGTGGAAAGCGGCTACAACGACGGGATCGTCTCGCCCCTCTTCCTCTTCGCGGTGATCCTGGCCGGGTCGAAGTCCCAGGCGCGCACGCCCCTGGAGGCGTTGGCCACAGCCGTGCCGTTCGCGGTGAAAGCGCTCGTCGTCGGCATCCTGCTGGGGGCGCTCGTCGCGTGGCTGATGAACGCGGCCGACCGCGCCGGCTGGATGACCGAGCAGTCGAGGCGGATCCTCGCCCTGATCACACCGCTGCTCACCTACACCACGACGGTGGCGGTGGACGGCAACGGCTTCGTGGCCGCGTTCGTCTGCGGCATCGCCTTCCGCTACGTACGGCAGGCACCGGTCCGTCGGCACGGCGCTTCAGCTCCCGCCGCCTCGGACTTCCAGCTCGTCGAGGACACCAGCTCGATGATGACCATGATCATGTGGTTCTTCTTCGGGAACGCGGTGGTGCTCGCGCTGAGTGAGGGCGTCGAGTGGCCCGTGCTCCTGCTTTGTGCGGCGGCACTCACCGTCGTGCGGATCCTGCCGATCGCGCTCGCCTTCCTGGGCTCTCGGTTCAGCTGGCGCGAACGGCTCATGGTCGGCGCGCTCGGACCACGAGGCACCACCTCCATCGTGTTCGGCCTGCTCGCCTTCAACGCCCTTCCGCTCGGGCCCTACGCCGACACCGCCCTGGACGCCATGACGCTCGCCGTGCTCGGCAGTGTCCTGCTCCACGGCGGCGGTTCCATGGCCATGGCCCGGCTGCTGGCCCCTCCTTCCCCGTCACCGGCCCCGGCCGCAGCCTCCGCTGCCCAGCCGCTCGCCAATACGTATGCACGGGCAGACGGCAGCCCGACAGCGTGACCGGCGCGTATCAGCGGGGGCGGCCGTGCCGGGCTCGTGGTCCCGCCGGGTGGCGGGGTACGCGCCGGACACCTGGCGGGGCGGGCCCGGACACCTGCCGTGTTCCGGCCGGCCCGGCGGTGGGTGAGTGTGGGAGACCTCAGCCAGTGCGCTGCGGCCCCCCGGGACGCCACGGCGCCCGGCCTGTCCCGCACCGCCGTCGACCTGGGATACGCCTCGGGTCTGGCCGGTACCGCCCAGGACTTCGGGGTCAGCCTTCGACCCCAGCGTCCCCCAGCCCCGCCGTCCGCCCGGCTCGCCCGGACACCCCCTCCGAGCGGAGGGGCGGTGGGCCCCTCTCCACACACCATCCAAGGGAATCGACAGCCAAGATGACGGTGAACCTCACCAAGGGCCAGCAGATCAGCCTGACCAAGACCGACGGCCGCCCCCTGACCCTGATCCGTATGGGACTGGGCTGGCAGGCCACCCCGCGCCAGGGGCTCCTCGCCCGGTTCATGCCGCCGCGTGACGTCGACCTCGACGCATCGGCCGTGTTGTTCAGCGGCCCCCACTTCCTCGACGTCGTCTACTTCAACCGCCTTCTCAGCGACGACCGCGCGGTGGAGCACTCCGGCGACAACCGGACCGGCAACACGGGCCCGGGCCCGGGCACGGGCGACGACGACGAGTTCATACGTGTGAACCTGTCCCGGGTCTCGCCTCAGGTCGACCAGATCGTATTCGTGGTGAACTCCTTCAGCGGCGAGACCTTCGAGGCGATCGAGAACGCGTACTGCCGGCTCGTCGACGATGCCACCGGGCAGGAGCTGGCCCGGTACACGCTGACCGAGGGCGGCCCGCACACCGCCCAGATCATGGCCAAGGTCGTCCGCAGGGGGCACACGTGGAACATGGTCGCCATCGGCCGGCCTGAGAGCGGCAGGACCTTCGAGGACCTGCTGCCGGCCGTCGCCCGCCACGTGTGAGGGGCAACAGCCGGCCCCGACACCCCGTCGTCCCCGACCCGGCCGCCCCACGACCCACACGCACGACCCAGGAGGGCGCCATGGCGTACACCGAGACCGCCCCCGGCGCCGGCGTCCCCACAGGCCGCGCGTCGTCACCGCCCGGCCCCGCCGCACACCGTCCCGGCCGGCGCCGGCCACCCGGAAGCCATGAGCGGCCGGAGGACTTCGCAGAGTACGTCCGTATGAGGCGCCCCGCCCTGCTCCGCACCGCCCGGCACCTGGTGCCCGACCCGGCCGACGCCGAGGACCTCGTCCAGGCGGCGCTCCTGCGCACCCATGAGCGCTGGGACGGCATCGCCGACAAGTCCCTCGCCGACGGCTACCTCCGCCGCGTCATGATCAGCGTACGTACCGACTGGTGGCGCGCCCGTACCACGGACGAGGTGCCGATGGAGCGCCCGCCGGAACGCCCCGCAGAAAGCGGCACGGACCAACTCCTGGACCGGGCCGAACTGCTGGACCTCCTGACGGTACTCAGTACGAGGCAGCGCGACGTGGTGGTGCTGCGGTACTGGGCGCAGCTCAGCACCGAGGAGACCGCCGGGGCACTGGGTCTCTCCCCGGGCACGGTCAAAAGCACCCTGCACCGGGCGCTCCTGCTCCTGCGCCGGGAGCTGACCGGGCGCGCCAGCGCAGCCTGAGGAGCGCTCGGGCGACCTGCTGCGCCTAGGCCGTTTCTTAGCGATCACCTCGCGGCCCAGATGTGGATGGCAGCGAGGTGTAAAGCCGCCTGGTAGATGGTTGCCGTCTTGTCGTAGCGGGTGGCCAGGCCACGCCACTGCTTGAGCTTGTT
>LJCW01000215.1 GCA_001298555.1 Actinobacteria bacterium OV450
GCGCCCCCCCGGCCCCCCCGCCCCCCCCCCCCCCCCCCCCCCCCCCCCCCCCGGGCGGGGGGGGGGGCCGGGCGCCGGGGGGGCACGGGCAGGGGGGGGGGCGGGGGGGGGGCCCCCCGGCGGCCCCGCCGCTGATGCCCGATCAGGCGTCGACCTTCTCCATGACCTCGTCGGAGACGTCGAAGTTGGCGAAGACGTTCTGCACGTCGTCGCTGTCCTCCAGCGCGTCGATCAGCTTGAAGATCTTGCGCGCGCCGTCCTCGTCCAGCTCGACCTGCATGGTGGGG
This sequence comes from Actinobacteria bacterium OV450, assembly GCA_001298555.1. Lineage (GTDB taxonomy): Bacteria > Actinomycetota > Actinomycetes > Streptomycetales > Streptomycetaceae > Streptomyces. Next base: position 288 of record LJCW01000215.1, read on the forward strand.
ACGAAGCTGGAGTCGGCCGAGTCGTAGTCGATGCCGGCCTCCTGGAGCGCGGTGCGGACCGCGACGAGGTCGGTGGCCTCGCTGATGATCTCCCAGGTGTCGCCGTTGTCGTTGACCTCTTCGGCGCCGGCCTCGAGGACCGCGCCGAGGACGTCGTCCTCGGACAGCTCCGCCTTGGGCAGCAGGATGACGCCCTTGCGGTTGAACAGGTACGAGACCGAGCCCGGGTCGGCCATCGAGCCGCCGTTGCGGGTCATGGCGACGCGGACGTCGGACGCGGCGCGGTTGCGGTTGTCGGTGAGGCACTCGATGAGCACCGCGACGCCGTTCGGGCCGTAGCCTTCGTACATGATCGTCTCGTAGTCGGCGCCGCCGGCCTCGAGGCCGCCGCCGCGCTTGACCGCGGAGTCGATGTTCTTGTTCGGGACCGACTGCTTCTTGGCCTTCTGAACGGCGTCGAAGAGCGTCGGGTTGCCGTCGATGTCGGCGCCGCCCATACGCGCCGCGACCTCGATGTTCTTGATCAGCTTCGCGAAGAGCTTGCCGCGCTTGGCATCGATCACGGCCTTCTTGTGCTTCGTCGTAGCCCATTTAGAGTGGCCGGACATCCGCCTGTCTCCTTCGCGTCACCAACAGTGTTCCTCTCAGATCCTACCGGGACCTGATTACAGCCCCGCGCGCACCATGTCGACGAAGTACGCGTGGACGCGGTCGTCGCCGGTCAGTTCGGGGTGGAACGAGGTGGCGAGGACGTTGCCCTGGCGGACGGCGACCGTGTGGCCGTCGTACGAGGCGAGCACCTCGGCCGAGGCGCCGACCGACTCGACCCACGGGGCGCGGATGAAGACGCCCTCGACCGGGCCGCCGTCTATGCCGGCGAAGTCGATCTTCGCTTCGAAGGACTCGTTCTGGCGGCCGAAGGCGTTGCGGCGGACGATCATGTCGATGCCGCCGAGCGTCTCCTGGTCGTCACGGCCGTCGAGCAGCTTGTCGGCGAGCATGATCATGCCGGCGCAGGTGCCGTATACGGGCATGCCGGCCTTCACGCGCTCGCGCAGCGGCTCCAGCATGCCGAACAGCACGGCGAGCTTCGACATGGTCGTGGACTCGCCGCCGGGGATCACCAGGGCGTCGACCTCGGCGAGCTCCTCGGGGCGCCGGACCGGCCTGGCCACGGCGTCCGCCGCGGCCAGGGCGATCAGGTGCTCCCGTACGTCGCCCTGGAGGGCCAGGACACCGATCACTGGGGTGGTCATGGGTGCTTACCAGCCGCGGTTGGCGTAGCGCTCGGCCTCGGGCAGCGTGTCGCAGTTGATGCCGACCATGGCCTCGCCCAGGTTGCGGGAGGCGTCCGCGATGACCTTCGGGTCGTCGTAGAAGGTGGTGGCCTTCACGATGGCGGCGGCGCGCTTGGCCGGGTCGCCCGACTTGAAGATGCCGGAGCCGACGAAGACGCCCTCGGCGCCGAGCTGGCGCATCAGCGCGGCGTCGGCCGGGGTGGCGACGCCACCGGCGGAGAACAGCACGACCGGGAGCTTGCCGAGCTCGGCGACCTCCTTGACGAGCTCGTACGGGGCGCGCAGCTCCTTGGCGGCGGCGAACAGCTCGTTGTTGTCGTAGCCGCGCAGGCGGGCGATCTCGTTCTTGATCTGGCGCAGGTGGCGGACGGCCTCGACGACGTTGCCGGTGCCGGCCTCGCCCTTGGAGCGGATCATGGCCGCGCCCTCGGCGATGCGGCGCAGGGCCTCGCCCAGGTTGGTGGCACCGCAGACGAAGGGGGTGGTGAACGCCCACTTGTCGGAGTGGTTGACCTCGTCGGCCGGGGTCAGGACCTCGGACTCGTCGATGTAGTCGACGCCGAGGGACTGCAAGACCTGGGCCTCGACGAAGTGGCCGATGCGGGACTTGGCCATGACCGGGATGGAGACGGCGCCGATGATCTCTTCGATCATGTTCGGGTCCGACATGCGCGCGACGCCGCCGTCCTTGCGGATGTCGGCGGGAACCCGCTCCAGGGCCATGACGGCCACGGCGCCGGCGTCCTCGGCGATCTTGGCCTGCTCGGCGTTGACCACGTCCATGATCACACCGCCCTTGAGCTGCTCGGCCATGCCGCGCTTGACGCGGGAGGTGCCGATCGCGGACTCGGTGGCCTGCGGGGTGGAGGGAAGCGTGCTCACGGATTGACCTCACTCGAAAGGAAGACGGGTGCTGCGGTGGTACTCCGCCGAGGAAACCGTCCCCGACCAGTCCACCGCAAGGGCCAATGAGGAGCCGGTGGCTCCTTCCGAATTGGCCATTGGGTACAACTAGGGCCGGTCGGCAAGATCCACCGGAGGCTCGTCGTCCATTTCGAAGGCGAGCGGGAACGGGGCGTGGCCGGCCAGCCGGAACCAGCGGACCTTGCGGTGCCGCCGCAGCGCGCGGGCGGCCCGGACCGCGTCGTTGAGGAACCGCCGCGCCATGGGCACCCGGCGGACGGCCGCGGCCAGCTCCTCTGCGGCCGCCTCGCCGCCGGGCGCGGCCTTGAGCGCCTCCACCTGGGCGGCGTCGGAGAACACCGCGCGCAGCGCCTGGCTGAGCTCGCTCTCGGCGACCTCGCGGTGCTCCTCCTCGGCCTGGCGGGCGCCGTGGGCGGCCTCGTACAGGACGATCGAGGAGGCGGGGTCGAGCACTCCGGAGGTGGCCACTTCGAGCACCACCGAGGCGCGCCGGACGAGCTGCGCGTCGAGGGCGGCGCGGGCGGCGTCCATCCGCGAGTGCAGCCGGTCCAGCCGTCCGGCGGTCCAGCTGAGGTAGACCCCGATGACGCCGAGCGCCAGTGCGGTCCAGACAAGGGTTTCGATCACGGCCCGCGACTCTACCCGCGAATCCCCGGCCGCCGAGCGCGGGGAGGTGCCCCGGCCACGGGACGCGCCCGGGGCCGGGCGAGGCGCCCGTCGGCCCGCCGCGACCCGCCGGCCCGGGTGAGGCACCGCGGGCCCGGGCGGCCGACCCGCGAATCCCCGGCCACCGGGGCGCGGGACACGGCCCTGCCCGCGGTCCGGGGCGAGCGCGGCCTCCCACGAGTCGGCCCAGCCGAGGGGGGTGAGGGCGTGCGAGTACGAAGAAGACGGAGAGGTGGAGAA
>LJCW01000216.1 GCA_001298555.1 Actinobacteria bacterium OV450
AAGTTCGTGCCCGACCCGTACTCCGGCGACGGCGGCCGCCTCTACCGCACCGGCGACCTGGTCCGCCGACTGCCCTCGGGGGAACTGGAGTTCCTCGGCCGCACCGACGACCAGGTCAAGATCCGCGGCTTCCGCATCGAACTCGGTGAGGTGGAGGCGGCCCTGGCCGCGTACCCGGGCGTGGTGGCCGCCGCGGTGGCCGTCGGTGCGGACGCCCAGGGCGGCAGGAGCCTGACCGGCTACGTGGTGGCCGGCCCCGGCGGTCCGGTGGCGCCCGCCGCGCTGCGCGCCCACTGCGCCGGCCGGCTGCCGCACTACGCGGTGCCCGCGCACTTCGTGGCGCTGGACGCGCTGCCCGTGAACGCCTCGGGCAAGCTGGACCGGCCCGCCCTGCCCGCCGCACGGCCGGACGGGGAGCGGGCGGAGCGGGACCGGACGGCGGGCGGTGCGGAGTTCGTCGCGCCGCGCGACGCCACCGAGCGGGTGGTCGCCGAGATCTGGGCGGAGGTCCTCGGCGTCGACCGGGTCGGCATCGACGACGGGTTCTTCGACCTGGGCGGTCACTCCCTGCTCGCCACCATGGCCGTGTCCCGGATCGCGGAGCGGCTGGGCCGCGAGGTGGAGCTGCGGACCCTGTTCGAGAATCCCCGCATCCGCGCGTTCGGGCCGCTGGTGGCCGCGGCCCGGCAGGCGGGTGCCGCGAGCGTCGTCCCGGTGGACCGCTCGGGGCCGCTGCCGCTGTCCTTCGCGCAGGAGCGGATGTGGTTCCTGGACCGGATGTCCGACGTCGGCGACGAGTACGTGCTGTGGTTCTCGTGGCGGATGCGCGGCGGGCTCGACCGCGACGCCTGGCAGGGCGCCCTGAACGAGGTGGTGGCCCGGCACGAGGCGCTGCGGACCGCGCTGGTCGAGGTGGACGGCCGGCCGGCGCAGCGGGTGGTCGACGGGGTGCGCGTCCCGCTGGTGTGGCAGTCGGCCCCGCCGGGGGACGACGAGGCCGTGCGGCTGGAGCGGTTGAGGGAGGTGGCCGTCCCGTACGCCACCCGGCGTTTCGACCTGGCCGGGCCGCCGCTGCTGCGGGCCGGGGTGTGGGAGCTGGACCCCGCGGACCACGTAGCGGTGATCGCCTTCCACCACGCGGCGACCGACGGCTGGTCCAAGGACGTGATCATCGGTGAGCTGGCGCAGTCGTACGCGGCCCGGGTGGCCGGGCGTCCGGCCGGACTGCCGCCCGTCCCGGTCCAGTACGGGGACTTCGCGGTCTGGCAGCGTGACCGGATGGCCGGCGAGGTGCTGGAGCGACAGCTGGCGTACTGGGAGCGGGCCCTGGCCGGCGTGCCGGTGCTGGAGCTGCCGACGGACCGGCCGCGCCCGGCGGGCTGGTCGGGCCGGGGCGGCGCGGTCGAGATCGACCTGCCGAAGGAGCTGGAGGCCGCGCTCGGCGAGCTGGCCCGCAGGCAGGGGGTGACCCGGTTCACGGTGCTGCTGGCCGTGGTGCAGATCGTGCTGGGCCGCTGGTCCGGGCAGCAGGACGTGGCGGTGGGCACCCCGGTCGCGGGCCGCGGCCAGCTGGAGCTGGAGCGGCTGGTGGGGCTGCTGGTGAACACGGTGGTGCTGCGCGGGGACCTGTCGGGCGAGCCCTCGTTCACGGAGTTCCTGGGCCGGGTCCGGGAATCGGTGCTCGGGGCCTTCGACCACCAGGAGGTGCCGTTCGAGCGGCTGGTGGAGCAGCTGCGGCCGGAGCGGGACCCCTCCCGCAACCCCCTGTTCCAGGTGATGTTCGACGTCCAGGAGAGCGCCGCCGGCGGGCCGCGGGTGGAGGGCCTGGACGTGGAGCACTATGTCCTGCCCTGGGGTTCGGCGAAGTTCGACCTGACCGCGACCTTCCTGCTCTATCCCGACCGGTTCGCGCTGAACGTGGAGTACGCGAGCGACCTGTTCGACGCCGCCACCGTCACCCGGTTCGCCGGGCACGTGGGCCGGGTGCTGGAGGCGGTGGTCGCCGATCCGGAGCGGGCCGTCGGGCGGCTGGAGCTCCTGTCGCCCGCGGAGCGCGCCGAGCTCGCCGGGGCCGCGGGCTCCGCGGCGGCCGCCCCGGCGCCGGTCCCGTTCACCGTGTCCGGCGCCCCGGACGCGCCGGCGCTGCTCTGCGGGGACGAGCGCCTGACGTACGGGGAACTGGACGGCCTGACCGGCGGGCTGGCCCGCGCCCTGGCCGCCGCCGGCGTACGGCCGGGTGCGGCGGTCGGCGTGTGCCTGGAGCGCGGCATCCGCTCGGTCGCCGCCATGGCCGCGATCTGGCGGGCCGGCGGGGTCTACGTACCGCTCGATCCGCGGCTGCCGGAGGACCGGCTGCGGTTCATGTGCGCCGAGGCGGGCGTGCACACCGTGTTCAGCGACGCCTCGACCCGGGCCCTGGCCGCCGCGCTCGGCCCGCGGACCGTCCCCGTCGACACCGTCGCGCCCGACCCGGACGCGCCCCGCCACACCCCCGATCCCGGCGACCTCGCCTACGTCATCTTCACCTCGGGCTCCACAGGCCGCCCCAAGGCCGTCGGCGTCGAACACCACGCGCTCGGCGCGCACACCGCCGCGGCCCGCGAACTGTTCGGCATCACCGCGGACGACCGGGTCCTCGCCTTCGCCTCCTTCTCCTTCGACGCCTCGCTGGAGCAGGTGCTGCCCGCCCTCGGCGCGGGGGCCTCGGTGGTGGTCCGCCCGGACGAGGTGTGGTCGGTGGAGGAGCTCGCGGAGGCCGTCCGCACCCAGGGCGTCACGGTCATGGAGGCCACCCCCGCCTACTGGGAGGAGATCGTCGCCCGGCTCGACGCGGTCGCCGGGGACCTCAAGAGCCTGCGGCTGCTGGTCACCGGCGGCGAGGCACTGCCCTCGGCACCGCTGGAGCGCTGGTTCGCCCACCTTCCCGAGGTGCCCGTCGTCAACACGTACGGCCCGACCGAGGCGGTCATCTCGGCCACCGCCCTGCCGGTCACCGCTCCGGTCGAGGGCCGGGTCCCGATCGGCGGGCCGCTGGGCTCGCGGCGGGCGTACGTGGTGGACGCGCTCGACCAGCTCGTACCCGTCGGGCTGCCGGGTGAGCTGCTGATCGGCGGCCCGGAGCTGGCCCGCGGCTACCTCGGCCGGCCCGCCCTGACCGCGGCGAAGTTCGTGCCCGACCCGTACTCCGGCGACGGCGGCCGCCTCTACCGCACCGGCGAC
>LJCW01000217.1 GCA_001298555.1 Actinobacteria bacterium OV450
ATGACCGTCCTCGCCGACACATTCCGTCCCGCGCCGGTGCGGACGAGCATCGCGGCCGCCGCCGACGCCGTCCGCGCGTACGTGCCCGGGTTCAAGGTGACCTCCCTCGCGGTGGATCCCGGCCGGATCCAGGTCGTGGTGGAAGTGACCCCCTCCGGCCGCCACCTGCCCAGGCACGCCGGAAGCGTCGACATCATCAACGCCGCTGCCGTGCTGCTCGCCGAACAGTCCGCCGTCGCCTCCCGATGAAGGGAACCACGCCCGTGAACACGCCGAACGACTCCCGGCCCCCCGTTGTGATCCACGACCCGACCCTGCGCGACGGACACCACGCGGTCGGCCACCAGCTTGACGCCGACCAGCTCCGCGCGTACGCCACCGCCGCGAACGCGGCCCGGGTGCCGGTCGTGGAAGTCGGCCACGGCAACGGCCTGGGCGCCTCCAGCCTCCAGATCGGCCGCGCCCTCCTCGACGACGCCACGATGCTCGCCACCGTCCGCGAAGCCCTCACCTCCTCGAAGATGGGCGTCTTCATGGGCCCCGGCTGGGGCACCTCCGACGATCTGACGGCCGCCGTCCACCTCGGCGCTGACGTCGTACGCATCGCCGCGCACTGCACCGAGGCCGACGTGACCGAACGCCACCTCGGAACCGCCCGCGACATCGGCGCCGACGCTCAGGGCGTCCTGCTCATGAGCCACATGGCCAGCCCCGAGCGCCTCGCCGAGCAGTGCGCCCTCATGGTGAAGTACGGCGCCCAGGCCGTCGGCATCATGGACTCCGCCGGCCACTACCTCCCCGGCGACGTGATCGAGCGGATCCACGCCATCGCCTCGGCCGTGGACGTCCCGGTGATCTTCCACGGCCACAACAACCTGGGCCTGGCCGTGGCGAACTCGCTGGCCGCCGTGGACGCGGGGGCCTCCGTCATCGACGCGACCGCCCGCGGGTTCGGTGCCGGGGCGGGCAACACCCAGCTCGAAGCCCTCGTGGCCGTCCTCGACCGGCGCGGCTTCGACACCGGGATCGGCCTGCGCGAGATCCTGTCCGCCGCCGACGTCGCCGCCGACCACCTGATGAAGGCTTCGCCGTCCATCGACTCCATCGCGGTCGCCGGCGGGCTGGCCGGGGTGTTCTCCGGGTTCAAGCGCCCCGTCCTGGAAGCTGCCCGCGCCGAAGGCGTCGACGCCATCGACCTGTTCCTCGCCCTCGGCGAGCGACAGATCGTCGCCGGGCAGGAAGACCTGATCGGCGACGTCGCCCGGCAGCTAAAGGCGGGCACCCGATGACCCGGGCCGCCGTGGTGGCCGCGGTCGGTTCCGCGCTCCCTGCGTCCGTCGTCTCCAACGAGGACCTGACCGTGCGCCTGGACACCACCGACGAGTGGATCCGGTCCCGGACCGGGATCACCCGCAGGCACGTCGCCGGAGCGGAGGAGTCCACCTGTGACCTCGCAGTGCGGGCGGCCGCCCAGGCCCTGACCAGCGGCGAACCGGAGCACGTCGACGCCCTGATCCTCGCCACGACCCCGCCGGACCGCTGCTGCCCGGCCACCGCGCCCGCCGTCGCCACCCGCCTCGGACTCACCGGCATCCCCGCCGTCGACCTCGCCGCCGGCTGCACCGGCTTCCTCTACGCCCTGGCCACCGGCGCCGGACTCATCGCCGCCGCAACCGCGCGCACGGTCCTCGTCATCGGGGCGGACCGCCTGGCCAGCCTCCCCCACCCCGACGACCGCACCACCGTCCCCCTCTTCGGCGACGGGGCCGGCGCCCTGCTGCTGCGCCGCGGCGCCACCGACGAGTTGGGGGCGCTCGGCCCGGTCGTGCTGGGCAGCGACGGCACCGGCGCGGACCTGATCCGCGCCGACCACCCCGGCGCCCTCCACATGGACGGAGCCGACGTTTTCCGCCACGCCGTCGACCGCATGACCACCGCCTCCCGGCAGGCCGCCACCGCCGCCGGATGGGACCTCGACGACGTCGACCGGCTAGTCCCACACCAGGCCAACCACCGCATCACCTCCTTCGTCGCCCGCCAGCTCGGCGTCCCCGCGGACCGTCAGCTCGGCAACGTGGCCGAGGTCGGCAACACCGGCGCCGCCTCCGTCCCCCTGCTGCTGGCCCGCGCCTCGTCCGACGGGCACCTGAAGCCCGGACACCGCACCCTGCTCACCGCGTTCGGCGCCGGACTGACCTGGGGCGCCCTCACCCTCACCTGGCCCGACCTCACCCGCACCCGCCGCCTGGAAGGAGCCCCGGCATGACCGGCGACCTCGCCCGCATCCTGACCGACGACCTGAAGCTGCCCGCCGACCAGCTGACGGACGACGCCAGCCTCGACCACGCCGGCTTCGACTCCCTCGCCGTCGTCGAGCTCTCCGTCCTCCTCACCGACCGGTACGGCCTCGACATCACCGAGAGCGACATCAAGAACGCCGCCACCCTCGGCCAGCTGGACCTGCTCATCACCAGCAAGCGCACCGGAAGGTAGGAACCCCATGACCCACACCAGCCGCCGGCCCGGACGAGCCTGGATCATCACCCCCGGCCAGCGCACCGACCGCTTCGAGGCCGCCCGCGCCTGCGGCGCCTCGGTCGCCGTCGTCGACATCGAGGACTCCGTCGCCCTCTCCGACAAGGAGACCGCCCGCACCGCCTCCGAAGCCTTCTTCACCCTCCCCGAACCGCCGCCGTGCACGCTCGGCATCCGCATGAACAGCCTCACCACCCTCGACGGCATCAAGGACCTCGTCGCCCTCGCCACCTACACCGCACGCCCCGACCTGATCGTGGTCCCCAAGGTCGAAGCGGCCCGCGACATCGAACTCGTCGCCGCCGCTCTGGACGCCGACGGCTACACCCCCGACATCTGGGCCCTGATCGAAACCCCCCGTGCCCTGA
>LJCW01000218.1 GCA_001298555.1 Actinobacteria bacterium OV450
ACCAGCGCCTCCACTCGGCCATCGGATACCGTCCACCGCGAGAAGTTCACGCCGCATACACGGAGATGTGTATAGCCGCGTGAAATAGACAGTCAGATCACTGTCCGGAAAACGCGGGGCCCCTCAGCCACGAGGTCCAGTTGCGGACCTGGTAATGATCGAGTCCGACCTGGCCCTTGGCGGCCTGGAAGCACTCCTCGACACTCCACCGGATACCGGCGACGCGGACCAGCTCCGCCAGGGGCACCTCGGTGGGTGACCAGCATAGGTAGAAGGCGAGTTCACCGGTGGTGCGGTTGCGGCGGATCAGCAGGTGGCGGTGGCTGTCGCTGCCGATGTGGATCCAGGCCCAGTCGTAGTAGCGCGGGCCCTTCGCGCCGATTCCGGCGCTCTGCCGGTGCCAGGCGGTGGCGGGCAGGCGTTCGGTGACGGTGTCCGCGCGGACGGGGGTGCGGCCCTGGTTGATCCACACCCGCGTTGAGCAGGCGACGGCCACCACGTAGCCGGTCCGGCGTGCCTCCAGCGCGGCACGAAGCTGCGGGTCCTGCCCGTAGGCTTCGTCGCCGGTCACCCACCGTGCCTCCACCCCGGCGCCCAGCGCGGCGGCGATCATCTCCCAGGCCAGACGCGGCTTGGTCGCAAACCGCACCTCGTCGGGTATCCTGGCAGCGTCGCGGCGCTCGGGATCGGCGCACCAGGACTGCTCGGGCAGGTAGAGCCGGCGGTCTACCAGCGCCCGTCCCCGGCTGGTGGCGTAGGCGAGGAGCACCCCCACCTGGGAGTTCTCAACGCGCCCGGGGGCTTGTAGCTGAATAACTGTCAGAGTTGATCTGTGCAGGTTTCCTCGCCTGAGGGTAGGCGGGCTTGTAGTTGGGCGAGGGTCCGGGCCGGGGTTCCTGGTAGCGGCGTGACCGCGATGCGGTGCAGGTCCAGGAGGCGGTGGCCGTCTTGGAACTGGTTGGACAGGTTGGTGCGGGTGACGTTCAGGAGCTGGGCCAGAAGCGTGCTGGTAGCGGCTCTGCGGCGGCGTAACAGAGCTGTCAGCAGGCGGTGGTAGTGGTCGAGGCTGCTGACCTGCGGGTGGAGGTAGCTCCGCGGGCGGTGGAAGCGTCGTTGGAATGCGGCCTCGGCCAAGGAGTCCCAAGTACGGTTCCGAGACAGCGACCAGACGGTCGAAGGCGGAACGTGACATGCCGGTCAGGGCCGGGTCGGTAAGCATCGTGGTCAGGGCGGGATCGATCCTCTGTCGACTGGGTGCCGGCTCGAGGAGCAGGGGTGCGACCGGTGCCAGGGCGTAGTTCCAGTCCCCGTGGAAGGCGTGGGGTGTGATCGGCAGAGCTTGGAACTCGGCGGGTGAGACTGTGGTGCCCAGGTCGTACCGGCCGGTGTCGAGCTCGGCTCCGATTCTGAGGCCGGCGCGGGTGGTCGTGGCGGCGATCGTCTCGACGACGACCTCGTAGTTGGTCAGGGGCCTGCCGCGCCAGCTTGCGGTGATGTGGCAGAACATCCGATGCTCGATCTTGTTCCACTTCGATGTTCCAGGTCAATGCCGTTGCTTGAACTCGTCAAGCAGTTCACGGTGACGGCGTAGGGGCGGGGTCGTTGGACCGGGCATGCATCCTTGGGTGGGGTTGTCCGATCATGTGCGGCTTGGGGTGGTGACCCGGTGGGTGACTCCGGAACTGGTCGCCGGGGTGCTGGAGAAGTGCCGGGTCCGGGACAAGAAGCCCGGCGCGCTGCCGGCTGGGTTCATGGTCTACTTCACGCTTGCGCTGGCGCTGTTCCAGCAGGACTCTTACGACGATGTCGCTGAACAACTGGTCGGCAGTGTGCCGGAGTTGAGTGCGGCCATTCCTAACAAGTCATCGTTCACCCGGGCGCGCGGGCGTCTGGGTCCGCTGGTGCTGGAGACCTTGTTCCGGGAACTGGCCGGTCCGTTGGCGCCTGCCGGGCTGGAGGGCTCCTTCTACCGCGGGATGCGGCTTGCAGCGGCGGACGGTTTCGTGCTGGACGCGCCGGATACGAAGGTGAACCGGGCCGCCTTCGGCGGGCCGACCAAAAACGGCTGGCCAGCGGGGTTTCCCCAGGTGAGGGTGGTGACGCTGACCGAGTGCGGTACCCACGCGCAGATCGACGCTGCGGTGGGAGGCTTCAGCGGCGGAGAGCGAGAACTCGCGATCGCTCTGGCCGCCTCAGCGGCCGGGATGCTCGTGGTCATGGACCGCAACTTTCCCGGAGTCGCCTTGTGGAAGGCATATCTGGAAGCCGGATCCCATCTCCTGCTCCGGGCCCGTTCACCAGTGGCGCACCGTCCGGTCGAGCATCTGGCTGACGGCACCTACTTGGCGAGGATGAACCTGGCCGGGCACAAGGGCGCGCACCCCGGCGGGGTGCTGGTCCGGGTGATCGAGTACCGCGTCGACGGCGGTGAGGTGGTCAGGCTGCTGACCGACCTACTGGACCCGGTGGAGTATCCGGCGGCCGAGCTGGCGGCCCTGTACCGGGAAAGATGGGAGGCGGAGTCGGCGTTCCGGCAGATCAAGACCTTCTGTCGGCGTACACGCGAACGTGGCTCTGACAAGATTTTCGTAGGCGGAGATCATCTCGGTGGCACGGTCGGCCGGTCCACGAAGCGGCGGCGGAGGTGGGCGATCAGGACGACGCGCTGCCTGAGGAGGGCGACGCCAGCTCGGCCTGCCATGATCCGTTTCTGCAGCTTGACGTCGGTGATGCGGCCCTCGTTGACGCCGGAGTTGTAGGGGGTGGTGATGCCCTGGGTGACGGCATGTCGATCTTCGCGGAGGGGTCTGTCAATCGAACGGGTCTGTTCCGTAGTCGGTGGTGACGGTGAGTGCTCGCCTGTGATCATTGAGCGTGCATGATGCGAACGCCCTTGTAGGAACGGTGTTTTCGGGGTTGTCGGCGT
>LJCW01000325.1 GCA_001298555.1 Actinobacteria bacterium OV450
GCCCCCCCGTCCCCCGCCCGGCGCCCCCCCCCCCTGGGGCGCCTTCCCCCCCCCCCCCCCCCCCCCCCCGGCCCTGGCCCCCCGGGGGCCCCCCCCCCCCCCCCCCCGCCGGTACGGCCCGCGCAGCCCGCCCCGCCCGTACGGCCCGCCGGTTCCGCCGAGCCGGGCGGGGCTGCCCCGGTCGTCGCGCCGGCCCCGCCCGCCGAGCCCGCGCAGACCGGCCGGCAGCGGCTGGCGCAGGGGCTGTGGCCGCCGCGCGTGAGCCGGGCCCAACTGATCGTCGCGCTTCTGCTGTTCGTCCTCGGGCTGGGGCTGGCCATCCAGGTGCGGTCGAACAGCGACTCCAGCGCGCTGCGCGGGGCCCGTCAGGAGGACCTCGTACGGATCCTCGACGAGCTCGACGGGCGGACCAAGCGCCTGGAGGACGAGAAGCAGCGGCTGGAGGACCAGCGCAAGGAGCTGGAGAGCAGCTCCAACCAGGCGGAGGAGGCCCGCCGGCAGACCGTCGAGAAGGAACGCCAACTGGGGATCCTGGCCGGTACGGTGGCGGCGCAGGGGCCGGGCATCACGCTGAAGATCACCGATCCCAAGGGGCAGGTGCAGTCGGACCAGCTGCTGGACACCCTCCAGGAGCTGCGGGCGGCCGGGGCCGAGGCGATCCAGATCAACGGTGTGCGCGTCGTGGCGAGCTCGTTCCTCTCGGACGAGGGCGGTGGGGTCGGCATCGACGGTAAGAAGATCACACAGCCTTACGAGTTCAGGGTGATCGGCAAGCCACAGGATCTGGAGCCCGCCCTGAACATCCCCGGCGGTGTCGTGCAGACGCTGGAGAAGGAACAGGCCACCGTCGCCGTCACACGGTCGGCGAAGATCGTTGTGGATGCCTTGCGGGCTGCGAAGCAGCCTGACTACGCTCGGTCGTCATCGTCGTGACGCGGGACGGGGCGCGGAACGTCTCACGCGGGCTGATGCCTGCGGGGGGTCGGCGCACTGAAGTCGTGCCGCGTGGTGGAAACTGTCTGGTGGTTACGGACGTTGTGAGGATGTCCGGGTCGGCAGGTGTGTGCATTCGGAGTTCGTCCTGCCCCACGGGCGGGTCTGTTTCGTTCAAGGGGAATCGCCCGTGAAGTTGTTTGAGAAGTTGTTCGGCAAGAAGAACCGCGAGGAAAGCGGTGCGGCCAGGCACCGTGCGGGACAGGGGGAGGCGGAAGGTCCGGGCGACCGGCCGCTCTTCCGTGACGAGGTGGCCGGCGCGGGGGATGTTCCGGGCGCGCCCGGCGCGTCGTCTGTTGACCCTGCCGGTTCCGGACGCATAGGTTTCGGTGAACCATCAACCTCAAGTTCGGGTGGAGGGTTTGCCCCCGACCCGTATGCCACCAATGCCTCCGCGGGGCAGCCGCGGCGCGAGGAGCCGTCCATGTCGGCCGAGCAGGTTTGCAGCAGGTGCGGACACCGCAGCGATGCGGCCAGCCGGTTCTGCTCCAACTGCGGCGCGCCGCTGCGGGCGGGTCTGACGCCTGAGCGTGCCTCGGAGACCACGTCCACGATCTCGATCTCGGGCCTCGAGGCCTACGAGGCCGAGGTGTCGGGACAGCAGCACGTGTCGTCCTCCCTGTCCCCCGAGGCCCAGGCCGCGGTGGAAGCTCTGCCTCCGGGTTCCGCCCTGCTGATCGTGCGGCGTGGCCCCAATTCCGGCAGCCGCTTCCTGCTGGACGGTGAACTGACCACGGCGGGCAGGCATCCGCAGAGCGACATCTTCCTGGACGACGTCACGGTCTCCCGGCGGCATGTCGAGTTCCGCAGGAGCCAGGACGGCGGCTTCACCGTCTCCGACGTGGGCAGCCTCAACGGCACGTACGTCAACCGTGAGCCGATCGACTCGGTCGCCCTGCACAACGGCGACGAGGTGCAGATCGGCAAGTACCGGCTGGTCTTCTACGCGAGCCTGCGGGGCGTCTGACCCTTCAAGGGAAGGTCCCATGCTGCGTCCCCCCACCGGCGGTGCCCCGAAGAGCGGCACCGCCGGCAGCGTCGGCTCGGCCGGGCGGCTGGTGAGCATCGGTACGGTGCTCACCCTGCTGCGCGACGAGTTCCCCGAAGTCACCATCTCGAAAATCCGCTTCCTGGAGGCGGAGGGGCTCGTGGAGCCCCGGCGCACACCTTCCGGATACCGCAAGTTCAGCACCGAGGACGTCGAGCGGCTGGCCCGCATCCTGCGGCTGCAGCGGGATCACTACCTGCCGCTGAAGGTCATCCGGGAGCAGCTCGACGCACTCGCCCGTGGCGAGCAGATCCGGATCCCGGCGCCCACGGCGCACGGGGACTCCGCCGACCCCTCCGGACCTGCCGCCGTGTACGGCGAGGTGGGCCGGGACCGGCCGGCCTCGGCCCGGGTGGGCCGCTCCGAGCTGCTCGCCGCCGCCGAGGTGGACGAGGTGCAGCTGGCCGAGTGGGAGTCGTACGGGCTGATCGGTGAGGCTCCGGGCGGCGGATACGACGCGGAGGCGGTCACGGTGGCCCGGCTGGTGGCGGATCTGGGCCGGTTCGGGCTGGAGCCGCGGCACCTGCGGGCCATGAAGGCCGCCGCGGACCGTGAGGCGGGCCTGGTGGAGCAGGTCGTGGCACCCCTGCGGCGGCACCGCAACCCGCAGACCAGGGCGCACGCCGAGGCCACCCTGAAAGAGCTCGCAGGGCTGTCCGTACGGCTCCACGAGGCCTTGGTGCAGACCGCTCTCGGGGTCCGTCTGCACTGACCCGGGGACCCCTCGACGGGGGCCCGACTACCCAAACCTGCCGAGCAGGTCCTAGGGTTGCTGTGTGAACGAGCTCGACGTTGTGGGTGTCCGGGTGGAAATGCCCTCCAACCAACCGATCGTGCTCCTGCGTGAAGTGGGAGGCGACCGGTACCTCCCCATCTGGATCGGACCCGGGGAGGCGACCGCCATCGCCTTCGCGCAACAGGGCATGGCCCCTGCGCGGCCGCTGACGCACGACCTGTTCAAGGACGTGCTGGAGGCGATCGGCGAGGAGCTCACCGAGGTCCGCATCACGGATCTGCGGGAGGGCGTCTTCTACGCGGAGCTCGTCTTCGCCAGCGGGGTCGAGGTGAGCGCGCGGCCTTCCGACGCCATAGCGCTGGCCCTGCGCACGGGGACGCCGATCTACGGGAGCGACGGCGTGCTGGACGACGCCGGAATCGCCATTCCGGACGAGCAGGAGGACGAGGTGGAGAAGTTCCGCGAGTTCCTCGACCAGATCTCTCCGGAGGACTTCGGCACCGGGCCGCAGTGAGCCGTCGGCCGCACCGTCCACGGGCCGTGACAGCCCATTCGGTTAGCCTTTCCCCGTCCCAGGACACGGGAAACCACTCTCAGGGTGATTATCACTCGGCGTGCCGAGTGTGGCGATCGTTGACGCACCCCTGGTGACTGCCTACCTTCGAGGGGGCAGGTCAAGGACGGAGGGTCGGCGTGAGAGTCACGGGCGACGGTACGACCGGGGGCATCCCCGTGCGGAGTGACGGTGGGCCGTACCCGCTCCACGGCAGTGCGGCCGGTTCCGCGCGCCGTCAGCCGGAAACGGCGCCGGTCGCTCCGGTGGGCACGGATCCGGCCCCCGAGCAGGTCGGCTACCGGGGACCGACCGCGTGCGCCGCGGCGGGCATCACCTACCGCCAACTCGACTACTGGGCGCGCACCGGGCTGGTGGAACCCACGGTGCGCCCCGCGTACGGCTCCGGGACCCAGCGGCTCTACAGCTTCCGGGACGTCGTCGTCCTCAAGATCGTCAAGCGTTTCCTGGACACCGGGGTGGCGCTGCAGAGCATCCGGACCGCGGTCCAGCACCTGCGCGACCGCGGCTTCTCGGACCTGGAGCGCATGACGCTGATGAGCGACGGCGCCACCGTGTACGAGTGCACCTCGCCGGACCAGGTCGTCAGCCTGCTCCAGGGCGGGCAGGGCATCTTCGGGATCGCCGTGGGAGTCGTCTGGCGCGACGTCGAGAACGCGCTGTCGCAGCTCCACGGAGAACGGGTCGACACCGGCGAGACGGTGGTCGGCCACAACCCGACGGACGAGCTGGCGGCCCGGCGCAACAGGGCCGGCTGAGCACGGTCCGGGGCCTGGTCCCGGATCGGCCGGGCGCCGCCCCGGCCGATTGTCGGTGGCATGAGGCAGCATCAGGGCTGTGAGAGCCGCGCCGACCATCCTGCATCTGGACATGGACGCCTTCTACGCCTCCGTGGAGCAGGCGTCGAAGCCGAGCCTGCGCGGCAAGGCCGTGATCGTCGGCGGGCTCGGACCGCGCGGGGTGGTCGCCACCGCCTCGTACGAGGCCCGGCGCTTCGGGGTGCACTCGGCGATGCCGACGGCCCAGGCGCGCCGGCTCTGCCCGAACGGCGCCTACCTGATCCCGCGCTTCACCCTGTACCGGGCGGTCAGCGACGTGGTCATGGCCCTGCTGCGGGAGCTTTCACCGCTCGTGGAGCCGCTCAGCCTGGACGAGGCGTTCGTGGACCTGGAGGCCGGGGGTACCGCCTTCGACGCGGAGACGGCCCTGGAGACCGGACAGCGGCTGCGGGCGGCCATCCTGGACGCGACCGGGCTCAGCGCATCGGTGGGGCTGGCGGGGTCGAAGATGCTGGCGAAGGTGGCCTCGGAAGAGGCCAAGCCGGACGGGCTGCTGCTGATCGAACCGGGGACGGAGCGGGCCCTGCTCGCGCCGATGTCGGTGCGGACCCTGCCGGGCGTAGGGCCGGCGACCGGCGAGCACCTGCGGCGGGCCGGGATCACCACCGTGGGGGAGCTGGCCGAGGCCGGTGAGGACGAACTGGTCCGGATGGTCGGCCGTTCGCACGGGGTGGGGCTGTACCGGATGGCGCTGGGGCTGGACGACCGGCCGGTGGTCGCCGAACGCGACGCGAAGTCCGTGTCGGTCGAGGACACCTTCGACGTGGACCTGCACGACCGGGTACGGATCCGGGGCGAGGTGCAGCGGCTGGCAGACCGGTGCGTGGAGCGGCTGCGGGGCTCTGGGCACTCGGGGCGCACGATCGTGCTGAAGGTGCGGCGCTACGACTTCTCGACCCTGACGCGCTCGGAGACGCTGCGCGGGCCCACCGACGACCCCGCGGTGGTCCGCGAGGCCGCGGCACGGCTCCTGGAGGCGGTGGACACCACGGGCGGGGTGCGGCTGCTGGGCGTCGGTGTGACGGGCCTGGCCGACTACACGCAGGAGGACCTGTTCGCACAGTCCATGGCCGCGGAGGCGGCGGCAGAGGCGGCTGGGGAGGGCGTCGCGGATGCTGCTGCGGCGGGCGGGGCCGCCGCGGCGGACGCGGAGGCGGAGGCCGGGGACACGGGAGGGCCGGCAGGACCGGGAGGAGCGGGAGAGTCCGACGGGACTGCTGCTCAGGGTGGGCCTGCGGGGCCTGTGGGGCCCGTGGGGGCCTCCGGGAGCGCGCTGGCGCCCATCACCCGGGAGCCTGCCCCGGAGCGGCGCTGGTCCGCCGGGAGCGACGTCCTGCACGCCGTGTACGGCCCCGGGTGGGTGCAGGGCAGCGGGGTCGGGCGGGTGACCGTGCGCTTCGAGCAGCCCGGATCACCACCGGGCCGGGTGCGCACCTTCCGGGTGGAGGACCCCGAACTGCAGCCCTCCGACCCGCTGCCCCTCGTGGGAAAGGCCGAGCCGGAAGCCCGGCCCGAGCCGGAAGCCCGGCCCGAGCCCGGAGCCCGGGCCGAGCCGCCCCGGACCGGAGCCGCCTAGGAGGAGTCGTCCCCGTTCGCGAGGCGGCCGAAGTCGCGCCGGATGTCCGACGGGAGGGAGACGTCCAGTCCGTAGTGGTGGTAGAGCTGCAGCTCCTGCTCGGGGGAGAGGTGGCGGCCGACGCCGAAATCGGGGGCGTCCTTGATGAGAGCGCGCTCGAAGGGGACCCGCAGGGTGTCGTCGACGACCTCGCTCGGCTCCAGGGGGACGAACGCGTCCCGGCTGAACAGGCCCGTCCGGACGGCGGCCCATTCGGGTACGCCCGTGGCGTCGTCGAGGTAGACCTCGTCCACTGTGCCGATCTTGGTTCCGTTGCGGTCGAACGCCTTGCGGCCGATCAGGCTGCGCGGATCGATGTCGGTCTGCACGGTCCCTCCATATGGTCGCAACTCCTCCGTAATGACTACAGAAAGGCATTTCCGCAGCGGAGGCCACTCGAAGGAGGACCCGGAAGCGCGCTGGTAGGCTGGGTGACGGCTGTTGACCCTGTGCGGGAGAGTCCTCCGAGTGAGCATGACGGAGGCGCCGAAGGAGCAAATCCTCCCCGGAATCTCTCAGGCATACGTACCGCACGTGGTGAGGCCACTCTGGAAAGCAGGTGCGGGTACCGGGCGTGCAGTGCCGGTTCCCCTCCTCACCGACGGTGAAAGCCGGAGTCCGCGGGTCATCCCCGTGCCTCCGGTGAAGCTCTCAGGTTGAGATGACAGAGGGGGAGGCCGTCCGGGTGCCCGCGCCGTGGTGCCCCTCGCAGGTCGTACGACCCAGGAGGCCTCCGTACATGACCGCCAACCGCATTCCGCTCTCCCAGCTGGAGCGAGGCATCCCCTTCGAGCAGCGCCACATCGGCCCGGACGCCGAGGCGCAGGCGAAGATGCTCGCCCACGTGGGCTACGGCTCGCTGGACGAACTGACCGCTGCCGCGGTACCGGATATGATCAAGAGCGCCGAGGCGCTGAACCTGCCCGAGGCGCGGACCGAGGCCGAGGTGCTGGCGGAGCTGCGTTCGCTCGCCGACCGCAACCAGGTCCTGACCCCGATGATCGGTCTCGGCTACTACGGGACCTTCACCCCGCCGGTGATCCTGCGCAACGTCATGGAGAACCCCGCCTGGTACACGGCGTACACGCCCTACCAGCCGGAGATCTCGCAGGGCCGCCTCGAGGCGCTGCTCAACTTCCAGACCGTCGTCGCCGACCTCACCGGCCTGCCCACCTCCGGTGCCTCCCTGCTCGACGAGGGCACGGCGGCCGCCGAGGCCATGACCCTGGCCCGCCGCGTCGGCAAGTCGAAGGGCAACGTCTTCCTCGTCGACGCCGACGCGCTGCCGCAGACCATCGCCGTGATCGAGACCCGCGCCGAGCCGATCGGCATCGAGGTCGTCGTCGCCGACCTGTCAGCCGGAATCCCCGCCGAGGTCGCCGAGCGCGGCGTCTACGGCGTGCTCCTCCAGTACCCGGGCGCCTCCGGTGCCGTACGCGACATCAAGCCGGTCATCGACCAGGCGCACGACCTGGGTGCGATCGTCGCCGTCTCCGCCGACCTGCTGGCGCTGACCCTGCTGACCTCCCCGGGCGCGCTCGGCGCCGACATCGCCGTCGGCACCACCCAGCGCTTCGGCGTCCCGATGGGCTTCGGCGGCCCGCACGCCGGCTACATGGCCGTCCAGGACAAGCACGCCCGCTCGCTGCCGGGCCGCCTCGTCGGCGTCTCCGTGGACGCGGACGGCAACAAGGCGTACCGCCTGGCGCTGCAGACCCGTGAGCAGCACATCCGCCGTGAGAAGGCCACCAGCAACATCTGCACCGCGCAGGTGCTGCTCGCCGTCATGGCCGGCATGTACGCCGTCTACCACGGCCCGGACGGCCTGCGGACGATCGCCCGCCGTACCCACCGCTACGCGGCCCTCCTCGCGGCCGGCCTGACGGCCGGCGGGGTCGAGCTGGTCCACGGCTCGTACTTCGACACCCTCACCGCCCGGGTGCCCGGCAAGGCCGCCGACGTCGTCGCCGCCGCCCGCGAGGGCGGGGTCAACCTGTTCCAGGTCGACGCCGACCACGTCTCCGTCTCCTGCGACGAGACGACGCTGCGCTCCGCCATCGAGGCGGTCTGGGCCGCCTTCGGCGTCACGGCGGACATCGAGGCCCTCGACGAGTCCACCGCGGACGCGCTGCCCGAGGGCCTGCTGCGCTCGGACGACTACCTGGCGCACCCGGTCTTCCACAGCCACCGCAGCGAGACCGCGATGCTGCGCTACCTGCGCAAGCTGGCGGACAAGGACTACGCGCTGGACCGCGGCATGATCCCGCTGGGCTCCTGCACCATGAAGCTCAACGCGACCACCGAGATGGAGCCGGTCACCTGGCCCGAATTCGGCCAGCTGCACCCGTTCGCCCCGGTCGCGCAGGCCGAGGGGTACCTCACGCTCATCACCGAGCTGGAGGAACGTCTCTGCGAGGTCACCGGCTACGACAAGGTCTCCATCCAGCCGAACGCCGGCTCCCAGGGTGAGCTCGCCGGCCTGCTGGCCGTCCGCGCCTACCACCGGGCGAACGGCGACGAGCAGCGCACCGTCTGCCTCATCCCGTCCTCCGCGCACGGCACCAACGCCGCCAGCGCCGTGATGGCCGGCATGAAGGTCGTCGTCGTCAAGACCGCCGACGACGGCGAGGTGGACACCGACGACCTGCGCGCCAAGATCGAGCAGTACCGCGACGAGCTCGCCGTGCTGATGATCACCTACCCCTCGACGCACGGTGTGTTCGAGGAGCACGTCGCCGACATCTGTGCCCAGGTGCACGAGGCGGGCGGCCAGGTCTACGTGGACGGCGCCAACCTGAACGCCCTGGTGGGCCTGGCCAAGCCGGGTCACTTCGGCGGCGACGTCTCGCACCTGAACCTGCACAAGACGTTCTGCATCCCGCACGGCGGCGGCGGTCCGGGCGTCGGCCCGGTCGGCGTCCGCGCGCACCTGGCCCCGTACCTGCCGAACCACCCGCTCCAGCCGACCGCCGGTCCGGAGACGGGCGTCGGCCCGATCTCGGCGGCGCCGTGGGGCTCGGCCGGCATCCTGCCGATCTCCTGGTCGTACGTGCGCCTCATGGGCGGCGAGGGCCTCAAGCGCGCCACCCAGGTGGCGGTGCTCGGCGCGAACTACATCGCCAAGCGCCTGGAGCCGCACTACCCGGTGCTCTACACCGGCCCGGGCAACCTGGTCGCGCACGAGTGCATCATCGACCTGCGACCGCTGTCGAAGGCGACGGGCGTCAGCGTGGACGACATCGCCAAGCGCCTGATCGACTACGGCTTCCACGCCCCGACGATGTCCTTCCCGGTGGCCGGAACGCTGATGATCGAGCCGACGGAGTCCGAGGACCTCGCCGAGATCGACCGTTTCTGCGACGCGATGATCGCCATCCGCGGCGAGATCGACCGGGTCGCGGGCGGCGAGTGGCCCGTGGACGACAACCCGCTGGCCAACTCCCCGCACACGGCCGCGGCGCTGGGCGGCGAGTGGAACCACCCGTACAGCCGTGACGAGGCCGTCTTCCCGGGCGGGGTCACCGCTGCGGAGAAGTACTGGCCGCCGGTGCGCCGTATCGACGGTGCCTTCGGCGACCGCAACCTGGTGTGCTCCTGCCCGCCGCTGGACGAGTACGACAACTGAACCGCACGC
Source organism: Actinobacteria bacterium OV450 (assembly GCA_001298555.1). GTDB lineage: Bacteria > Actinomycetota > Actinomycetes > Streptomycetales > Streptomycetaceae > Streptomyces. The sequence goes on from LJCW01000325.1 coordinate 9,440, forward strand.
GCCGCCGAGCCCCCTCGGCGACCTGACACATCCGTGTGAGGTGACGGCGTGACGAAGGGCCGGTCCGGGAGAATGGTTCCCGGGCCGGCCCTCCGTCGTTGCGTACTGCTTCGCTCGCTATTGCTTCGTTCCCTTCCGTGCTGTCGCCGGCTAGGCCGCCTTCATCACGTGCGCCGCCGCCAGCGGGCGGTGCGGGGCGATGATCTGGCCGTCCGGCAGCAGCTCACCGGTGTCCTCGAAGAGCAGGACTCCGTTGCACAGCAGGCTCCAGCCCTGTTCCGGGTGGTTGGCCAACGGCTTGGCGGCCTCCCGGTCGGCGGAGTCGGCTGACGGGCACGCTGGCTGGTGCTGGCACATGGATGCGTTCTTTCGCTGCGGTGTGGTCTGTGTGCTGCGGCTCGATGCCTTGTTCATGGCCGCCCCCCGTATCAACGTCTTGGTTTGGTCAGGATCCCAGTGTTGCCCTACGGAGTTCCGTCCGCAGGGATTTCCCGGCAGCTGTCCTCATACATTGATGACGCATCACTCGTGCGGGCGGTTCAGGTCAACTCCCCTGTCATTTCGGGTGGTTCACGGGTGGCCCGAGTGGGCTAGGCCGAATGGGTCGTTCGGGTCAGCGACGTGGAACGCACCTGCTCAGACCCCGTTCCTCCGCTGCGCGGGCCCCGCTCAGGCGGCCGGCGCGGCCAGTGACGGTGGGACCGGCGGACTCGGCGGAGTGAGCCGGTGCGTCATCACGGGCAGCAGTTCGGACACCGGGTGCGGCCGGTACGGGGCGATACCGGGCGGGGCCGGCGCCAGCGGCACCAGCAGGTCCGCGGCGGCCGGCAGCCCGGAGGAGGCGTCGGCGCCGACCGCCCCGTGCAGCCAGAGCGTCATCATGTACAGCTCGGGTACGGAGAGCAGCCGCGGCTGGTAGTTCTTGCCGAGGGATTCCGCCTGGCGCAGGGCGCGTTCGGTGGCCGCGACATAGGGACCCTCGAAGAAATGGGAGAAGACCCAGCCGTCCGGGGTCAGCCGGGTGTCCGCGGCGGCGACGTAGCGGTCGCCGCTGCGGATCAGGAACCGCCAGGCGGTCAGCCGGGTGCGGGGCGGGCGGCCCCCCGCTGCCAGCTGGGAGATGTTCAGCCGGTCGAGGACGTGGACCGGCAGCGGCAGTTCGGCGGTCACCGGGCCCTGCAGCGCGCGCAGGGCCGGAGTGTGCGCCTCGTGGACGGCGGTGGGGGAACCGAGTGCCGCGAGGACGCTGCGCAGGGCGGGCGCGGGAGCCGGAGGGACATGCAGCGGCATGGTGGGTCGCCTCTCACTTGGGAGACCTGTGGAAGGGGGCAGGTGCGGACGGCGCTGTCGCATTCTGGGGCCAGAGGGGGGCTGAGGGGCAATGGCCGCGCGCCAACTCTCTGCCTCGTTTGCGGAGTTTATACGACATGTGTTCACGCAGTGTTTCGGCTAGCTGTCCCGCCTATTGCCGACAAGGTGCTTACCGGTCCCGCTGACATGGCTTTCATGCCGGTTGCGCGCGAACAAGTCGCGCTGACCTCGGAGGTTACCGGACGGGGGCTCGGCTGGAAAGCGTCCCTTATCCGGGACCGGCAAAACGCACGCGGAATTTGCATACGGTGCCTTGCCAAGTGAATGTGCCATAGCGCCCTTCGGCCAAACCGGCGCGCGCTCCCCGCCATGCACGCCCCCTCGGCGTTATCGATCACCCCTCCGGGGCATCATCGACCGTACATGCGCGCCTGGGCGTTACTGGCCAGGCCCATTCGAGGAGGGAAGCTTCGATGGGGGAGAAGGTCGTGGCGGGCGGATTCGACCTGTCCGATCGGCAGAAGTACCGGAGGAAGCTTCACGAGTGCCTGGAGGGGCTGGAGCGGCTTCTGGCGGAGAAGAGGTTCGATCGCCCCAAGAACATGATGGGGCTGGAGATCGAGCTGAATCTGGCGGGCGCCGACGGGTTGCCGAGAATGGTGAATGCCCAGGTTCTGGAGAGGATAGCGAGCCAGGATTTCCAGACGGAACTCGGAATGTTCAATCTGGAGGTGAACGTCCTTCCGCACCGGCTCGGCGGCCGGGTATTCGACCAGCTCGCCGAGGAGCTGAGCGCGGGGCTCGGCTATGCCCACCGGCAGGCCGCCGAGATCGACGCCGGGGTGGTGATGATCGGCATCCTGCCGACGATCACCCGCGCCGACCTGGTCACGGCCAACCTCTCCGCGGTGGACCGCTACTCGCTGCTGAACGAACAGATCCTGATGATGCGCGGCGAGGACTTCATGCTGGACATCGACGGGGTCGAGCGGCTCACCTGGAGCACCGGGTCGATCGTGCCGGAGGCCGCCTGCACCTCCGTACAGCTGCACCTGCAGGTGACGCCGGCCCGGTTCGCCGACGTGTGGAACGCGGCGCAGGCGGTGACCGCCGTACAGATAGCCGTCGGCGCCAACTCACCGTTCCTGTTCGGGCGCGAGCTGTGGCGCGAGTCGCGGCCGCCGCTCTTCACCCAGGCCACCGACACCCGGCCGCCCGAGCTCCAGGCCCAGGGGGTGCGGCCGCGGACGTGGTTCGGGGAGCGCTGGGTGGAGTCGGCGTACGAGCTCTTCGCGGAGAACGTGCGCTACTTCCCCTCCCTGCTGCCCATCTGCGACGAGGAGGAGCCGCTGCGCGTGCTCGCCGAGGGCGGGGTGCCGACCCTGCAGGAGCTGGTGCTGCACAACGGCACCGTCTACCGGTGGAACCGGCCCGTGTACGGGATCGCCGACGGGATGCCGCACCTGCGCGTGGAGAACCGGGTGCTGCCGGCCGGCCCGACGGTCGCCGACGTGGTGGCGAACGCAGCCTTCTACTACGGGCTCGTCCGCACGCTCGCCGACGAGCAGCGGCCGGTGTGGACCCGGCTGCCGTTCGCCGAGGCGGAGGCCAACTTCGACGCGGCCTGCCGGTACGGGATCGACGCGCGGCTGCGCTGGCCGCGCCGGGGCCGGGGCGGCGGGCTGGCCAGCGTGTCCGCCGTACGCCTGGTCCTGGACGAGCTGCTGCCGATGGCGGCGGCCGGCCTGGACGCGTGGGGCATCGAGCCCGCCGACCGCGACCACTACCTCGGGATCATCGAGGAACGCTGCCAGCGGCGGGTGAACGGCGCGACCTGGCAGGTGGACACTTACCACCGGGCGCTCGCGTCCGGCCTGGACCGGGACGCGGCGCTGGCCGCGGTCACCCGGCGCTACAGCGAGCTGATGCACAAGGGCGACCCGGTGCACACGTGGCCGGTCGGACTGGCCGACGAGGAGGTGAGCGCCACGGTGCGGGTGCAGCGCTGAACCGGCCGCTGCGCGGCCGTTCCCGGTCCGGTGATCCCGTTCCCCCGCGGAGGAGGCAGTATGGGGTGGACGGAGCGGAACGGCGGGACGGGAGTCGGACGTGCGGGCGGAGCCGGAACCGGTGGTCAAGGCGTTGCCCCCCGAGAACGAACGGGGGATCCTGCGCACCGAGACGCTGCTCGTCCTGGCGCTGTCGCTCGGCGCGAGCGCCGTCTCGTCGCTGATCAGCTTCATCGGATCGCTGACCAAGCCGGGCGGCCTCAAGGACCAGGCCGCGACGCTCAACGGCTCGCACGCCCCCGGCCGGCCCTGGCTCGACCTGGCCTGGCAGCTGTTCGGCATCGGCACCGCCCTGGTGCCGGTGCTGCTGGTCGCCCACCTGCTGACGCGGGAAGGCGTGCCGGGACTGCGCGTCCTGGGCTTCGACCGCACCCGGCCCGGCTGGGACCTGGCACGCGGAGCCCTGGTCGCGGCCGGGATCGGGAGCGCGGGGCTGGCCTTCTACCTGGCGGCGCGGGCGAGCGGGGCCAACCTGACGGTGGTGCCGGAGGCACTGCCCGACGTGTGGTGGAAGTTCCCCGTCCTGATTCTCTCCGCGCTGCAGAACGCCGTGGTCGAGGAGATCATCGTGCTGGCCTACCTGCTGCGCAGGCTCGGCCAGCTGGGCTGGTCACCGATGGCCGCGCTGCTGGCCAGCTCTGTGCTGCGCGGCTCGTACCACCTCTACCAGGGCATCGGCGGCTTCCTCGGCAACATGGCGATGGGCGTCGTCTTCGTCCTGGCGTACCGCCGCTGGGGCCGGGTGGCACCGCTCGTCGTCGCGCACGCGCTGCTCGACATCGTGGCGTTCGGCGGGTACGCGCTGCTCGCGGGCAAGGTGGGCTGGCTGCCGACCCCGTAGAGGGGCCCTCCCCGTCAGGGCCGGGTGAGCAGTTCGCCGTCGATGACGGTGACCGCGTTGCCGGTCAGCAGCGTACGGTCGCCCGCCAGGCGGACCGCGACGCGTCCGGTGCGCGCTCCGCCCTGGAGGCCGACCAGTGAGGTACGGCCCAGCCGGGCGGCCCAGAACGGGGCGAGCGCGGTGTGGGCGCTGCCGGTGACCGGGTCCTCGTCGATCCCGAAGGCGGGGAAGAAGCCGCGGGAGACGAAGTCGTAGCCGCGGGAGGGGTCCTCGGCGGCCGCGGTGACGATCACCCCGCGGCGTGCGTAGCCGCGCAGGGCCGCGATGTCGGGGGTGAGCTCGCGTACGGCGCGCTCGTCCGCCAGCTCGACGAGCAGGTCGCCGATGTGCCCGGACGTGTCGTGGACGGACCTGATCGCCGCGCCCAGGGCGCTCTGCACCCCGGGGTCCGCCTCCACCGGGGTGAGGGAGGACGTCGGGAAGTCCATCGTGATCGTGCCGTCCTCGGCGGTCTCCGCGGTGAGGATGCCGCACCGCGCGGAGAACCGGATCAGGCCCCGGGCCAGGCCGCTCGCCGCGATCACGTGCGCGGTGGCGAGCGTGGCGTGGCCGCACATGTCGACCTCGGTGGACGGGGTGAACCAGCGCAGGGCCCAGTCGGCGTCCCCGCCGGGCGGCAGCGGTCGGGCGAACGCGGTCTCGGAGAGGTTGACCTCGGCGGCGACCTGCCGGAGCCAGGCGTCCGGCGGGAACTCCCCGTCGAGGAGCAGGACCCCGGCGGGGTTGCCGAAGAAGGGGCGGTCGGTGAAGGCGTCGACGATTCGGATGCGCATGCGCCGACCGTAGGGCTCGCCTTCGACCGGCCACAAATGCCAATCCGGGACGATTGGCATGATGATCCCGGCCCTCGTTCACGCGCGGGGCGGTCTTTCGCGGGCCGAGTCCGCGAGCCGCGCGGCGCATGCGGTGACGAGCTCGCGGAGCTCGTCCGGTCGGTCGATGACGAACGGACGGTCGAGCGAGGCGAGTAGGGCGGGCAGCCAGTCGAGCCGGTCCACCCGCAGCTCGACCCGGGACCAGCGCCCGGACCCCGGATCCGGTCCGCCCCCGGGCGGCAGCTCCTCCACGATCGCGATGCCGGCGGGAAGCCGGGCCCGGACGTCCTCGGCGCTCCCCTGGACCCGGACGGTCACCTCGTGCCGGTGGGGAGCGCCGGCGAGCCCCGACAGGACGTGCTCCGCCGGATCGAACCCCTCGGGAGGGGCGAACGAGCCGGCCAGCACCCGCGCGCCGGCCATGCGGTCCAGTCGGAACGTGCGCTCCCCGTCCGCCTCGGGATCCATGCCCGTCACGTACCACTTGCCCGCGTGGGCGACGAGCCCGTAGGGGTGCAGCGTGCGCTCGGTGCGCCGGCCGTCCGCGGCGACGTACCGGAACGCAACCGGCCTGTGGTGGCGCACCGCGTCGGCGACCGAGAGGAGGACCCCGGTCTCCGGGGCCGCCGAGGTGCCGGTCGGGGCCGTGCCGGGCGGGGCCGTGAAGGCGAGCGAGCCGAGCAGGGCGTCGAGCCGGCGGCCGAGCCGTTCGGGCAGGACCCGTCGGATCTTGGCCGCCGCCGTCTCGCTCGCGGTGCCCGCGGCGGCCATCAGCCCGGCCCGCCGGCCGGCCAGCAGACCGAGCAGCACGGCGAGCGCCTCGTCGTCGCTCAGCATGAGCGGAGGCATGCGGTAGCCGGGGGCCAGCCGGTAGCCGCCGTGGCGACCGCGGACCGACTCGACGGGTACGTCGAGGTCGAGGAGGTGACCGGCGTACCGGCGCACCGTCCGCTCGTCGACGCCGAGCCGGTCTGCGAGTTCGGGCACGGTGCGCAGACCGCCCGACTGCAGGAGTTCCAGCAGGGTGAGGACGCGTGCGATGGGTCGGGGCATACCCGGAATTCTCTCGCGGATACCGGGCGGGTTCTGTCCGGTATCCGCTCTAGCGTGAGGCCGACCGGAGCCCCATCGACCCAGGGAGAACCATGGACTTCGTCTCGATCCGCATCATCACGGGCGACGTCGCCCGCCTCGTCGGCTTCTACGAGCGGGCCACGGGAGTGGAGGCGAGCTGGTCCACCGAGGACTTCGCCGAACTCAGGACCGCCTCGGCCGCGCTCGCCATCGCCGGCACCCGCACGGTGCCCCTGTTCGCCCCGGGCTCTGCGCGCCCGGCGGACAACCACAGCGTCATCGTCGAGTTCCTCGTCGACGACGTGGACCGCGTGCACCGGGAGCTGGCCGGCGACCGGGCGGGGGACCTCGTCCAGGCGCCCACCACGATGCCCTGGGGGAACCGCTCGCTCCTGGTGCGGGACCCCGACGGCACCCTCGTCAACTTCTTCGCCCCCGTCACGCCGGCGGCCAGGGCCAAGTTCGCCCGCTGACGACGTGCGGCCGGCGTCCGGCCTGCCTGGTCAGGGCCGTGTTCGGTACGAGTTTCCGATATATCGTTGACGCATCGCGATCGGTCAGCGATAGTTGAGACATCGCAGGAGCGATGACAGGGAAACGAAAGACGGAAGGAGCGCAGTCATGCGTTCACACGGACAGCACGGTCACGACCACGGACACGAGCACGGGCGGGGCCACGGGCACTGCGGGCCCGATCGTCGGGAGGAGTTCAGGGGCCTGCGCGCCGCCTTCGGGCCGTTCGGGCCGCCCTTCGGCGGCGGGCCCTTCGGTGGGCGGGGCGGGCGCGGCGGCCCGCGCGGCCGGGCGCGGCGCGGAGATGTGCGCGCCTCGATCCTGGCACTGCTGGGAGACCGTCCGATGCACGGCTACGAGATGATCCAGGAGATCGGCGAGCGCAGCGGCGGAGCCTGGAAGCCCAGCCCGGGGTCGGTCTACCCGACCCTCCAGCTGTTGGAGGACGAGGGGCTCATCACGAGCCAGAGCGAGGGCGGCAAGAAGCTGTTCACGCTCACCGACGCCGGCCGCACCGCGGCCGAATCGGGCCCCGAGGCCCCCTGGGCCGACGCGGGGCGCGGATTCGACTTCGAGGCCCTGCACGAGGTCCGGGCGGCCGGTATGAGCCTGTTCGAGGCCTTCGGCCAGGTCTACAAGACCGGCTCGGCCGAACAGCGCGAGAAGGCCCTCGCGGTCATCAACGACGCCCGCAAGAAGCTCTATCTGATCCTGGCCGACGAGCACTGAGCCGGCCGGCGCGACGAACGGCGCGCCCCGCGGGTCCTCCCGCGGGGCGCGCCGCCGCGTTCCCGGACCCGCCGCCGGGGGAGGGGGTCAGGCGACCAGACCGGCGAGCTTGCGGAGCGACTCGTTCAGGGCGGCGGTGGCCGAGTCCTTGAGCTTGCCCGCCATCAGGGAGACGGCCGCCCCGTTGAACTCCCCGTCGATGCGGACCGTGGTGGCGCCGCCGTCCGGGACCAGCGTGTACCGGGTCAGGATGGCCACGCCCATCGGGCCCTTGCCGGTGATCGCGAAGACGCGCTCGTCCTCCAGCTCGGAGATGGTCCACGCGACCTCGGCCGGGAAGCCCATCATCTTCATGTTCTCCTCGAAGGTCGTCCCGACCGCGAGGGTCCCGGGGCCGCCCTTGGGGAAATTCGTGTGGGTCATGCTCCACTCCCCGTACGCCGCCCAGTCCGTCAGCTGGGCCCAGACCTTCGCGGCGGACGCCTCGATCCGTGATTCCGCGGTGACTTCGGCCATGCGACCACCCCTTCTCGTCGGGTACGTGCGGCGGAACGTAGCCCCGGCGGGCGGAACATTCAATACTGACGACCTGTCAGAAACGGTCGGCGCGGTCATGCCGGGTCTCGGATCCGTCTCAACAGGTGTCACGCCTGTGACGGTGCTGACCGGCCCTGCCATGATGGCCCGATGCAAGCGACAGGGAAAAACGCCGGACTGGGCCTCGCCCTCGTCTCGGCGTTCGCGTTCGGCGGTTCGGGAGTGGCGGCGAAGCCGCTGATCGAGGCGGGTCTGGACCCGCTGCACATGGTCTGGCTCCGGGTGGCCGGGGCGGCTCTGGTGCTCTCCCCGCTGGCCTGGCGCCACCGCGGTCTCGTGCTGCGCAAACCCCTGCTGCTCGCCGGCTTCGGCCTCGTGGCCGTCGCGGGCGTGCAGGCCTTCTACTTCGCCTCCCTGTCCAGGATCCCGGTCGGCGTGGCCCTGCTGCTGGAGTACCTCGGCCCCGCGCTGCTGCTCGGCTGGATCCGCTTCGTACAGCGCAAGCCGGTGACCCGGGCCGCCGCGGCCGGCGCCGCCGTCGCCGTCGTCGGGCTGGCCTGCGTGGTCGAGATCTGGTCCGGGCTGAGCCTGGACCCCCTCGGCGTGCTGCTCGGCCTCGCCGCCGCCTGCTGCCAGGCCTTCTACTTCGTGTTCGCGGACCACGGCACCGACGGCGACGCCGGTGACGACGTTCCGGACCCGATCGGCGTGATCGCGTACGGCATGCTCGTGGGGGCACTGGTGATGACGGTGATCGCCCGGCCCTGGAACATCGACTGGCAGGTGCTGGCGGGCCGTGCCGCGATGGGGGACCTGAGGGTGCCCGCGTGGGTGCTGCTCGCCTGGGTGGTGCTGATCGCGACCGCCTTCGCGTACCTCACCGGTGTGGTCTCGGTGCGCAAGCTCTCGCCGCAGGTCGCCGGTGTCGTGGCCTGCCTGGAGGCGGTCGTGGCCACCGTGTTCGCCTGGATCCTGCTGGGAGAGCACCTCTCGACCCCGCAGATCGTCGGCGGTGCGCTGGTGCTGGGCGGGGCCCTCATCGCGCAGACCGCGCGGCCGACCCCGCCGGCGGCGGTGGATCCGGAACCTGCCGTTCTGGACCGGGAGACCACGAAGGCCTAAGGTGGCGATCATGCATTCGACCGTGCTTCCGCCGCCGGCCGCGTAGCCGCGGGCAGCCGCCCCCAGTGACGAAGACCCGGCCCGGGCCGTACCCGGGCGGGTCTGCGCTGCCCGCGAGGAGATGACCTTCCCCTTCCTCCTTCACGCATGCGCGGAGCACACTCGTGTCGAACCTCTCGCCCGCTTCAGGGCGCAGTCTGCTGTACCTCGTCGTCGCCGGAGCCGCCTGGGGCACTGCCGGGGCGGCCGCCTCCCTCCTCTTCCTGGCCAGTGACCTCGGCCCGCTCGCCCTGTCCTTCTGGCGGTGCGCCGGCGGGCTGGTGGTGCTGCTGGGGGTGCTCGCCGTACGCGGGCCCCGGGGCGCGGCGGCGGCCCGGCCGTCGGCGGTGTCCCTCGTCGGGACCGGGCTCATGTTCACGCTCTTCCAGGCCGCGTACTTCGGTGCCGTGCGCGAGACCGGCCTCGCGGTCGGCACGGTGGTCACCCTCGGCGCCGGGCCCGTGCTGATCGCGCTGGGTGCGCGGTACTGGATGGGCGAGCGGCTCGGCCGGGGCGGCGTGGCCGCCGTCGTGGGGGCACTCGCCGGGCTCGCCGTACTCGTCCTGGGCGGCGGGGGCGCCGACGTGCGGCCGCTGGGTGTCGGCTGGGCGCTGCTGTCGGCCGCCGGATACGCCGGGATGACCCTGCGGGCCCGCTGGCTGGGGCGGCGCGGGGCGGGCGGCGACCCGCTGGTCACCACCGCGTGGTCGGTCGCGGTGGGCACGGTGTGCCTGCTGCCGCTCGCCGCGGCCGAGGGGCTGGTGCCGCACACCGCCGAGATCGCAAGGGTGCTCTGGCTGCTGGTGTACGTGGCCACCGTGCCGACGGCACTGGCGTACGCGCTGTACTTCACCGGCGCCGCCGCGGTGCGGGCCGCCACCGTGTCCGTGATCATGCTGATCGAGCCCGTCAGCGCCGCGGTGATCGCCGTGCTGGTGCTCGGTGAGCGGCTGACCGGCGCCGTGGTGCTGGGCACCGTACTGCTGCTGACCGCGGTGGGTGCACTGATCGCGGCCGAGGCGCACGGGCCGGCGGGCGGGCCGGTGGGCGGGCCGGTGGTCCGGCTCGCCCGTGGGTCCCGTGGGGATTGCGGATCCCCTGAGCCCCTTGAGACCAGCGAGCCCCATGAGCCCTGTGAGCCCTGTGAGCCCGGTGAGCCCCGTGAGGCTCAGCGTGCGGTGAGGTAGGCCGGAACGGCGATCCCGGGGGCCAGGTCGTCGGCCGGGATCGGGGACCCGTGCACCGGCGCGACCGGGACCACGCCCGACCAGTAGGGCAGGCCCATGTCTTCCGGCTCGTCGTTGGGGCCGCCCGTACGGAGCTTCGCCGACACCTCGTTCAGGTCCAGCCGGATCACCGCGGTGGCGGCGAGCTCCTTGGCGTTGGCGGGCCGGGAGTCCGCCGAGCGGCCCGGGACCACGTGGTCGACGAGGGCGTCGAGGGCCATCCGGCGCTCGTCCTCGTCGGTCACCTGGTAAGCGGTGCCGTGCACGATCACGGAGCGGTAGTTGATCGAGTGGTGGAAGGCCGACCGGGCCAGCACCAGGCCGTCCACGTGCGTCACCGTCAGGCAGACGGGCAGCCCCGGGTCCGCCTGGCCGGCGGCGAGCAGCGGGCGCGAGCCCGTCGAACCGTGGACGTACAGCGTCTCGCCGACCCGGCCGTAGAGGGTCGGCAGGACCACCGGGGCGCCGTCGCGGACGAAGCCGAGGTGGCAGACGTAGGCCTGGTCGAGTATCGAGTGGACCGTCTCGCGGTCGTAGCGCGCACGCTCGCGGGAGCGGCTGGGGACGGTGCGGTCCGTGGGCTCGTAGCCGCCGCCCGGCGCGTTCGCTCCGGGCATCTCTTGCGTGTCGGTGGTGGCGGTCATAGTGCGCGCTCCGTTGTACTAGTGCATAATGTTGTTTGTGCTAGGAGAATACCGGATCACAGGGCGTCGCGCATCGGACATCGCGGCGAGTGTCGAGGCGGGCGTCGGATCGGGCGCACTCGCACCGGGAGCGCCGCTGCCCCCGATGCGCGAGCTCGCGGGCGTGCTCGGGGTGAACCCGAACACCGTGGCCGCCGCGTACCGGACGCTGCGCGAGCGCGGGGTCATCGAGACCGACGGGCGGCGCGGCAGCCGGGTGCGCGGCCGGCCCGCGAGCGCGCCGCGCGACGAACTGCGGATGGCGGTGCCGCCCGGGACGCGTGACGCCGCGTCGGGGAACCCGGACGTCCGGCTGCTGCCCGCGCTGGACGGGGCCCTGGCGCAGGCCGCCCGGCGGTACGCGCAGGCTCCGACGCTGTACGGGGACGATCCGGTGGTGCCGGAGCTGGAGCGGCTGGCCCGGGCCGACCTCGATGCGGACGGGGTGCCCGCCGGGCCGGTGGGGGTGACCTCGGGTGCGCTCGACGGGATCGAGCGCGTCCTGGTGGCCCACCTGCGGCCGGGGGACTCGGTGGCGGTCGAGGACCCGGGGTGGGGGAGCGTGCTCGACCTCGCCGCGGCGCTGGGGCTGCGGGTGGTGCCGGTGGCGGTGGACGACGACGGCCCGGTCGCCACGGCGGTGGAGCGGGTGCTCGCGGAGGGCGCGCGAGCCCTGCTGGTGACCTCCCGGGCGCAGAACCCGACCGGGGCGGCCGTGAGCGGCGACCGGGCCGCGCAGCTGCGCGACGTCCTGGCCCGGTACCCGGAGGTGCTGGTGGTCGACGACGACCACGGGCACGGCATCGTTGACCTGCCGCTGCACCCGCTCGGCGGGGTGACCCGGCACTGGGCGCTGGTGCGGTCCACCGCCAAGGCGTACGGGCCGGACCTGCGGCTCGCGGTGCTGACCGGCGACCCCGTGACCCTGGACCGGGTGCGCGGGCGGCAGCGGCTGGGCCCGGGATGGGTGAGCCGGCTGCTCCAGTACGCGGCGGTCGAACTGTGGAGCTCCGGCGCGGTGGACCGTGCGGCGGTCGCGCGCTCCTACGGGGAGCGGCGGGACGGCCTGGTCGCGGCGCTGCGGGAGCGGGGGGTGGCGGCACACGGCCGCAGCGGGATGAACGTGTGGGTGCCGGTCGCCGACGAGACGGGCGCGGTGACGAGGCTCCTGTCCGCGGGCTGGGCGGTGGCCCCGGGCGGCTGGTTCCGGGTGGAGTCGGGGCCGGGCGTGCGGATCACCGTGTCGGGCCTGGAAGGGGCCGAGGTGCCGGGACTCGCGGCGGCGGTGGCCGCAGCGGTGCGGCCCGCCACGAGCGGCCGCTTCGACTGACGCGGCGCCCGGCCCGGACGCCGTGGAACGCCGCCGAGGTGCATGCAGAACTCGGGGGCACGCCGTGTTGCTGACGAAAACGCACGTATGAGCGAAGTTAGGCTGTTCGGGAACAACTCATGGGGGACTGCGTGGACATCGACATCAAGACGTATTACGTGCGGCAAGGCGCGGGAGGCGCCGATGCGGCGGCCGAGAAGGCGCTGGAGAACCTCCGCAAGTCCCTGGATTCGAGCGGCACGGCAGCCGACGGGCACCACGGCTGGGCCTCCGCCGCGGCGTTGAAGCGGTGTGCGACCGCCTGGGAGGACCACATGGTCGACCTGGGGAAGCAGATGAACACCATGGCCGACAACCTCCACACCACGGCCAACGCCTACGACACCACGGACGCCCAGGCGAAGGACGCCTTCAACAGGCTTCAGCACGGCCTCACCGACTTCGGGGGGAACTGACCCGTGGTCGCCTATCACGACCTGTACGACTGCCGCGTGGACCAGTGGCAGAAGGCCGCGGACGACTGGGTCGACCTCGCCCGGCGCTCCTCGTCCGCATGCGAGGACATCCGCGCGCAGGGCAAGAAGCCGCTCGACGACCACTGGGCGGACGCCACCGGCAAGCAGGCCGGCAAACGCCTGGAGGACCTCGCCGACCGCCTCGAATCCGGCGGCGACATCATGAAGGGCGTGGCCATGGTCCTCGACGCCCTGGCCCATTCCATGGGTTTCGCCCAGCGCACGCTCTTCCACGCGGCCGAGCTGGCGCGCGAGTACGGGCTGAGCATCCAGGACGGCCGCGCGGTGGGCGCGTACACGGGTGCCGCGCCCGTCGGCCCGAACGTGCCGCAGACCGTGCGCGACGCCTACACCAAGGAACTGGGCGACATCGCGACGGTCAACGCGCTGATAGACGAAGCACTGCGCGAGGCCGCCCAGGCGGACGCGAAGGCCTCCGCGGAGCTGGACAAGCTGGCGAAGACCGTCAACGTCGCCGATACCTCGCAGGCGCACAACGAGATCCTGGTCGAGGCGTCCCACGTCGAATTCGAGATGCTCCGGGCGGACATCCCGGTCGGGGAGGACCCGCACCTCCAGCGCGCCTGGTGGGACGGCCTGACCCCGCAGCAGCAGAAGGACCTCATGCGGGCCGACCCGGTGACCCTCGCCGACCTCAAGGGCCTGCCCCCCCGAGGTCGGCCGCGAACTCCGCGGCCCCGACGGCAAGATCGAACGGGTCGAGATGGTGCGGTACGCACTCGACCACTGGGACAAGAAGGACGACCTCGATTTCAAGAACAACTGCGCCAATTTCACATCGTCGGCCCTGGAGGCTGGCGGGATGCAGAAGAAGTTCGACTTCTGGCTGGGCCCCGGCGGGGACAACACCTGGGGGCGGGAGAGCGGTGTGGGGGTGGACAGGATCGACCGCCGGGTCTACCACTCTCGCTCGTGGGGTCTGGCCAAAGACCTGCACGGCTTCCTCCTGCACAACGGCGGTGAGGAGGTCACGCGAGCGGATGCGCGCCCCGGCGACGTGATCTTCTACGAGCAGGTCGCTCCCGACCCGGCCGAACCCCAGGGCGAGATCTACCACGCTGCCGTGGTCACCTCGGTGACCCCCGACGGTGACATCAAACTGACCCAGCACACCAGCTCGTTCGAGAACGTGAGCCTGGACAGCAGGGAACACGTCGCCACCAGGAACCACGGCGAGCAGCGCATCCACATCGTCCGACCGCACCCGAATTGGTACTGATGGATATTTCTTCCGCCGTCGCCTCGCCTGCCGCCCCGCACGGCCGCACTGTCACACCCGGCATGGTGATCACGGCACTGCTCGTTCCCGTCGTGGCTGTGCTCGGCGTGCTCTCCTCCCTGCACGTGGAGGACATCGACATGGCCTGGGTACACCGGCAGCAGGCGGCCTGCCGGCTCATGCCCTTCCCGAAGGTGGAGTACGTCTTCGCGTGGGCGGGACCGGTCCTCGGGCTGTCGGCCATGGTCGTCTGCCTGCTGCTCGCCCGGTGGATCCGGCGGCGCAGTGGGGTCCGGATATGGGACACCTGGCCGGGACTCCTGGCGTTCATCGTTGCCTTGCTGAACGTCGTGGCGATCCTGCTGGAGCTGTTCATGCTGTGGACCACCCACACGCCCGACGGTTCGGGGCCGATCCTCGGCGACTGCGGTTAGGCGGGCGCGTCGCGCCGGCCTAGCGGCGGCGGGTCTGGGTCAGGGCCGCTCCGGCCAGGACGATCGCCGCGCCCACCGGGGTGTTCCAGTGGAGCTGTTCGCCCAGGAGGGCGACGCCCGCCGCGGTGGCGATGACCGGGATGAAATACGTGACCATCTGGGCCGTGGTCGGGCCGACCTCCGTCACCAGTCCGTACTGCATCTGGAGTGCCATCCCCGTGCCGAGGGCGCCGAGTGCGATCACCGACAGGGTCGGCCACAGCGGGAACGAGGCGGGGGCCGAGGTGAACGCGGCGCTGACCGCCAGCAGTTGCAGCGTGGAGAGCATCAGCTGGGCGCCGGTCAGCGCGACCGGCGAGCTCGGTACCGAGGCCAGCGTGCGCCGGACGTAGATCCAGCCGATCGGGTAGCAGAGCGAGGCGAGCAGGGCGAGCGCGGTGCCCTTCGCGTCGATCCCGGAGAAGCCCTGCCAGGCGCCCAGGACCGTCAGGACGCCGAGGAACCCCAGGCCCAGGCCGGCGAAACGGCGCCGCGTCGGACGGTCCTCGGACAGGGCCACCATCGACAGCGCCATGCCCCACAGCGGCGAGGTGGCGTTGCAGATCCCGGCCAGGCTCGACGGGATGCTGAGCTCGGCGTACGAGAACAGCGAGAAGGGGGCGGTGTTGAGCAGCAGCGCCGCCACGGCCAGGTGGGCCCAGGTACGGCGGCCCCGGGGGAGCGGCTCGCGGCGGACCAGGAGCACGGTCAGCAGCGCGAGCGCGCCGAACAGCACCCGGCCGAGGGCGACCTGGAAGGGGGCGTACGCCTGCGTGCCCACCTTGATCAGCAGGAAGCTGAAGCCCCAGACCACCGAGAGGATCGCGAAGCGGATGCGCCAGTCCACCCGGGCGGTGGCGGTGCGGGCGGGGGCGGCCGGCGGGGAGAGTGTGGGGCGAGGGGTGGTGGGTGCGCTCATGAGGTGTACTCTGCTCCGCTCAACTACGTAGGACAAGCGAGATTTATTCGCTGTGACGACGTAGCATTGCTTACATGTTGAACCTGGAGCGCCTGCGCACCCTCGATGCTCTCGCCCGCCACGGCTCGGTCAGCGGCGCGGCCGACGGGCTCCACGTCACCACCTCCGCCGTCTCCCAGCAGATGGCCAAGCTGGAGCGGGAGGTCGGCCAGCCGCTGCTGGCCAAGAACGGCCGCGGGGTCCGGCTCACCGACGCCGGGCGGCTGCTCGCCGACCACGCGGCCCGGATCATCTCCCAGGTGGAGCTCGCCCAGGCCGATGTGGAGGCCCGGCGGGGCTGCGCCGTGGGCGAGCTGCGGATCGGCGCCTTCCCGACCGCCATGCGCGGGCTGCTGCCCCAGGCGCTGACCGCCCTGCGCGCCGGCCACCCCGAACTGCGGCCCCTGGTGCGGGAGCGGGAGCCGGAGGAGAGCATGGCGGCGGTCGTCCGCGGCGACCTCGACCTGGCGCTGGCCATCGACTGGCACAACAAGCGGATGCCGGTGCCCGCCGAGCTCACGCGGACGCACCTGCTCGACGACTCCTGCGACATCGCCGTTCCGGCCGGCCACCCGATGGCCGACCGCGACCGGGTCACCCTCGCCGAGTTCGCCGACGACGACTGGATCTCCTGGAACGAGGGCCAGTTCTGCCACGAGTGGCTCGTGTACACCCTGCGCGGCACCGGCGTCGAGCCGCGCGTCGCGCACATCGCCGAGGAGCACCACACCCAGTTGGCCTTCGTGGAGGCCGGACTCGGTGTGTGCGTGGCACCCCGGCTCGGCCGCGGTCCGGTGCCGGACGGGGTCCGGCTGCTGCCCGTGAGCGACTCCGTCCGGCGTCACGTGTACGTGGTGTGGCGGGCGGACGCCGACCGGCGGCCCTCGATCCGGGCCGCCGTCGACGCCCTCCGGGAGGCCGCCGCCGCGGTCCCGTAGCGCCGCTGAGCCCGTGGCGCCGCGGTCCCGTGGCGCGCCACGATGCCGGGCGTCGTGACGCCGCGGGTGCCCGGGGGCGGGACGCCGAGGGTGCCGGGGCGTCAGTGCGTCGGCGCGTCAGAGTTTGCGGAAGTCCCAGGAGACGACCGAATCCGGGGTGAGGCGGATCCACGCGTGGCGGCCGTCGTGCGGCATCTCCTCGATGCCGAAGTTCTTGGCCGGAAACAGCCGTTCCGCCTCGGCCAGCTCCGGACAGGGCCCGCCCGTACGCGGGGCCTCGCCCACGAAGACGGCGCTGCCGGAGAGCTCGACCCCGCGCAGTTCGTCGTACGCCTCGCCCGCGTCCACGACCACGGAGATCCGCGGGTCCGCCCGCAGGTCCGACCAGCGCCGGCTGCGCGTGATCGAATACAGCCACAGCGAGGCGCCGTCCCAGGCGAACCACAGGGCGCCCACGTGTGGACGGCCGTCCGGGGAGACGGTCGCCACCCGGCAGGTGCGCTGCTCGCGCAGGAAGGCGTCCACTTCCGCGTCGGTCATCATGATGCGGCGGCCCCGCCGCTGTGATCCGTCCATCCGTCCCACACCCCTTCACATCTGACTGAGTGTCAGGAATCATGCGGGATCGACGGCCGTCACGCCAGGGGGAGCCATGCCGCAGCCGGACATCGATCCCGCCACCACCGCACTGCTCACCGTCGAGTGCCAGAACGGTGTCGTCGGCGAGGAGAGCGCACTGCCCGAACTCGCGAAGGAGGCCCGGGACTCCGGGATGCTCGGGCGGGTGGCCGCGCTGGTCGACGCCGCCCACGCAGCCGGCGTACAGGTGCTGCACGCGGTCGCCGAACGGCGCCCCGACGGGCTCGCGGCCAACGCCAACGCGCGGCTGTTCCGGGCCGCCGGGAAGCTGCCCGTGCGGCAGCTGACCGGGACCCGGGCGGTGCAGGTCGCGGCCCCCATCGAGGTGGCCGGAAACGATCTGGTGGTCCGCCGGCTGCACGGCCTCTCCCCGATCTCCGGCACCGACGTCGACGCCCTCCTGCGCAACCTCGGCATCCGCACCCTCGTGGTGGCCGGGGTGTCGTCGAACATCGCGATCCCGAACACCGTCTTCGACGCCGTGAACCTCGGCTACCGGGTCGTGGTGCCGTCCGACGCCATCGCGGGGGTGCCCGCCGCCTACACCGCCGAGGTGATCCGCAACTCCCTGGCGCTCGTCGCGACCGTCACCACGGCCGAAGCCGTGCTCGCGCAGTGGGCTCCCGCGCCCTGACCCCCGTAACCTGGGCGGATGCTGTCCGAAGTGATCGCGACCCGTTACGTCACGCCCCTGCGTGAGGGCGGCTCGCTCCCGGGGATCGTCGAGGCCGACGACCTCGGTACCTACGTCATGAAATTCACCGGAGCCGGCCAGGGCCGCAAGACCCTGGTCGCCGAAGTCGTCTGCGGGCGCCTGGCGCAGCGCCTCGGCCTGCGGGTCCCGCGGCTGGTGCAGATGCAGCTCGACCCCGTCATCGGGCTCGGCGAGCCCGACCAGGAGGTCCAGGAGCTGCTGAAGGCCAGCGGCGGACTCAACCTCGGGATGGACTACCTGCCCGGGTCGATCGGCTTCGACCCGCTCGCGTACCAGGTGGACCCGGCCGAGGCGGGGCGCGTGGTCTGGTTCGACGCGCTGATCAACAACGTCGACCGGTCCTGGCGCAACCCGAACATGCTGGTCTGGCACGGTGACCTGTGGCTGATCGACCACGGCGCCACCATGATCTGGCACCACAACTGGCCCACCGCCGCGAGCGCCGCGGCCAAGCCGTACAACGCCTCCGACCACGTCCTGGCCCCGGTCGGCCCGGACATCGCGGCGGCGGCCGCCGCCCTCGCCCCCCTGGTGACCCGGGAGCTGCTCGACGAGGTCGTCGCGGACGTGCCCGACGAGTGGCTGGTCGACGAGCCCGGCTTCGACTCCACCGACGCGGTGCGCCGCGCCTACGTGGAGGTGCTGCTGCCGCGCGCGGCCACGATCCACGAGAGGATCTCGATGGAGGCCGAGGTGAAGGCGCCGTCGAAGCCCCCCGGGTGGCTGACCGACCACCTGTCCGAATGGCCCCACAAGACCAAGAAGAAGAGCGACGGCGAGTGACCAAGCGGGACGTGTTCGAGTACGCGCTGGTGCGCGTGGTGCCCCGGATGGAGCGCGGCGAGTGCTTCAACGCCGGCGTGATCGTCTACTGCCGTGCGCGCTCGTACGTGGCCGCGCGCACCCATCTGGACGAGGCCAAGCTCCTCGCCCTGGACCCCGGGGCCGACGTGGCCGGCGTGCGCGCCGCCCTGCACGGGGTCGCGGGCGTGTGCACCGGCGGCGAGTGGGCCGGCCAGGCGGCCGGCGACGACGCGGGACGCCGGTTCCGCTGGCTGATCGCCCCGCGCAGCACGGTCGTGCAGCCCGGGCCGGTGCACACCGGCCTCACCGCCGACCCGGAGGCCGAGGTGGAACGGCTGCTCGACCTGCTGGTCCGCTGATCCGGCCGAACGGTACGAAGATCCGTACGGTGGCCGCCACGACCTGGAGAGCCCTGGGGCCCGGTGCCGTTGACACCGGGTGCCAGGGCTCCTAGCGTCTCCTCAGCTGAAGCTACTAAGCGGTTGCTCACCCACGAGGAGCCGCTGTTGAGGATTCCGAGGGCGAGGAGATCCACCATGTCCACCACCGAGCAGCGCGTCGCGATCGTGACCGGGGCGGCCCGGGGCATCGGCGCGGCCACCGCCGTACGCCTGGCCGCCGAGGGCCGGGCGGTCGCCGTACTCGATCTCGACGAGGCGGCCTGCAAGGACACCGTCGAGACGATCACGGCCGCCGGGGGGAAGGCCCTGGCGGTCGGCTGCGACGTCTCCGACGCGGCGCAGGTGGAGGCGGCCGTCGAGCGCGTCGCGAGCACCCTGGGCGCCCCGACCATCCTGGTCAACAACGCGGGCGTGCTGCGCGACAACCTGCTCTTCAAGATGAGCGAGAACGACTGGGACACCGTCATGAACGTCCACCTGCGCGGTGCGTTCCTGATGTCGAAGGCCTGTCAGAAGTACATGGTCGAGGCCAAGTTCGGCCGCATCGTCAACCTGTCCAGCAGCTCGGCGCTGGGCAACCGCGGGCAGGCCAACTACTCGGCGGCCAAGGCCGGTCTGCAGGGCTTCACCAAGACCCTGGCCGTCGAGCTCGGCAAGTTCGGCGTCACCGCCAACGCCGTCGCCCCCGGCTTCATCGTCACGGAGATGACCGCCCAGACGGCCGCGCGCGTGGGCATGGGCTTCGAGGACTTCCAGGCCGCCGCGGCCACCCAGATCCCCGTCCAGCGCGTCGGCCGTCCGGACGACATCGCCAACGCGATCGCCTTCTTCACGGGCGAGGCCGCCGGCTTCGTCTCCGGCCAGGTCATGTACGTGGCCGGCGGCCCGCTCAACTGACGAGAGGCAGGGCGCAGGCTCATGACGGACAACAGCACGAACGTGGTGGACAGCGGCAAGGTCGCGCTGATCACCGGAGCGAGCCGGGGCATCGGCTACGGCATCGCGCAGGCGCTCGTCGCCCGCGGCGACCGGGTGTGCATCACCGGGCGCAACGAAGACGCCCTCAAGGAGGCCGTCGAGGCGCTCGGCGCCGACCGGGTGATCGGGGTCGCCGGCAAGGCGCACGACGAGGGTCACCAGGCCGTCGCGGTCGAGCGGACGATGGAGGCCTTCGGCCGGGTCGACTTCCTGATCAACAACGCGGGCACCAATCCGGTCTTCGGTCCGATCGCCGATCTGGACCTCGGTGTCGCGCGCAAGGTCTTCGAGACCAACGTGATCTCCGCGCTCGGGTTCGCCCAGCGGACCTGGCACGCCTGGCAGAAGGACAACGGCGGCGCGATCGTGAACATCGCGTCCATCGCCGGCGTCTCCGCCTCGCCCTTCATCGGCGCGTACGGGATGAGCAAGGCCGCCATGGTCAACCTCACCCTCCAGCTCGCCCACGAGATGGCGCCCGGGGTCCGGGTCAACGCGATCGCCCCCGCGGTGGTCAGGACGAAGTTCGCGCAGGCGCTCTACGAGGGCCGGGAGCAGGAGGCCGCGGCCGCCTACCCGCTCGGCCGGCTGGGGCTCCCGGAGGACATCGGCGGGGCGGCGGCTTTTCTTACATCTCCACAAGCGGAATGGATCACAGGCCAAACTCTGGTCGTCGACGGCGGAATGTTCCTCAATGCCGGAGTGCACTGATCGATAATCGGACGCATTTGCCTCCTGAGGGGAGGCAAATGCGTACCTAATATGCACGAAATCGGTCAAGTGTCACATGAAACCTGCCCATTGGATTTGTGAGGCACTGCGGTAGGGTCTGCCGCACCCCTGGCTGATCGAGGAGCGTGCACGTGTTCATCCGGACCAGATGCCTGCAGATCACTGCAGCCCTTGCGTCCATATCCCTGCTCGCCGGATGCGGTCTGCTTTCGGACGACAGCAGTGACGCCGCGAAGAGAATCGTCGTCGGCACGACGAGCGCCCCGAGCACCCTCGATCCCGCTGCGGCCTGGGACGGCTCCTGGGAGCTGTACCGGAACGTCTACCAGACCCTGCTGGCGTTCCCGACGGGCTCCACCAAGCCCCAGCCCGACGCCGCCCAGAACTGCGAGTTCACCGACTCCGCCAACGAGTCGTACCGGTGCACCCTGAAGAAGGGCCTGAAGTTCACCGACGGGGAGCCGCTCGACGCCAAGGCCGTCAAGCACTCGCTCGACCGGATCCGGACGATCAACTCCCAGACCGGTCCGCTCGGCCTCTTCGGCAGCCTTGACAAGATCGAGACCCCGGACGCGCTGACGGTCGTCTTCCACCTGAAGACCCCCGACGCCACGTTCCCCTTCGTCCTCGGCTCGCCGGCCGCCTCCCTGGTCGCCCCGAAGGACTACCCGGCCGACAAGGTCCGCGAGGACGGCAAGGTCACCGGCTCCGGCCCGTTCGTGCTCGACTCGTACAAGGAGGGCAGCGAGGCGGTCCTCGGCAAGAACGGGACCTACAACGGCTTCGCGAACCGGCGCAACGACGGCGTGACCATCCGCTACTTCACGGACTCCACCAAGATGGTCGCCGCGCTCAAGGCCAAGGAGATCGACGCCACCTACCGCGGTCTGTCGGCCCCCGAGATCAAGGACCTGCAGACCCCCGCCTCGCACGCGCAGGGCGTCCAGGTCGTCGAGAACGTCGGAGCGGAGATCCGCTACCTGGTCTTCAACCCCAAGGACCCGCAGGTCGCCAAGCCGGCCGTGCGCCAGGCCATCGCCCAGCTCGTGGACCGCGGCGCGATCGTCTCCAAGGTCTACCAGGGCACCGCCGAGCCGCTGTACTCCATGGTCCCCAAGGGCGTGGTGGGCCACAAGACGCCCTTCTACGACAAGTACGGCCAGGCCAGCGTCGACAAGGCCAAGAAGATCCTCCGGGACGCCGGGATCACCCAGCCGGTGGAGCTGACCTTCTGGTACACCACCGACCGCTACGGCGCCTCCACCGCCGACGAGTTCACCGAGCTCAAGCGCCAGCTCGACGAGAGCCAGCTCTTCAAGGTCACCCTGCGCGGCCAGCCCTGGAAGGTCTTCCAGGTCGGCTACAAGAACGGCGAGTACCCGGTCTTCGGCCGCGGCTGGTTCCCCGACTTCCCGGACCCGGACAACTTCATCGCGCCGTTCGTCGGCAAGGAGAACGCGGTCGGCACCCCGTACGAGCCCGCCCAGATCCTCACGGACCTGCTGCCCAAGTCCCGCCGCGAGAGCGACCGCTCGGCCGGTGTCCGCGAGTTCGAGCAGGCCCAGCAGATCTTCGCCGACGACGTCCGGCTGCTGCCGCTGTGGCAGGGCAAGCTGTACGTCGCCGCCCGCGAGGACATCGCCGGCGGTGAGCGGGCGCTGGACCCGCAGACCGTCTTCCAGATGTGGGAGCTGTACCGCAAGACCAGCTGGTAGCACCTGCCGCGGGCGCCCACGGGCGCCCGCGGTGAGGCGTTGTCAGTGGCCCCCGGTAGGTTCTGGACTGTTGCACCAAGCAGTTGCACGAACTTGTACCGGAGGTTGTACACGTGACCCAGATGCTGCCCGAGTCCTGGCTCCCCGTCCTCGGCGACGAGCTGGACCAGCCCTACTTCAAAGAGCTCGTCGAGTTCGTCGAGAAGGAGCGGGCGAACGGGCCGGTCTACCCGCCCCGAGAGCAGGTCTTCGCAGCCCTGGAGGCCACTCCCTTCGACCGGGTGAAGGTCCTCGTCCTCGGCCAGGACCCCTACCACGGCGCCGGCCAGGGCCACGGCCTGTGCTTCTCGGTGCGGCCCGGGGTCAAGACCCCGCCCTCGCTGCGCAACATCTACAAGGAGATGCAGGCGGAGCTGGGCACGCCCATCCCCGACAACGGGTACCTGATGCCGTGGGCCGAGCAGGGCGTCCTGCTGCTCAACGCGGTCCTCACCGTCCGCGAGGCCGAGCCCAACTCGCACAAGGGCAAGGGCTGGGAGAAGTTCACCGACGCGGTGATCCGCGCCGTCGCCGACCGCCCCGACCCGGCCGTCTTCGTGCTGTGGGGCGCCTACGCCCAGAAGAAGCTCCCGCTCATCGACGAGGAGCGGCACGTGGTCGTCAAGGGTGCCCACCCCTCCCCGCTGTCGGCGAAGAAGTTCTTCGGCTCCCGGCCCTTCACGCAGATCAACGAGGCCGTCGCGGCCCAGGGCCATGCGCCGATCGACTGGACGATCCCGAACCTCGGCTGACGCCGCACGCGCCTCGGTGCCATTGCCGGTGCCTCCGGTTAGCGTCGTGACGACCAGACCGGAGCAGGTCTGGCGGAGCAAGCCGGAGGCCGCCGTGACGGAGCAGCAGGAGGCGTCGGAGGACGCCGTCATGACCAGGATCGGCCAGGCCGTCATCCTGCTGCACGCCGGTGACCGCGAGGAGGCCCGCAACCGCCTCGCCGAGATCTGGCACGAGATCGGCGAGGACGGCGACTCGCTCCACCGCTGCACGCTCGCGCACTACATGGCCGACGCGCAGGACGATCCCGCCGACGAACTGGCCTGGGACCTGCGCGCCCTGACCGCCGCCGACGGACTGGGGCGGGGCCTGCGGGACGGGCTGCCCGCGCAGCACGAACCGCATCCCGCCGTGCGCGTCTTCTACCCGTCGCTGCACCTCAACCTGGCCGCCGACTACGTCAAGCTCCAGCGGCCCGACGCGGCGCGGCTGCACCTGGCCCGCGCCCGCGCCGCCACCGGGGCGCTGTCCGACGACGGGTACGGGAACGGCGTACGGGCCGCCATCGCCCGGCTGGAGCGGCGCCTCGCCGCGGAACCGGGCAGGGGGCCCCGGCCGTTCCCGGAACAGCACCCGTAGGCCCGCCTGGCGCGCGACCGCGTCGGCTGCGCCTCCGCTCGGCCGCACAGCAGGGCGGCCCCGGTTTCAGCCGCCCCGGACACCCGCGCAGATGCGCGCCTCCGGGCTGTCCGGGTGCCAGCGGCCGTGCCGGCGGCCCAGGGCGCACACGTCGGCCGGCCGGACCGGCAGCTCCTCCACCAGCTCGCGCCGAACCTCCGCTTCCGGTCCCGAGGGGTCCTGGCGGCCGCCCTTGCCCGCGTGAGCGCGTTGCGCGGGCCGGCGGGGCTCCGGGATGTCCGGCACCGGCGGGACGGCCTGAGGGGGCGCTGCGGCTGCGGGGCCCGCCGGGACGGCCGAGCCCGCCGGGTCCGCCGAGCCGCCCGGAGCGGACTGCCCGCCCCCGGCGGCCGGGGCCGCCGGCAGCGCGGAATGCCCCGGTACGGCCTGGAGCGCCTCCAGCGCGGGCGCCTGGACCTCCACCGGTGCGGCTCCCGGCCCGCCGCGCGGCTCGTGCCGGGCCGGCGCCGCAGCGGTGCCGGGGGCGGCCGCCGGCTGCATCGGGGCGGGGGTCACATGCACGCACCCGGAGACGGCCGAGACGGCACAGGCGACTCCGAGCAGCAGTTTCGTCGTGGTTCGGGTTGGATGCACTCGCGCAACTCTGCTGTGCGAGGACCTCGTTGTGAAAACCCGGAGCCGATATTCACCCCGCACGGGTGACGGGCATCCGCCGGACACCGGCCGGACACCGGCAGGTCACCGGCCGCCGCACCCGCCGTACGCCACCGCGGCGTCAGTCGCCCGTGGCGCCGTCGATCTGCTCGCGCAGCAGGTCCGCGTGCCCGTTGTGGCGCGCGTACTCCTCGATCATGTGCGTGTAGACCCAGCGCAGGCTGAACGCCTCGCCGCGATGGTGGCTCGCGGGATCCGACATCAGGTCCAGCGAGCGGCCGGCCGCCGCCCGCCGCGCCAGCTCGACCTCGGTCCGCCAGGTCTGCTCGGCCTCGGCCCACGTGTCCCCGGGGCCGAAGTGGAAGTCCCCGTCAGGGTCCTCGCGCGTGCAGTACAGCTCGGGCAGGTCCTCGCCCAGCATGATCTCCCGGAACCAGTACCGCTCCACCTCCGCCATGTGCCGTACGAGGCCCAGCAGGCTCAGCCGGGAGGGGGCGAGTGGGGTGCGGCCCAGCTCCTCGTCCCCGATGCCCTCGCACTTCCAGAGGAGCGTGGCGCGGTGGTAGTCGAGCCAGCCGTCCAGCATCTCCCGCTCGTTCGCGGTGGTGGAGGGCTCGGTGCGGTGGGATCCGGTGGTGGTGGTCATGGCCCCCATCCTCGGCGAACGCGACTTGCGCCACCAGGGATTAAGCTGCGGGAGTCCCGCAAGGATCAACCTGGAGGTTTCCGGTGAAGGTAGGCGTCATCGGACTCGGCGACATCGCCCAGAAGGCGTACCTGCCCGTCCTCACCGCCCGTCCGGGCGTGGAACTGCACCTGCAGACCCGGACCCCCGCCACGCTGGAGCGGATCGGGGAGGTCCACCACATCCCGCCCGCGCGCCGCCACACCGGCCTGGACGGACTCCTGGCCGAGGGCCTCGACGCGGCATTCGTGCACGCCCCCACGGCCGTTCACCCCGAGATCGTGACCCGGCTGCTCGAAGCGGGCGTGCCGACCTACGTGGACAAGCCGCTCGCCTACGCGCTCGAGGACTCGCGGCGGCTGGTGGAACTGGCCGACGAGCGCGGGGTCTCGCTCGCCGTCGGCTTCAACCGCCGCCACGCGCCCGGCTACACGCAGTGCGCAGAGCACCCGCGCGACCTGATCGTCATGCAGAAGAACCGGGTCGGGCTGCCCGAGGACCCGCGGACCCTCGTCCTCGACGACTTCATCCACGTCGTCGACACCCTGCGTTTCCTGCTCCCCGGCGAAGCCGACCACATCGACGTCCGGGCACAGCTGCGCGACGGGCTGATGCACCAGGTCGTCCTGCAGATGTCGGGCCCCGGCTTCACCGCGCTCGGCATCATGAACCGGCGCTCCGGTTCCACCGAGGAGATCCTGGAGGTGTCCGGGCAGGACGCCAAGCGGCAGGTCGTCAACCTCGCCGAGATCATCGACCACCGCGGCCAGCCCACCGTGCGGCGCCGCGGCGACTGGGTGCCGGTCGCCCGCCAGCGCGGCATCGAGCAGGTCGTGGACGCCTTCCTGGAATCGGTCGCGGCGGGCAAGACGCTCAGCGCCCGCGACGCGCTGCTCACCCACGAGCTGTGCGAGCGGGTGGTGACGACGGCTCTGGAGCAGGCTGCGGCCTCCTGAGGCCGAGCGACCGCGAGCCCTCGACCGTGCAGTACAGCGCCAGGAGCGCGAGACAGGCCCCCACGGGCCAGTCCCCGAAGCGGACGTAGTACGTCGTGCCGCGGGCGAAGGGGACCTCGTACACCTGCGCCGTGCGCGCCGAGGTGGGCAGCGCCGGGCCGATCCGCTCGCCGGACGGGCCGTGCACCTCGCTGATCCCGGTGAGCGTGGCGTGCACGACGGGACGGCCGTCCTCCGCGGCGCGCAGCGCGGCGAGCGAGGCGTGCTGGGCCGGGGCCCAGCTGTGCTGGAAGCTGGAGGTGGCCGACTGGGCGACGAGCAGCTCGGCCCCGTCGCGGGTCAGGCGGCGGCTCATGTCCGGGAAGGCCGACTCGAAGCAGACCAGCGGGCCGATCCGCACCCCGGGCCGTCCCGGCAGGCGCATCAGGACCGGGCCGGCGCCGCTGCGGCGGTCCTCGCCGGCGGCCTTGCCGACCGAGGTCGCCCAGCCGAGCAGCGACCGGGCCGGTATGTACTCGCCGAAGGGGACCAGCCGCATCTTGTCGTACCGGTCGCCGGTCGGTCCGCCGGGCCCGACGAGCACGGAGCTCTTGTAGATGCCGCCTTCGGCCGGACCCCCCGACACCGCCTCGGGCAGGGGCGCGGGCACGAGGGCCGGGGCCGCCGGCCGCCGCGCGTCGACGTTGACCAGCAGCGGTGCCCCGACCTCGGCGGACAGCGCGGCCAGGCGCCGGGCCAGGTCCGGGCGCGCGGCCAGGTCCGCACCGACGCTGCTCTCGCCCCAGACGACCAGGTCCACCCGCTGCCCGGCCAGCGTCCGCGTCAGCCGTTCCCCGGCGGCGAACCGCAGGTCCGCGCTGTCCGGGCCGTCGGCCACCGTCCCGGGCTGTTCGACGGCCACGCGCAGCGCGCCGGACACGTCGGGCCGCGGCACCCACAGCCACACCGCCCCCGTCAGCACCACGCACCCCGTCACCCCGGCCAGGGCCGGAACCCGCGCGGCCGGTACTGCGGTCAGCAGCACCACCCCGCAGTTCACCGCCACCACCAGCAGGCTCACCAGCCACACCCCGCCCACCGAGGCGAGCCGCAGCGCGGGCGGCACCTGCCATTGGCTCGCCCCCAGCAGCCCCCACGGCCCACCCAGCCCCTGCCACGACCGGGCCAGCTCCGACAGCAGCCAGCCCGCCGGTACGAGGAGCAGTGCGGCCGTCGCCCGGCCGGGCTCCGGGGTCCCTCCGAGGAACTCCCGTACCAGCAGGGCCCAGGGGATCCAGAGCAGCCCCAGCAGGGCGGCCAGCGGCAGCAGGAACACGTGCAGGCTGGGCAGCAGCCAGTGGTGGACGGCGATGATGAACCCGGCGCCGCCCAGCCAGCCCTCCACGGCCGCGCGCCGCCCGCTCGGCGCCGACCTCAGCAGCAGCATCCAGGGCACGAGGGAGACGTACGC
Organism: Actinobacteria bacterium OV450; assembly: GCA_001298555.1. GTDB lineage: Bacteria > Actinomycetota > Actinomycetes > Streptomycetales > Streptomycetaceae > Streptomyces. The sequence goes on from LJCW01000325.1 coordinate 37,052, forward strand.
GAACCACCAGAGCGCGGGGGCGGGGAAGGCGAGGCACGGCAGTGCCCCGGCGGCGGCCGCGGCCGCCGCACGCCCGTACCGGATCCGCTTCGCGACCATGGCACGCCTCCGCTTCCAGTGTGGAACAGGGCCGTCCGGACGGCCCGTCAGGGGTGGGGAGACGGGCTCAGACGGACATGTGCCGCCATTTCTCGTGGACGGTGACGCGGGTCAGCCGCCAGCCGTCGCGGGCGGTACGGGCGAGGACGAAGGCGTAGCGTCCGGCGGCCACGAAGTTCGGTGCCGTCACCGACGCGTCGGAGCCGGGCCCGGCGAGCCGCATCGGGTTGAGGAAGTCCGCCCGCACCTCGGCCCGGTCGCCGGGCGAGCCGTCCCGGTCCTCCAGGCGGATCAGCCGGTTGACGATGAGGTGCTGGCGCACCGGGAACAGTTCCATGGTCTGCGCGAGCCAGTCCGCGACCTCGGCGGCCGGGCCCTCGATGCCGCCCGCCGAGCTGTAGTCGGCCCGTCCGGCGGGGGTGAACAGCGCGCGGTACGCCGCCCAGTCGCCGTCGTCCACGGCCACCGCGTACCCCGTGACCACCTCGTCGATCGCCATCCGGTCCATGACCGTGGCGAGGTCCACACGCTGCGTCATCGGGTCAGTGTGGGGGCCCCGGGCGGCGACGCCAAGGGGCGTGCGCGCTCCGGATCCGTCCGCGGTGGATCAGTGACCGGAATGCGCCTCCCGCTGCCGGACCACGACGAGGAACGCATCGGTGGCCAGGTCCATCACCACCTCGGCCGGCACGCCCTCGCGCATCCGCTCCGCCGCGTACTCCTCGGCGGGCCAGCTTCCCCTCGGACTTCCGGCCGGAAACCGCTCCAGCACCACTCGACCCATGGGACACCCCCTGCTGCTTGCCTTCCGGTCTCTTCAGGTCTCTCCAGGCACAACGACGCGGAGGCCGCACGGGAACGTTCCCGTGCGGCCTCCTGTTCACGCGAAGTGGTGAGCGGCGTCGGCGTCAGCCGGTCGACTGGGCGGCGAAGGGGCTCAGCACGCCCGTGCCGATCAGCACGAACAGTGCGACGCCCAGGGCGATCCGGTAGATCACGAAGGGCATGAAGCTCTTGCTGGAGATGAACTTCATGAACCACGCGATGACGGCGTAGCCCACGAAGAACGCGATGACCGTGGCGAAGATCGTCGGCCCCCACGTGATGTGACCCGGGCTCTCGACCACGTCCTTGATCTCGAACGCGCCCGAGGCCAGTACCGCCGGAATGGCGAGCAGGAACGAGTAGCGTGCGGCCGCCTCGCGGGTGAAGCCGAGCAGCAGACCGCCGGAGATCGTCGCACCGGAGCGGGAAACGCCCGGGATCAGTGCCATCGCCTGGCAGACACCGAAGATCAGGCCGTCCTTGACGCCCAGTTCCCTGAGGCTCTTGCGCTCGCGGACGGCGCGGTGCCGGCCCCCCTCCTCGTCGCGGGCGGCCAGCCGGTCCGCTATGCCGAGGACGACGCCCATCACGATCAGGGTGGTGGCGGTCAGCCGCAGGTCACGGGCCGGGCCGGTGATCTGGTCCTTGAAGGCGATACCCAGCACACCGATCGGGATCGAGCCGACGATCACCAGCCACCCCATCTTGGCGTCCTGCTCCGAGCGCAGCGACGCGTTGAAGAGCGAGCGGAACCAGGTGGAGATGATCCGTGCGATGTCCTTGCGGAAGTAGATCAGCACGGCGGCCTCGGTGCCGATCTGCGTGATCGCGGTGAAGGCCGCGCCCGGGTCCTGCCAGCCGGCGAATGCCGCGGTCAGCCGGAGATGGGCGCTGGAGGAGATCGGGAGGAACTCCGTAAGCCCCTGGACGAGACCGAGGATTAGGGATTCGAACCAGCTCATGTCGGGGTGCGCTCGTCCTTGTGATCGTCGGGCAGTTCGGGTCCGATGCTAGGGCCCGTGGGGAGCGGCACTGACCACAGGGGGGTGTACGGGTACCGGATCGTGCGTTTCGCACGCCGGTACGGGCGCCAGCCGGTGCCGTCCCCGCCACCCAACGACCGCGGCGGCCGCCGCGGCCCCGGCGATGAAGCCGAAGGACGCGAGGAAGGCGGGGGAGTCCGGGGAGGAGGCGCTCGCGCCCGCGACCACGTACGCCGCGGTGTTCGGGACGACGCCGATGGCCGTCGCGAGGAGGAACGGCAGCCAGCCGCAGCGGGAGACCGCCGCACAGTAGTTGGCGACCGCGAAGGGCAGGCCGGGGAAGATCCGGACCGCCAGCACCGAACGGAAGCCGTGCCGGGCCAGCTGGTCGTCGGCGGCCCGCAGCCAGCGGCCGCGCAGCAGGGGCCGTACGGCGTCCCGGCCCATCAACCGGCCCAGCCCGAAGGAGATTGCGGCGCCGATCACCGAGCCGCCGACCGCCGCGACCAGGCCGAAGGGGATGCCGAACACCGCCCCGGCCGCCAGGTTGAGCAGCGGGCGCGGCGCCAGCGCCGCCGTGGCCACCCCGTACGCGACCGCGAACAGCAGCACCGCCGCACCCACCGGGAACCCCGCCGGCCAGCCCTGCGACAGGAGGCGCTGGGGCTCGTACAGCACGACGCACACGCCGGCGGCCAGCAGGAGCGCGCCGAGCAGCGACAGCCGGGTCCACGGCGCGAGGAGGAGGGACATCCGGGGAGACTAGCCGACCCGTACGGCGTCGCGCCGTAATCTGGGCCTCATGCGGCCGAACGACCAGCGTCCTCCGGAGGCCGCGCCCAGCGCCCTCGCCGACACCCTCGTGGACCGCCTGACCACGGCGTACGCGGCGGCAGCGGATCCGGTGCGGGCCCGGTCCATGGCCGCGTACATGAAGGACGCGGCCCCCTTCCTCGGCATCCGGACCCCGCTGCGCCGCGAACTCTCCAAGGCCGTGACCGCGGGCACCCCGCAGCCGGCGGAGGCCGACGTGACCGCGCTCGTGCTGCGGTGCTGGGAGCTGCCGGAGCGCGAGTACCACTACTTCGCGGTGGACTACCTGCGGCGCCACGTGGGCGTCTGCTCCTCCGGCTTCCTGCCGGTGGTCCGCCGGCTGGTGGTCACCGTCCCGTGGTGGGACACCGTCGACCTGCTCGCGGCCCACGCGGCCGGCCCGCTCGTGGCCGCCGACCCGGCGCTCACCGCCGTGATGGACGACTGGATCGGCGACGAAGACGTCTGGCTCGCCCGCACCGCCCTGCTCCACCAACTGCGCTACAAGTCCGACACCGACGCGGGGCGCCTGTTCGCCTACTGCCGCCGGCGCAGCGGCCACCCCGACTTCTTCATCCGCAAGGCGATCGGCTGGGCACTGCGCGAGTACGCGAAGACCGATCCGGAGGCGGTCCGCGCCTTCGTCGCAGCGGAACGGGACGCCCTGTCGCCCCTGTCCGCACGCGAAGCGCTCAAGAACCTCTGACCGCAGGGAAATTCGTTCGACGGGCCGCCGGCGATCCGGCAGGATCGGCTGCATGTCCCGGTACGCCTTCCCCGCAGCGCCGTCCGCAGTCGCGGACGCGCCGAAGGCTGCCGCTTTCCCCTTCGAGGCACTCGCGGCGTTCGAGGCACCCGCCTCCGCCGCGTTCGACGGCGCACGAAGCTGACCCTTCCCGGACAGTCCGGCGGACCCCGCAGGGGGAGGGTCGGCCCGGCCTCAGGGGTCCCGGAGCAGCTTCGGATCATCGAACCAACGGGAAAGACATCATGGCCAAGACGGCCTTCGTGCGCACCAAGCCGCACCTCAACATCGGCACCATGGGTCACGTCGACCACGGCAAGACCACCCTCACCGCCGCCATCACCAAGGTGCTCGCCGAGCGCGGCGGCGCCTCCTTCGTACCGTTCGACCGCATCGACCGGGCCCCGGAGGAGGCCCGGCGCGGCATCACCATCAACCTCAACCTCACGCACGTCGAGTACGAGACCGACACCCGGCACTACGCCCACGTGGACATGCCCGGCCACGCCGACTACGTCAAGAACATGGTCACCGGCGCCGCCCAGCTCGACGGGGCGATCCTCGTCGTCTCCGCCCTCGACGGGGTCATGCCACAGACCGCCGAGCACGTGCTCCTCGCCCGCCAGGTCGGCGTGGACCACATCGTCGTCGCGCTGAACAAGGCCGACGCCGGGGACCCCGAGCTCACCGACCTGGTCGAGCTGGAGGTCCGCGAACTGCTCACCTCCCACGGCTACGGCGGCGACGGCGCACCGGTCGTACGGGTGTCCGGACTCCGGGCGCTCGAGGGCGACCCGCGCTGGACCGCGGCGATCGAGGCGCTGCTCGACGCGGTCGACACGTACGTGCCGATGCCGGTGCGGTACACGGACGCGCCTTTCCTGCTGCCGGTGGAGAACGTACTGACCATCACCGGGCGCGGAACGGTCGTGACGGGCGCCGTCGAGCGCGGCAGCGTCCGCACCGGCGACCGGGTCAGCGTCCTCGGCGGCGACGGCGAGCCCGTCGAGACCGTGGTGACCGGGCTGGAGACCTTCGGCAAGCCGATGGAGTCCGCCGAGGCCGGGGACAACGTCGCGCTGCTGCTGCGCGGCGTGCCGCGCGACGGCGTGCGCCGCGGGCAGGTGGTCGCCGCTCCCGGCAGCGTCGAGCCGAAGCGCCGCTTCACCGCGCAGGTGTACGTGCTCTCCGCGCGGGAGGGCGGCCGTACGACCCCGGTGGCGACCGGGTACCGGCCGCAGTTCTACATCCGCACCGCCGACGTGGTGGGGGACGTGGACCTGGGCGCGGCCGGGGTGGCCCGGCCGGGCGAGACGGTCGCGATGACCGTCGAGCTCGGACGGGACGTGCCGCTCGAGTCGGGGCTCGGCTTCGCGATCCGCGAGGGCGGGCGCACCGTCGGCGCGGGGACGGTCACGGCCGTGCTCGGCTGAACCGCCGGCCGCACCGCCGCCGGAACCCCGGCACCCCACCGTGGTGACGGCAGTCCGCTTGCGCCAGACTGCCGTCACCACGGGCGCACGGAGCGCGGAGAAGGAGGCCGGGATGAGCGGCGGTACGGCACTGGTGCTGGGCGGCGGAGGACTCACCGGCATCGGCTGGGAGACCGGGATCCTGTACGGGCTCGCCCGGGCGGGTGTGGACCTGACCGCCGCCGACCTCGTCGTCGGCACCTCCGCCGGCTCGGTGGTCGGCGCCCAGCTCACCTCCGGGCTGCTCACCCCGCAGGAGCTGTACGAGCGCCAGCTGGGCGACCCCGCCGGAGAGGCCGTCGCCCGGCTCGGTGCGGGGCTGTTCGCCCGGTACGCCGTCGCCATGGTGCGCTCCCGGGACCCGGAGAGCTACCGCAGACGGGTCGGCGCCCTCGCGCTCGCCGCCGAGACCGGCGCGGAGGCGGATCGGCGCAAGGTGCTGGAAGCCCGGCTCGTCTCGCACGCCTGGCCCGAGCGCAGGCTGGTCGTCACGGCCGTCGACGCGCTCACCGGTGAGCTCGCCGCCTTCGACCGGGAGAGCGGGGCCGGGCTGGTCGACGCCGTCTCGGCGAGCTGCGCGGTGCCGGGGGTGTGGCCGCCGGTCACCGTGGGCGGCCGGCGGTTCATCGACGGCGGGATCCGGTCCGCGACCAATGCCGACCTGGCCTCCGGCTGTACCCGGGTGGTGATCCTCGCGCCGATGGCGCTCGGCTCCGGGCTCGTCCCCTCACCGGCCGTCCAGGCGGCGCGGCTGCGCGAGGCCGGGGCGCGGGTGCTGCTGATCACCCCGTCCGCCCGGGCCCGCAAGGCCTTCGGGCGCAACGTCCTGGATCCGGCGCGGCGGGACCCGGCGGCGCGGGCCGGCCTCGCGCAGGCCGCGGAGCACGCGGAGGAGGCGGCCGAGGTCTGGGCGGCGTGAGCGCCTGACGGATCGGCGGCCCGGTGACCCGGACGGCGCCCCGGTCGTCCGGCTGCCGGACAATGGTGCGGTGAGCGACGAACAGATCCCGGTCGTCCGGGCCGTGGGCCAGGGCACCGCCAAGCTGATGCCGGACGTGGACCGGGAGCGGGCGTGGCTGCTGACCGTCGACGGTGCGCCGCAGTCGTACGTGGACCTCGACGATCCCGGGTACCTGGAGTTCGAGTACGTACGCCGCCTCGCGCACGTCCTGGACTGCGTGGCGCAGCCGGGGCGGGCGCTGGACCTGCTGCACCTCGGCGGCGGCGCGCTGACCCTGCCCCGCTACGCGGCGGCGGCCCGGCCGGGCTCCCGCCAGACGGTGGTCGAGTTCGACGCCGCCCTGGTGGAGCTGGTCGCCGAGCACCTGCCGCTGCCGGCCGGATCGGGCGTCACGGTGCACGCCGCCGAGGCCCGGGCCTGGCTGGGCGCGGCCGCCACCGACAGCGCGGACGTCCTGGTCGCCGATGTGTTCGGCGGCTCGCGGGTACCGGCGCAGCTCACCTCCGTCGAGTACGCGCGGGAGGCGGCGCGGGTGCTGCGGCCCGGCGGGGTGTACGCGGCGAACCTGGCCGACGGGGCGCCGTTCGGCTTCCTGCGGGCCCAGCTCGCCAACTTCGGCGCGGTGTTCGGGCGGCTCGCACTCGTCGCGGAGCCCGGGGTGCTGCGCGGGCGGCGGTTCGGGAACGCCGTGCTGCTCGCCTCGGACGCCGAGCTGCCGGTGGCCGCGCTGTCCCGGCGGTGTGCGGCGGACGCCTTTCCCGCGCGGGTCGAGGAGGGGGCGTCCCTGGCCCGGTTCATGAAGGGTGCGGTTCCGGTGGGGGACGCGGACGCCGCCCCCTCGCCGGAGCCGCCGGAGGGCGCGTTCAGCCTCGGCTGACCCCGGTGGAGACCGCCGGGCCGGGAGCGCCGGCGGCCCGGTCGACGGCGCCGGGCGCACCGGGCGCGGCGGCCGGGACCGAAGCGGCCTTCGGGGGAGCGGGTTTGCGGGTGAGGCGGCGTACGTCCGGGACGAAGAGGACGGCGGAGGTGCCCAGTACGACCAGCGCGGCGCAGCCCCACAGGGCCGTGGTGCGGCCGAAGGCCGACTCGACGGGGCCGGCCACGGCCGTCGCCAGCGGCAGCATGGACACGGAGCCGAACCAGTCGTAGGCCGAGACGCGGGAGAACTTCTCCTCCGGGATCTCCTGGTGCATGGTCGTCATCCAGTTCACGCCGAACACCTCGATGGCCGTTCCGCTGACGAACATGACCGTGCACAGGGCCCACACCGGCAGGGGGACCGCCAGACCGGCCGACGGCAGCGCCAGGGGGAACACGCACAGGGTGCCGACCAGCAGCAGCCGGCGCGGTTTCCACACCATCATCAGGACGGCCCCGGCGATGGTGCCGATGCCGAAGAAGGCCAGCGCCAGGCCCCAGGGGGCGGGCCCGCCGAGCCGGTCGCGGGCGACGAGCGGACCGTAGACCGCCTCGGCCGCGCCGACGACGGCGACGACCACGGAGAACTGGAGCACGATGCTCCACAGCCAGGGCCGGGTCCGGAACTCCACCCAGCCCTCGCGCAGGTCGGCGAGCAGGCCGCCGCCGGCAGCCCGGTCGGCGACGTGGCCGACGTCCAGGAAGGCCCGCAGCGCCCCGGCGACGGCGAACGCGGCGGCGTCCACGGCCAGGACCCAGCCGGGACCGATCGCGGCGATCATGGCTCCGCCGAGGGCCGCTCCGCCGATGCCGGCGCCGTTCATCGCCATCCGGAAGAGGGCGAAGGCGCGGTTGGCGTGCTCGCCGGAGACGCTGGAGAGCAGCATCCCCTCGGCCGCCGGGTTGAAGAAGGCCTGCCCCGTGCCGCACAGCGCGGTCAGCAGCATCATCTGCCACAACCGCGGGTGCCCGGTCAGGACGAGCGCGGCGAAAGCGGCCTGCGAGACGCAGTTGAGGGCGTTGGCCGCGACCATCACGCGGTGGCGCGGCAGCCGGTCGGCGAGCGCGCCTCCGATGAGCAGGAAGAGGACCAGGGGCAGCGTGCGCGCGGCCGCCACCAGGCCGACGTCGCCCCCGGACCCGCCCGCCTCCAGAACGGCGAACGCCGAGGCGATGAGCGCTCCGTGGCTACCGAGGTTCGTCACGACCGCGGCACCCGTGAGCAGGGTGTAGTTGCGTCCGGCCCAGGCGGGTCGGCGGCGGGCGGTCGTGTGGGACGCGGCGGTGGGGGGAGGTTTCACCCCCGGGACTATCCACGCCCCGAGCCGAGAATCCAAACGGATTACGGCCCGGGGCGCGGGGTCGGATGAATCGTTGCGAACGGGACGGACCTGTGGCCTGTGACCGGTGGGTCAGCTGGTGCTGCCGGTGCCGTTCAGTCGCACCGAGCTGAGGATCTTGTCCATCGTCTCCTGGGGGACCTCGCCCTGGACGCCCGCGGCGCTGTAGAGGATCCAGCTGGAGAAGTCACCGTTGGCGGTCTTGAAGCTGAACGCGATGGACTTGCCGTCGGAGGAGCACTTGTTCTCCTTGGGCACGCCGATCGCCGTCGCGGTCGCCATGTGGCCCTTGAGGCCGGAGGAGGTGGTGTACTCCTTCGGCTCCGACACCTTCACGGTGCCCTTGGGCGCCTTCTGCGCGAACGCTGCGAACGCCCAGTTGCCCGCCTCGTTCTTCACCGCCTCGGCGGTGTCCTTGGCGCCCTGGCCGCCCTTGGTGCCGGTACCGGCCAGGCCCGTCGACTCCTCGCGGCCGTCCTTGTTGGAGTCGACCTTGCACCAGTCCTCCTTGAGGAAGGCAGGCGCGGAGAAGCTGATCATGGGCATGCCGTCGTTCTTCGAGTCGTCGGTGAACCCGGAGATGACGCCCGCGCTCGCGACGTTCCACTCCGGCGGGACGTCGAAGGCGCTGCCGTACTTGGGGTTGAGGACGACCTTCCAGCCGGGGATCACCGGCTTGACGTCGCCGCCCGCGCGCGGGTTGGCGCCGGGCGAGGCGGGCGCGGCGGCGGGGGAGGAGGGCGCCGACGAGGAGGCGGCGGCGGGCTTGTTGTCGGCCTGGTCGCTCTTCTTGTCGTCCCGGGTCAGGACGAACGCGCCGGTGGCGGCGGCCACCACGACGACCGCGGCCGCCGCGACGATGGCCACGGTCTTGGTGGCGTACGGGCTCCCGCCGCTGCTCTGCGGCAGCGGCGCGGTCTGCTGGGGCTGGCCCCACGGCTGCACCGGCGGGGGCGCCTGGTAGCCCGCCTGCGGGTACCCGTAGCCCGGCTGCTGCTGGTACGGGTTCGGCTGCTGTCCCTGTCCTGGCTGCTGCTGGTACGGGTTCTGATGCGCGTCCTGGGGGTTCTGTTCTCCCCCGGGCGGCTGCTGCTGTCCTGGCCACATGGCCGGTAACGATAGTGGGCGCCGGTGACAGGAGCCACGGCCGCCCCCGGCCCAGGTCTGGCCAACGCTGTCTACTCGTGGGTAACATCGCCTGCCATGAGCGCAGACCAGATGAACGTGGGCGAACTGCTCGCCGCTACGGTGCCGATGGCCCGGACCCTGAACCTCCAGTTCCTGGAGACCACCCCCGAGCGCGCCGTCGTCCGGCTGCCCGACCAGCCCGACTACCACAACCACGTGGGCGGCCCCCACGCCGGCGCCATGTTCACCCTCGCCGAGTCCGCGAGCGGCGCGATCGTCCTGGCCGCCTTCGGCGACCAGCTCTCGCGCGCCGTGCCCCTCGCCGTCAAGGCCGAGATCGGCTACAAGAAGCTCGCCAAGGGCGTCGTGACCGCCACCGCCACCCTCGGCCGCCCGGCCGCCGAGGTCGTCGCCGAACTCGACGCGGGCGGCCGCCCCGAGTTCCCCGTCACCATCGCCATCCAGCGCGAGGACGAGGCCGTGACGGGCGAAATGACCGTCGTTTGGACGCTCCGCCCGAACGCCTAGTCGCCGACGGCCGCCCGTGCGTGGGCGGTGCCGCCGGTCCAGGACCCGCCCGGGGACGAGGAAGAACCCTCGCCCCCGGGCGGGTTCCCTGTTTCCCGCGTGCTCTCCGGGACCCCTGAGTTCCCCGTTCCCCGCGTCGTCCGCGTTCTGGGCGTTCTCGGCGTGCTCGGGGTTCTCGGCGTTTTCCGTTTCCTCGCCTTCTTTGCGTGCCGCGCGTGTCGAGCCCGCGGGCGCGGGGGATGGCTGGAGTCCGGGCGATTGTTCAGGAGGTGGCCGTGGCCAAGGTCGACATCAGTCTCGACGCCGAGCTCGTGGTGGAGGTGATGGTCCTCGCCGGGATCGGTTCGCCCCAGGACGCGGTGGAGGCCGTCGTACGGGACTACATCGCGCGCGGGCACCGCACCGAGGCGCGGGTGCAGGCGCAGGACGCGGCCCGCCGGGACACCGAGGCCCTGGAGCCGCCGTCGCAGGGCTGAACCTCGGCGCAGCGGTGGCGCGTCCGGCCGGGCGGGCGGGCCGGCCGGGCGGGCGGCCCGGACGCCGCACCGTGGGCGCGGGAGAGGTCCGGCGCGAGCCGCTCCCGCCGCCCGGAGCCGCAGCGAACCCCCATGAGCGAACCCCCATGGGCGAGGCCGGCCGGCGGGTGGCCGCCGGCCGGAGCCGGAGCCGCGAGGGCACGTTCACGCTCGGCGCGGACGACGACTGGACGCTGTCCGTCCGCTGCACCGGGAAGCGGTCCGGCGTGCGCCTCGACGGCGAGGAGCTCTTCCCCGTCCGGCAGGGCGTGGCCGAGCAGTTCGCCGGCGGGCTCCCCGTCACGGCGCCCGACGGGTTCACCGTCCGCCGCCGCACCCTCGCCCCCACGGCGGGCACGCACCGGCTCGCCGTCTCCGCCGAGGGCGGGGCCACGGGCCGGCGGTTCCGGCAGCTGCACACCTCTGGCGACCCGGGCCGCCGACCTCGCCGTGGCCGTGAAGAGCGCCGAGGAGGCACACGCCGTCGTGCTGTTCGCCTGTGACGACGCCACCGAGCGCTCCGACCGGACCTCGCTGGGGCTGCCGGGCGGGCAGCCGCGGCGCGGCAGGTGGCCCCGCTGGTCCCGTTCGGGCACACGCTCTCGTACACGACCTGGGAGTACGAGAAGCCGAGCGTCCGGCCGGAGCGCGGCACGCCCGGGTGCCGGGTTCAGGCCTTCGCGAAGTGTTCGCGGGCCGTTCCTCCCGCGAACTGCGCCTGAGGGCGAAGGCTGTGTTCGAGAGCGGATAGGCTGCCCGTTCGGCGTGTCACAGCAGGCGCGCCGCCGCGATTCGGGAGGACGTACCGGTGCACATCCAGGAATGGCTGGAGACGATTCCGGCGGTCAGCATCTATCTCCTGGTGGGTCTGGTCATCGGGCTGGAGAGCCTGGGCATCCCGCTGCCGGGGGAGATCGTCCTGGTCAGCTCGGCACTGCTGGCCTCGCAGCACGGCGAGATCGACCCCGTGGTCCTGGGGGTCTGCGCCTCCGTCGGAGCGATCGTGGGCGACTCGATCGGCTACGCGATCGGCCGCAGGGGAGGCAAGCCGCTGCTGGAGAGGCTGGGCCGGCGCTTCCCGAAGCACTTCGGGCCGGACCACGTGGCGCAGGCCGAGCGCTCCTTCGAGAAGTGGGGCATGTGGGCCGTCTTCTTCGGGCGGTTCGTGGCCCTGCTGAGGATCTTCGCCGGTCCGCTGGCCGGCGTGCTGCACATGCCGTACTGGCGGTTCCTGATCGCGAACGTTCTCGGCGGGATCCTCTGGGCGGGCGGCACCACGGCCGTCATCTACTCGATCGGCATCGTGGCGGAGCCGTGGCTGAAGGGCTTCTCCTGGGTGGCGCTGGTGGTGGCCCTGCTGATCGGGCTCACCGTGACGCTGGTGCTGCGCAGCCGCATGAAGAAGGCGGCCGAGGCGGCGGGAACGGCCGCTGAGGCGGAGCCGGCCGCGGCCGAATAGCGGACCGCCCGACGGCCGGACCCCGCGGCCGGACCGCCCCGCGGCCGGACCGCTTCCGGCCGCGTGCCGGGCGGGTACGGTGCGGGGGTGCGGGTACGGCGTGCGCGCCGGCCCGTTACTGCGCGGGCTGGACGGCCGCGCGGTGCTGCTTCGCCAGGTCCGCGTACATCAGGGCGTTGACCTTGATGCCCTCGCGCTCCTCGTCGGTGAGCTCCCGCCGCACCTTGGCCGGCACGCCCGCGACCAGTGACCCGGGCGGGACCACCATGCCCTGCGGGACCAGTGCCTGCGCGGCCACCAGCGAGCCGGCCCCGATCACCGCGCCGTTGAGGACGGTGGCCCCCATGCCGATGAGGCAGTCGTCCTCGACCGTGCAGCCGTGCACCACCGCGTTGTGGCCGATGGAGACGCGCTCGCCGATCGTGACCGGGAAGCCGGGGTCGACGTGCAGCGTGCAGTTGTCCTGCACGTTGCTGTCCGCACCGAGCGAGATGGGGCCGCAGTCGGCGCGCAGCACCGCCGAGTACCAGATGCTGGCGCCCGCGGCCATCGTGACGTCGCCGACCACGACCGAGGTCGGCGCGGTGAAGGCCGTGGGGTCGATCCGCGGGCTCTTGCCGCCCACGCCCGCGACGAGTGCCTGGCCCTGGTCCGCCTGATACGTCATGTTCTCTTCCCCAGTCCTGTGTCCGGCGTGCGGTGTCGCGCTACCGGCACGGTAGGCCACGCACCCCGCGCACCCGGCGATGGGGTGAAGATCACGGCGCGCTGGGTGCACCCGGCGCGTTACGGTGACCCGGTGCCGAAGAACCAGAACACGTTCTCATCCCTGCCCGCCGTGACGGTCCTGGCGTCCTTGCGCCGCAGGCTCGCCAGTCGTGCGGTCCACGCCGGCTGGCGCTGGATGCAGCAGGCCGGTGCGGTGACCGCGCAGACCCCCGGCCGGCTGCGCTTCGGCGCGATCGGACACGGCACCCGCCTCGCCTTCCCCCAGGGCACGGTGTTCGGCGAGCCGTGGATCCGCCTCGGCGAGCACTGCATCATCGCCGAGCAGGTCACGCTGACCGCCGGTATGATGCCCGGCCTCGACCTCGGCAGCGAGCCGGTGCTGGTCCTCGGGAACGGCGTCGTCCTCGGCCGGGACACCCATGTCATAGCCGACACCCGGATCACCATCGGCAACGACACCTTCTGCGGGCCCGGGGTCTACATCACCTCCACGAACCACAGCTACGACGATCCGCACGAGCCCGTCGGCAAGCAGTGGCCGCGCAGCGCTCCGGTGGAGATCGGCCCCGGCTGCTGGCTCGGCACGGGCGCGGTGATCCTGCCGGGGGCCCGGCTGGGCCGCAACGTGGTGGTGGCCGCGGGGGCCGTCGTACGGGGCGAGGTGCCGGACCACGCGGTGGTGGCCGGGGCGCCCGCGCGGATCGTACGCCGGTGGCAGCCGGAGACGGGGTGGCAGCCGCCGCTGCGGACCCCGGCGCCGGTGCCGATCCCGGAAGGGGTGACGCCGGAGCAGCTGCGCGCGGTGGCGCAGTTGGCGGAGGCCGAGCAGCGCGCGGCCGACCCCGCTGCGGAACCCGCCTGACCGGCCGGACCGCCCGAGGGCTCGGGTCCGGTCAGCCGGCGGCCAGGAGGACCGTGCCGGCGAGGGCGAGGCCGGCGCCGGCCGCCTGGACCGTCCGCAGCCGCTCCTTGAGCACGACGAAGGCGGCGAGCGCGGTGACGACCGGGTAGAGCGAGGAGAGCACGGCGGCCACGGTGACCGGGCCGTGCTGGGCGGCGATCGAGTAGGTTCCGTTCGCCGCGACGTCGGCCAGGCCGACGAAGGCCAGCGCGGGCAGCAGGCCCCACAGGACACGCGGACCCGTCCCCGCGGGCAGGACCGGGGCGCCGCCCCGGGCCCGGAACCACAGGGCCGCGCCACCCGCGGCCACGTTGGTGACCCGCTGGACGAACAGGGCGAGGAAGAGGCCGGTCACGCCCGTGGAGGGCGTGGAGGCGTGCGCGATCAGGGCCATCACCGCGCCGAAGCCGAAGGCGGCGGTCAGGGTGAGGACGACGGCCTGCCGCTGTACGGGGGCACCGCGCAGCTCCGGCCCGCCCGCGAGGACGATGCCCACGACGGCCACCGCGATCCCGGCGAACTGGCCCGGCCCGGGGCGCTCGCCCAGTGCCAGCCCCACCGCCACGGGCACGACCACCCCGATGGAGCCGAGTGGCGAGACCACGCCCATCGGCCCGAGGGCCAGCGCCTTGTAGAAACTGAGCATGGCGACCGGTCCGACGAGGCCCGCGGCGACCGCGAACCAGAGTTGCGGACCGGCCTCCCGCCAGGCCCCGGTGCCCAGGACGACCGCGCCGAGTGCGATCACGGCGAGGATCTGGGAGACCACGACGACCGTGAGCGCCGGCAGGCGGCGGGTCAGCAGCCCGCCGCCGAAGTCGGCCAGACCCCAGAGCACGGCTGTGGCCAGGGCGAAGAAGGCGGTCATGACGGGGGCCTCGCAGTACAGTGCAGTGAACGGTGGAGTGCAGCGTGCAGCACAAGGCACGGTAGTTCAGTGCAATGAACTACGCCAGTCAAAATATTGGACGCCAGTGATGGGGGCGCAACGGTGTCGGACCTCGAACAGCTCACCCAGGCCCTCGGCCGGAACCTCAAGCGGTGGCGCGGCGAGCGCGGTTTCACCCTGGACGCCCTGGCGGCCCGCGCCGGAGTGAGCCGAGGCATGATCATCCAGATCGAACAGGCCCGTACGAACCCCAGCGTCGGCACCACGGTCAAGCTGGCCGACGCGCTGGGCGTGAGCATCACCACCCTGCTGGACCACGACCGGACCCCGCGGGTGCACGTCGTGCAGCCCGGCCGCGGAGTGCGGATGTGGTCCACGGCAGCGGGCAGCGGCGCGAGCATGCTGCTCGGCGACGACCGGCGCGGACCGGTGGAGATGTGGACGTACCGGCTGGAGCCGGGCGACGGGACGGACTCCGACCCGCACCCGGCCGGCACCTTCGAGATGCTCCACGTCACGGCCGGGGAACTGACGCTGATCGTCGCCGACGAGCGGTACACGGTGCCGGCGGGCGGGGCGGTCTCCTTCGAGGCCGACCTCCCGCACACCTACCGCAACGAAGGCCCCGGCCCGATGGAGATGACCATGGCCGTCTCCATCCCGCCCGTCGACCGCGTACGGGGGCCGGCTACAGCGCCGGGATCTCGATAGCGGGGCAGCGGTCCATCACCATGTCCAGACCGGCTTCACGGGTGCGCGCAAAGGCGTCCTCGTCGATCACGCCCAGCTGGAACCAGACGGCCTGCGCGCCCACGGCCACCGCCTCGTCGGCGACCGCACCGGCGAGGGAGCTGTTCACGAAGACGTCCACCACGTCCACCTTGAACGGGATCTCCGAGAGCGAGGCGTACCCCTGCTCGCCGTGGACCGTCTCCGCCTTCGGGTGCACGGGGACGACCCGCTTGCCGAACCGCTGGAGCGTGCGGGCCACCCCGTACGCCGCCCGGTCCCGGTTGTCGGACAGCCCCACCACGGCCCAGGTGTCGCCGAGCTCGGTGAGGATCTTTCGGATGGTCGCCGGGTCGCCGTGCACGGTGCCGCCTCCTGTTGCCTTGCCGATGCGGCCCGCTGCGCCGGGCCGCCTCCGGCATCAACGGGAAGGACACGTGTCCGATTCCCCGTAGGGTGGAGCGGTGAAGTCGGACCAGTACGTGACGGTGGCCCGCGAGGGCGTGCACGAGTCGGAGATCAACCGCTCGCGCTTCCTGTGCTCGCTCGCCCCCGCGGCCACCGAGCAGGAGGCGCAGGAGTTCATCGCGCGCATCCGCAAGGAGCACCCCACCGCCACGCACAACTGCTTCGCCTACGTCATCGGGGCCGACGCCTCGGTCCAGAAGGCCAGCGACGACGGCGAACCCGGCGGCACCGCCGGGGTGCCCATGCTCCAGATGCTGATGCGCCGCGACATCCGGTACGCCGTCGCCGTGGTCACCCGCTACTACGGCGGCGTGAAACTCGGCGCCGGCGGCCTGATCCGGGCCTACGGAGGCGTCGTCGGCGAGGCCCTCGACGAGCTCGGCACCCTCACCCGCCGCCGCTACCGGCTGGCCACCGTCACCGTCGACCACCAGCGGGCCGGCAAGACCCAGAACGACCTGCGCTCCACCGGCCGGACCGTGGTGGACCTGCGCTACGGGGCCGCGGTCGAGATCGAGGTCGCCCTGCCGGAGGCGGACCTGCCCGCCTTCGAGGCCTGGCTCGCCGACAGCACGGCGGGCAGCGCCACCCTCACCCTCGGCGGGGAGACGTACGCGTCCTGAGGACGGGCCCCGGGAGCTGCGGCGACGCGTTAGCGTAGAGGGGCTCGGCGTGCGGGAGAGACCGCCCGGGACAGACCAGGACGACCAGGGGGCGGAAGAACATGTGCGGCGCGACGTCCGGCGGGGCCGGCGAGTGAGGCTCCTGCACACCTCCGACTGGCACCTCGGCCGGTCCTTCCACCGCGTCAACCTGCTCGGCGCCCAGGCCGCCTTCGTCGACCACCTGGTCGAGACCGTCCGCGAGCACGAGGTCGACGCCGTCCTCGTCGCCGGCGACGTCTACGACCGTGCCGTGCCCCCGCTGCCCGCCGTCGAGCTGTACGACCGGGCCCTGCACCGGCTCGCCGACCTCGGCGTGCCCACCGTGATGATCTCCGGGAACCACGACTCCGCCCGCCGGCTCGGCGTCGGCGCCGGGCTGATCGGCCGCGCCGGGATCCACCTGCGCACCGACCCCGAGGGCTGCGCCGACCCCGTGGTGCTGGCCGACGTACACGGGGAAGTGGCCCTGTACGGACTGCCGTACCTGGAGCCCGCCCTGGTGAAGGACCGGTTCGGCGCGGGCCGGGTGAGCCACGAGGCCGTCCTCGGCGCGGCCATGGACCTGGTCCGGGCCGACCTCGCCGCCCGCGCCCCCGGCACCCGCTCCGTCGTCCTCGCCCACGCCTTCGTCACCGGCGGGCAGGCCAGCGACAGCGAGCGCGACATCGCCGTCGGCGGGGTCGAGGCCGTCCCCGCCGCCGTCTTCGAGGGGGTCGACTACGCCGCGCTCGGCCACCTCCACGGCTGCCAGACGATCAACGAACGGGTCCGCTACTCCGGTTCCCCGCTCGCCTACTCCTTCTCCGAGGCCGACCACCGCAAGACCATGTGGCTGATCGACCTCGGCCCGGCCGGGGAGATCACCGCCGAGCGCATCGACACGCCCGTGCCGCGGCCGCTCGCCCGGCTCCGGGGACGGCTCGACGCCCTGCTGGAGGAGGACGCGTACGCCGCGTACGAGCACTCCTGGATCGAGGCCACCCTCACCGACCCCGTCCGGCCCGAGGACCCCATGGCCCGGCTCGCGGCCCGCTTCCCGCACACCCTCAGCCTCGCCTTCGACCCCGAAGGCCGGCCGGAGACCGGCGCGGACTCCTACGCCCAGCGCCTCAAGGGCCGCAGCGACCAGGAGATCGCAGAGGACTTCGTCGCCCACGTGCGCGGCGGCGCCGCCGACGAAGCCGAACGGGCCGTGCTCCAGGACGCCTTCGAAGACGTGCGGGCGGACGACACCCGGCAGGAGACCCGCCGATGAGGCTGCACCGGCTCCGCATCACCGCCTTCGGCCCCTTCGCCGCACCCCAGGAGATCGACTTCGACGCGCTGTCCGGCGCGGGGATCTTCCTGCTCCACGGCCCCACCGGCGCCGGCAAGACCTCCGTCCTCGACGCCGTCTGCTACGCGCTGTACGGGTCGGTGCCCGGCCCGCGCCAGGCCCCCGGCACCAGCCTGCGCAGCGACCACGCCGACGCCGCGACACCGACCGAGGTCACCCTCGAACTCACCGCCGGCGGACGGCGCCTGGAGATCACCCGCCGCCCCGAGCAGGACCGCCCCAAGAAGCGCGGCACCGGCACCACCAAGGACAAGGCGCAGAGCTGGCTGCGCGAGTTCGACGGCGAGCGCTGGCTCGCCCTCAGCCGTTCCCACCAGGAGATCGGCGAGGAGATCGAGCAGCTGCTCGGCATGAGCCGCGAACAGTTCTGCCAGGTCGTGCTGTTGCCGCAGGGCGAGTTCGCCCGCTTCCTGCGGGCCGACGAGGCGGCGCGGGGCAGGCTGCTGGGCCGGCTCTTCGACACCCGCCGCTTCGCCGCCGTCGAGGCGCTGCTCGCCGAGCGCCGCCGGGCCGCCGAGGCCAAGGTCCGCGCCGGCGACGAGAAGGTGCTCGGCACCGCCCAGAGGCTCGCCCAGGCAGCCGGTGACAGCGCCGACCTGCGGGCCTGGCCGCTGCCCGGACACCAGCCCGGCGACCCCGGGCTGGCCGGGGCGATCCGGGCCTGGGCCGCCGTCGCCCGCTGCTCCGCCCGCGAGCGGCTCACCGTCGCCGAGTACGCGCTCGCCGCCGTCGAGGGGCGGCACGCCGCCGCCCGGCGGGCCGCCGAGGACGCCCGGGAGCTCGACCGCCTCCAGCGCCGGCACGCCGAGACGGCCCGCCGCGCCGCCCTGCTCGCCGAGGCCGGGCCCGAACGCGAACGGGTCCGCGCCCTGCTGGACCGGGCCCGCCGCGCCGCGCTGGTCGCCCCCGCCCTGGAACTGCGCGGCGCGGCGTCCGCCGCACACCTGACCGCCGCCCACGCCGAGGCCGCCGCCCGCGCCCAACTCCCGCCGGCCCTCGCCGGGGCGGGCACCGAGCAGCTGTCCGCCGTGGAGCAGCGGCTGCGCGAGGACCTCGGTGCGCTCGGCGCCGCCCAGCGCTCCGAGCAGCGCAGCGCCGGGATCGGCCGCGAACGGGCCACCCTGGAGCGGGAGGCCCGCGACGCGGAGGAGCAGCTGCGGGAGACCGCCGACTGGCTCGCCCGCTGGGAGAGCACCCGCACCGCCCTGGCCGACCGGGTGGAAGCCGCCCAGCAGGCCGCGACGCTGGCCGAACAGCTCGCCGGCCGGCTGGAGCCGGCCCGTATGCAGCTGAACGCCGCCCGGCGCCGGGACGCGCTGGACGCCGACGCGCAGCGCGCCGAGGGCGAACTGCTCTCCGTACGCGAGGAGTCCGCCGCCGCACGGGAGCGCTGGCTGGAGCTCAAGGAGGCCCGGCTGCGCGGCATCGCCGCCGAGCTCGCCGAGTCGCTGGTCGAAGGGCAGGCCTGCACCGTCTGCGGATCACCGGAGCACCCCGCTCCGGCACGACCGGCCCCCGGGCACGTGGACCGGGCCGCCGAGGACGCCGCCCACGCCCGCTCCGAACAGGCCGAGGCGCGCCGGGCCGCCGTCGAGCGCACCCTCGCCGCCGTCCGGGAGGCCCGTGCCGAGGCCGCGGCCGCCGCAGGAGAGGCCACCACCGACGAACTCCTCGCCCTGACCTCGGACCTGAGCTCCCGGCACGCCGCCGCCCACGCCGCGGCCGCCGGACTGCACGCGGCCCGCGAGCGGCTGGCCGCAGCCGAGCGCGAGCACGCCGTCCGCAGCGCCGACCGCCTCGACGCCGAGCGACGGTCCGCCGCCAGGGCCTCCCGGCGCGAGGCACTGGACCAGGAGCAGGCCGCGCTGGAGGCCGAGCTGGCCGTCGTACGGGGCGACGCACCCACGGTCGCGGCCCGCGCCCGGATCCTGGAGGACCGGGTCCGGATGGTCACCGGTGCCGCCGCCGCACTGCGCAGGGCCGAGGACACCGCCGCCCGGCTCAAGGAGGCCGACGACCGGCTCGCCGACGCCGCCTTCAAGGCCGGCTTCGACACCGTCGAGGCCGCCGCCGACGCGGTCCTCCCGGACTACGAACGCGCCGCGCTCCAGCACCGGCTGGACGCCTGGCAGGCCGAGGAGGCCATGCTCGCCGACCGCCGCGGCGAGCGCGACACCGCCGCCGCGGCGGCCCTGCCGCCGGCCGGCCCGGAGGCCGCCGAGGCCGCAGCCGAACGGGCCGCGGCCCGGCTGCGCACGGCCGGCTCCGCCTTCGACGCCGCCCGGGTGCGCTGTGCGGAGCTGGACCGGCTGTCCCGGCAGGCCGAGCAGGAGCTGCGGGCCCTGGGCCCGCTGCGCGAGGCGTACGACCGGGTGGCCAGGCTGGCCGGGCTCACCGCGGGCACCTCCGCCGACAACGAGCGCAAGATGCGGCTGGAGGCGTACGTCCTGGCCGCCCGTCTGGAGCAGGTCGCGGCCGCCGCCACGGTGCGGCTGCTGCGGATGTCCGGCGGCCGCTACACGCTCGTCCACTCCGACGCCAAGGCGAGCGGACGCGGGCGCTCCGGCCTCGGGCTGCACGTGGTGGACGCCTGGACCGGCAGTGAGCGGGACACCGCCACGCTGTCGGGCGGCGAGACCTTCTTCGCCTCCCTCGCCCTGGCCCTCGGCCTGGCCGACGTGGTCACCGACGAGGCGGGCGGCATGCGCCTCGACACCCTCTTCATCGACGAGGGGTTCGGAAGCCTCGACGACCAGGCGCTGGACGAGGTGCTCGACGTGCTGGACTCGCTGCGCGAACGGGACCGCAGCGTCGGCATCGTGAGCCACGTCGGCGATCTGCGGACCCGCGTCCAGGCCCAGTTGGAGATCGTCAAGCAGCGCGGCGGCTCCGTCGTGCGCCACCGCACCGCGGCCCTCACGGACTGAGCGGGCGCCGGGACAGCGGCGAGGAGTACACGATGCTGGTGGTGACGGCGCCCAGCCCCGCGATCCGGCCCGCGACCTCCTCCAGGTGCCCCATCGAGCGGGCCGCGACCTTGAGCACGAAGCAGTCGTCGCCGGTGACGTGATGGGCCTCCAGGATCTCCGGGGTGGCCTCCAGCAGGTCGTGGAACGGCTTGTAGTTGCCGTGCGGATAGCGCAGCCGGACCAGCGCCAGGATGGACTTGCCGAGCTTCTCCGGGTCCACCACGGCGGTGTACCCGGTGATCACGCCCGCCTCCTCCAGGCGGCGCACCCGTTCGGTGACCGCGCTCGCGGACATGGAGACGGCGCGCGCGAGTTCGGCGAAGCTGGCCCGGCCGTCCTCCTGGAGGGCCGTCAGGATGCGCCAGTCGGTGGCGTCAGGGGAATAGTCGGTCATGGACCAGATGTAGCAGTGGAATCCCCGGCTGAACAAGAGGAAGGCCGGGGAATGGCACTTCCCGAGATGATCAGTGCCTCGTAGATTCGAAGCCATGACGACCACGCAGACGACGCAGCTCACCGAAGCGGGCTCCCTCCCGGCCGCCGCCACCGCCAACCCCGTGCTCCGGGTCCCCCCGGCCACCCCGGCCGCGGCCGCCGCCTACTTCGCGGCGAGCCTCGCCTTCCACGCGGACGTGTCCGACGTCGCCGCCGCCTTCAAGGCCCACCGGGAGCAGGGCGCCGCACTCGGCTTCCAGCTGATCGACTCGCGCTCCACTCCGGCCTGGGACCAGGCCCACGTGCCCGGCGCGATCCACCTGCCGACCGCCCTCATCCCCGAGCAGGCCGAGCAGCTCCTCGACAAGGACCTCCCCGTCGTCACGTACTGCTGGGGCCCCGGCTGCAACGGCGCCACCCGCTCCGCCCTCGCCCTGGCCCAGCTCGGCTTCCAGGTCAAGGAGATGCTCGGCGGCATCGAGTACTGGATCCGCGAGGGCTTCGAGGTCGAGACCTGGCAGGGAAACCAGCAGCGCACCGAGGCGGACCCGCTGACCGCGCCCACCGACTCGGACGACTGCGGCTGCTGAGGCGCGCCCGCTGCGTCGCCCACTACTGCATCGCCTGCTGCGCGCCGCGACCCGTACGGGCCGCCCACTCCGAAGGGGGCGGGCGGCCCGTACGCGTGCCGGCCCCACAGGTGCCGGCCGGTGTGCGGGCCGGCCGGTGTGTCGGCCGGCCCCGGGTCAGAGCTTCGACAGCTCGTCCACCAGGTCGTCCAGGCCCAGCGAACCCTGCGACAGCGCGGCCATGTGCCACGCCTTCAGGTCGAAGGAGTCGCCGTGCGCGGCCCGGGCGTTGTCCCGCCCGAGCAGCCAGGCCCGTTCGCCCAGCTTGTAGCCGATCGCCTGCCCGGGCATCGACAGGTAACGGGTCACCTCGCTCTCGATGAAGTCCGCCGGCCGCCCGCTGTGCAGACCGAAGAACTCCTGCGCCAGGTCCACCGTCCAGCGCTCGCCCGGGTGGAACGGCGAATCCGCCGGGATCTCCAGGCCCAGGTGCATGCCGATGTCCACGATGACCCGCGCGGCACGCATCATCTGGCAGTCGAGGTACCCCAGCCGCTGCTCGGCGTCCTTGAGGTAGCCCAGCTCGTCCATCAGCCGCTCCGCGTACAGCGCCCAGCCCTCGACGTTGGCGCTGACCATGCCGATGGAGGCCTGGTAGCGGGAGAGCTGGTCCGCGACGTGCGTCCACTGCGCGAGCTGGAGGTGGTGGCCCGGAACGCCCTCGTGGTACCAGGTGGAGACCAGGTCGTACACAGGGAACCGGGTCTGGCCCATCGTCGGCAGCCAGGTGCGCCCGGGACGGGAGAAGTCCTCCGACGGGTTGGTGTAGTACGGGGCCGCCGCACCGCCCGGCGGGGCGATCATGGACTCGACCCGCTTCACGCGCTCGGCGAGCTCGAAGTGCGTGCCGTCGAGGTTCTCGATGGCCTCGTCCATCAGGCCCTGGAGCCAGGACTGGACCTGCTCGACGCCCTCGACGTGGGTGCCGTGCTCGTCGAGGTGCTTCAGCGCCTCCCAAGGACCGGCGCCCGGCAGGATCTTGGCCGCCTCGGCCTTCATCTCGGCGAGCAGCCGGTGGTACTCGGACCAGCCGTAGGCGTACGCCTCGTCCAGGTCCAGGTCCGTGCCGTTGAAGTAGCGCGACCAGCGTGCGTAGCGCTCGCGGCCCACCGGGTCCGGCTCACCCGCGACGGCGGGCGCGTACACGTCCCGCATCCAGTCGCGCAGCTCCGCGACGGCGGATGTCGCACCGGCGGCCGCCTCCTCCAGCCCGGAGCGCAGCGACTCCGGGCCGCGGGACACGAAAGCGCCGAAGAAGCCCTCGCCGACGGCCTGCCCGTCGGCGCCGTCGCCGTCCTCGCCCGCCCAGGTGGTGAGCTGGCCGATGAAGGTGGCGGTGGCGCGCGGACCCCCGTACAGGCCGCGGTCCAGGCCGAGTCCGAGGCTCTCGCGGTAGCCGGCGAGCGCGGCGGGGACGGCGCGGAGCCGCTCGGCGATCGCGGCCCACTCCTCGTCCGTGTCGGCCGGGGTCAGCGTGAAGACCTCGCGGACGGAGTGCGCGGGCGAGTGGATGTTGCTGACGGCGCGCAGGTCCTCGTCCGCCTCGTACACCGCGAGTTCGGCCGTGAGGCGCTCGCGCAGCAGGCGGGCGCAGCGGCGCTCGGCGTCGCTGTCCGCCCCGGGCAGTCGCTCGGCGGCGTCGAGGCGGGCGAGGGTGGAGCGGGACAGTTCGGCGGCGGCCGCACGGCCGGCCGGGGAGAAGTCCGGGAGCCGGCTGGAGCTCGCGGCGACACCGAGATAGGTGCCCGTGATCGGATCGATGGCGATGAGGTCGTCGACGTATGCGTCGGCGACCTGGCGGGGCAGCCGGGAAGCGCTGTCGCTGCGAAGGGTCTCTGACATGCGGCCATCTTCGTACGGCGAACGGCCCCGCGTCATCACCGTTCGCTGTCAGCCTCCTGACGTGCAGGGAAGCAGTGGGCCGTCCTCGTACTCGCGGCCGTCGGCCGGCCCCGGGGGGGGGCGGGTTCACGCCGCCCGGCCGGAACCCGCCGCAGGGTGGCTCAGTGCCCGTGCCGCTGCCCGTACGGATGCTGCGCGCGGGGCAGCTCGTACGGGACCCGGGAAACGGCCGGCGTGGCCTCCCCCCGCGCGGCGTCCCTCCGCGTGGCCTCCCCCCGCGCGGCGTCCAGCCGGGCCGTGATCACCAGGGTGCCCTCCTCGATCTGGTAGTCGAGGGGGAGGCCCAGGCCCCGCATGGCCGCGACCATTCCGGTGTTGGAGGCCTGTGTGACCGCGTACACGCTGTCGCAGCCGGTCTCGGCGGCCATCGCGATCAGGCGGCCCAGCAGTTCGGTGCCGATCCCGCGGCGCTGCCAGTCGTCCTCGATCAGCAGCGCGACCTCGGTCTCGTCCCCGTCCCACAGCAGGTGGCCGAGGGCGACGAGCTTGCCGGAAGCGGTGGTTGCGGCGAGGGTGCGGCCGAACCGGGGGCTCAGCAGGTGCGCGAGGTAGCGGTCGGCGTCGGAGACGGGCCCGTGGTAGCGCAGGCCGAGGGTGCGCTCGGAGCAGCGGTCGTGCATCGCACGGGCGGCGGCGAGGTCGGACCCGTCCGCACGGCGCACGGTGATCTCGTTGCCCTCGGGCAGGGTCAGGACGTCGTGGCCGTGCGGGACGCGCGGGCCGAGCCGGGCGTCGAGCTCGACGAGGGCGCGGGCCCGGGCGAACTCGGTGGGTGTGAAGGGCAGGTAGGGGCGCTCCACGGTGATGGCACCGCCCGACGGGTCGCGCAGGCGCATCACCGTCTCCTCCAGCACGCCCTCGACCGGGGCGTCGGCGCCCGCGTTGGGGCGGCCGGAGAGGGTGGTGGCCGGGATCGAGTGGATGGTGCAGCGGCCGAGCAACTGGCGCAGCGCGAGGGGCAGCTCGGCGGCGTCCAGGGCGGTGCGCGTGGCCAGCCCCAGGACGCGGGTGGGGGTGTCGACCAGATCGTGCGCGTCCGCGCGCTCGATCCAGGTGCTGTGGCCGCCGGCGCCGGCGATGGCCCGGGTGAGGTCGCCGGCCGGCAACTGCTGCGGGGCGCGCAGCAGGAACTCGTCGACGGTGCCGCCCTCGGGGAGCGGGTGGGTCTGGAGGGTCAGGATGTCCACGCCGTGGTGGGCGAGCGCGGTGCAGATCGAGGCGAGGCTGCCGGGTTCGTCGCGCACGGTCGTCCGCATCCGCCACAGGGAGGTGGTGGCGGTCGCCGGCTCCGCGCCGGACTCCGACCCGGACTCCGGCGCGGACCCGGCTGCCCGGGCCGGAGCGGACGGGGCTGTTCGCAGGGGCGGCGGAGCATGGCTGTGGCGCCGCGCCCACCAGGTGTGGAACGCCGCCGTGATCAGGAGCGCGACGGCGGAGGCGACGAGCAGGAACGGGCCCTCGGGACCGTGCGCGACGAGATTGGCGATGCCGTCTGCGACCGCGACGGCGCAGAACAGTGCGGCCAGTTCGACGACGTCGCGGCGCCAGTGGTGGCGGTGGGGGCGCTGGGCGGGGGCGTGGGTGCGTTCAGTCATGCATGTCACTGTGGCGCAGGGGTGTTGCGTGATCACGAACGATCTGTGACCGACTGGTTAAGTGTCGTCTGGTCGGTTTGGCCCGGTTCTCGGGCCGGTTCGCAGACCTTCCGCCCGCGCCCGCGCCCCCGCCCCTTCCGCCCGCGCCGCCCCTTCCGACGCGCCAACCCTTCCGCACCCGCCACCCCTTCCGTCCCTACTGGCCCACGCGTCCCGGCTGGAGCGAGGTGGCGAAGAGTACGCCGCCTCCCTGGCGCCGCAACCGGACGGTGAGCTCCCCGCTGTCACCGTCGATGTCGACCTCGCCGTAGTACGGGGGGTTCTCGGACGGTGACATGTTGGCGAGCGGAGCCGACTGGACGTACGCGGTCTCGGGGCCGAACGTGGCGTCGAGCTTCCCCGCCGGGAATCCGCCCGCGCCGACGGGACCGGAGACGAACTCCCAGAACGGTGCGAAGTCGGTGAACGCGGCCCGCTCGGGGGCGTAGTGGTTCGCGGCCGTGTAGTGGACGTCGGCCGTGAGCCACAGCGTGCCGGTGATGCGCTGGTGCTTGATGTGGCGCAGGAGTTCGGCGATCTGGAGCTCGCGGCCGAGCGGGGCGCCCGGGTCCCCCTGCGCGACGGCCTCGAAGTTCTCCGCCCCGTCGGACACGACGATCCCCAGCGGCATGTCCGCGGCGATGACCTTCCAGGTGGCGCGGGAACGGGACAGCTCCCGCTTGAGCCAGGCCAGCTGCTCCCGGCCGAGGATGCCGATGGGGTCCACGGTCTGGCGGCCGGGGGAGTTGGCGTCGCGGTAGGTCCGCATGTCGAGGACGAAGACGTCGAGCAGCGGCCCGTACCGCATCACCCGGTACATCCGGCCCTCCGCGCGCCCGCCGCGGAGGTCGGTGACGGGGAAGTACTCGCCGAAGGCGCGGCGGGCGCGGCCGGCGAGGGTGTCGACGTCGCGCACCGTGTAGCGAGGGTCGTCGATCACCTGGCCGGGATACCAGTTGTTGCGCACCTCGTGGTCGTCCCACTGAGCGAGGACCGGCACCTGGGCGTTGAACTCGCGCAGGTTGCGATCGAGCAGGTTGTAGCGGAAGTTCCCGCGGAACTCGGCGAGGGTCTCGGCGACCTTCGCCTTCTCCTCGGTGGTGATGTTGCGCCAGACGCTGCCGTCGCGCAGGGGGACGGAGGCCTGGATCGGGCCGTCGGCGTAGATCGTGTCCCCGCTGAACAGGAAGAAGTCCGGGTCGAGCCGGCGCATCTCGTCGAAGACCCGGTAGCCGCCGAGGTCCGGGTTGATGCCCCAGCCCTGGCCCGCGAGGTCCCCGGACCACAGGAAGCGCACGTGGCGACGGCGGGAGACCGGTGTGGTCCGGAAGGTGCCGCAGACGGGTTCGCCGGTGCGGCGCGGGTCGTCGGGGTCGGCCAGGGTCACCCGGTAGTGGATCTGCTGCCCGGGCGGGAGGTCGCGCAGGGTGGTCGTGCCGGTGAAGTCGGTGGCGGGACCGAGGAACGGGCCGCCGTGCCGCCGGACGCCGTAGCGGAACGACTCGCTGGGGGAGGTCTCGACGTACATCCGCGCCGGACGGTCGGAGCGCGTCCAGATCGTGGCGGAGTGCGCGGTGATCTCACCCGACTGGGTGCCCCAGGGCGCGCCCGGGCGCCCGGAGCGGGTGAACGCCGCCGCGGCGGTGGCGGGCGAGGCGAACGCGGACGCGGCGAGCGCCCCGGACAGGGCGAGGCCCACCGGAACGGCGAGTGAACCGCCGAGCAGGGACCGTCGGGAGTGCGGAATGGGTGCCATCGGAGCGTCTCCAGGGGCCGGCGGGGACGGGTCGGACCAGTGTGCCGACGCACACCGGCCCGCCCGCGTCGTGCAACCGAACCGCGGATGAACAACCGTCAGCCGCTCAGCCGCTCAGCCGCTCAGCCGCTCAGCCGCTCAGCCGCTCAGCCGTCAGCCCCTCAGCCCCTCAGCCCCTCAGCCGAAATGGCCGGTTGTCGCACGCACCGTGTCCAGAACCACGCGCGAGACCAGCGCCGGGTCGTCGTTCATGGGGACGTGACCGCATCCGCGGAGCCGGACCAGCCGCGCGTCCGGCACGGTGCGCTTGGCGCGGACGCCCTGCCGGGGCAGGAGCAGCCGGTCGCGGGAGCCCCATGCGATGGTGACCGGCAGGCCGGGCACGTCCGAGGTGAACCGTACGGAGCGGCCCGCTGCCAGCGTCTCCTCGAAGCCGGTGGCCTCACGCAGGGCGAGGGTCTCGGCGACCACGGCCTCCGGCGACCGGCGGGCCGGGTGGGCGTAGATGGTGCCGGTGAGCGCGGCCCGGCCGGCGGAGCTGCGCGAGAGCCGCTCCAGCGTGGACTGGGGCAGGGTGAGCGCGCCGACGCGCATCGCGCGCAGCGTGGCGAAGGCGTACTTGCGCTCGGCCTCGGTCCAGAACCCGGCGGGGGAGAGCGCGGTGACCGAGCGGACCAGGTTGCTCCGGCCCATCTCGAGGGCGAGGAGCCCGCCGAGGGAGTTGCCCACGACGTGCGGGCGCTCGACGCCGAGCGCCGCGCAGAGCGCGCCGAGCGCGGGGACGACGTTGCCGAGGTCGTACGGGACTCCCTCGGGCAGCGGATCCGAGGCCCCGAAGCCGGGCAGGTCGACGGCGATCACGTCGTGCTCGGCGGCCAGGATGTCGGTCACCGGGTGCCAGGCCTGGAGGTGGTGGCCGATGCCGTGCAGCAGGAGCAGCGGCGCGCCGGTGCCCTTGCGCTCGTAGGCGACGGTGGCGGTACGGGGGCCCAGCGGCGATTCGATCGGGAAGGAGACCGTTGCGGTCATGCTGCTCCTCGTCGGGTGGACGCGTGTGAGACAGGCTGTCAGTAATGACTACCGCCATGATTACCGCCCGGTAGTACGAGGGGACAAGCCTCCGGCGCGTGTCGGGGTGACTTCGGGGCGAGCCCCGTCGGGCGACGCGTCCCGGTCCGGCGTCGGTGTGGCGTCGCAGTGCGGCGTCGGAGTGCGCGAGAACATCGCATGAACGGCTTGATACGTATGCCCGATCTGCCCGGTAAAGGGGTGAGGATTGGTCTTGACCAAGGGGGTGCGCCGTCCTATCGTCGGCTGGGATAGTGCAGGAACCTTTAATAAACAAAGGCGCGGAACTGCCGCTGGAACACGGCGATTGCAGCGATGGCAGGAGGATCAGGGTGGGGACCACGCAGCTCGAAACGGTGCCGGAGCCGAAGTACTGGCACCTGAAGACCGTTCTCAGCGAGGCGCTCGACCAGGACTTCGCGGTGGGCGAGGTCCTTCCGAACGAGCGTGAGCTCGCCGCCCGCTTCGGAGTCGCCCGTGCGACCCTGCGCCAGGCCCTGGAACAGCTCGAACTCGAAGGACGGCTGCAGCGCCGCCGTGGGGTCGGCACCACCGTCGCCCCGCCGCGGGTCGGTGTGGCCGTCGGCAGTACGGAGCACAGCTGGCCCGGCGAGAGCGCCGACGGCTGGGAGATCGTGGACGTGGCCGACACCGCCGTGGTGTCCCCCGCCGTGCTGAAGCTCCTCGGCGCCGCCGCCGGCCAGCCCGTGCACACCGTCCGCCGGACCCGCGTCTCCCACGGCCAGGCCGTCGCCGCGGAACTGCTGTACGTGCCGGCCGCCTCCGTGCCCGGCCTCTCCGCCATCGACGCCCCGGCCGGACCCGCCCGCGCACGCGCCGTGCTGCGCGAGCTCCAGCGGCTCGCCCTGGACGGCCAGGACCGCTCGGTGGAACTCGGCTCGGCCCGTGCCGACGACGCCAAGGAACTGGACCGGCTGCCGGGCGCACCGGTGCTCGTGGTCACCACCCGCTACTTCACCGCCGCGGGAACGGCCGCCGTCTCGGTCGCCACGTACCGCGCGGACACCTGCCGACTGACCTTCGGTGACTCGGGGGCCGTGGAGATAAGCCACGAAACCCGCGCGGCCTCCTGACCGCGCCGCCCCACAAGGACGGCCTGCACGGCAAGGACGGCCTGCACGACAACGACGGCCTGCGCAGCGGCCCGCCCCGGACACCCGGGCGGGCCGTTCGCCGTTCCGGAGGTGTGCGGGAGCACGCCGGTCAGCGACGGCGGGTGGTGACCGTCTTCTCCACCGCGAAGAGCTCTTCCTCCACGTGGTCCAGCGCCAGCCGCAGCGCCCCGGTGGCCACCGCGGCCTCGCCGAGCAGGGACTGCGCCACCCGCGGTGGGCGCAGGCAGTACCGCTCCAGCTCGCGGCGCAGGGGATCCAGCACCCCGTGCAGGCCGGCCGCCCAACCGCCGACCACCACCAGCTCCGGATCCATGGCCAGGACCAGCGCCGCCACGTCGTGCACCAGCCGCTGGATGAACCGCTCGACCGCGGCCACGGCCCGCTCGTCGCCCCGCCGGGCCTTTGCGAACACCTCGGCGACGGCCTGCTCGTCCAGTGGGTGCAACGGCTCTCCGGTGGTGGACAGCAGCTTCTCGGGCGTGACGTCGCGGCCCAGCAGATGGAGGGCGCCGATCTCGCCGGCCGCCCCGCCGAACCCCCGGTGCAGCCGTCCCCCGATCAGCGAACCCGCGCCGGGACTGAGCCCCGCCATCACGAACACCACGTCGTCGGAGTCCTGCGCGGCGCCCTTCCAGTGCTCCGCGACCGCCGCCGCATTCGCGTCGTTCTCCACCCGCACCGGGCAGCGGAAGGAGCGCCGCAGCCGCTCGCCGAGCGGCAGCCCCGTCCAGCCCGGCAGGGCCGTCCCGAGGCGCACGGTGCCGTCCGCCTCCACGATCCCGGGGCTGCCGACACCGACCGCCCGCAGCGAGTCGCGCGGTACGCCCGCCCGTCGCAGCAGGTCGGCCACCGCCGCCCGCACGCGCTCCAGCCGCTCGTCCGCGGACGCCGTCTCCGCGACCTCCTTGGTGCCGGCGCCGATCACCCGCCCGTCCAGCCCGGACAGCAGCACCGCGACCCGGTGCGAGCCGATCTCGATGCCGAGCAGGTGCCCCGCCTCGGTCCGGAAGCGGTAGCGGCGGGCCGGCCGGCCCTGGCGCCGCGCACCCTCCTCCGCACCGGCCTCGACGACGAGCCCGGTCCCGATGAGTCCCTCGACCACGCCTTCGACGGTGGGCCGGGACAGCCCGGTCACCCGGGTGAGGTCCGTGAGTGTCGGCGACTCGGCCGCCCGCAGTGCCCGCAGCACCACGGCCGAATTGATCCGCCGGAGCAGAGAAGGATCCCCGCCGGTCAGCTGCCCCAACGTGTGTCCTCCCAGCTGGCGAGCCTGTTTGCCGGATCGTACTGCGCCCCCGGGCCGGCGGCGAGAAGCAGCCCCCCATCGGCCGGAACCGGCTGCTCCTCTCAGGCCGGGGCGACGAACCCCGACTCGTACGCCGTGATCACTGCCTGCGTCCGGTCCCGCGCCCCCAGCTTGCCCAGAATCGCGCTCACGTGGGACTTCACCGTCTCCGTACCGACGATCAGCTCGCGGGCGATCTCGACGTTCGTCAGCCCCCGCGACATCAACCGCAGCACCGCCTCCTCGCGCTCGGTCAGTGAGGCCCGCTCCAGCGCGGCCCGGGCCTGCCGGTTCCCGTACTCCGCGGCCAGTGCCCGCACGGCCGCGGGGAACAGCAGCGTCTCGCCCTCCGCCACCAGCCGTACCGCGTGCACGATCTCGGAGGGGCGGGCCCGCTTCAACAGGAACCCGTCCGCGCCGGCGCGCAGTGCCTGGTACACGTACTCGTCGTTCTCGAAGGTGGTCACCACGAGGATCTTCGGCGGGGAGTCCACGGTCCGCAGCACGGCCCGCGTCGCCTCGATCCCGTCGAGCAGCGGCATCCGCACGTCCATGGCCACCACGTCCGGCCTCAGCCGGCGGACGAGCGGGACGACGGATGCCCCGTCGGCCGCCTCACCGACCACCTCGATGTCGGGCTGGGCATCCAGAACGGCACGCAGACCCGCACGCACCAGGGGCTCGTCATCGACGAGCAGAACGGTAACCGGCATCCGGTCAGCCTATTCGCTCCAGCGGAAGCCGTGCGCGCACTCTCCAACTGCCCTCGTACGGACCGGTCTCGGCCTCCCCGCCGAGCAGCGCGGCCCGCTCCCGCATCCCGCGCAGCCCGCTCCCGCTGCCGGACATGACGGTGGGCCCCTCCGGCAGCGGGTTCGTGACCTCCATGTCCAGCCTGCCGACTGCCATCTCCACCCGGACCCGCACGGGCACCGGACCGCAGTGCCGTAGCACGTTCGTGAGCGCCTCCTGCAGGATCCGGTAGCCCTCCCGGGTGACGGGGCCCGGCAACTGATCCAGCGGACCCGTCAGTTGTGCGTCCACCTCCGACCCCGACGCCCGGGCCGAATCCAGCAGCCGGTCGGCCTCCGTCAGCGTCGGCCGCTGCGAAACGGCTTGCGGCGACTCCCGCAGGACCACCAGCACCCGTTCCAGGTCCTCCAGCGCGGCCCGTCCCGTTTCCTCGATCGCGCTCAGCGCCCGGTCGGTGAACTCCGGATTGCCGGCCGCCCGCGCCGCCCCCGCCTGTACGACGGCCACCGTCAGGGCGTGCCCGATCGAGTCGTGCAGCTCCCGCGCGATGCGGGTGCGTTCCAACAGCTGCTCGGTGCGCGCCTCCAGTGCAGTGAGCCGCTCGGTCGCCGAAGGACCCAGCAGCCGGCGCGCCGCCGCGGTGACCAGTTCGCCCAGCAGCACCACTATGACGATGAGGAGGACCAACGGCACCGGGGCGAGCAGTGCGGCGACCCACCGGGGCGGAACGAGGGGCACCATGGGGTCCGCGTTGATCGGGTGGCCTAAGGCCGTGGCGATCAGTTCGACGGTCATCACCGGTAGCCACACGGTCGCGGGCATGGCGACGAGCGCGATGACCAGCCGGGTCTCCAGCCACAGCAGCGTCCGCCAGCGGTCTCCCCAACGCACCGACGGGGTGACGCTGATGGCGCTTTCCGGGTTGCCGTGGTCGTTCGGCGTGAGCAGGAACTGCGCCTGCAGCCCCTCGGCCAGCCGCACCCAGGGCACCAGGCCGAACGGTATGACGATGACCAACGGCATCCACGGCATCTCCGGCCCTATGAACATCCACAGGGCCAGCAGCAGCACGGGCACGCACAGATGCAACCAGCGTGAGTAGGTCACCGGTTGGAGCGGGGCACGGAGCAGTCGGTACATGACCCCATCGTGGCAGTGACCGGCCCGGATGCGTCTCCCCCACGTGGGGGAGACGGCACCCTCGCATGGGGGAGGGAGGGGAGGGGGCGGACGGCGAGTCTTGAGCCATGAACAGGATCGAGATCCGAGAACTGACCAAGGAATACGGCCGCACCAGGGCCGTGGACCACCTCACCTTCGATGTCCTGCCGGGCCGGGTCACCGGATTCCTGGGCCCCAACGGTGCCGGCAAGTCCACCACGATGCGCCTGCTGCTGGGTCTGGACCGGGTCACGTCCGGGACGGCCACGATCGACGGGCAGCGGTTCACCGACTTCCCCGACCCGCTCCACCGGGTCGGCGCCCTCCTCGACGCACAGGCCGCCCACGGCGGGCGCACCGCCCGGGACCACCTGCGTTTCCTCGCCGCAGCCAACCGCATCCCCGCGAGGCGGGTCGAAGAGGTGCTGGAACAGTCGGGGATCGCCTCGGCGGCGAGGCATCGGATCAAGAGCTTCTCGCTCGGCATGCGCCAGCGTCTGGGCATAGCGGCGGCGCTGCTGGGAGACCCCGCGGTCCTGCTGTTGGACGAGCCGACCAACGGGCTCGACCCCGAAGGCATCATCTGGATCCGCGAGCTGATGCAGGGCCTCGCCGCCGAGGGCCGCACGGTGCTCGTCTCCAGTCATCTGATGACCGAGACCGCGGCGCTCGCCGACCACCTGGTCGTCCTCGGGCAGGGCAGGCTGCTGGCCGACTCCTCCATGGAGGAGTTCATCGAGGCGCGCAGCACCCCGAAGGTCCGTCTGCGCACCTCCGACCCGGTCCTGCTCCGGGAAGTGCTGGCCCGCGAGGGCTTCGAGATGGCGAGCGCGGACAACGGGCGCTGGACCGTCGAGGGCATACGCGCCGAGCAACTCGGCGCCATGGCGGCCCGCGAGGGCGTTCCCGTGCTGGAACTCTCCGACGAGCGCGCGTCACTGGAACAGGCCTACCTCGACCTCACTGCCGACCACGCCCAGTTCGCCGCCACCCGCTGATCTCCGCCCACGACCCAAGGAGGCTTCGCCATGAGCGCTGCTCAGTCCACCGTCCCCGTCCTGCACTCGGAATGGATCAAGATACGGTCCCTCCGGGGCACCTTCGGGGCCCTGATCGCCATCCTCGTGGCCACCGCCGGGATACAAGTGCTGGCCGCAGCCGCGGTAGGGCAGGCGGAGGCCGGCAGCCTGGGGGAGGACCCACTCCTCGGAGCCTTCTACGGCATCAACTTCGGCCAGATAGCCGCCTTCACCTTCGGGGCGAGCGCGCTGTCCGCCGAGTTCCAGGGCGGCGCCCTGCGCACCTCGCTGACCGCGGTCCCGAGCCGCACCCGCTTCTACCTGTCGAAAATCGCCATGGTGGGGGTGCTCGCCTTCCTGGTGGGCCAGGTCAGCGGACTGCTCACGTTCGTGCTGGGCCAGGCGGTGATGGGCCCGCACGCGCTGTCCCTGGGTGACCCGGGGACCCTCCGCGCCGTCTTCGGCAGCGGTGTGTACCTCACGCTCATGGCCCTGTTCGCGGCCGGACTGACGGCGGTGCTGCGCAGTGCGGCGGTCGTACTGAGCATCCTCATACCCTTCGTCGTCATGGTGCCGTTCATCGTCGGCCAGGCGGCGGGCGGAGTGGCCGAGTTCCTGCCGGACCAGGCGGGACAGCTCGTCATGCACCTGGACTCCACCGGCCGGTTCGGCCCCTGGAGCGGGCTCGGGGTGCTGGCGCTGTGGGCGCTGGCCGCGCTCGTCGGCGGCTGGACGGCGGTGCGCCGACGGGACGCATGACGCAGGGCCAGTTGTCAGTGGCGCCCGGGATACTGACGGCATGACCACGGCAGAGCATCTCGACACGATCGACCGGCTCCGGACGCGTGACTTCCCCGAGGTCCGGGGCAGGTCCGAAGTGGGCACCAGCGGGCCCGGCTACCACCTCGCCGAGCTGGGCGGCAGCCGGTGGTACGGAGACGAGGACGCGGCCGAGCGCGTGGCGCACGAGGACCAGGTGACCGCCGAGTTCGAGGCACTGGTCCAGCGGCTGGAGGAGCGCTGGGGGAAGCCCGACCGGTTCACGCTCGACAGCCTGCGCCTGCGGACGGAAGGCGGCGAGGCGCGGCAGCCGTGGCAGGAGATCGGCGACACCAGCGACCACCTCCACCTCTGGCGGGCCGGGGACCGCTGGGTCGCCGTCTACGAGGCCCGGTGGGGGGCCGACCACTCACCGCAGCTCATGGCCGCGGTGACCGTGATCGACCCTCCCTAGAGAGTCGTCTCGGCGGCCGTGCGGAGGCGGGCGTACTCCTGGGCCATGGACTCCGCGGTCCAGTGGGCGTTCAGACCGCTGGGGTTGGGGAGGGCCCAGATGCGGGTGGAGCCGATGGTCCGCTCCTGGGGGCCGATCTGGGCCTTTCGCTCGCCGAAGGCCGTGCGGTAGGCGGTGACCCCGACGACCGCCAGCCATTGCGGGCGCAGCAGTTCCACCTTGGCGGTCAGGATGCGGCCGCCCTCGCGGAACTCCTCGGCGCTCAGTTCGTCGGCGCGGGCCGTGGCGCGGGCGACGACGTTGGTGATGCCGAGCCGGTAGGTCAGCAGCTCCTCCTGCTCGGAGGGATCCAGGCGGCGCGGGGTGAAGCCGGACAGGTGCAGGACCGGCCAGAAACGATTGCCGGGGCGGGCGAAGTGGTGGCCCGTCGCGGCGGAGAGGAGACCCGGGTTGATCCCGCAGAACAGCACACGCAGACCGCCCGCGACCACGTCGGGGATGACGCGGTCACGGGCGGCGTTCAGCTCGTCGGGGGTCAGAGGATCGACCCCGGCGTGTACCCGGCGGCCTCCGGGTGCTGCTTGGCGATCGCCTCGATGCGGGAGACCACCGCCGCGACCTGGTCGCCGGCCGCACCCGTGAAGGACAGCTTGTCGGCCATCAGGGCGTCGAGCTGGGCCCGGTCCAGCGGCATCCGCTCGTCGGCGGCCAGCTTGTCCAGCAGCTCGTTGCGCTCGGCGCCCTGCTCGCGCATGGCGAGCGCGGAGGCCACCGCGTGCTCCTTGATGACCTCGTGGGCGGCCTCGCGGCCGACACCCGCCCGCACCGCGCCCATCAGGACCTTGGTGGTCGCGAGGAACGGCAGGTAGCGGTCCAGCTCGCGGGCCACGACCGCCGGGAAGGCGCCGAACTCGTCGAGGACCGTCAGGAAGGTCTCCAGCAGGCCGTCGAACGCGAAGAACGCGTCGGGCAGCGCCACGCGGCGGACCACGGAGCAGGAGACGTCGCCCTCGTTCCACTGGTCGCCGGCCAGCTCGCCGGTCATCGAGGCGTAGCCGCGCAGGATGACCATCAGGCCGTTGACGCGCTCGCAGGAGCGGGTGTTCATCTTGTGCGGCATCGCGGAGGAGCCGACCTGGCCGGGCTTGAAGCCCTCGGTGACCAGCTCGTGGCCGGCCATCAGGCGGATCGTCTTCGCGATCGACGAGGGGGCGGCGGCCAGCTGCACGAGGGCGGTGACCACGTCGTAGTCGAGCGATCGCGGGTAGACCTGGCCGACGGAGGTGAACGCCTGGGCGAAGCCGAGGTGGGCGGCGATCCGCTGCTCCAGGTCGGCCAGCTTGGCGGCGTCGCCGCCCAGCAGGTCCAGCATGTCCTGGGCGGTGCCGACCGGGCCCTTGATCCCGCGCAGCGGGTAGCGGCCCAGCAGGTCCTCCAGGCGGTCGTAGGCGACCAGCAACTCGTCGGCCGCGGTCGCGAAGCGCTTGCCCAGGGTGGTGGCCTGCGCGGCCACGTTGTGGGAGCGGCCGGCCATGACCAGCTCGGCGTGCTCGCCGGCCAGCTTGCCGAGCCGGACGAGGACGGCGACCGTGCGGTCGCGGGCGAGCTCCAGCGAGAGCCGGATCTGGAGCTGCTCGACGTTCTCGGTGAGGTCGCGGGAGGTCATGCCCTTGTGGACGTGCTCGTGGCCGGCGAGGGCGTTGAACTCCTCGATGCGGGCCTTCACGTCGTGGCGGGTGACCTTCTCGCGCTCGGCGATGGAGGCGAGGTCGACGGTCTCCAGGACGCGCTCGTAGTCGGCGAGGGCGGCGTCCGGGACGTCGATGCCGAGGTCCTTCTGGGCGCGGAGCACGGCGAGCCACAGCCGCCGCTCCAGCGTCACCTTGTATTCGGGGGACCACAGGACGGCGAGCTCCGCGGAGGCGTAGCGGCCGGCCAGGACATTGGGGATGCGGGGCTTGGCTGTCACGTGTAGGGATTCTACTTGTGCCGCAGCTGTGCGTTTACGCAGGTAGCGGCCCCGCCCCGGATTGTGCCTTGCTACGAGAGCCGCTCGCCCGCGGCGGCCTCGAAGGGCAGCAGCTCCGGGCGCTTGGCCGGGCGGCCGTCTCCGGAGGAGCGGCCCGTCAGCCGGCGGCCCACCCACGGCAGCAGGTGCTGCCGGGCGAAACTCAGGTCCTGCGAGCGGCGGGCGGCCCAGCCCGGCGGCACGGCGGCCGGGAGCTCGGTGCGCCAGTCCTGCTCGGGCGGCAGGCCCAGCGCCTGCCAGACGGCCTCCGCCACCCGTCGGTGGCCCTCGGCCGTCAGGTGCAGCCGGTCGACGTCCCACATCCGGGGGTCGGCGAGCGCCGCGGCCCCGTACAGGTCGACGACCAGGGCGCCGTGCCGGGCGGCGAGTTCCTCGATGATGACGAAGAGCTCCTCCATGCGCGGCCGGAAGCGGTCCATCACCGGCCCGTTGCGGCCCGGCGAGCGCATCAGCACCAGCGTCCTGCACGTGGGTGCCAGCAGCCCCACGGCCTCCTCCAGGTGTCCGCGCACCCGGCCCATGTCGACCTTCGGCCGCAGCGCGTCGTTGAGGCCGCCGACCAGGGTCACCACGTCCGCGCCCATCGCCGCCGCCACCGGGGCCTGGTCGGTGGCTATCTGCCCGATCAGCTTCCCGCGGACCGCGAGGTTCGCGTACCGGAAGCCGGGCTCGCGCGCCGCCAGGCGGGCGGCCAGCAGATCCGCCCAGCCCCGGTAGGAGCCGTCGGGCAGCAGGTCGGACATGCCTTCGGTGAAGGAGTCGCCGACCGCGACGAAACTGGTGTAAGACGCATTCATCTCCATGGCGGAGCGATGCTACCGCGCGGTACCCCGGCCGTGCAGGGCCGGGGCACCGCAGCGGGGCACCGCAGCGGCGGCAGCGGGTCAGGCGGAGGCAGGCCGGCCGAACAGCTCGCGCAGCACGTCCTCCATTGTGACCAGGCCCGTCATCGTCCCGCCCGAGCCGAGGACCGCCGCCAGGTGCGTGCGGCTGCGCCGCATCGCGGTCAGCACGTCGTCCAGCGGGGTCTCCGCCCGCACCTGGGCGATCGGGCGCAGCGCGGAGACCGGGAAAGGCTCGTCCCGCTCCGGACCGTGCGCGTCGAGGGCGTCCTTGACGTGCAGGTACCCCAGGATCCCGCCCTGGGCGTCGATCACCGGGAACCGGGAGTACCCGGACTCGGCCGACAACTGCTCCAGGCCCGCCGGAGTGATGCCTTCCCGGGCCACGACGACCCGGTCCAGCGGCATCACCACGTCGGTGACCGGCCGCCGGCCCAGTTCCAGGGCGTCGTGCAGCCGCTCGCTCG
This sequence comes from Actinobacteria bacterium OV450, assembly GCA_001298555.1. GTDB lineage: Bacteria > Actinomycetota > Actinomycetes > Streptomycetales > Streptomycetaceae > Streptomyces. The sequence continues at coordinate 74,874 of LJCW01000325.1, forward strand.
CCCGGCCGTCGATCAGCCCGGCCGCGCTGGAGTCCTTCACGATCCGCGCCAGCTCGTCGTCCGAGAAGGTCGCCGCCACCTCGTCCTTCACGTCCACCCGCAGCAGCCGCAGCAGGAGGTTGGCGAAGGCGTTGACCGCGAAGATCACCGGCTTCAGCGCCCGGGTCAGGGTGACCAGCGGCGGGCCGAGCAGCAGCGCGGTGCGCACGGGCTCGGACAGGGCCACGTTCTTCGGCAGCATCTCGCCGAAGAGCATGTGCAGGTACGTCGCCAGGGCCAGCGCGATCACGAACGAGATCGCGTGCGTCACCCCCGAGGGGACACCCACCAGGTCGAACAGCGGGGTCAGCAGGTGTGCGATGGCCGGCTCGGCCACCACGCCCAGGACCAGGGTGCACAGGGTGATGCCCAGCTGGGCCGCGGCCATCAGCGCCGACACGTGCTCCAGGGCCCACAGCACGGCGCGCGCCCGCCGGTCGCCCTGCTCGGCGTACGGCTCGATCTGGCTGCGCCGTACCGAGATCAGTGCGAACTCGGCGCCGACGAAGAAGGCGTTGACGACCAGGGTCGCCAGGCCGATCAGCAGTTGGAGCACCGTCATCGGGCTCCCTCCCCACCCTTGTCCTGCGACGGCTCGGCCGGCGCGTGCAGCAGCACCCGCGCGGCCCGCCGCCCGCTGGCGTCCACGACGTCGAGCCGCCAGCCACCCAGCTCGATGCGGTCGCCGACGGCCGGGATCCGGCCCAGTTCGGTCGCTATCAGCCCGGCGAGCGTCTCGTACGGGCCGTCCGGCACGCGCAGTCCGATCCGCTCCAGCTGGTCGGTGCGCGCGGCGCCGTCGGCGGAGTACAGGCGGCGCCCCGCGGCGTCCGTACCGGCGGGGGCCAGGTCGGGGGTCTCGTGCGGGTCGTGCTCGTCGCGCACCTCGCCGACGACCTCCTCGACGATGTCCTCCAGGGTCACGACGCCGGCCGTGCCGCCGTACTCGTCGATGACCACGGCCATCGTCCGGCGACCGGAGAGCAGGTCGAGCAGCCGGTCCACGGTCAGCGACTCCGGCACCAGGAGCGGTTCGCGCATCAGCTGGGAGACGGGCCGGCGGTGGCGCTCCCCGGCGGGCAGCGCGAGCACGTCCTTGATGTGGACGGTGCCGACGACGGTGTCGAGGCTCCCCCGGTAGACCGGGAAGCGCGACAGGCCGGTCGCGAGCGTCGCGTTCGCCACGTCCTCGGCGGTGGCCTGCGCGTCGAGGGCGGTGACCTGGACGCGCGGGGTCATGACGTTCTCGGCGGTCAGGTCGGCCAGGTTAAGGGTCCGCACGAACAGCTCGGCCGTGTCCTTCTCCAGGGCGCCGGCCTTGGCGGAGTGCCGGGCGAGCGCCACCAGCTCCTGCGGGGTGCGGGCGGAGGCCAGCTCCTCGGCGGGCTCCATGCCGAACCGGCGGACCATGTGGTTCGCCGTGCTGTTCAGATGGCTGATGAACGGCCGGAACGCGCGGCTGAAGAGCCGCTGCATGGTGGCCACCCGCTTGGCGATGGCCAAGGGGGAGGAGATCGCCCAGTTCTTCGGCACCAGCTCGCCGACGACCATCAGGACGACGGTCGACAGCACGGTGCCCAGGACCAGCGCGGTGGAGGCGGCGGCGCCGGCCGGCAGCCCGATGGCCTCGAAGGGGCCCTGGAGCAGGGCGGCGATCGACGGCTTGGAGATCATGCCGATGACCAGGCCGGTCACGGTGATGCCGAGCTGGGCGCCGGAGAGCTGGAACGTCAGGCTCCGGACGGCGGCCAGGGCGCTCTCGGCGCCCGGCTCGCCGCGCTCGGCGGCCTGTTCGAGTTCGCTGCGCTCGACGGTGGTCAGCGAGAACTCGGCCGCGACGAAGACTCCGCAGGCGAGGCAGAGCAGCAGCGCCACGAGGAGCAGGAGCACTTCGGTCATCGGTCGGTCACCTCCATCCCATGATCAGCCAGGAGGAGGGGTGTCGCGCGATGTCGGGTACTGGGGGGCTCGCCCATGGGCGGACGCTCACACCTTTCGTTCGGGTCGGTCGACTCGTCTGGGGCGGTCGACTGCTTGCCACCATGGTAAAGGAAAGGCAAAGAGGATGGATCATACTTTTGGCGGAGCGCACCCGGATGGTGGGATCCTGATATGAGTGATCTTCATATCGGTCCCGCGTCGGCTGCCGACCTCGCCGCAGTGCTCGACTTCTGGAAGGCCGCCGCCGAGGGAACGAGTATCAGCGACGACCTCGCCGGCGTCGAGCAGCTCCACGCCCGCGATCCGCACGCCCTGCTGCTCGCCCGGCAGGGCGGCGAGCTCGTCGGCACCGTGATCGCCGGCTTCGACGGCTGGCGCTGCCACCTGTACCGCCTCGCGGTGCACCCGGCACACCGGCGCCGGGGCATCGGATCGGCGCTGCTGGCCGCCGCAGAGGAACGTTTCCTCGAACTCGGCGGACGGCGCGCCGACGCGATGGTGCTCGACCGCAACCAGCAGGCGCACGGGGCGTGGGACGCGGCGGGGTACCACCCCGAGGACCACTGGACGCGCTGGGTCAAGCCGCTCGGCCTCTGAGTCCTACCCTGGACCGCGGCGGGCCGACCCGATCACGCAGTACGAGCTCGGCAGCGCCGGCCCGCGCTCGGGGAGCCGGAAGCTGCGGTACGAGAGCGACCTGAATCCGGCGGCCCCGATCGCCGCGGCCGGGTCCCGGGAGGTGTGGCACCCGCCGAACAGGCGCGGCCACACGGTCCGGTCCAGGGCGCGCTGGACGGCGGCCATGCCGGCGGTGGGTGCGCGGCCGTGCTCGAAGAAGCGGAGCTCGGCGTCGGGGCGGAGCACCCGTTGGAGCTCGGCGAGCACGCGGGGCAGGTCCCGTACGGTGCACAGCACCAGCGAGGCGACCGCGGCGTCGAACGCCTCGCTCTTGACCGGGAGGGCCTCGGCGACACCCGGCACCACGTCGACCGGGACCTCGGCGCGCAGGGCGGCGTCGGCGGCGAGCCGGCGCAGGCGCCGCTCCGGTTCCACGGCCACGACCTCGCAGACGGCGCGCGGGTAGTGCGCGAAGTTGAGGCCGTTGCCGGCGCCGATCTCGATGACCCGGCCGGACACGCCGTGCAGCAGCTCGCGGCGCAGGGGGCCGATACCGCCGCGGGTCTCGGCCGTGGTGCTGAACCGGGCGTAGAACCGGGCGAAGAGCGGGTGGTCGACGGAGTCCGGGTCGTGAGGTGAGGCGGGCATGGCGGACCTCCGGGCCGGGGTGGCGGCGGGCGCGTTCGCCCTGCCGGGCTGTTTCCCCTCCCGGCGGCCCGCAACCACCCGTCCGCCGGTCCGTCTGCCGTCCGCCGGTCCGTCTGCCCGTCCGTCCTTCGCCCGTCCTTCGTACGTCGGCCGGTTGAGTACGCGTACTCAGGAGTCCGGAGCCGTGCGGTGGTGACAATCGGGTGATCACAGGAACCGGAGCCGCCCCGCCCGCCGGGGCCCACCCCAGGAAGCGGAGACCCAGTGACCTTCCGTACCACCACCGCCGGCGCCGTGCTGCTCGCCGCAGGAGTGCTCGTACTGACCGGCTGCGGCACCAAGGTCTACGGGAGCGGCGGGGCCGGGCCCGCCCCCCCCGCCCCGACCTCCGCACAGACCCCGGACCACGCCGCTCAGCGGGCGGCCGCGGTGGCCCGCCACGACGCGCTGTTCCCCGAGGTGGCCAGGGTGTGCGCGGACAAGGCCACCGCCGTCCCGTCGGCCCCGCCGGGCGACCTGCCCACGGACCCGGAGGCGCGCAAGTACGCGGAGAACCACGGGTACAAGAGCCAGTTCCCGCTCAGCCCCCAGGACCGCTGCCGCGGAGACGCGCACGCCGCGCGGATCAGGGCGGCGCTGGGCGGCGCCGACGGGAAGGGCGCACCCGGCACGGTGCAGGAGCTCAGCCGGCTCCTGACCGGGATGGGATACAAGCCGGAGAGCGGGGACGTGTCCGGCTCCGGGCCGGGGAACCTCTCGTTCGTCCTGAGGGTTCCGGAGAGCGGACCGTGCGTGACGGGCCGTGTGAGTGTGCCGGTGCAGGTGGAGGCCCACGGGGCCTATATGGAGAGCGGCTGCCACGAGCCCCGGGGCGGGCACTGAAACGCGCCGGGACGCCGACGGCCCGGCGGGCCGTGAGGCGCCACCGGGCCGGGTGCGTTCCGGGTCCGCGGTTCGGGTCCGGGGCGGAGCCCCCGGGTCCGGATCAGGGCCGCCAGGTCGTCAGGAACGACTCCGGGGACCAGGTGCCCGCGAGGGCGGGGGACAGCCAGCCGGGGGCCGCCGTGCGGAAGGCCTCCGGGGAGAGGGACCCCGAGCCCTCCGGGACCGCGCCCAGCAGCGGGAGCCCCGAGGAAGACGGGAGGTCCGCCAGGTTGCAGCGGCAGGCCAGGTCCGGCTCCGCCGGCCAGCTGCCGATGACCACCCCCGGGGAATCCAGCCCCCGCGCCCGGAGGGCCTCGGCCGTCAGGGTCGTGGAGTTGAGGGTGCCGAGCGCCGCCGGGGCCACCACCAGGACGGGGGCGCCGAGCAGGCGCGCCGCGTCCGCGAGGGTGTGGCCGGCTTCGTCGAAGCGGACCAGCAGACCTCCCGCGCCCTCCACCAGGACCAGGTCGTGGGAGCGGGCGAGCCGGTCCGCCGCCTCCGCGACGGCGTCCGGCGAGACCGTGGGCAGGCCCGCGCGGCGGGCCGCCGTGTCCGGCGCCAACGGCTCCGGATAGCGCGCCAGTTCCGCCGCCGTGACCGCCGGTCCGGCCAGCCTGACCGCTTCCGCGGCGTCACCCGGGGCGCCGGGTTCCATGCCCGTCTGGGCCGGCTTGAGGACCGCCACCGAACGGCCCGACGCGACCGCGGCGGCCGCGATCGCCGACGTGACCACCGTCTTGCCGATCTCCGTGCCCGTGCCCGAGACCATGAGCACCGTCATGTCAGCCCACCTCCGCCGCCGCGCACACCGCGCGGCAGATGCGGGCCACGTCGGCGTCGCCCGCCACGAACGGCGGCATCACGTAGACCAGGTCCCGGAACGGGCGCACCCACACGCCCTCCCGGACCGCCGCCCGGGTGGCCGCGGCCACGTCGACCTCATGGGTCAGCTGCACCACGCCGATCGCGCCCAGGACGCGTACGTCCCGGACACCGGGCAGGTCCCGCGCCGGGGCCAGGCCCTCCAGCAGCCCCGCCTCGATCCGCTTGACCTCACGCCGCCAGTCCTGGCCGAGGAGCAGGTCGATCGAGGCCAGCGCCACGGCCGTGGCGAGCGGGTTGCCCATGAACGTCGGGCCGTGCGCGAGGACCGGGACGGCGCCCCGGGAGATCCCGGCCGCCACCCGCTCCGTGCACAGCGTCGCCGCCAGCGTGAGGTAGCCGCCGGTCAGCGACTTGCCGAGGCACATCACGTCCGGGGTCATCCCCGCGTGGTCCGCCGCGAACAGCGCGCCGGTGCGGCCGAAGCCCGTCGCGATCTCGTCGAGGATGAGCAGGACGTCGTACTCGTCGCACAGGTCGCGCAGCACCCGCAGGTAGCCGGGGTTGTGGAAGCGCATGCCGCCCGCGCCCTGGACCACGGGTTCCACGATCACCGCGGCCAGCTCGTCCGCGTGCGCGGAGATCAGGGAGCGCAGGTGGTCGACGTACGCGGGGTCCACGGGTGCGTCGAAGCCGCCGGGCGGGGCGTCGGCGAAGAGCTGGCGGGGGAGGATCCCCGACCAGAGGTCGTGCATGCCGCCCACGGGGTCGCAGACGCCCATCGGCGTCCAGGTGTCCCCGTGGTAGCCGCCGCGCCAGGTCATCAGCCTGGTCTTGCCGGAGCGGCCGATGGAGCGCCAGTACTGGAGGCACATCTTCACCGCGACCTCGACCGAGACCGAACCCGAGTCGGCGAGGAAGACGTGCTCCAGGCCGGGCGGGGTGATCTCGACCAGCCGGGTGGCCAGGCGGACGGCGGGCTCGTGGGTGAGCCCGCCGAACATCACGTGGGACATCCGACCGAGTTGCTCGGTCACGGCCTCGTTCAGCACCGGGTGGTTGTACCCGTGGATCGCCGACCACCAGGAGGACATGCCGTCGACCAGCTCGTCCCGCCCCTGGGAGGGCTCGGCCAGCCGCAGCCGGACGCCCGAGGCGGAGGAGACGACCAGCGGATCCTGCCGCCCGGGCATCGGGCCGTACGGGTGCCAGACGTGCTGCCGGTCCAGCGCGAGCAGTTCCGCGGCCGGCAGCGCGTGGTGCTGATCAGGCATTGGGCGCGAGGTCCGTTCCCGCGCCCCGGCGACGGACGGCCACCAGGTCCGGGCGGACCTCGCCCGCCGGAGCCTGGGCCGGCGCCGCGGCCGGCTCGGGAGCCGTGGTCTGCGCGGGGACGGCCTCGTGCTCGTGGCCCGAGCAGCCGCCGCACGCCGAGCCGCAGCCCGCCTGCGCCGCCGAGGACCCGCACGGCCCGTGGGCCGCGGCGGCCGAGGCGGCGGCCTCGGCGCGGTGCGCCGGGAGGGTCGTCGTACCGGCGCCCTCCACCTCGAAGCCGGCGTCCGCGATCATGTCGAGGTCGGCCTGGCCCGCCTGGCCCTCACTGGTGAGGTAGTCGCCGAGGAAGATGGAGTTGGCGATGTTCAGCGCGAGCGGCTGCATCGAGCGCAGGTGCACCTCGCGGCCGCCGGCGATCCGGACCTCCACGTCGGGGCAGACGAACCGGACCATCGCGAGGATCCGCAGGCAGCGCTGCGGGGTGAGGTTCCACTCCTTGGCCAGCGGGGTGCCCTCGAAGGGGATCAGGAAGTTGACCGGCACCGAGTCCGAGTCCAGCTCGCGCAGCGAGTAGACGACGTCGACCAGGTCCTCGTCGCTCTCGCCCATGCCCGCGATGAGTCCGGAGCAGGCGGACAGGCCCGCCGCGTGCGCCTTCTGCACCGTGTCGACCCGGTCCGCGTAGGTGTGGGTCTTGGTGATCTGGCCGTACGTGGCCTCGGACGTGTTCAGGTTGTGGTTGTAGGCGTCGGCACCCGCGTCCTTCAGACGCTCCGCCTGGCCGTCCGAGAGCAGACCGAGGCACGCGCACACCTCGATGCCCTCGTTCTGCTCCTTGATCGCCTCGATCGTCTTGCCGACCCGCTCCACGTCACGGTCCGTCGGGCCGCGCCCGCTCGCCACCAGGCACACGCGCTTCGCGCCGCCCGCGACACCGGCCGCCGCGGCCTGGGAGGCCTCGTCCGGTTTGAGCCACGTGTACTTGAGGATCTCCGCCTTCGACCCCAGGCGCTGGGAGCAGTAGGAGCAGTCCTCGGGGCACAGCCCGGACTTCAGGTTGACCAGGTAGTTCAGCTTGACCCGGCGCCCGAACCACTGGCGGCGCACCTTGCCGGCCGCGGCCACCACGTCGAGCAGTTCATCGTCAGAGGTCGCCAGTACGGCGAGCGCCTCTTCGCGGGTCGGCAGCTCGCGCCGCAGCCCCTTGTCCACCAGGGTGTTCAGCAGGTCCATGACGCCGATCCTGGACCACACGAGCACTCCCGGCCAAGGAGAGATCGCACAACATGGCCGGAACGGAGTGTGTGTATCGCCACACCTGGGACTCAAGTGGCGGCCGTTAGGGTCAGGCACGTCTGTGGACAGCCGACAAATCACGAGGACGTGCCGATGAGTCAGTACAGCCCCGAGCCCGATGACGTGTTCGCCTGGATCGACGACGCGGAGCGGGCCCGTGAGCAGGCCGGACTCGTCCGGACGCTGCGCCCCCGCCCGGCCTCCTCGCCGCTGCTGGACCTGGCGAGCAACGACTACCTCGGGCTCTCCCGGCACCCCGAGACGGTACGCGGCGCACGCGAGGCCGCCGAGCGGTGGGGAGCCGGGGCCACTGGCTCCCGGCTGGTGACCGGTACGACCGAGCTTCATGCGGAGCTCGAGCGGGAGCTGGCGGCCTTCTGCGGATTCGAGGCCGCGCTCGTCCTGTCCTCCGGGTACGCGGCCAACCTGGCGGCCGTCACCGCGCTCAGCGACCGGGGCACCCTCGTCGTCTCCGACGCCGGCAACCACGCCTCGATCGTCGACGGCTGCCGGCTCTCCCGCGCCGGGATCGAGGTGATCCCGCACTCCGATCCGCAGGCCGCGCGCAAGGCGCTCGCCACGCACGAGGGCAGGGCGCTGCTGGTCAGCGACTCGGTGTTCTCGGTGGACGGGGACGCTGCGCCGCTCGCCGCGTACGCGGCCGCCTGCCGGGAGGCGGGCGCGGCCCTGGTCGTGGACGACGCCCACGGGCTGGGCGTCCTGGGGGAGGGCGGCCGGGGAGCGCTGCACGCCGCCGGGCTCGCGGGCGCGCCCGGGGTGGTCGCCACCCTCACGCTCTCCAAGTCCCTGGGCAGCCAGGGCGGGGCCGTGCTCGGCCCGGCCAAGGTGATCCGGCACCTGGTCAACACGGCCCGGACCTTCATCTTCGACACCGGGCTGGCACCGGCCGCCGCCGGCGCGGCGCTGGCGGGCCTGCGCCTGCTGCGGCGGGGACCGGAGCGCGCGGAGCGGGCCCGCGAGGTGGCGGACCGGCTGTACGGGCGGCTCACCGCGTCCGGCCTGACCGCGGCCCGGCCGGACGCGGCCGTGGTGTCGGTACGGGCCCCGTCGGCTTCGGCGGCACTGCGCTGGGCCGCCGACTGCCGCGAGGCAGGTCTGTCCGTGGGCTGCTTCCGTCCGCCGTCGGTGCCGGACGGCATCTCCCGGCTGCGGCTGACCGCGCGGGCCGATCTCACGGGGGACGAGATCGACCGGGCCGTCGAGACGATCCTGGGGACCGCCCCGGCCGGAGCCACGGACCGCTAGGGCGTCACGCGAGCACGTCCGCCCGTACGGATGCGAGGAAGCCGTGCCAGGCCGGCCCGGTGAAGAGCACGGCCGGGCCGTCCGTCCGCTTGGAGTCGCGGACGGCCAGCAGGCCGCCGACGAGGACGGCCGTTTCCACGCAATTGTTCATTCCGGTACTGCGGCTGCTCCGCCGCCACCGCGCGCTGATCAGAAGTCCGCTGGTGGAGAGGGGGGTTGCGGACACAGGGGTGCCTCCTTACGCGTCGTCAGCGAGTGAGCTGATGAGATCCGACGAGTCCTGGGGCGGGAGGGCGTGCGCCTGGATGGTGCGGAATGCGGCGCTGTACGCCTCGAGGTCTTCCTTCCGCTCCAGATAGAGGCTACTCGTCAAATGGTCGAGTACCACCACATCCAGATCGGCGATGTTCGGAAATGAGAAGATGACGAACGGTCCGGTCAGGCCGAGATGACCCCCCACGCTGAACGGCAGCACCTGCAGCCGCACTTGCGGCAACCGGGACACCTGCACCAGATGCCGCAATTGCGCCGCCATCACCCCGGGCCCGCCGATCTGCCGCCGCAGCACCGCCTCGTCCAGTACGGCGCTCAGCTCCAGCGGGGGATCGGCCTGCAGCACCGACTGCCGGGCCAGCCGTACCTCGACCAGCGCGTCGACCTTCGGCTCCGGCAGCCCGCCCAGTGCGGCCCGGGTCACCGCCCGCGCGTATTCCGGGGTCTGCAGCAGGCCGGGCACCACGGAGAGCTCGACCGTCCGGGCCGAGCGGGCGCCCGCCTCCAGGCTGATGAAGTCCCGGTACTCCTGGGGCAGCAGACCCCGGTAGTCGTGCCACCACTGGCGGCCGCGCCCCGCCTCCCCCCCCCGCCCCGGTCCTGCCGCCGAAGCCGACAGGGCCTCCAGCAGCGCCCGTTGCTCGGGACTGACGACCTTTCCGTACACGTCCAGCAGGAGGCGGATGTCCTCCGGTTTCACGCCACTGCGGCCCGTCTCGATGCGGCTGATTTTCGACTGGTGCCATCCCGCGATCCGGGCGGCTTCACCACTGGTGAGTCCGGTCCGGTCGCGCAGCGCGCGCAGTTCCTCGCCGAGCTTGCGCCGACGCACCGCGGGACCGTGCTGCATACCCGCCTCCATTCCACCGGCACAGCTCGCACCAGTCTGCCGTCCAAATACGCTCTTCCGTAGCAGAGTTCACCGCATTGAGCGACAGATATATGCATATCTTGGGGGAACGGCAGCACCGGCGGGAGGATGGGTGGCACTCTGGCGTCCAGCACAGATCCGGGGCGGTTCCGCCCCGGTGGGAAAGGGACCGTCGTCATGGCAGACCACCAGGAAGCATCCGTCACTCTGCCGAGCGATCCGGCCTCGGTCGCCACCGCCCGCCGCTACGTCGCGGAGGTGCTCGGTGAATGGGGACTGCCCGACGAGGCCGACGCCGCGGACAGCGTCCGGCTGATCGTCTCGGAGCTCGCCACCAACGCCGTGCAGCACACGTTCGGACAGTCCCCCACCTTCACCGTCGACATCCGTCTGGAGCGCGGCGAGTGGCTGCGCATCGGGGTGACCGACAGCCACCCGCGCTGGCCCCGGCGCCTGCCGGCCGCCGTCCAGCAGGACAACGGCCGGGGGATGGTCATCATCCGCTGGCTCACCGCGGAGGCGGGCGGCCGACTCTCGGTCAGCCCCACCGAGGACGGCGGCAAGACCGTCTGGATCGCCCTCCCCTGGCCCGTCGGAGCCCCGGCGAAGAGCGTCACCGGCTGCTGAGCCGGACCGGCGGGGTCCTTTTCAGCCCTGCCCGCGCTCCGTGGCGCTCCGCTCAATGCACAGCTCGTTGCCCTCGGGGTCGGCGAGCACGGCCCAGCCGGAGCCGTCCGCCCGGCGCCGGTCGTCCAGCAGCGTCGCCCCGAGCCCGATCAGCCGCTCGACGGTCTCGTCCCGGGTGCCGGTGGGCGGCTGGATGTCCAGGTGGACCCGGCTCTTAGCGGACTTGGGGTCCTGCACCCGGATGAACAGCAGTCCGGGGACCCCCGGCTGCCCCGGGTCCAGGAGGATCTCCTCATCGCCCTCGACGTCGTCCGGATGGACCGGGAAGCCGGTGACGGCGGCCCAGAACGTGGCGACCTTGTACGGATCGAGGGCGTGGAAGGTGATGTGCCGGACCGGGTTGAGAAACATGCGTCTCCTCGGTGACGGATCCTGCGGCGCCGGCCGCGGGTTGAACCGGACGCCTGCACGAAACGTGGGTTAACGCGGCGGAAAAACACGGGCCTTACCGTGATGCCCCCCCGTCTTCCGTCAATGATCACCCATCTGTCGGCAAAGCGGTGGTGCGAGGGACGGAAAGCCTTTCTCTTCGTTGGGCAAGACACGCTTGGCTCGGATACGCGCAGGTCAACAAAGTGTTGAAGGCCGTTAGGGTCGGCCCGGCGCGATGCCGATCTTGTCCCGGAAACTTGGTGATACGAGTGCAACTGACACCCCACGAGCGGGAACGACTGCTCATCCACGTGGCCGCCGACGTGGCCGAGAAGCGCAGGACGCGCGGGGTCCTCCTCAACCACCCCGAGGCGGTGGCCCTGATCACGTCGCACATCCTCGAAGGCGCCCGCGACGGGCGGACCGTGGCCGAGCTCATGGCCTCCGGCCGCACCGTGCTGACGCGCGCAGAGGTGATGGAGGGGATCCCCGAGATGATCCACGACGTCCAGGTCGAGGCGACCTTCCCGGACGGCACCAAGCTCGTCACCGTCCACGACCCGATCGTCTGAGCGGGAGGAACCGCATGATCCCCGGTGAAATCATCCACGGGGACGGCCCGGTGCGTCTCAACGAGGGCCGGCCCGTCACCCGCCTGACCGTACTCAACGCCGTCGACCGCCCCGTCCAGGTCGGCTCCCACTACCACTTCGCCGAGGCCAATCCCGGCCTCGACTTCGACCGCCGTGCGGCCCGCGGGCTGCGGCTCAACATCGCCGCCGGCACCGCCGTGCGCTTCGAGCCGGGCATCCCGGTCGCCGTGGAACTCGTACCGCTCGCCGGGCTGCGCACCGTACCCGGACTGCGCGGGGAGACCGGGGGGCCGCTCGATGGCTGAGCTCGACCGCCGCGCGTACGCCGACCTCTTCGGACCCACTGCGGGCGACCGCATCCGGCTCGCCGACACCGACCTCTTCGTCGAGATCGAGCAGGACCTCAGCGGCGGCCCCGGACGCTCCGGCGACGAGGCCGTGTTCGGCGGCGGCAAGGTGATCCGCGAGTCCATGGGCCAGGCGCGCACCACCCGGGCCGAGGGCGCTCCCGACACCGTGATCACCGGCGTCGTCGTGATCGACCACTGGGGCATCGTCAAGGCCGACGTCGGCATCCGCGACGGCCGCATCTGCGGCATCGGCAAGGCCGGAAACCCCGACACCATGGACGGGGTGGACCGGGCACTCGTGATCGGCCCCGAGACCGAGATCATCGCGGGCAACGGGAAGATCGTCACCGCGGGCGCCATCGACACCCACGTGCACTTCATCTCGCCGACCGTCATCGACGAGGCTCTGGCCTCCGGCATCACCACCCTCGTCGGCGGCGGAACCGGGCCCGCCGAAGGCAGCAAGGCCACGACGGTCACCCCCGGACCCTGGCACCTCGCCCGGATGTTCGCGGCCCTGGAGTCCTACCCGGTCAACATCGGCCTGCTGGGCAAGGGCAACACCATGTCCCGCGAGGCCATGTACTCCCAGCTGCGCGGCGGCGCCCTCGGCTTCAAGATCCACGAAGACTGGGGGGCCACCCCCGCCGTCATCGACGCCTGCCTGAGCGTCTGCGACGAGACCGGCGCGCAGGTCGCCATCCACACCGACACGCTCAACGAGGCCGGATTCGTCGGCGACACCCTCGCCGCCATCGCCGGGCGGACCATCCACTCGTACCACACCGAGGGCGCGGGCGGCGGGCACGCACCCGACATCATCACCGTGGTCTCCGAGTCCAACATCCTGCCCAGCTCCACCAACCCGACCCGGCCGCACACCGTCAACACCATCGAGGAACACCTCGACATGCTGATGGTCTGCCACCACCTCAACCCGGCGGTCCCCGAGGACCTGGCCTTCGCGGAGTCCCGGATCCGGCCCTCGACGATCGCCGCCGAGGACGTCCTGCACGACATGGGCGCCATCTCGATCATCTCCTCCGACGCCCAGGCCATGGGCCGCGTCGGCGAGGTCGTGATGCGCACCTGGCAGACCGCCCACGTCATGAAGAGGCGGCGCGGCTTCCTGCCCGGTGACGGACCCGCCGACAACCACCGCGCCCGCCGCTACGTCGCCAAGTACACGATCAACCCCGCCGTGGCCCAGGGCCTCGCCCGCGAGATCGGCTCGGTGGAGACCGGCAAGCTCGCCGACCTGGTGCTGTGGACGCCCGCGTTCTTCGGGGTCAAACCCGAAGTGGTCATCAAGGGCGGCCAGATCGCGTACGCGCAGATGGGTGACGCCAACGCCTCCATCCCCACCCCGCAGCCGGTGCTGCCCCGCCCGATGTTCGCCGGCCACGGCCGGGCCCCCGGGCTGAACTCGGTCAACTTCACCGCGCAGGCCGCCCTCGACGACGGGCTGCCCGAACGGCTCGGTCTCGGCAAGCAGTTCGTGGCCATCGAGAGCACCCGCAAGGTCGGCAAGGCGGACATGCGCAACAACGAGGCCATGCCGAGGGTCGAGGTCGACGCCGACACCTTCACCGTGAGCATCGACGGCGAGGTCGTGGAACCGGCACCCGCCGTGGAACTGCCCATGGCGCAGCGATACTTCCTGTTCTGAAAGGGATGGTTCCGATGGGCGCGACCCGATGAGCCTCGCCGCGCTGCTGGTGCTCGCCGACGGCCGTTTCCCCGCCGGCGGCCACGCACACTCCGGCGGGGCCGAAGCTGCCTGCAAGGCCGGCCGGATCCACGACGCCGCCACCCTGGAGGAGTTCTGCCGCGGCCGGCTCCACACGGCCGGGCTGGTCGCCGCCTCGCTCGCCGCGGCCGCGGCGAACGGGCTCGACCCGGCGGTGCTCGACACCGCCGCCGACGCCCGCACCCCGTCGCCCGCCCTGCGCACCGCGGCGCGACGGCTGGGCCGGCAGCTGCTGCGGGCCGCCCGGGCCACATGGCCCTCCGCCGAACTCGACGCGCTCGCCGTGGCCTTCCCGCGCGGTGCGCACCAGCCGGTGGTGCTCGGGCTCACCGCCCGGGCGGCCGGACTCGGGCCGGCGGAAGCCGCGCACGTGGCGGCGTACGAGAGCGTCAGCGGGCCGGCGACCGCGACGGTGCGGCTGCTCGGCCTCGACCCCTTCGAGGCGAGCGGGGTCCTGGCCCGCCTCGCCCCCGAGCTCGACGCCGTCTGCGGACGGGCCGCGCGGGCCGCGGACCTGGCCCTGCGGGAGGGCCCGGACGCGCTGCCCGCGGCGTCCTCGCCGCTCCTGGAGATCGCCGCGGAAGCCCATGCGGCCTGGCCGGTCCGGCTGTTCGCCTCCTGACCGCCCGCCGCCCGCCGCGCGCTCTCCCCACCCCCGACCACCTCCACGACCTCCTGGAGATCCCCATGCACCTCGACCACGGCGTGACCTACCCCCAGCGCCACACCCACAGTGCCGAGCCCGTACGGGCGGACGGCTCGCGCCGCGCCCTGCGCATCGGACTCGGCGGACCCGTCGGCTCGGGCAAGACGGCCACCGTCGCCGCGCTCTGCCGTGCCCTGCGCTCCGAGCTGTCCATGGCCGTCGTCACCAACGACATCTACACCCGGGAGGACGCCGAGTTCCTGCTCCGCGAGGCCGTCCTGCCGCCCGAGCGGATCAGCGCGGTGGAGACCGGGGCCTGCCCGCACACCGCCATCCGCGACGACATCTCCGCCAACCTGGAGGCGGTGGAGGAGCTGGAGGAGACGGTCGGGCCGCTCGACCTGATCCTCGTCGAGTCCGGCGGCGACAACCTCACCGCCACCTTCTCCCGCGGCCTCGTCGACGCCCAGATCTTCGTCATCGACGTGGCCGGCGGTGACGACATCCCGCGCAAGGGCGGCCCCGGCGTGACCACCGCCGACCTGCTCGTCGTCAACAAGACGGACCTCGCCCCCTACGTGGGCTCCGACCTGGACCGGATGGCCCGCGACGCCGCCGAGCAGCGCGGTGAACTCCCCGTCGCCTTCCAGTCGCTGCGCGGCGCGGAGGGCGTGGCTCCGGTGGCCGCGTGGGTGCGCGGGCGGATCGCCGCCTGGGCCGCCCGGTGAGCACCGTCGCGCCCCCGGCCGCCCCGCCGCGCCCGCTTCCGAGCCCGATGGGCGTACGGGCCACCGCCCGGATCTCCGCCGTCGCCGACGGCCGTGGCGGCACCGCCCTGCCCCTGCTGTCCGGTGACGGGCCGCTCGCGCTGCGCCGCACCCGGGGCGCGGGAGCCGAAGCGGGCGTGATGCTGGTCGGCGCGATGACCGCCCCGCTGGGCGGGGACCACCTCGCGGTGGAGGCCGCCGCCGGCCCGGGCGCCCGCCTCGCCCTGGCCTCGGCGGCCGCCACCCTGGCGCTGCCCGGCCGCGGTGGTGAGCCCGCGCGCTACGACGTACGGCTGACCCTGGCCGAGGACGCGGCCGTGCGGTGGCTGCCGGAGCCCCTGGTCTCCGTGCGCGGCAGCCACCTGCGGGTGCGCACCCGGGCCGAACTCGCCCCCACGGCCCGGCTTCTGCTGCGCGAGGAGCAGGTGCTGGGCCGTACGGGGGAGGAGCCGGGCCTGCTGCGGAGCAGGCTCAGCGTGACCCTGGGCGGCCGGTCGCTGCTCGATCAGGAACTGGCCTGCGGTCCGGGCGCACCGGGGGGCTGGGACGGTCCGGCGGGGCTGGCCGGACACCGGGCGCTCGGTCAGCTCCTGGTCGTGGACCCGGCGTTCGCGGTGTCGGCGCCGGCTCCCGCGGTGCTGGGGGAGTTCGCGGCCGTCACTCCGCTGGCGGGCCCCGCCGTCCTCGTGACGGCTCTGGCTCCCGATGCGCTGCGGCTGCGCGAGGTACTCGACGTGGCGTGTCGAACGTACGGCTGGTAATCGCTGAGCGAACCTGGGACGAATCAGACACCGCTCAGCGGTACACGCCTTTCCGGTTATCGGGTTGGCAAAGAACGTGACCTTGCTCTGTTGTCAGGTGTAGGTCAGACGAAAGGATCCCTGTGCACCGACCGACCCGACCGACCCGGCCACTTGCGGCCGGATCTGACGCAGGGGGAACAACCACGTGATACGCACTGCAGCGCTGGGGAGCGCTGCCACTCTGATCACCGGAACGCTGGCTGCGGGCCTGCTGCTCGCGCCGTCCGCCTCCGCGGCCCCGTCCGCCGGGAGCAGCTCGGTCCCGGAGGCGCTGGGCGTGCAGCTCGCCGCCGCCCGCGCCGCCCGTACCGGGATCGAGTGGAAGGACTGCCCCGCCGACTGGGGCTTCGAGGCCCCGATCCAGTGTGGCTGGGTCAAGGTCCCGCTGGACTACGCCAAGCCGTTCGGCAAGACCATCGACCTCGCGGTCGACCACATCGGCAACACCGGTACCAAGGAGGAGCGCCAGGGCGCGCTCATCTACAACCCCGGTGGCCCCGGTGGCTCCGGCATGCGCTTCCCGCGCCGGGTCACCACCAAGAGCCCGCTGTGGGTCAACACCTCCAAGGCCTACGACTTCGTGGGCTTCGACCCCCGCGGTGTCGGCCACTCCGCCCCGATCTCCTGCATCGACCCGCAGGAGTTCGTCAAGGCGCCCAAGGCCGACCCGGTCCCGTCCGGCGAGGCGGACAAGCGCGCCCAGCGCAAGCTCGCCGCCGAGTACGCGGACGGCTGCAAGGAGCGCAGCGGCGAGATGCTGCCGCACATGACCACGCCGAACACCGCGCGCGACCTGGACGTCATCCGGGCCGCCCTCGGTGAGAAGAAGCTGAACTACCTCGGCGTCTCCTACGGCACCTACCTGGGCGGCGTCTACGCGACGCTCTTCCCGACCCACGTGCGCCGCATGATCGTCGACAGCGTGGTCAACCCCGACACGGACAACATCTGGTACCAGGCCAACCTGGACCAGGACGTCGCCTTCCAGACGCGCTGGAACGACTGGCAGGACTGGGTCGCCAAGTACGACTCCGTCTTCCACCTCGGTGACACCCGCGCCAAGGTCGAGGCCAAGTACCAGCAGCTGCGCGCCCAGGCCAAGGCCAACCCGCTCGGCGGCGTCGTCGGCCCGAACGAGCTCATCGGCTTCTTCCAGGGCGCCCCGTACTACGACTCCTCGTGGGTCCCGGTCGCGCAGGCGTTCAGCGCCTGGGCCGCCGGTGACGAGAAGCCGCTGATCGAGGCCATCGCCCCGGACATGTCGGACACCAAGGGCAACGCCGCGTCCGAGAACAGCAACGCCGTCTACACCGCGGTCGAGTGCGCCGACGCCAAGTGGCCGACCAGCTGGGCCAAGTGGGACCGGGACAACACCAAGCTGAACGAGAAGTACCCGTTCCTGACCTGGTCCAACGCGTGGATGAACCTGCCCTGCGCGACCTGGAAGGCCAAGCAGAGCAACCCGATCGAGGTCGGCGCCAAGCGCGGCCTGGCGCCGGTCCTGATCGTCCAGTCCGAGCGTGACGCCGCCACCCCGTACGAGGGTGGCGTCGAGATGCACCGCCGCCTCGCCGGCTCGCGTCTGATCACCGAGCAGAACGCCGGCTCGCACGGTGTCACCAGCCTGGTGAACCCCTGCATCAACACCCGGGTGGACGCCTACCTGCTGACCGGCAAGGTCGACGCCAAGGACGTGAAGTGCGGTCCGCACGCCACTCCGGTCCCCCCGGCCCCGGCCGCCGCGAAGTCGCTCGCCAAGGCTCCGGCGTCCGCGCTCCCGGCGCAGGAGGAGCTGCCGGCCGTCCGCTAAGCCGGACGGTGGCATGAAGGGCAAGGGAGAGGGCTCAGCGCGACCTGCGCCGGGCCTTCTTCCGTGCCTCCTCCTCTTCCGCCTTGACCTCGGCGGCGTACCGGTCCACGTACTCCTGGCCGGACAGCTGGAGCACGGCGTACATGATCTCGTCGGTGACGGCCCGCAGCACGGCCCGCTCGCCCTCCAGCCCGGCATAGCGGGAGAAGTCCAGCGGCCGGCCGAAGCGGATCGTCACCCGCCGGATGTTCGGGATCTTCTGCCCGGGCGGCTGGATCTCGAAGGTGCCGACCATCGCGCACGGGATGACGGGCACCCCGGCCCCGAGCGCCATCGCGGCCACGCCCACCTTGCCCTTGTACAGCCGTCCGTCGTGCGACCGGGTGCCCTCCGGGTAGATGCCCAGCAGCTCGCCCTTGGCCAGCACGCCCAGTCCCTCGCGCAGCGCGGCCTGCCCGGCGTCCTTGCCCGAGCGGTCCACCGGGATCTGCCCGGCGCTGCGGAAGAAGAACGCGGTCAGCCGCCCCTTCACCCCGGGACCGGTGAAGTACTCGGCCTTCGCGAGGAACGTGATCCGGCGTTTGAGGATGGCCGGCATCAGGAAGTGGTCGGAGAAGGACAGGTGGTTGCCCGCGACGATCGCGGCCCCCTCCGCCGGGATGTTCTCCAGTCCCTCGATGCGCGGCCGGAAGAGCAGTCGCAGCAGCGGACCGAGCAGCACGTGCTTGAGCAAGTGGTAGAACACCGGGCATTTTCCCTTCACCTGGGGTCAGGTCAGTGTGCCCGAGACGGTGCCGGATGGGCATGGCGCAGCGGAATTCCGCCGGTGCCGGAGGGTGGTTGCGGGGACGCGGGCGTCAGGGCTTGCGGGACGCCGCCATGCCGGCGGTCAGCAGGCCGAGGAGCACCCAGCCGAACCACAGCCAGCCGTTGCTGCCGATGGCCACGGAATACGTGGCGACGGCCACCAGAGCGGCGAAGGTCATGACGGCCATCGCCTTAACGGATCCGGTCATGCCCCATGGTCGCGCGCGAAGGTGCCGGTGCGCTACTGGCCACGCGCCTGGAGGGAGGCGAGATACGAGTTGTACGCCTCCAGCTCCTGATCGCCGTCGCGGTCCGCGGCCCGGTCCGAGCGCTTCGCCGCCCGCTGCTCCGAGTGGTACCACTGGTAGACCAGCGCGATCAGCACCAGCACCGACGGGATCTCGCTGAAGGCCCAGGCGATGCCGCCGCCCCACTGCTGGTCGAGGAGCGGATCGATGCCGAGGGAGGCCGGCGGGTCCGAGTACGTCTTGATCATCGGCTCGCTCGCCATCATCAGGGCGATGCCGAAGAACGCGTGGAACGGCATTCCGGCGAACAGCTCCAGCATCCGCATCACGTAACCGGGGCGGTGCGGCCCCGGGTCCACGCCCATGATCGGCCAGAAGAAGACCAGGCCGACGGCCAGGAAGTGCACCATCATGCCGATGTGCCCGGCCTTGCTCTCCATCAGGAAGTCGAAGAGCGGGGTGAAGTACAGGGCGTAGAGGCTGGCGATGAACAGGGGGATCGTGAACACCGGGTGGGTGATCACCTTCATGTAGCGGCTGTGCAGCAGCATCAGCAGCAGCTCGCGCGGGCCCTTGACCCCCCGCGCGGCGGGCGGCAGCGCGCGCAGCGCCAGCGTCACCGGTGCGCCGAGCAGCAGCAGGATGGGGGAGAGCATGCTGATGACCATGTGCTGGATCATGTGCACGCTGAACATGACCATGCCGTAGTCGTTCAGCTTGGTGCACATCACCAGGGCCACGGTCAGCACGCCCGAGGTGAAGGCGATGGTCCGGCCCAGCGGCCAGGCGTCCCCGCGGCGCCGCAGTCGCAGCACACCCCACAGGTACAGGCCGAGGCCCACGAGCGAGCCGATCAGGAAGAACGCGTCGAAGGAGAACTCCAGCCCGCGCCCGAGAGTGAACGGCGGCAGGTCCATGTCCATGTGCATGTCCATGCCGTGACCGCTGTGATCCATCTGTCCACTCCCTTGACCTGTGGTGCCCCACCACAGTAATGCCGCCCCCGGACACGAAATCGTCCGGGGGCACCCGTTAAAGGAGTGACGCGTAGAACGGGGGAAACATCACAGAACGTTCTGCGCCTCGTCGTAGCGCGCCGTCGGGACCGTCTTGAGGGTCTGCACGGCGTCGGCGAGCGGGACCATCTCGATCTCGGTCCCGCGCAGGGCCGTCAGCATGCCGAACTCGCCGCGGTGCGCCGCCTCGACCGCGTGCCAGCCGAAGCGGGTGGCCAGGACCCGGTCGTACGCGGTCGGCGTGCCGCCGCGCTGGACGTGGCCCAGGATGACCGGACGGGCCTCCTTGCCCAGGCGCCGCTCCAGCTCGACCGCGAGCAGGTTGCCGATGCCGGCGAAGCGCTCGTGCCCGTACTGGTCGGTGCCGCCCTCCTGGAAGTCCATGGAGCCGGCCCGCGGCTTCGCGCCCTCCGCGACCACGACGATCGCGAACCGCTTGCCGGCCGAGAACCGCTCTCCGACGATCGCCGTCAGCTCGTCGATGTCGAACGGGCGCTCCGGGACGACGATGGCGTGCGCTCCCGCGGCCATGCCCGAGTGCAGGGCGATCCAGCCGGTGTGGCGGCCCATGACCTCCACGACCATCACGCGCTGGTGGGACTCGGCGGTGGTCTTCAGCCGGTCCAGGGCCTCGGTGGCGACCCCGACGGCGGTGTCGAAGCCGAAGGTGACGTCCGTCGAGGCGATGTCGTTGTCGATGGTCTTCGGGACGCCGACGATCGGCAGGCCGGCCTGCGAGAGCAGGTTCGCGGCCTTCAGGGTGCCCTCGCCGCCGATCGGGATGATGGCGTCCAGCCCCAGGTCGGCGACGTGCCCGCGGGCCCGCTCGACGCCGTCGCGCAGGTGCGCGGGCTGCACCCGGGAGGAGCCCAGGATCGTGCCGCCACGGGCCAGGATGCCGCTGACCTCGTCGAGGTCGAGCTTGCGGTAGTCGCACTCCAGCAGTCCGCGCCAGCCGTCGTGGAAGCCGATGACCTCGTCTCCGTGATCGACGACGGAGCGGTGCACGACGGAGCGGATGACGGCATTGAGGCCGGGGCAGTCGCCGCCGGAAGTGAGCACACCAATGCGCATGGCAGGAAGAACCTTTGCAACGTGGGCCGACGACCGGACCACGTCGTCCGGTTGGAACTACGGCCACCCTACAAGCGGTGGAGCGGTGGACTGAACCATCCTCCACATGCTGGTCACACTCGTCGTGCGAAACCACGTCGGCCCGGTTCCCCCAAGGGAAAACCGGGCCGAACACTTGATGGCGGGGCCGCCCGGATGAGCGGCCGGAGCGGTGCTAGGCGGGCTGCGTGGCCGCCGAGATCCGCTCGGCGCGCAGCGCCTCGTACCACCGGTCGTCGATGGGCGGCAGCGCGTTCACGTCGAGGGCCAGCTTCAGCAGCAGGTCCGCGATCTGCGGGTTGCGGGCCATCACGGGGCCGTGCATGTACGTGCCGAAGACCGTGTCGTTGTACGCGCCCTCGGTGCCGTCGCCCGTGCCGTTGCCGCGTCCCAGACGGGTGCGGGCGAACGGCCGCGCGGTCGGGCCCAGGTGCGTGACGCCCTGGTGGTTCTCGAAGCCCGTCAGCTGCGGCAGGTTCAGGCGCGGGTCGATGTCCGCCAGGACGTCGCCCACGCACCGCTCGCCTTCGCCGCGCACGGTCACCACGTCCAGCAGGCCGAGGCCCTCCTGGCGTTCGCCCATGTCGTTGACGAACTCGTTGCCGAGGATCTGGTAGCCGGCGCAGACGGAGAAGACGATCGCCCCGTTCGAGACGGCCCGCTCCAGACCGCCGTCGCGCAGCAGACGCTCCGCGGCGAGCCGCTGCGGCCGGTCCTCACCGCCGCCGATCAGGTAGATGTCGCCCGAGGTGGGGATGGGCTGGTCGCTGCGCACGTCCACGCGCTGCACGTCCAGGCCGCGCTGGCGCGCCCGGCGCTCCACCACGAGGGCGTTGCCCTGGTCTCCGTACGTGCTCAGCAGGTCGGGGTAGACCCACACCAGACGCAGGCTGTTGTCGCTCATGCTCTTGTCCTCTATGGGTGACTAGTTGCCGACGCGGCGGCGCACGTCCTGGAAGGCGGTGTAGTTGGCGATCAGCTCGATCTGCCCCGGCGGCGCCAGCTGCACGGCCTCGTCGAGGGTCTCGCAGACCCGGAAGTCCAGGCCGGCGACCTCCAGGCGGACGGCCAGGTCCAGCTTGCGGTCGCCGATCACGAAGATCGGGTGGCCGGCCAGCCGCGGGTAGTCCACGTCCCACAGCCAGGACGTGTCGGTGCCGTCCGCTCCGCGGGCGTTCACCGAGAGGATCACCGGCGCCGGCGGACCGTCGATCAGCGAAAACGTTTCGAGCCAGCCCGCGGGGTTCTTCGCGAGCAGCAGGCGCAGCTCACGGCCCTGGAAGCTGACCACGTCGTAGCGCCCGGCGACGGCCTGGACCTGGTACATCCGCTCCAGCGCGACCTGCGGCGGGACGCCGAACACGGCGGCCACGGCGGCCGAGGTGGCGGCGTTCGCCTTGTTGGCGCGGCCGGGCAGCTGGAGGTGGATCGGCCAGGCGCTGCCGTGCGGGTCCAGCACGTGGTCCCCGGACAGCACCCAGCTCGGGGTGGGGCGCCGGAAACCGCACTCGCCGCAGAACCAGTCGTCGCCGGGGCGCTGCATGACGCCACCGCAGGAGGGGCACGACCAGGCGTCGTCCTTCCACTCCTGTCCGGCGGCGACCCACACCACGTTCTGCGAGGACGAGGCCGACCACACGATCAGCGGGTCGTCGCAGTTCGCGACGATGACGGCCTTGGAGCCCTGGAGGCCCTCGCGCCACTTCTCCGCGAGCATGCGGGTCTCGGCCGCGCGGTCCAGCTGGTCGCGGGAGAGGTTCAGCAGGGCGATCACCTTGGGGGTGACGTCCCGGGCCACCCCGGCCAGGTACTTCTCGTCCACCTCGATGACGCCGTACTTGGCGTCCGAGCCGCCCGCGAGGGCGGAGGTGATGCCGGCCGGCATGTTGGCGCCGAGGGCGTTGGAGACGACCGGGCCGCTGGCCCGCAGGGCCTCCGCGATCAGCCGGGTCGTCGTGGTCTTGCCGTTCGTCGCGGAGACGAGGACGACGTCGAGATGCTGCGCGAGCGCTCCGAGGAGATCGGGGTCGAGTTTGAGTGCGACCTTGCCACCGATCACCGATCCGCTTCCGCGTCCCGCGGCCCGCGACACCGCCGCCGCGGCCTTGCCCGCCGTCACGGCCAGCTTGGCCCGCGGCGAAAGCGGCTCTGTGTTGCCTGCCATCGTCCCTTGTCCTCCTAGCGTCGGTCGGCCCCAGCCTATCCAGTACCGGCCGGAGCCTTGACCGCGGCGCCCCAGGGGCGCCGCGGATCTCCTCATATATTCGCCCGTCGTACGCTTACGGCCATGCGACAGCGCCCCATTCCCGGTACCACCGGCCTCGTCCGCACCATGAGCCTCCTGGGCGATCCGGTGCTCCACTCGGCCTGCGCGGAGGTCACCGAATTCGGGCCGGCCCTCGACCGGCTCATCGAGGACATGTTCGCGACGATGTACGCCGCCGAGGGCGTCGGCCTCGCCGCGAACCAGATCGGCGTCGGGCAGCGGGTGTTCGTGTACGACTGCCCCGACGACGAGGACGTGCGCCACGTCGGGCACATCGTGAACCCGCGCCTGGTGGCGGCCGACGGGGACGAGTTCCGCGGCCCCGAGGGCTGCCTGTCGCTGCCCGGCCTGGAGGCCGGCACGGTCCGCTTCGACCGTGCGGTCGTCGAGGGGGTGACCTCCGCGGGCGCGCCCGTGCGGATCGAGGGCACCGGGTTCTTCGCCCGCTGCCTCCAGCACGAGTGCGACCACCTCGACGGCACGGTCTACGCGGACCGGGTCACCGGGATGCGCGCCCGGCGGCTGCGGCGGGCGATCCGCAGGACGCCGTGGGGTGCGCGGGCCGGCGCGGCCGCACGGGGCTGAGCGCGGTCCCGCCCCTCCGGGCGGCCGGCGGACCCCGCGGCGGTCACGGCTCTAGAAGCCCGGGCCGTCCTCGCGGTTGCCCGCCGTGGCCAGGCGGCCCCACAGCAGATCGGTGAGTCCCGCCACCAACTCCGCGCGCTCGCACGGGCGCTCGCCGAGCCACCAGTCTCCGGCTGCGTGCATCATGCCGACGATGCCGTGGCCCCAGATCCGGGCCAGCCGTTCCCCGCCGGGGCCGAGGTCCACGCGTTCGCCGATCACCTGGGCGAGCTCCTCGCCGAGCCTGCGCAGCAGCGGGGCCGAGTGCAGGCCCACGTCGAAGCCGCGCTCGGCGGCGTGCGAATCCTCGGCCGGGTGCATCAGGAAGCGGTACACCTGCGGGCGGGCCTCGATGGCCGCGAGATACGTGTCGAGGGTGGACTCCACGCGGCTGCGGCGCTCGGCCGGGGCGTCGAGCGCGGCCCGCAGGGAGTCGAGCAGGGCGTCGGTGTGCCGGACGGCGAGGGCCTGGTAGAGCCCGGCCTTGTCGCCGAAGTGCCGGTAGAGGATGGGCTTCGTGATGCCGGCCTCGGCGGCGATGGCGTTCATGGACGCCTTGGGGCCGTCCCGGAGGACGACCCGGTCGGCCGCTTCGAGCAGCTCCCGCCTGCGGCGCTCGGCCGCTCCCGGTTCCCCGGTCTGCTGAGTGGTGTCCATGACGTGTTCTCTCCCCGCCCTTGCGATGGTGCGTGACGCCCACGCAACGTAACACCCCGCACACCCTCGCGAACGAATCGGCTGCGCGGGGAACGACTCTGCTTGACAGTGCTTACTCGCCGGTAACAGACTGTGGCCACCGTAAGGGTTACCGCTAGTAACGCACTGGTGGATGCACAGGTGGAGGGGACATGGCGGAGTTCACCATGGAGCTCAATGACGACCAGAAGCAGGTGCGGGACTGGATCCACGGCTTCGCGGCCGACGTGATCCGGCCCGCCGCCGCCGAATGGGACGAGCGCGAAGAGACTCCGTGGCCCGTCATCCAGGAGGCCGCGAAGGTCGGCATCTACTCGCTCGACTTCTACGCCCAGCAGTTCTTCGACCCTACCGGCCTCGGCATCCCGATGGCCATGGAGGAGCTGTTCTGGGGTGACGCGGGGATCGCCCTGTCGATCGTCGGTACCGGGCTCGCCGCCATCGGCGTCGTCGCCAACGGCACCGAGGAGCAGATCGGCACCTGGATCCCGCAGATGTACGGCACCCCCGACGACGTGAAGGTCGCCGCCTTCTGCTCCTCCGAGCCGGACGCCGGCTCGGACGTCGGCTCGATGCGCACGCGGGCGGTCTACGACCAGGCCAAGGACGAGTGGGTGCTGAACGGCACCAAGACCTGGGCGACCAACGGCGGCATCGCCAACGTCCACATCGTCGTCGCCGTGGTCGACCCGGAGCTCGGCACCAAGGGCCACGCCTCCTTCATCGTGCCGCCCAACACCCCGGGCCTGTCGCAGGGCCAGAAGTTCAAGAAGCACGGCATCCGGGCCTCGCACACCGCCGAGGTGGTCCTGGAGGACGTACGCGTCCCCGGGTCCTGCCTGCTCGGCGGCAAGGACAAGCTGGACGAGCGGCTCGCGCGGGCCCGCGAGCGGGCCCGGGCGGGCGGCGGCGAGCGGGTGAAGAACGCGGCCATGGCCACCTTCGAGGCCTCCCGTCCCGCGGTCGGCGCCATGGCCGTCGGCACCGCGCGCGCGGCGTACGAGGTCGCCCTCGACTACGCCAAGACCCGTACGCAGTTCGGCCGCCCGATCATCGACAACCAGGGCGTGGCCTTCCAGCTCGCGGACATGCGGACCCAGATCGACGCTGCCCGCCTGCTGGTGTGGCGGGCCTCCTGGATGGCGGTCGCGGGCAAGCCCTTCACCTCGGCGGAGGGCTCCATGTCGAAGCTGTTCGCGAGCGAGGTCGCCAAGAAGGTCACCGCGCAGGCGGTCCAGATCCTCGGCGGCAACGGCTTCACCCGCGAGTACCCGGTGGAGCGCATGCACCGCGACAGCGCGATCTACACCATCTTCGAGGGCACCAGCGAGATCCAGCGCCTGGTGATCGCCCGCACGCTCTCGGAGATGCCGATCCGCTAGCCCGGGACCGCTGCTGCGGTGCCCCCGGACGCCTCGGATGTCCGGGGCACCGGCTCGTCACCGCAGCGGCGTGAGGCAGGTGAGCTGGTCGCCGCCCTCGCTGTACTGCGGTTCGGCGAGGAAGTCGCGCGGGGCGCAGTCGCCGCCGGGCGCGTCCGCGGGCCGGGTGGCCCGGTACTGGGCGAGTGGCGAGCCGCAGTCCGTGACCAGCAGTTTCTGGTCCTTCCAGTCGCCCTCGTTGCGCACGCACTGACCCGTGATCAGCGCCGGCGGCTTGTCCTCCCCGGACAGCGTCAGGCCCAGCAGCAGCAAGGTGGGCGGCGTGAAGGCGATGAGCACGGCCACCGCGAGGAAGACCAGCGCCGGCGGCCGCCGCCACAGTGCCTTGCCCGGGTCCAGGGTGGGCAGGATGGCCCCCGCCGGGGGAGCGAGCCTGAGGAAGCGCGCCCGGGCGCCGAAGTTCAGCAGCAGGGTGACCGGCGTGATGAACACCGACAACGGGCCCCACCAGCCCTGCCACAGCGTGTCCGCGGACATCCTGCGGTAGGTCGCGAGCCCGCAGTCGCGGCACAACGGCCCCTCCTGGCGCAGGAACCGCATCAGGACGAGCATGCCCTGGTGCCCCCGTACGGTGGCCTGCGCGGCGGGTTCGGCCCCGCACAGGCGGCAGCCGGCCGGTGCGCCCGGCATCGGGCGGGGGCCGCCATAGGGGCCCCACTGCTGCGGCACCGGGTACGGGCCGTGGGGGGCGCCCTGCTGCGGGGCGTAAGGGTGGTACGGGCCGGCGCCGTGCTGCGGTGGCGGAGTGGCCACGGGTTCTCCTCGGTCTCGCGGTGATCAACGGGTGCTCGGTGATCACGGCACCCTAGCCCGCGCCGTCACCCCCGCAGCAGCCGGGCGAGGGCCCGCGAGAACAGGAGCCGGCCGGCCGCCGCGACCAGCGGGTCGAAGCGGCGCCCCAGCCCGCGCACGTGCAGTTCCTCGCGCCACTCCACCACCGATCCGCCGGCCGGACCGGGGCGGACCCCGATCTCCGCCCAGCCCGTGACCGCGCGGCCGCGCTTCTCCAGCCGGACCAGCCCCGGGGAGGCGTCGGCCGGGGGCTGCCAGAGGGCGACTTCCATGGGGTCGTCGAACGTGATCCTCCCCACGCCCGTGCGCGCCGTGAAGCGTGTTCCGACGCGTGTGGGCGGCTCCGTCCCGATGATCGTCCGCGTGAGCGGGACCTGTGCGCCGTGGCGCTCCCAGTCGGTGACCCGCCGCCAGGCCTCGGCGGGCGGGAGGGAGGTTCGGTGAATGATCCGGATACCGGGCATGAGCGCATGGTAAGCGGGCATACACACCCTGAACTGGACCCCGAATATGGGTTCCGTCCGGGGGCGGCGATCAGTAATACTCACCGCCACCGTGGATCGCGGATTCGACCGGGTGACCACCGGCCCTCCCGCCCCACTCTGCGAGGAGGTGCGCCATGTGCTCCCACCAGCCCCCCTGCCCGTCCGCCGACGACGCCGATCACGACGCCGCCCGCACCGTGGCCTTCCGCCCCGAACAGGGCTGGAGTCTGCTCTGCAACGGCCTGGTGGTCTTCGATGACACCGGTGAGCTGCTCCCCGACGGCCGTGCGGTGGAACCCCGCCGCCCGGCCCTGGTCTGAGCGAGGAGGCCGCATGCGCCAGCAGCTGATCCGCAAGCCCGTCCCCAAGCCCGCACCCCGAGACCTGGACCTGCGCACACCGTCGGGCAGACCCCTCCCGTACTGACGGGAGCCCCGGCGTTACGCGGCCCCACCGGCCGGAGTTCAGCCGGTGGGCGCTGTGGTTCCGCCCAGGAACGCGGCCTCGTACGCATCGTCCCCGATCGCCGCGCGGGCCTGCCGCTCGCCCTGGTCCCGCAGGGCCGTCAGCGAGGGTGAGCCCATCTGCGGCCTGCCGAGGGTGCGCCACCAGGCGTGCCCGGTGCCCAGCAGCCGGGCCGCGAGTTCCCCGTCGCCCAGGGCCGCCACCGCCGCCGCGAGCAGGTCCAGACCCAGCGCGATGCCGAACCGGTCGCCGAGCAGCCGCTTGCCGGAGAGCATCGCCCGCACGTGGCGCGCCGCCTCCCCGTGCTGGCCGAGCCCGAGCGCCGCGACGGCCAGCACGTAGTCCGCGTACGCCCGCAGCCAGCGCTCGCCCAGCTCGGCGCAGGCTTCCCGCAGTCCCCGTGCCTCCTCGGCGGCCTCCTCGAAGCGCCCCAGGTCGCACAGGGCGTAGCCGGTGGCCAGCCGGCACAGGAGCCAGCCCGGCCCGCTGGTCCGGCCGCCGTGCCCGGCCCGCGCCCGGGGGCCCGCCAGCTCCAGCGCCCGTACGGGGTCCCCGGGCATCAGCACCGACACCGCGTGCAGGTACGCCGCGCGCAGCTCCGGCTCGGGATCCGCCAGCCGGGCCGCCGCGCGGGTGCATTCGCCGCCCAGCTCGCGGGCCGCCTCCATGTCCCCCTGGAGCAGTGCGGTCAGCCCGAGCGCCCACAGCGCCTGGGTGTACGCGGCGCCCGTGCCGGGAGCCGTGCGCAGGGCCCGCTCGAGAAAGCCTCGGCCTTCGTGCACGTGTCCGCACGAGAACCAGAAGAACCACAGGGCCCCGGCCATGTCGAGCGCGGCCACCGGATCGGCGCCGAGGAGGTGCTCCAGCGCCGTCCGCAGCTGGGCGTGCTCGGCGGTCATCCTGCGGTACCAGTCCACCTGTTCGGGGCTCAGCCACCCCCGGTCGGCGGCCTGGCTGAGCGCCGCGTACCAGTGGGCGTGCCGGTCGGCGACGGTCTGCACCTCGCCGAGCTCGGCCAGCCAGTCGTGGCCGTACTCGCGGATGGTGTCCAGCATGCGGTAGCGGGCGCCCGCGCCCCGCTCCACGGAGCGCCGCACGACGGACTTCGCGACCAGGCCCGCGAGCACCCGCTCCACGCGGGAGGCCGGCAGCGGACCACCCGCGCACACCGCCCTGGCCGCAGCGACGTCGAAGTCCCCGGTGAAGACGGACAGCCGGGCCCACAGCAGCCGTTCCACCGGTTCGCACAGCTCGTGGCTCCAGCCGATCGCGGTCCGCATCGTCCGGTGCCGGTGCTGGAGGACGGGCCGGGTGTCGGACAGCACGGCGAAGCGGGCGCCGAGGCGCTGCGCCATCTGCTCCAGCGTCCACAACCGCAGTCGGGCCCCGGCGAGTTCCAGGGCCAGCGGGATCCCGTCGAGGCGGCGGCACACCTCGGCCGCGAGACCGGCCCGGCCGGGGTCGTCGAAGGCCGCGGCCGCCTGCGGGGACGCGGCGACCGCGCGGGCGCGGAACAGGGCGAGGGCATCGCTGTCGGGTCCGTCGCAGGGCAGCGGGCAGACCTCGACGACCCTTTCGCAGGGGCTGGCCAGCGGCTCCCGGGAGGTGATCAGGACCGTCAGTCCGGGCGCGGACTGCAGGAGTTCACCCACGAGGTGGCGGCATTCGGCCACGATGTGCTCACAGGTGTCGAGGACGAGCAGCAGTTCCTTGTCGGCCACCCACGCGCACAGCTCCTCGTCGAGGGGGCGGGCGGAGTGGTCGGTGAGTCCGACGGCGTGGGCGACCGTCGTCGTGAGCAGGCCGGGATCGCGCAGGGGCGAGAGCGCCACCCACCAGACCCCGTCGGGCCGCGCCTGTTCGGGGTCGCCCACGGCCTGCCGTGCCAGGCGGGACTTGCCGACGCCGCCCACCCCGGTCAGGGTGGTCAGTCTGCGCGAGCGCAACAGACAGTGGAGTTCCGCGAGTTCTTTCTCGCGGCCGATGAAGCCACCGGGATCGGGCGGCAGGTTCCCCGGGGGGACGGCGGGTTCCGGCCCGGAATCGTCTTCGGATTCCGCGGAATCCGGGTGGTCTGTGTTGAACGCGTACTCACCGAACACGGATGTATTGTGCGCGATCTTCTCGTTCGGCCGTGCCGTTCCGTCCGGATTGCTGTCACGTTGCCGGGAGGCCCGCCGTACGCCTCACGGCGCGAGTACGATGCTCCGTTCCGCGGAGAAGGCCCCCCAGTTGCCGTCGGGCAGCCGGGCGCGGAGCTTGAGCGTCCACGGCGTGCCGGCCGGCTCGGTCACCGAGAGCCGGTACTCCACCCGGGCGGCCCCGGAGGGGGGCACGGCGCCGGCGCCGAACTGGATGACGGTGACGGGCTTCGCGTTGACGTGGAGTTCGTACTCGGCGGTCGGCCGGCCGGTGTCGGGGGCCGTCCAGGTCAGGGTGACGGCGCCGGGGGAGGCGGTCGCGGAGAACTCGGTGGGCGCGGTGCCCGGGCCCTGCCCCGCGGAGGGCGGGGTGGTCACCTCCACCGCCGGGCCGTCGGGGGAGGAGTTGTCCGCGCCGTCGCGGGCCCGGACGGTGAAGGCGTAGACGGTGTCCGGCTGGAGGCCGGTCAGGGTGGTGGCGCTCTCGCCGGGGCCGGCCGTGTGGATCCGGATGCCGCCCTGGTAGACGTCGTACGCGGTGACGCCGGTGTCGTCGCTCGCCGCGGCCCAGGACAGGGTGGCGGCCCGTGGGCCGTCCGCGCGGCCCGTCGCCCGCGCCGGGGCGGTGGGGGCCTGGTGGTCCTCGGCCTTGGCCCCGGGGGTGGTGGCCGCGGCGGACGCGCTGGGGCCGGAGGTGTTCCCGGCGGCGTCCCGGGCCCGGACCGTGAAGACGTAGGCGGTCTGCGGGGCGAGGCCCGTGACGTCCACCATCGTCCGGTCGGCGGGCAGTTCGCGCACCAGCCGTCCCGCTTGGAAGACCTGGTAGTTGGTCACCCCGTCGGCCGGGGCCGCCGCCTGCCACATGACGTGCACGGACGTGGCGCTGCCGGCCTGTGCGGTGATCCCGGCCGGAGCCGCCGGGGGCCTGGTGTCGGCCGATGAGCAGGCGGTGAGCCCGGCAGCGGTCAGGCAGAGGGCGAGCAGGGGGGCGGTGCGTCGCACGGGGGCCTTCCTCGGCTTCCGCTTCGTCGTAAAGGTCTAGACATATATGGCACGGGTGCGGGCGGCGCGGCAAGGCCCGTGCACCACGGGCTCTCACGTCCGGCCGATGGGAGGCGCGAGGGGCGGGCGCCGCGTCGGCCGCGCGTGTCGGTCCCGGCCGGATCCGCTTCCCCGGCGCCCCGCGAGGCCGGCGACGGACGGCTGCAACGCGCCTGCCCGGCCCGCACCCCGGTGCCGCGCCCTGCGCAGGCCGGTTTGCGACGAGATGACCGCGGCGCCGGACTCCTCGACCACTGCCGCCCTGGTGGGCGTGGCCGAGGAGTGCCGCGCCGACAACCGGCCCGGCTCCCCGCCGTCGGCCAGGATCCACCACCGCCTGCCCGCCGGCGCGACCGTACGACCCACCGGGACGAGACCGTCAAGTACTGATCGCCCGTCACGGACGGTCAACACCCGTACGGCGGACACGCGTTTCGCCCGAAGGCACCCCCTCCTGCGCCAGGATGGGCGCCGCTCTCAGGAGGTAACGATGGTGATCTCGCTCTCCCTGGTCGTGCTGCTCCTCGTCCTCGTGTCGATCTTCGTGCGCAGCGGCGGCCTCAAGTTCTCCCACGCCCTCGTCTGCGTACTGCTCGGCTTCTACCTCGCGAGCAGCAGCATGGCGGCGACCATCCACGACGGGCTGTCGGCCACGGCCGAAGTCGTCTCGGCGCTGCGCCCGTAGGCGGCCGGGAGGTCCGCGTCGACCGACTGTTGCGCCTTCATGAATCATCCCGCTCCCCCATGGACTCCTCCGGCCGTGCGATCTAGCGTCTGGCGGCGGCGCGATGTCATACGCACTGTCAATAAAACTGAAGAGAACGGAGGAACTCCGGATGTTCCGAAGAGCGCTGAACTGCGCCGTGGTCCCCGCCCTCATCGTCTTCACCGCGATGTACGGGATCTCCCCGGCCCAGGCCGAGTCGATACCCCAGGCCCCCGGCCACCGCCTGGTCGGACACTACGACGGCGCCCCCGCGGCCCCCGCCCCGCTGCCCGGCGAAGCCCCGCCCCAGCACCCCTTCCTCGCGCCCAACGGCCGCAGCGGCATGCACTCCGACGCCGGGGGCAGCGCCACCTCGCCGTGGTCCGGGCCGCTCGGCCGGAACCCGCAGGTGACCAGCGAGAAGATCGCGGCCCTGGGCGGCGAATGCGCCACCGCCACCTTCGACGCCGGCGGCCGGCTGGTCACCGTCTGCGGCACCTTCACCGGCTTCAAGGTCAAGCTCCTGGACCCCCGTACGCTGGCCACGCTCGCGGAACACCAGCTCCCGCAGCGTTCCTCGACGGTCGAGGCGATCACCTCGCTCGACTTCTCGAAGATCTTCAAGGACACCTCGGGCGGCGCCTACTTCTACCTGGACGACCGGGACCGGGCGGTCCTCGCCGACTCGCGCCAGCACATCCTGCGCCTCTCGCACGCCCAGCGCCCGGACGGGAGCTGGACGTTCACGGTGGACGACGACTGGGACCTCACCGGCCAGGTCCCGCACGACTGCGTCACCTGGACCAACCTGCGGCCCAGCGGCACCTGCGACCCCGTGACCTCCGTGATGCCCGACTGGGACGGCCGCATCTGGTGGGTCACCCGCCAGGGCCGCGTGGGCATCGTGGACCCGCAGACCGCCCGGATCCACTCGGTCCGGCTCCCGGGCGAGGAGATCCAGAACTCCTTCTCGGTCGCGCGGGACGGTGTGTCGATCGTCTCCGACCACGCCCTCTACAGCTTCCGCGCCGCCGCCGACGGCACCCCCGAAGTACAGTGGCGGCAGACCTACGACCGCGGTACGGGAACCAAACCCGGCTCCGTGAACCAGGGTTCGGGCACCACCCCGGACCTCTTCGGCGACGGCTACGTCGCCATCACCGACAACGCCGACGACCGGATGAACGTCCTCGTCTACCGGCGGGGCACGGACGTCCCGGCCGACCGGCGGCTGGTCTGCACGGTGCCCGTGTTCGGCAGCGGCGCCTCGACCACCGACAACTCCCTCATCACCTGGGGCAACAGCATCGTCGTCGAGAACAACTACGGCTACGAGAACCTCACCAGCCTGCTGCTCGGCAAGTCGGTCGTCGGCGGGGTCAGCCGGATCGACGTGCGCGCCGACGGCAGCGGCTGCGACACGGTGTGGCAGAGCGCGATCCGCTCGCCGTCCGTCGTCCCCAAGCTCTCCACCGGGAACGGGCTGCTCTACTTCTACGAGAAGGAGCCCAACGCCTGGGGGATCGACGCCTGGTACCTCACGGCGGTGGACTTCCGCACCGGTGAGCGCCGCTGGCGGCAGCTGACGGGCACCGGCCCGCTGTACGACAACAACTGGGCGCCGATCACCCTCGGCCCCGACGGTACGGCGTACGTGGGCGTCTTCAACGGCATCGTCGCGGTGCGCGACGGCGGCTGACGCGCCGAACGACCTCCGCGGGGCCGATGGCCGGCCCCGCGGGGTCATCCCCGGTGCGGACCGGCCCGTTCGACCCGTTCGGCCTGTTCAACCCGTGTGGCCTGTTCAACCCCTGTGGCCTGTTCGGCCTGGTCGGCGTGCTCAGCCCGTTCAGCCCGCTCGGGCCGCCACAGCGGGTGCTCGCGCTCCGCCCAGGCCCGGCCGACGGAGCCCGTGCGCAGCCCGCGGCGCGCCTCCGGGTCGGCCAGGGCCTTGCCGATGTGCGCGGCGAGCACGAGACCGACGGCGAGCGCCAGCCAGTCGTGGACGAAGACGGCGGCCGTGCGCTGTACGAGGGGGACCAGGCCGGTCCACCACATGAGTGCGCCGGTGCCCGTCATCACCAGCACCGCCCCCGCCAGCCAGCCCGCGTACACCTTCTGCCCGGCGTTGAACTTCCCGGCGGGCCGCGCGGTGACCCGGTCGCGCCGCAGGGCGGCCCGCAGCCAGACCCGGTCGTGCGGCCCGAAGCGGCCCAGGCGCCGCAGGTCGGCGCGGAACGCCCGCGAGGCGAGCCCCAGCAGGAACGGCACACCGAGCAGCAGCCCGGACCAGACGTGCACGGTGACGACCAGGTGCCGACGGCCGACGAGTTCGGCGAGCGCGGGCAGGTACAGGCAGGCCGCCGAGGCGACGCACAGGCCCATCAGCGCGGCGGTGGCCCGGTGGATCCACCGCTCGGCACGGCTGAACCGGCGAAGGCGCCCGGGACGCTGCGGTGCGGCCCCGGGAGGTGCGGTCTCGAACGGCGCCGCCCCGGAAGGTGCGGGTCCGGGCGGCGCGGGCTCAGACGGTCGGGGCATCGTCGCGTCCGTTCGACCGGCCGACCCAGGCGTCGACGTCGTAGCCGAGGCGCTCCCAGTAGCCGGGTTCCACGTCACGGGTGAGGGTGATGCCGGAGAGCCACTTCGCCGATTTGTAGAAGTACATGGGGGCGACGAACAGCCGGACGGGACCGCCGTGGGAGTGGCCCAGCGGCTTGTCCTGCATGCGCAGCGCCACCATGACGTCGTCCCGGCGGGCCTGGGGGAGGGTCAGGCTCTCGGTGTACGTGCCGTCGAAACAGCTGAAGCGCACGGCCCGCGCCTGCGGCCGCACTCCCGCGGCGTCGAGCAGCCGCGCCAGCGGCACTCCCTCGAAGGGGGTGCCGGGAACCCGCCAGCCGGTGACGCACTGGACGTCCCGCACCACCCGGGTCTGCGGAAGCCGCTGGAGCGCGTCGAGGGTGTACGTCGTCGGGCGTTCCACCAGGCCGTCCACGGTGAGCCGGTAGTTCTCGGGGCCGCGCTCGGGAACGGAGGAGGCCACCGAGTAGTAGCGGAACCCGCCGCCGTTCGGCAGCAGGCCGGTGAGGCCGGTGGGGTCCTTGTCGGCGGCGGCGCCGAGGAACGACTCGAAGCCGCCCTGCAGGTACGGGGCGGCGACCAGCGCGGCGGCGCCGAGCCCGGCCATACCGAGGACGAGACGGCGTCCGATCGGTGTGCCGTGGCCGTCGGGGTCGAGGTCGGGGTCGGGTTGCCGGGGAGGGGGTGCGGGTGCGGGGCTCACGGGCCGATTCGACCACCGCCGGCGCTCCCGCACCAGGCCCGGCGGCCCTCCGTCAGACTTCCGTCACACCTCGTCCTGCGGGCAGGGGTGGCCGTCGGGGGTGCCCGGTAGGGTGCCGGTTGATCAAATCTGTTCATCGGACAGTCACCCAAGGAAGCGGCAACCACGGTATGAGCGCGTCGAGAGCCATCGGACACCCCGCGCCGGGGGCCGGGGCGGGGGGTGGCGCCCGCCTGGCCGCCCTGGACGGCGTCCGGATCGTCGCCGCACTGTCCGTCCTCTGCTACCACTACCTGGCGCTCGACAGCGGCTGGGGAGAACCGGCCGCCTCCGTCTTCCCCGTCGCGAGCGCCTGCGCCGCCTACGGCTGGCTGGGCGTCGAGATCTTCTTCGTCGTCAGCGGGTTCGTCATCTGCATGAGTGCCTGGGACCGCGGGGTGGGCGAGTTCGCCGCCTCCCGCATCGCGCGTCTCTTCCCCGCCTACTGGGCGGCCGTCCTGTTCACGGCCGGCGTCCTGTTCGCCTGGCCGGAGGTGCGCGGCGTCAAGGCGTTCAGCGACGTGGTGGTGAACCTGTCGATGCTCCAGGGCGGCATGAAGGTGCCGCACATCGACGACGCGTACTGGACCCTCTTCGTCGAGCTGAAGTTCTACGCCCTGTTCGCACTGGTCGTCGTGCGCGGCCTCACCTACCGCAACTGCGTGGTCTTCTGCACGGTGTGGACCGTGGCCGGCGTGGTGGCGCCCACCGCCGACAGCGGAGTGCTGTCCTTCTTCGCGATCCCGACGTTCTCGCCGTACTTCATCGCGGGGATCGCCTTCCACCTCATGCGCCGCTTCGGGCCCAATGCCGTCCTGTGGGGCATCGCCGGCCTCCAGTTCGTCCTCGCGCAGAGCTACGTCCAGAGCCGGATGATCAGCAACCTGGGGCGCGGCGTCGCCGCGCACACGCCGGTCTGGCCGGCCCACGTCGTCATCGCCTGCGGGTTCCTCGTCATGGCGGGGATCGCCCTCGGCGCCTTCGACCGGGTGCGGTGGCGCTGGCTGGGGCACGCGGGAGCGGTCACCTACCCGCTGTACCTGATCCACATGATGGCCGGGCTGACGTTCATCCACCACTTCCGCCACGACGTGCGGCCCGTCCCCCTCGTCCTGGGCGTGACCGCGGTCATGGTGGTGCTCGCCTGGGTCGTCCACCGGCTGATAGAGCGTCCCCTGGGCCGCCGGCTGCGCACCGGCCTGCGGCGCGCCGTGCACGACATCCGCCGGGTGTCCGCGCAGCCCGTACCGGTCCCGGCGGTCCCGGCCCAGGCGGCGGCGCCCGGGGCGGAACGCATCGTCACGTGGGCGGGCACGGGTGGCGGGCTCGCAGAGGACACCCGCCGTCATCCGTGGGGCCGGCGGTGAGGGTGCCCCCGGCCGGGGGCGTTCGCACCGTCCGGTTCGTGGTGCACGGACGACGGCACCACGCGTCGCCGTGCTACGCCTTCCAGAAGAAGACGGCCGTCATCCGCTTCTCCTCCAGGGTCTTGCCCCAGTAGCCGGTGGCGCTGTGTATCAGGTTCGCGGAATAGAGCAGCAGCCGGTTGGCACGGTGGGGGACCCGTACGTCCTCGGTGAAGGAATCCGGGGAAACGAAACGGGTGCCGAGCGCGTCGACCAGGTTGTTGTGCGGCGCGATCACCTGGTTGCCGCCCAGGGCGCCGCCGGGCAGGCTCTGGCGGTAGAAGCTGGTCCCGCAGTCCTTCGGCACGTCCGGATTGAGGTAGAGCACGGCGGCGTAGCGGCACAGGTTCCGCGAGTCGGTGTGCGGACGGGGCTCGGATTCGCCCTCGCCGACGACCTGGACACAGTTGTGGTTGAACGTGCCGCCGCCCGCCGGCCGTTCGGCCCAGATCTTCGGGGCGCCGGTCGACTTGCGCACCAGCCGTTCCACCAGCGCCAGTTCAGCGGGCTCCAGACCCGGCATGGCGCGCAGCCCCGGCCAGCTCTCGGGCTTGTGCGGATATCCCTCGGTCCAGTCGTCCTTGGCCAGGCAGCGCTCGCGTACGGCGGCCGGGTCCGGCAGTACGTCGTCCAGCACCCAGTAGTCGCGCCCGCGGGTCGGCTTGCGGTACGGGAGGACCGGGAGGGGAGGGGGTAGGGGCATGGGACGGACCGTAGTCACCGGGTCCGGGCGGCTCGCTCCACGGGGAGTCAACGTTCCGTCAATTGTTCGCCATGGGTGGGGGATCACGCAGACACGCCTGCGGGCGCGGGCGCCCGCCGCCGGGCGGACCGGGTGGTTCACTGGCGGCATGCCGCTCGAAAACTACGGAGTGCTGTCCGGAACCCTGCACCGCCACTTCCGCGACCGGCCCGACGACCAGGGCCGCTGGTTCCACGTCCACCTGGAAGTCGACGCGCCCGCCGGCCGGTACGCATGCGCCGTCGACGTGGACAGCAAGCAGTCCACGACCGGCGTCCAGTGGAAGGTCCTCACCCTGCACGCCTCGGTGCTCGACCCCGTCGCCTCGCCGGCCCCCGGCTACCACGACCTCGCCCGCACCTCCGGATCGGGCGCGCTCGACTACCTCCGGCACCCCGCGCTCGCGGACCGCCCCGGCTGTCTGCTGGGCGGCCACCCGCCGCAGTGGGTCCAGCGGATCCTGGACCGGCTGAACCCGCCCCGGCCCTGGACGACGGGCTCCTACCTGGAAGCCTCCCAGGCCCTGGAGCCGATCCTCGTCGTGGGCCGGCAGGTCCTGGTCTTCGGCGAGCCGTTCGACGAGGGGCTCGGCATGCACGACATCCACCAGAACCAGGGCGACCCCTACGGCAGCCAGTGGTGGCCGGACAACGGCATCTGGCAGGACGGGGCCACGATGACGCGCCGCCCCGACGGCCTCTTCGACGTCTTCATCTCCAGGTTCTCCACCCAGAGGGAACCCACCGACGCCGACGGCCATCCGCTGTGACGTACGTCCGTCGGGTGCCTGACGGGCCGCGTGACAGGCGCCGCCGACAGCCAGGACGAAACCGGCGAGGACGCTGGGAAACCGGCGAGGACGCTGGGGATACGGGCCGACGGACGCATGCGGATGCACCTTCTCTCCCGGTCGGTCACGCGGCCCGCAGGTCCGCCGGACCACGGGCGGGGGCCGCGCGGTGCGGGCGCCCCCCGGGGAACGGCCGACTCGACGCACCGGTCACCCCGCCCTTTCGACGCTAGAACACCGGGCGGCGGGCCGCCACCGCCGCGCAGACCGCCGCGAGCGGCAGCTCCGCGCACACCGCAAGGGCCACGGCCGTCGCCCGGGCGCCGCCGCCGGACGCGGTCGTCACGTCGAACCAGGCGTCCACCACCAGCAGCGCCGCCGTCGCCGCGGCCAGGGGCGCAGCACGCGGGTCGCGGCGCCCGAGCAGGATCCCCGTCCCGGTCAGTCCGGCGGCCAGCAGGGCGTCCAGCCCGATCCAGGCGGTGGCCCAGTTCGAGACCTCCGCGCTCTGCGGCAGCGTCCTCGACAGCACCACCATCCAGGGCAGCAGGGCCACCCCGGCGCCGGTGAGCAGCGTGGCCGGACGGGGCATGCGGCGCGGCCGGCAGTGCGGGGCGACGAGAGTCATGGCGGTGGATCTCCTTCCGGTGCCGGCGGTCCGTCCCCCGGTACGACGACCACTCTGGTCGCGCTGCGGACCGGAATCAGTAGCGGCACTGTCCGAACCGGGGGTGGTGCTGGCTACACCACCGGGCGGGCACCAGCGTGGTGGAGCGCCCCCGAACCGTGCGATTACCGTACGGACATGGGACTTTCCGGGGCGCTGCGGCGTACCACTCGCCGACTCGCCGACCACGCGCCCTGGTCGGCGCGGGCCTGGCGGAGCACCGCCTTCACGACCGCCGCGATCCCGATGGCCGTGCCCGCCGCAACCGTCTTCGCGTACACGGCGGCCGCCCCGGGCCGTGCCGCACCCGCCCTGCTCGCGGTGCTGCTCCTCGGCCCGCTGCTCACCCTGCTCCAGCGCAGCCGGTTCCGGGAGCTGCTGGAGCGGGAGATACCGGCCGTCGCGCACGAGCACCGGCCGGTGAGCGCGCGGGGCCTGCTCGAACGGCTGCGCTCCGAGTCGACCTGGCGGCAGTACGTCTACCACCTGCTGGTCAGCCCGCTCGCCGGCGTCGGCGGCGCGCTGATCGTCCTCGCCTGGGCGGGTGGGGCCGCATGCGCCGGCGTGTACGCCTGGGCCTGGATGCTCCCCGTCGACGAGCGCGGCATGGGCTGGACCCGGGACTACGACATCGTCACCGTGTCCGGCGGCCTGCTGCTGCTCGCCACCCCCTGGCTCGCCGACGCCCTCGCCCGGGTCGACGCCTTCGCCGCGGCCGCGCTCCTCGGGCCCAACCGGGCCCGGGAGCTGGAACGCCGCGTCGAGGACCTCGCAGAGAGCCGGGCCGGTGTCCTCGACGCCGCCGACCTCGAACGCCGCAGGATCGAAAGGGACTTGCACGACGTCGCCCAGCAGCGCCTGGTCGCCCTCGCCATGAACCTCGGCATCGCCCGCGCCACACTGGGCGATCTGCCGCCCGAGGCGAAGGCCGTGATCGACGAGGCCCACCGCGAGGCCAAGGAGGCCATCGAGGAGCTCAGCAATCTGGTGCGCGGCCTGCATCCGGCGGTCCTGGAGGACCGGGGACTCGACGCGGCCCTCTCCGGGATCGCGGCCCGGGCGCCCCTGCCCGTCGAACTGAGCGTGGACCTGGCGCACCGGCCCGGACCCACCGTCGAGGCCGTCGCCTACTTCGTCGTCTCCGAGGCCCTCGCCAACGTCGCCAAGCACGCCAAGGCCGGCCGCTGCCGCGTGGAGGTCCGGCGTGCCGCCGACGTGCTGCGCATCACCGTCACCGACGACGGGGTCGGCGGCGCGGACCCGGCCGGGGGCACGGGACTGGTGGGCCTGCGCAAGCGCGTAGGGTCGGTCGACGGAAGCATCCTGATCAACAGCCCCCTCGGGGGCCCGACCGTCGTGACTGTG
Source organism: Actinobacteria bacterium OV450 (assembly GCA_001298555.1). Lineage (GTDB taxonomy): Bacteria > Actinomycetota > Actinomycetes > Streptomycetales > Streptomycetaceae > Streptomyces. The sequence goes on from LJCW01000325.1 coordinate 114,762, forward strand.
GAGCTGCCGTGCGGGCTGTGATCGCCGAGGATTCGGTGCTGCTGCGAATAGGACTGGTCAAGGTCCTCGAAATGGCCGGATTCGAGGTGGCCGCCGAGACGGGGGACGCCGAGGCCCTGCTGGCCGCCGTCGCCGAACACCGGCCGGACCTCGCCCTGGTCGACGTGCGGATGCCCCCGGGTTTCACCGACGAGGGCGTGCGCGCCGCCCTGATGATCCGCCAGGAGTGGCCGGGGACCGCGGTCCTGCTGCTCTCGCAGTTCGTGGAGGAGCGGTACGCCGCCGACCTGCTGACGGGCCGGGTGGGCGGCGTCGGGTACCTGCTCAAGCAACGGGTCGCCGACGTGGAGGAGTTCATCGAAGCCGTCAAGCGGGTCGCGGCCGGGGGCACCGCCCTCGACCCGCAGGTCGTCTCGCAGCTGCTGCTGCGCCGCGGGGGCGTCGACCCGCTGGAGCGGCTCACCCCGCGCGAGCGCGAGGTGCTCGCCCTGATGGCCGAGGGCCGTTCCAACGCGGGGATCGCGGCCGGGCTCGTCATCAGCGAGAGCGCGGTCGCCAAGCACATCAACAACATCCTCGCCAAGCTCGACCTGCCGCAGGCCGACGGTGACCACCGGCGGGTCCTTGCGGTCCTGCGGTTCCTGGACGGCGCCTCGTGACCGCGGCGGCCGGCCGGTCCCGGTGGCGTCCGCAGCGGGTGGCGTGGACCGTGGCCGCGGCGCTGAGCGCGGTGCTCGTCCTCGTTCCGGCCGCCTGGCAGGGCTGGGCGTACGCGTCCACCGAGCACGGCACGCTGAGCGGTGCCAGCGGTGAACGGGCCGTGACCGCCGTGGAGATCGAGGCGGGTGGCGCCGACGTGCGCGTCACGCCCCGCTCCGACCGGCAGGTGGTCTACCAGGCCGACGTGCGCTGGTCGCTGACCGCCCCGAGGATCGAGGAGAGCTGGCTCGGTGACACCCTGAAGCTGACGCCCCGCTGCCCGGGGCCCGCGGACCTCGTGGAATCCGGCCCGGGCTGCTCGGTCGACCTGGACGTGACCGTGCCCGCCGGCATCCCGGTGAAGGTGACGGCGGGCTCCGGCACGGTGTCCGTCAGCGGACTGGCCGGCGCCGTCGACGCCGAGGTCGGTGCCGGGCGGCTCCTGCTGACCGCGCTGCGCGGACCACTGCGGGCGAGCGTCGGCTCTGGCTCCCTCGAAGCCTCCGGGCTCACCTCGCCGCAGGCCGACCTCCGGGCGGGGGCGGGCTCCGCCGTCGCGCGCTTCGCCGCCCCGCCGGACCGGGTCACGGCCCGGGCGGGAGCGGGGCGGGTCCGGCTGACCGTGCCGACGGCCACCCGTTTCCGGGTGACGGCCCGGGCGGGGACGGGCCGCTGCGACGTCGCGCCCGGTATGCACGACCCCGCGGCGGCGGGGCGGCTGGACATCTCGGCGGACTCGGGCCGCGCCGATGCGGGCTACTGAGGCACGCACCCCGGGGACGGCCCTACGGCCGGGGCCGGACGTCGGCGGCGAGGACGTAGCCGCCCGCGTCGACGCCGTCGCACAGGGCGCGGCACTCGCCGAAGAGCTCGTGGAAGTCGGGTTTGCGCTGCCATGTGCCGATGGCCTCCGGGTCCCGCCAGGACGCGAAGGAGACGAAGTGCGCGGGGTCGGCCGTGTCACGGACCAGGCGGGCGGAGAGGAAACCGCCCACCGCCGCATCGGTCCAGGTCATGAAGGCGGTCCAGCGTTCGATGAACTCGTCTTCGCGGCCCTCCGACACGTGCCAGTTCCCCGCGGTCCAGTACCGGTCGCTCTCGGACATGACCCACCACCTCGGCGTGCGGCCCCTCCACCAGGCTAGCCGGGTACTCGCCGGTCACCAGCCGGGGCGGCCACGGACGGGTCCGTGGCCGCCGGGGCCGTCAGGCCTGGGGCGGGACCCGCGAGGGGCGGCCCCGGCCGCGGGTGAGGGAGTAGCCGAAGATGCCGGCGAGGGCCCCGAGGAGCCCGCCCGCCGCGGTCCACACCCAGCGGTCGGACCACCGGCCGCCGGACCAGCCGTCGGCCGGTTCACCGACGGCCGCCGGCTTCTTGGCCGAACTCGCCGCGCCCGCCTGCGCGGTCCGGCCGATGCCGGGTACGAGCGGTGCCGCCAGGGCGCCGTCCACCGCGAAGGCGCCGCCCGTGTCCCGGGTGGCGGCCTCGACCTCGGCGTGAACCGGAAGACCGAGGTCCTCCTCGGCCACGCCGACGACCGTCAGGCGGACGTAGTAGCTGCCGGGCAGCGGATCGTTGGCCCACGGCTCCGCACCCGGGCGCACGGTGCGCAGGGTGCAGGACAGCTCGACCGAGGCGGCCTCCCTGGCAGCGGCTGCCTGCTGCGTGCCGTACGTGCAGGCCTGGCGGCGGCGCAGCCCGTCGTAGACGTCGAGCTGCCAGGTCGAGGCCCCGTGCCGGTTGGCCGCCGGAGGCAGTTTCACCGTGGCCTTGACCGTGGCCCGCTGCCCCGAGTCCAGCGGGACCACCCAGTAGAGGTAGTCGCCGGTGGACGCGTCGGCCGTGGCCCGCTGGCCCGGCCGGACCGGCGTGGCGGTACGGAAGGCGGTGCCGGCCTCGCTCGGCCCGGAGGCCTTGACGCCCGGGCTCGCACTCGCGCTCGCCGACGGGGTGTCCGCCGCGGCCGCGCCGGCCGTGCCGAGCACACCGCCGGCGGCGAGGGCGGCGGCGGTCAGTATGCGTACGGTACGCATCAGTTCGTCCTCCAGACGGAGATACGCCAGCGGGAGATCCAGCCCCACAGCAGACCGGCGAGCAGACCGGCGAGCACCAGCACGCCGAGCAGCCACCAGCCGCGGCCGAGGCCGAACGACGCCGCGTCGGCGGAGTGGTCGGGCCCGTCGACGACGTCGATGGTCAGCTCGACGGGCAGGCCCGGGGTGGTCTTGACCGAGGCGGGCGCCGAGAAGGAGTTGCTGACCTGCAGGCAGACCGTCTCCGCGGCCGGCTTGCCGTCCCCGTCCGTCTCGTCGTCGGCCTCGGCCTTCGGGTAGCGCAGTCCGGTCGAGAGCATGTCGGTGCGCCCGTCACCCGCTTCCGACCCCCGGACGATCTCCCGGCCGTGCACGGTCGTCGCCCGCAGCATGACGCCGTAGTCGTTGTTGACAGCGCGGTCGGCGGCGATGCTCACCGAAGCGCGCAGCTCCTGGCCGGGCTTGACGTCCACCCGGTACCAGCGGTGCTCACCGAAGGGCTCGCGGTCGGTGTACAGGCCCGCGCCGAGCTGCGGGGCGCCCTGGCACTGCTTGGCACCCTCGGTCGCCACCGGGGTGAGGACCGGGGTAGCGGCCCGGTCCACCAGCTGCTTGACGCGGCCGGAGAGTTCGGCGGTGTGCTGCACCGAGGTGTACGTGCCGCCGGTGGCCTCGGCGATGCAGATCAGCTGGTTGCGCGTCTTGGCGTCGGGGACCAGCCCGAGCGTGTCGATGACGAGGTGGATGCCCTGGGCGGCGATGTCCCGCGCCACCTCGCACGGGTCGAGCGGGGCACAGGTGTCCTCGCCGTCGGTGATGAGCACGATCCGCCGGGTGGCGTCACCGCCCTTGAGGTCCTCGGCCGCACCCAGCAGGGCCGGCCCGATCGGCGTCCAGCCGGTCGGCGCCAGCGTGGCCACCGCCGTCTTCGCCTCGGTCCGGTCGAGCTTGCCGACCGGGTAGAGCTGCTTGGTGTCCTTGCATCCCTGCTGCCGGTCGTCACCGGGATAGGTGGCCCCGAGGGTCCGTATCCCGAGCTGCACCTCGTCCGGTGTGGCGTCCAGCACCTCGTTGAACGCCTGCTTCGCCGCGGCCATACGGGACTTGCCGTCGATGTCGGTCGCCCGCATCGAGCCGCTGACGTCGAGGACCAGCTCGACCTTGGGGGACTCCTTCGCCACCGGTTCGCCGGCGACGGCATTCGCCGGGAACAGCCCGACCGCCAGAGTGGCCAACAGGCCACAGGCCCCGGCCGCCACCCATTTTCTTGTGATCATCGCCGGATCGTATTGAGGATCGACCGCCAAACCAAAACGTTCCCCGGGGCGGGGAGCGACCTGCGCTCCGCCCCCCGCTGCCGGTACGGATCGCCGGGCTCGACGCCCACCTGATCCACGTACGCCCGCATCCCGCCGAGCACCTGCCCGGCCCCGCGCCGTCGCCGACCTGCTTGCCCGGGGCGGGACCCCCGACCCGTGGACCGGGATCGGGGGGCGACGGACGGTACGGGCGTCCCCCACCCCGGGCTCGGCGTCCGGCCCTGCGGAGGCAGGCCGCCCGCCCCGTCAGGCGCGTCCCGGCCGGGCGCTGCGTCCCGCGGTGCCCGCGGCTACCCTGGACCGGGGGACGATCGGCACCGCCCGCCGGAGGCGACCTCATGAGACGACGCCATCACTTCCACATCGATCATGCGGGGCACTCCGTCAGCGCCACCGTCGAGACCGGCCGCCACGTCGAGGTGGAGATCCTGGTCGACGGCAAGGAGACCGGCCACGGCACCACCCACCACGACCGGCCCGTCACCGTACAGGTGGAACTGCCGACCGAGCCGCCGACACCGGTGTCCGTCCGCGCGACACCCGGGCCCGGCGTCCCCCGCTGCGTCCTGGAGGCAGCGGACTCCGTGCCCCAGGTCATGTCCCCGCGCCGCTACTGACGCCCGCCGCCCGCCGCCCCCGCCGCCGACCGACGCGGACGGGCGGCACGCACCCCGGCCGCGAGGCCGGGGCACGTGCCGCCCGGGGGTGGTTCAGGCGGGCGTCAGCTCACCTGGAGGGTGACGTCGTCGACGACGAAGGAGGTCTGGAGCGACTGGTCCTCCACGCCCTGGAACTTCAGGGTGACGCTCTGGCCGGCGAACCGGGACACGTCGTAGCTCTTGAGCACGTAGCCCGGGGCCGCGTCCACGTTGGACAGGGTCTCCAGGGTCTGGCCGCCCACCGAGACGGTGAACCGGTCGTAGACCACGTTCTCGTTCTCGTCGGTGTCGATGTGCAGGTAGAAGGCGAGCCGTGCCGAGGCGCAGCCGGCGGGCAGGGTCAGGGACTGCACGGCGCTGTCCGTGTGGGAGGCGCCGTAGCCGTCCAGCCACGCCATGTACGAGCCGCCGTGCGAGACCTGGCCCGACTGGTTGGTGACGACCCCGGCCGTGGCGGTCCACGGGCTGCTGCCGTTCTCGAAGCCGCCGTTGGCGACGACCTGCTTCGGGGTGCACGAACCCCCGCCGCCGACGGTCAGGGTGTAGGTGGTGCCGTGGGTGACCGTGCCGGTGCCGGTGACGGTCAGGGTGTAGGTGCCGGCCGTGGTGCCCGCGCCGACCTGCACGCTGAGCGTCGAGGAGCCGCCGGACTGCACGGAGGCCGGGCTGAGCGTCGCGGTCACGCCGGCCGGGGCGCCGGAGACGGACAGGGCCAGTGTCTGCGGGCTGCCGCTCACGGTCGTGGTGTTCACCGTGGAGGTGACGCTGCCGCCCGGGTCGGCGGAGCCTGCGGCCGGGGACGCGGCGATCGAGAAGTCCTGCGCCGGGGTGCCGCCGCCGACGGCCTGCTTCCAGATGGCGTAGGCGACGCCGTCGGCGCTGCGGTCCAGGACCGTGGCGTTGATGTTGTTCGCCGTGTCGCAGGAGCTGTGGTAGCAGGAGTCGTACGCGGCGTTCGCGGTGCCGCCCCACTTGGCGGCCTGCGCCGAGGTCTTGCGGGCGCTGGCACCGGCCGCGTAGCCGGAGGTGGGGATGCCGCCCTGCTGGAAGGAGTAGTCGTCACTGCGGCCCTGGCCCTCGGTGTTCTCCTCGGGGGCGAGGTTCAGGGACGCCCAGTACGCCTTCAGCGGCGCAGCCGTCGTGGAGTTGACGTTGTTGATGAAGTAGCCGCCGTTCGGCGAACCGACCATGTCGAAGTTGTAGTAGCCCTTGATGGCGGCCTTCTCGGCACTGCTGAGCCGGCCCACGTAGAACTGCGAGCCGTTCAGGCCCTGCTCCTCGTCGGTCCACCAGGCGAACCGCACGTGCTTGGTCAGCGTGGGGTTCTTCTGGGCGAGGACGAGCGCGTTCTCCAGCAGGGTCGCGGAGCCGGAGCCGTTGTCGTTGATGCCCGGGCCCGCCGAGACGCTGTCGAGGTGGGCGCCGAACATGACGGTCTGGTCGGCCGGGCCACCGGGCCAGTCCGCGATGAGGTTGCTGGACGGGTAGGTGCAGGAGGTGCAGTTCTGCTCGGTGACGGTAAAGCCGGCGGCCTGGAGCTTGCCCTTGATGTAGGCCACGGACTGGGTGTGGCCGGCGCTGCCGGCCCGGCGGTTGCCGCCGTTCTGCGAGGCGATCGTGTTCAACTGGGCCAGGTGCGCCTGGACGTTCGCGACGCTGACGTCCGGGGGATCGGTCCCGGGCTGGGTGCTGCCGACGTTCAGCGCGTAGTCGACGGTGTGCGCGAGGCTCGGGCCCTGGCCCTTGACCGTGACCGTGGAGGAGCCGGGCGCCGCGTTGGCCGTGGCGGAGAGGGTCAGCGTCGATGACTGGCCGGACTGCACGGTGGCCGGGTTGAAGGAGGCGCTCACCCCGGCCGGCAGGCCGGTGGCCGTGAGGGTCACCTGCTGCGCCTGGCCGGTGGTGGTGCCGGTGGTCACGGTGGTGGTGACCGAGGCCCCCTGCTGGACAGTGCCCGAGGACGGGTTCAGCGCCATCGAGAAGTCGTCGTTCTGGCCGCTCGGGGTGCAGGTCGGGTCACCGGACTGGGCGGGCACGCTGATCGCGTCCCAGGCCGCCTTGGTCCGGGTGAAGAGGTTGCAGGTGGCCGGGTCGAGCGACTTGGCGGAGCTGAGGGTCGCCGTCCGGTACTTCTTGTACGACATGCTGCTGGTCTTGAGCAGCATCCCGCCGTAGAAGATCTTGCCGGCGGTCTGCACGCCCACGCCGGTGACCGTGGACTGGTTGCAGGTGGGGCTGTTCGGCTTGCCGCCACCGGGGTTGCTGCCTTCGGCCAGCAGGTAGAACCAGTGGTTCAGCGGACCCGCCGCCGCGTGCACCTCGGTGCCGGGGATCGCGGAGCTGTAACAGGCCGGGTCGTTGTCGACGGCCGGCGGGTTGTACATGTTCCGGATCGGACCGCTGCCCGTGAGGTTGATCATCTCGCCCACGGTGTAGTCCGGGGTGTCGTACGGCGCCGGCTCGTTGGCGTACGCCTCGGTCAGCGCGCCGAAGATGTCGCCGGTGCCCTCGCCGAGCCCGGCCTCCTGGCCGCTGGTCCCGCCGGGGGTGTTGGAGTCGATGGCGTGGCCGTACTCGTGGCCCACCACGTCGATCCCGGCGATCCACTCGTTGGCGCTGTTGTGCCCGATGGTGACCGAACTGCCGTCCCAGTAGGCGTTGAGGTCGCCGAGGCCCACCTTGCCGGGGAAGCTGCGGCCGTTGCCGCTGACGCCGTTGCGGCCCAGCCACTGGCTCAGCATGTCCCACTGCTTCTGCGCCGCGAACATGAGGTCCGTGCAGCCGGTCTCCTTGGAGGTCGGGTTGCCCGTGCCCCAGGAGTCGGAGGACTTCGTGAACACGCTGCCGTTGCCGTAGTCCGCGCAGCTCAGACCGGGCCGGTTCGGGTCGCGCAGCGAATACGAGCCGCCCGAGGCGGTGGTGTCGACGCTGAGCGGGTTGGGCCCGTTCCACTTGCTGCTGCCGCTGCCGGCGACGACCTCGTCGTGGCGGTCGACGACCTTTCCGGTGCGGGCGTCCACGAAGACGTGGAGTTTGCTGGGCGCGGTCCTGGTGCTGCCGGAGAGGACGGTCTCCCAGGCGAGGACCGGCTTGTCGTCCTTGATCTTGACGACGAGCCGGCTGTCGAGCACCTTGTCGACCTCGGCCAGCTCCGCGCGCGACGTGGCCTCGGCCGCCTTGGCGGTGACCGAGGGGGTGGTGGCCACGTCGACTGCAGTGGTGGAGGCCGACTGGACGGCGCGGACGCGCCCTTGGCCGTCGGCGAGGACGACCGCGTCGCCGCCGACGACCGGCAGGCCGCGGTAGCTGCGCTCGTAGGAGACCGAGTACAGGTCCTGCACCCAGGGGGTGACCAGGCGCCGGTCGTACTGCTGCTGGGGCGAGTTGACCAGGGTGTCGAGGCCGCTGCGGACGGCCGCGTCGGCGGCGGCGACCGCCCGCTCGGCGGACGTCGGCCGGGGAGAGGGTGCGGAACGGGCCTGTGGCGTGGCGGACGCGGCGGTGGCCAGCGTGCCGGCGAGGCTCGCGGTCAGCGCCATGGCCGCCACGGAAGCCATCCATCTGGTGGGCTGCAAGAGTCCACTCCGATCGTGTGTGGGGGGTGCGGCTGGCTGTTCGCGCCGAGTATGGACATGGACATGGCGAGATTGGGACATCCCTGCACGCATAAGACCCGCGTTATGGTGTCGTGGGGTCACGCTGCGTAAGCTGCCGGAATGCAGCTGGAGTTGAGGCATCTGCAAGCCGTGTGCCAGATAGCGGATTCCGGCAGTCTGGGCGGCGCGGCCCGCCGGCTGGGTGTCTCCCAGCCCGCGCTGTCCGCGCAGCTGCGCAGGATCGAGCGGGTCACGGGCGGCGAGCTCTTCGTCCGCGGCCGGCACGGGGTGGAGCCGACCCCGCTGGGCCGGTTCGTCCTGACCAAGGCGCGCCGCGTGCTCACCGAGATGGAGACCCTCGGCGCCGAGACCCGCGCCATGGCGACCGACGCCCCGCTGCGGCTCGGCTGCATCCTGCTCGTCCTGATCGACGGACTGCTCACGCGGACGGACCTGGCCCCGGCAGGGCGGGAGATCACCGTGGACGTGGAGCACTCGGTGACCGCGCTCGTACGGATGCTCGGCGCGGGCCGGTACGACGTCATCGTGTACGGAGAGGTCAACGACCACGAGGTCGCACTGCCCCGGGGGATCCTGGCCCGGACCCTCGTGCCCAAGGAGCCCTTCTGCATCCGGATGTCCACCCGGCACCGGCTGGCGGGGCACGAGGTCCTGGACCTTGCGGAACTGGCCGACGAGCAGTGGATGACCCTGGTCGAGGACGACGACGGCGGCCCCGAGGCGCTGGTCGAGGCCTGCGCGAAGGCCGGCTTCGCCCCCTCCCTGCGCTACCGGATCACCGACCGCAAGATGCGCCACGACCTGGTGGCGGCGGGCCGCGCCATCTCCCTGACCCAGCCCACGGCCCCGGCCGTGGAGGGCACGGTGATGCGCCCGCTGCTCGGCACCCCGATCACGGGCCGGATCCGCCTGGCCTGGAACCGCGCGGCGGTCTCCGCGGCACAGGCGGCCACCCTCTACCGCGCGGCGGCCGCCGCCTACCTGGCCAACGTGGACAACAACGCCTTCCACCGGGCGTGGTGGGACGCCCACCCGGAGGCGCACCCCGTCCTCGGATGAGGACACCGGCGGCAGACGCGGGCGGGGGCGAAGGGCGGGGCGGGGGGGAAGGGCGGGGGCGGGGGTCCTCA